>SVKK01000022.1 GCA_015068425.1 Oscillospiraceae bacterium | reverse complement strand
TCGTCCGGCTTCGAAATAATACGCTATTCTACGATTGGGGTTTTTATTTGCTGTCCGTTATTCCTGGTACAGTTCAAGTTTCCGGAGGAGTTTTTTTAATTTTTCCATTGCTTAAAGTTATTCGGAACAATACCAAACTGAAGTAGAATTTTTCCTACAATATGGTTTATCTGCTCGTCAATGGTTTCAGCTCCTGAATAAAAAGTTAGCATAGGCGGAACAATCGTGCAGCCAAGATCGGCAGCATCATACATATTACGAAGATGGATTTTGCTCAGTGGAGTTTCCCTTGGGCATAGAATAAGTTTCCTTCCCTCTTTAATGCAGACATCAGCTGCCCGTAAAAGAAGATTATCAGTATATCCGCTGACAATACCGGCAAGGGTTTTCATGCTGCAAGGCAGAACTATCATACCATCGGTGACAAAACTTCCACTGGATATATTCGCAGCCATATCATAAGGCTCATAATTCACATCAGCTAAATCATATAACTCAGAAACATCGCAGCCGCACTCCAATGCCCATGTTTGGGCTGCAGAGTCAGTGACTACGAGATGAATCTCGCAGTTTGTTTCTGCTTTCAGAGTTTCAATAAGCTTTTTACTCATCATTACTCCGCTGGCGCCGGAGACGCCCACAATAATTCTCATAATGCTCCTCCCGCTTTCAGTTGGCAAACAAGCTTTTCGCAACATTCACAGCTGAGCTTTGAAAGCGCCTCAATCTGAATTTCGCTTGCATTATCCACATGTATGCCTGCAGAGACAGAAACTGTGCATTTCATTTCCCGGGAAATTTTCTTGGCAAAATAAGCGGAAACGGTATCATCTCTATGAGAATAAACGCACAGAGTGCTTACTGTAGCAGAGTCTCTTTCAGGCTCATAGACGGCAATGGATACAGCTCCTATATGATAGTGGCTTCCGCCTCCCACAGACACAACTATATCATCACCGAGATAATACGCTCTAGCTTCCACAAGCATATTACCCTGCGCAGCAGATACTTTAATGATATCAGAGTACATCGGCCCACTTATCCTTATCTATGTTCATAAAGGAACATCTCTTAAATTTATCTTTCAAGTCAAAAGGAACAGTGCAGTCAAAAATCGCCTTGCAGGCACAGCCGTGATGACGGCAGGATGTAGAATACGCAGGGTCACTGGAGGGCTCAAGGGGGTGCAGACGTACTCCGGGAATAGGAATCATATCCATATCTGCCTGGAACCGGGTTGTCATAGCCCAGATTACATCATTAATGTCAAAAAGATCAACATCTTCGTCAACAAGGAAGACGTGCTTCAGTTCACGAAACGCGGCAAAAGCAATAAGGCCAGCCTGTCTCTGCTTGCCCTCGTCTATGGGAGCAACTTTCTTTACCTGAATAACAGCGCCGTATTTACCTCCGCCAAATGGAGCGCAGTAAACATTCTGAACAAAGTCATTAAGGGCCTTCTTTTCCATCAGAAGAATACTTGCCTCGGTGGGTAAACCCGCCATACTGACATGCTCCTCAGAGGGCCCGATAACGGTCTGCATAATGGGGTTATGGCGTGTTGTAACAGCCTTAACTTTAAGAACAGGCACCGCAGGAAGAGCAGCGCCAATATAACCCGGGAATTCCGGCATAGCATAACCGGTGTTAGTATTAATATCCTCGCGAATATATTCGCCCGGTATAAGCTCACATTCAAGAACATATTCGGAGTTGGCTATGCAAAGTTCATCGATTGTGAGACACTTTGTAAGCTCAACAGGCTCACCTCGAAGACCACCCGCGCAGTGAAGCTCATCATATCCAATGGGAGTTGTGGGAGACTCAAAGCAGGACGCAATGCAAATAGCGGGATCGACGCCTATGGAAATAGAAATGGGCATAGGCTTACCCATTTTCTCATATTTCTCACGGAAAATATCAAGATGACGTCCGCCGGGAACAAAGTACATAGAAATTATGTCCTTTCCCTGAAGGCAAAGACGATGAATGGTTACATCTTTCTCCCCTGTCTCGGGATCGGTTGCATAACAAAGTCCCATAGTTATGTAAGGCCCGGCATCTTCCTCTGTGTTTGTGGGAGCGGGAACAAGCTTTCTTACATCGAAATCGGGGTCGCTGGCAAGATAAACCTCTTGCTGGCACACAGCGCGTTCATTTGGAATCAATACAGGAGGAATAGGATTTGAAACTGCTTCCATCAGTTTAAAGCCAAGTCTTTCGGGCTTTTCACCAAGAATATAGCCGACTCGCTGACGGCTTGCAAGTATACCGGTACAAACTCTTGCGCCGGGATGCCCCTTAACATTATTGAAGACCATAGCCGGGCCGTTCTGCTTAGTAGGACGCATAACTGTTCCGCCTGCGCCAACATGGCGGTATACGCCGGATATTTCGGCATGGGGATCTGCTTCAATATCAGTCTCAATAAGCTGCCCGGGAATATCTCTGAGCATATCAATACAGGAACGCAAATCTGTGCATTTTTTCATAAATAACCTCCCGTTTTTTTCTATATTTTACAATGCTGTAATTGAAAAATCAAGAGATATAAACATGTTCATATTTATATTGCCGACTTTAATGATCTGACTTTTTCAATGTCAGTAACACTGAATTCACCTTCAGGCATATCTACCGAAGAGCCAAAATGAACATTGGGATTTCCTATGCAGGAACTGTCCTTATACTTGCTTCCTGCGGACGCATGGATTTGATTGCAGCCGCTGATTTCTATCAGCTCTTTTACATTATTCGGTCTGACTCCTCCGGCAGGAAGGATTTCAATTCGTCCGTCTGCATAGGCGATCATTTCTTTCAATGTTGCGGCGCCTTCTATTGAATTGGCTCTCTGTCCGCTTGTAAGAATTCTATCAAATCCCAATTCAACAAGCTCATCCATTGCTTTTTTCCAGTCAGGCACCACATCGAAGGCTCTGTGGAAAACTTTGAGCCTGTCACCCGCAGCTTTGACCAGTTGGGCGCATCTGACACTATCCACTGTTCCGTCCGCATTAAGCACACCGAAAACAAGCCCCTCAATACCAAGAACGGCAAAATCAACAACATCGTTAAGCATGCATTGAAACTCTTTTTCGGTATAACAAAAGCCTCCGTCCCTGGGTCTCACCATAGCCATAATAGGTATTCCGATCTTTTTTGCCTCGCGTGCAAGTCCCATACTTGGTGTAAGTCCACCTAAGAAGAGCGCGGAGTTGAGTTCAACCCGATCTGCTCCGCCTGCTTTTGCATTTATAACATCATCAAGGCTGCCGCAGCAAATTTCAAGCTTGATACTCATAGCTTACCTCATACGTAAATTTCTTTTTCTACAACGCATTCATTTTTTATTCTGCCTACGATATAATCAAGAGCCGTAATCACTCTTGGACGAATATCTCCTCCGATAAGGACATACATTATGTCCTCTCCGGCTTCCAGTTCACCCTCATTCAGCCATGCTCTGATATAATAAATGCCCTCAAGCTTATATCCGTCGTCAATGATCTCGTTCAGCTTTTCTTCATTATAAAAAAAAACCAAAGATTTAACTTCCTTATCCGAAAGTGAGCCTTCTCTCACCTTTGCTCTCGGTGTAACTCTTACAGTGCCGTTATGAAGCAGATACATTCCGCATTTTGCAGCGCTTTCATGGCTCTTTGCTTCAGCCATCCATTTTTCGATGGAGGGTTTATCCTTCATTTTTTCTCCTCCCCGCAGTCAGCGCTGCCGGCGCTATGAAGCATATCAATTCCGTGACGGATAGCAGAAATAACCGCAAGTATATTTTCACAGGCGGCTTTTTTACTGCCCGGAAGATTAATGATAAGGCTGCCCCCTCTTATACCCGCTTCACTGCGACTCAAACATCCGTGAGGAGTAATTCTCATGCTCTCAGCTCGCATAGCCTCAGGTATACCTGGCGTTCTTCTCTCTATAACTGCAAGTGTGGCCTCGGGAGTAATATCTCTTGGAGAAAAACCAGTGCCTCCGGTGCTTAAGATTAAATCAATTTTCATTTTATCGGAGCAGCGGCAGAATACTTCTTTAATTTTATCAAAATCATCGGGAATTATTTCTGTATGAGCTATCTCCCAGCCCTCGTTTTTGAGAATCTCACATATTGCAGGCCCACTTGTATCAACACGCTGACCTACAGCGCCCTTATCGCTTATTGTAATAACCGCAGCAGTATATGCCATGTCTCAATCTTCCTTTCTTACAAAATCGCCGTGAACTCCGCCGCTTTTGCTGAGAAGACGGATGTCACCTATGACGATATCTTTCTGAACCGCCTTGCACATATCATAAACGGTAAGAGCGGCAACAGAAACCGCAGTAAGAGCTTCCATCTCAATGCCGGTTTTTCCGTCGCAGTTAACTTCAGCTCTAATATCAACACAGCAAAGCTCTTTGTCGAGACTCAGCTTCATATTAACACCCTCGATAAAAACATTATGGCACATAGGAACGAGCTCAGCTGTCTTTTTTGCACCCATAATACCTGCAATTTGTGCAACGGTAAGGACATCGCCCTTCTTCATCCCCCCATTTTTAATCAATGCATATGTTTCCGGGCTGACAAACACTCTGGCTCCGGCAACAGCGCATCTATGAGTTTCGGGTTTTTCACCCACATCAACCATTTTTGCTCGGCCTTCATCATTAAAATGAGTGAAATCATTCATATTTTTCATAATAAAGCTCTTCAACCCCTCTATATCATCAATATTGAAATGCGGAATTTCAGTATCAACATCTTCATAATCGCTCATAATCGCAATGTACTTATCTATAGTATCTGTGAAGCCCTTTCCGCAGGCTTTTCTGGCGATGCCTATTCGGGGTAAGGAGGCATTTTTATACCCCTCAACCAGAATTAAATCGACATCATTGATTTTATTAATAAGATGAGTCAGCTCAAGTTCGCGACTTTCTATAATCGCAGTTTTACTTTTTGAGGAGATTAAGCTTACCACCGCTCCTGCAGAAGTAAAACGATAGGAATCCTTTCCCTGGCGATCAATTACAAAATCATGACCATCGTGCTTTATAACGGCAACGGCGTAACCCTCAGCCGTAAAAGCAGAAACCAACTTTTCAATTACTGTTGTTTTTCCAGTCCCAGAGAAGGCTGAAAAAGCAAATATAGGAACGTTTTGCATGAACTCAGCCTCCAATTTCATTCATATTTCTTCCAGAACCGCTGCGATGATTAAGGGATAGAGGCTCGTGGGCAAGGGGCTTTGAAAGAATAGCGGATTTTAGTATCTGCTCCATTTCGTCCGTGTTATAACCCTTCAGGGAGTATTCAATATCAGAATGAAGGCATGGCTTTACTTTTCCGTCTGCGGTAACGCGTATTCTGTCGCAAGAGGCACAGAAATGGTTACTTACCGGACTAATAATGCCAATACTGCCCAGCGCGCCGGGAATCTTATATAGTTTTGCTACACCATCTGCGGCTTTTTGGTGGATAAGATCAGGTAAAGTTTTGAGAACAAGCTCACTGCTGACGTATGATTTCTCATCAAAATCACCACTGTCATACATTGGCATAAGTTCAATAAAGCGAAGGTCAACAGGATATTTTACAGTAAGTTCAGCGAGAGAAGAAATTTCGTCATCATTAAATCCGCCAATCAAAACCGTATTAATTTTAACCTTATCAAAGCCGGCATAAATCGCAGCTTCAATTCCTCTGAGGGCAGTATCAAGCTCCCCTCTGCGACTCATATATGCGTATTTTTCACGGGACAGAGTATCAAGGCTTATATTAACCCTGTTAACGCCTGCTTCCCTAAGTTCGGAAGCCATTTCAGGAAGAAGCGTTCCGTTTGTAGTGACACAAACTTCGTCTATGCCTTTAACGGCGGAAGCTCTGCTGCAGATGGAAACTATGTTCTTCTTAATAAGGGGCTCCCCGCCGGTTATGCGAAGCTTGTTTATCCCAAGTCGTGACGCAGCCTCAACAACCATGATCATTTCATCCTCGCTGAGCATATCCTCGTGGCGCTTCTTAAAAACTCCGTCCTCAGGCATACAGTAACGGCAGCGAAGGTTGCAGCGCTCAGTAACAGACAAACGCAGATATCTTATTTCCCTTCCGTAGTTATCAATCATAAATCAATTCTCCAAAAATCCTATATAAATAGAATAACATCCGCCCATCAAAACATCAACGATAAATTACTAGTAAGCAAATATAAAAGAAGCACAGACAAACATTCTGTGCTTCTAAAACTATTTGCCGCTTATTGTTATCCCGTCAAAAGAAATCCAAGGCAAACTTGTGCCGCCGTCACATTCTTTTTCAAGGGAAATATTGCGAATACTGTTAAGCATTTCAGCCAGATTACCGTTAATCATAACTTCACTGACGGCATCGCCTATCTTGCCGTTTTCAATAATAAAGCTGTTCTTGGCAACCATTGAAAAGTCACCGGAAGATGAGGGTCTTCCACCTGAAATTCGGCCAAGCAAAAGGCCTTTGTCTATGCCTTTAATAATCTCTTCCACAGCCTTATCACCGGCGCCAACAGCAAGGTTTTCAAGAGAATAGTTCAAAGATCGCTCAACCCCGGTCTTATTGGCAAAATATTTATTGATGACAAAACACTGCAATACTCCGTTTTTAATCAGATCAAACTTCTTGGTAAGATATCCGTCAGAGGTCCAGCGGCTGCCGGATATAATATCATCGCAGCAAGGAGAAAGGCTTATATTCAATCTCTCGTCCGCAACGCGCTCGCCAAGCTTATCTTTCCAAATGCTTGTTCCGGAATTCACTGCAGCGCCGTCTGCAAAAGTTCCAAGGGCATAATAAAGGATTTCCCCAAGGCAT
The DNA here is from genome assembly GCA_015068425.1 of Oscillospiraceae bacterium. GTDB lineage: Bacteria > Bacillota > Clostridia > Oscillospirales > Oscillospiraceae > SIG459. The sequence goes on along the minus strand of SVKK01000022.1, from coordinate 23,588 downwards.
CCGGGGGGAACAAGTACAGTTCCCTGAAATTTTCCGGGGATTGATTTTGTGTGGATTTGTTTTTCAACGCTTGCAAGATCCCGACGAAGAGATGCTTGTTCAATAAAAGGAACAGAAAGATCCGCAGTATTAAAGCCGCATCCGAAGAATGATGATCCTTTCCCGTTTTCGTGAGCGGAAAACATCATCATAAGACTGTAGCTGCCGCTGTATCTGTCAAAGCAGGATCCGTTTGTGTTTATATAAACCTGTTTGCGGGATCTGTGGGATACAATAAGCTGCTCGATAATTATCTTAGGATATTCCTGTTTAATAACATTTACAAGCTCTCTGCAGCGAGAGAAGAAAAGCTCCATCTCGGGCTTTGTTACTCCGTCAACAAAAGTAGCCTTGCCTGCATCGGGTCCAAATTCCCAATCTTTATCTGCTCCAGATGCATCGGCAGCAGCAATACAACTGTTAGCAGCATTAATGATAGACTCATTGTCAAAATGGTTGATCGCTGCGCTTCCCTTTTTACCGTCTCTCAAAGCGGTAAGAACAAGGGAATTATCAAACATTGTGCGAAACAGCGAAAACTCTCCGCCGTCAACATTGAATTCTCGCGTTTCAACATAAGCCGCACTAACAGATGCACTGTCAGCCCCTCGCTCAGACAATGCGGAAAGGGCGTATGCCGCAATACTATTAAGTTCCTTCATATCAGCGACCTCCAATCATAACCTTGCATCTGAGAGCAGGACCGCCCATGCCAACAGGCATTGGCTGCTTCTTTCCGCAAGTTCCGCTGCTTGTCCAATTAACAGTATCGGAAACCATATCAACAGTTTTAAGCATATCAAATGCAACTCCACTGATTGTGGTATCAAGAATGGGCCGGCAAAGTTTGCCGTTTTTGATTTCATATCCGGAGCAGATACCAAACATAAACTCACCAGTTGTGTCTGCCTGACCGTTATTATAATCGAGAAGATAATAACCGTCATCAACAGAGGAAATAATATCCTCCAGCTTATCCTTACCTGGTAAAATAAGAGTATTTCTCATGCGGATAAGAGGCTCATCGGAAAAGAGCCATGCGCGTGCATTTCCGCAGGGCTTTACTCCAAATCGCTGTGCGCTTTCACGGTTATTCATATAGCCAACAAGAATACCATTCTTTATAATCTCAGCATCCTCTGCAGGTGTACCTTCATCGTCAACATAAATAGGCTGGGGTGTCTGTTCGCCAAAAGCGGTATTTGCAAAATCCGTAAGGCTGACAAGTTCAGAAGCAACCTGCTTACCAAGATAAGGTCCTGCCACACTTCCGCCAATTACCAAATCCGCTTCAACTGTATGGCCAACTGCTTCATGCGCCAATATTCCGGCCATAGTAGAACCCATTACAACGGTCTTCACGCCCGCTTCAGGGTAAACGCCGTTTCTCTTCTGCATAAGACGCTCATATATTTCGTCCACTTTTGCATAAAGGGATGGCATATCATTTGCAATGTCGAGCATTGAGCCGTAACCGCCGAAAGCGCCGCTAAGATCTACAGGATTACCCTTTTCTCCCATTGCTGTGAGCTTAAACTTTATATGACTGCGCGTGATGTTAGCATGAGTATCATATCCATCAGAACATATAAGAAGCTTCTCAACGCCATTAGAATTGGCTACAAGCATTCGATCAATAAGTTCAGGACATCTATTGGATATATAATCATCAAGCATCCTCAGAATGTCAACATAAGTCTTCTGCTCAGGGTCAGGCATACTGATATCCATAAACTGCTTGCCGGAAGCAATAGCGGGAAACATCTCCCGCTGCTTTTTAATATGAGTATCAAGGAAATCGGCATTTTCCAGAGAAGCCTTCAAAACCTTTTTAACAGCTTCATCGCTAAGCTCTGCCATAGATGCAAATCCGTATACGCCGTTTTTGTAGCTTCGGGCGGAAACGCCGGATATATCTTCCCTGTCATTTTTTATAATGTTACCGCCCATTAATCCAACGGTGCGGTTGCGGTTCACCTGAGCGCGAAGCTCAGTATGGACACCACTGGGCATTGCAGATTTATAGCCGGAGAGAATATCTTTAATCATAGTCTGCCTCCAAATAGTTTTCATTCTAACACTGTAATATTATACCAAAACAGGAAATTTATCAAGCAAGCGGGCGAATAATCACACAGGAGTGAAAAGAGGCCAGCAAATCAATGATTTGATGGCCTCTTTTTATTAAATTAAATCAGGTCCAGTCTTTCTGGATCATCTCCGCATAATCTTCTCGCTTGATAGCGATTATATAAAGAACCGTATCGTAGGCTATTGTGAGAGTAAATATAGCCATTGCAATTATCATTACAAGATTAAAGGGCCAGAGAGGCATATAAATAACGTCTGTAACATAGCCCTTGTTTATGCTGTCAAGAGTCTGCATATATGCCGCCCAGGTGGTTGCACCAGCAACCGCAACTGAAAGGAGACTCATAAGGGAGAAAAGAATATATCTCAGAGCTCTGGGCAGCTTTGCGATAATAAGAGTCATGTTAATATGTGCTTTTTTACTCTGAGCATAAGCAAAAGAGCAGAAAACAGCGCACATAAGAAGCTGCTGGGTAATATCATAAGTTCCGATAATATTTTTATTAAAAAGCTTATGATAAAGAACATCGGCAACATTAAGGAGCATCATAGCTGCCACGCAGACAAAGCTGATATATCCAACTATAGTTGTGAATTTCTCAATCTTTGCGCTTATATTTTTAACTTTTTCCATAGATGCCACCTCAATTCAGGTTGGGAAGCACCATAACTATATCAGGGAATATAGTTATAAGCGCAACACCGATGAAAATTGTAATAACAAATGGCAAAGCTCCCTTGTATATTGTGCTGAGGGGTATATCCTTTGCGACGCCCGATATGATAAAGCAGTTTAGTCCAACAGGAGGAGCAATGGCGCCAAGTTCCATAACGAGGATGACATAGATACCAAACCAAATAACATCAAAGCCAAGAGTCTGAGCAATGGGCCAGAAGATGGGAACTGTGAGCATTATCATGGGAAGCTCGTCCATTATCATTCCGAGGAAAAGGTAAACAATGGTCATCAGAAGGATAATAATATATTTGGAGACATCCAAGCCGCCGATGTAATCGGCAAGGACAGTGGGAATGGTAGAAATGGTGAGGAACTTGCAGAAAACATCAGCGCCAATAATGATAAGAAATGTCATGGCAAAGGTCTGAATGGAAGTCCACATTGCGGCCTTGAACTTAAGCCAGAAGTTCTTCCATGTAAACTCGCCGCGTATCATCATATTGATCCCCATAATCACCATTGCCAGGAAGGCGCCCACTGCAGATGCCTGGTTAACAGAGAACCAGCCGAGGAACATTCCGCCGAGAACAATACCGAAAAGGACTACAACACCAATAAGTCCCTTCAGAGAAACAAGACGTTCCTTCCAACTGTAATCAGCGCCGCGAGGAGCAAGGGATTTATTGGTAGTTACCTGAATGACTATAGTGGCAATACATAGGACTGCCATCATAATTCCGGGAAGAATACCGGCAATAAACATATCACCGATAGAAGCCTCCGCAATGATGGAATATATAATCATTGGCGTGCTGGGGGGTATGAGAATGCCGAGGGTACCGCCCATAGCGACAGAACCGGTGGCAAGACGGTCATTATAGCCATACTTACGCATTTCGGGAACTGCGATAGTACCCATAGTGGCGCAGGTAGCAGCATTGGAACCGCAAATCGCACCAAAGCCGGCACAAGCGGCTATTGTGGCGCAGGCAAGAGAACCGGGAAGCTTATTGAACCACTTGTTTGCGCAGTCATAAAGTCCGCCGGATAGGCCTGCGTGATAGGCAAAGTTGCCCATAAGTATGAAAAGCGGCACAACCATAAAGGAATAGTTGCGCGCGTTGGTTGCAGGGTCAGTGCGCAGTATGGCAATTGCGGCCTTGGGATTGATTATGATACCATATCCCACAAAGCCTACCATAAGCAGCGCAAGTCCGATATTCATACCAAGGAATATCAGAATAAGGAATACGACAATTCCTAAAATGCCTATAGTAATTACATCCATTTATGTAAAATCCTTTCGCAGCTATCACTTTCAGTGTAGCTCCATTTAGATAATCCCACCACGCTTGAAGCGTGGTGGGATATTAATGCTTTTTATCTATGTAACAATATTAAAGCTTAGCCGCCGTAAGAAACAGCAAGCTCCTTTGCCTTTGCAAGGAATGCAGCGGCATCAAAGCCGTCAACAGACTGCTGCTGGCTCCACTTTGCAGCATACTCATCAGCTGCAACTGCAAACTCAGCCTTAGCCTCGTCGGAAACAGTGACAAACTCACCGCCGGCAGCAACGATATCATCGCGGGCAACATTAACAGCATCAGCAAATGCCTGAGCTGCGCCAAGAGAAGCTTCCTTACCGGAAATGGAGTCAATAGCATCCTGGAGCTCCTTGGGCAGGCTGTTCCACTGATCCATGTTCATAATGAGGGCAAAGGGACCGTCATACATGGGCAGATCGGTGTAGTAGCTGGTGACTTCTTCGAGAGAGAAGTTGGTAATTCCGGAGGGCTCGAAAATGTAACCGGAGATAACGCCCTTTTCGATGGACTCATAGACCTCGGGAGGAGGCATGGGGATGGGGTTTGCGCCCCAGGTGGTGAGCAGATCGGTAATGGCGCCTGCGGGGCAGCGCATGGAGCGACCCTTCAGGTCAGCAACACTGGTGATAGGAGCATCAGCGGAAGCGAACATCATACCGGGGTTTCCGTAGAGCATGAGGAGCTTATAGTCGCCCCACTCTTCCTGCATCTTGTCATACTCGCCATAGAGATCCCAAAGAACATTGGTAGAAACGATAGGATCACCGAAGCCCTGGAAGGGCAGGTTAATGACGTCGGCAAGGGGGAACTGGCCTGCATAGTAGGAAGTGTAGAGCCAGCCAATATCAACAGCGCCTTCAGCAACCTTGACACCGATATCGGTAGCAGCAGACAGAGTGCTGTTGTCATAAAGGGTGATTTTTACCTTTCCTTCGGTTACTTCATAGACCTTATCAATCCAGCTCTGCATATATATCGCATTGGGAGTGGTCTTGGGGTCATGCATAGACAGGGTGAACTCATAGACTTCAGTCTCTTTTGCGCCGCAGCCTGCAAAAAGGCCGAGAACAAGGACAAGCACAAGCACAAATGCGAGGGTCTTTTTCATTTCATTTACCTCCGTTTTCTTTGAGTTTATTCAGTCTTTGTATCGCTTAAAGACACCTATAATATACGTCTTTAGTATGTAAAAGTCAATGAATATAATCGCCTATTTATAATTGTTTTTATATTATCATGCAAAAAGAGGAAGCGACATATGCGCTTCCTCTCTCTTGTTTTGCATTTACTGCATGCCGTTTTCGTAGGCCTCGATCATCTTCTTGACCATCTGGCCGCCAACGCTGCCGGCCTGACGGGAAGTGAGGTCACCGTTGTAACCCTGCTTGAGGTTAACGCCAACCTGAGAAGCAGCTTCCATCTTGAAGCGATCCATTGCCTCGCGTGCATTGGGATTCATGATGCTGTTAGACTTTCTGGACATAGTTACATCTCCTTTGCAATGTTTATTGGGCTTTTTTATCCCGTCAATAGCATTTGCAAAGGTGATTTTTATATGCTTTGTAATTTTTAGAAGTTAAACATTACTCATAAACTTATATGTCGCCTTGAATAGATGTAGCTGTGCCTTTTTACAATTGTAACCTGCCGTTAATTATTTATATTACTATTTCTGTAAAATTTAAACCTTGCTTAAAAGTTTACTTGCCGCTTTGAGCATAAGGCGTTTTGTGCCAACCTTATCAAAAGCAATTTCAACAAGGTGATCCCCACCCATAGGTGTCATAGAAACTATCATTCCCGTACCAAATGAGCGGTGAGAAACCATATCGCCTTTTCTGAAGGCAGGAGGAACTGCCCTCTTTGTTTCGGGCGTAATAATAGGCATTGTACTCTTGCCATATGACGGTTTCTTATAATCCTCAAATCCTCTGGGTTTATCGGAATAGCTGTAACCCTTGGGAATATAGCTTTTTTTGATATGCTCGGAGGGAATTTCTTCCACAAAACGGGAAACTCTGTTTGAGCTTGTGCGTCCAAAAATCATACGCTGTGTTGCACATGAAATATAAAGTTTTTTCATAGCACGGGTAATGGCAACATAGCAAAGGCGCCGCTCCTCTTCCATTTCCTCCTGTTCACCAATGGCACGAATTCCCGGAAACAATCCTTCTTCAGCACCAACAAGGAAAACATTTGGAAATTCCAATCCCTTTGCGGAATGAATTGTCATCATAACAACGCAGTCGGCATCCTTATCCATATTATCAAGGTCAGTATAAAGAGCCACCTCATCAAGGAAGCCATGGAGAGTTGAATCTCCCGTCTCTTTTATATAGCTGAGAATATTGGACTTCAATTCCTTTACGTTTTCAATACGGGCATCATTTTCAGGTGTGGATTTTTCCTGAAGCGCACGTATGTATCCGCTTTTATCAATAAGCTCATCATAGAGAAGATCGCTAGGATTATTCTCAGCCAGCAAACGAAGTTCATCAATCATAGCGGCAAACTGGCGCAGTCTGACCGCACTTCGCTGAAGCTCGGGATAATTATGAGCATTTTTGACTATTTCAAAAATGCTAAGGCCCTCATTTGCAGCAAGCTGAATTGCTTTTTCCATACTGGAAGCACCTATTCCCCGGGCGGGAACATTAATAATTCTCAAAAGGCGAAGGTCATCAGCAGGATTGGATATGACATTCATATAAGCGAGTATATCCTTTACCTCGCTGCGGTCAAAGAACTTTGTGCCTCCGAATATACGATAAGGGATGCCTCGCCGCTTGAGCGCATATTCCAGCTGGTTTGACTGGGCGTTGAGCCGGTAAAGCACCGCATGTTCTCGCCAGTTAATGCCCTGAGCGAAATTTTCAAGGATGCGGTCTGCCACATATTGAGCCTCTTCATTTTCGTTGGGTGCGACATACAAAACAGGAAGCTCGCCCATATCCTCAGCAGTCCATAGTTTTTTACCCTTTCTGCCTCTGTTATTACTGATAACAGCGTTTGCTGCCTCCAGAATATGTCCTGTACTTCTGTAATTTTGCTCAAGCTTAATAACTCTTGCGCTTTTATACTGCTCTTCAAAATCAAGAATATTCTTTATTGTTGCACCGCGGAATTTGTAAATGCTCTGGTCGTCATCGCCTACAACACAGATATTCTCATAGCCACCCGCGAGAGAGCTGGCAAGAAGATACTGAAGGTTATTCGTATCCTGATATTCATCAACAAGAACATAGCGGAACTTGCGTTGATAATAATCTCTTATATCCCCATTTTCCTGAAGAAGCATAACTGTGTTGAGAATAAGGTCATCAAAATCCATTGCGTCGGCATCGCGCATACGCTTAGTATATTCCTTATAAAGCTCAGCAACTTTTATTTTGCGAACATCATAGCTCTTTTTAGCCTGCTCATAATAATCTTCGGGAGATAGCATTTCGTCTTTTGCCTTGCTTATAACAGACAAGACATAACGGAAGGGAAACATTTTATCATCAAGGTCAAAATCCTTGATAATACGCTTCATAAGACTCTGGCTATCGGCGGTATCATAAATCGTGAAGGAGCGACTAAAACCCATACGCTCCGCATCCCTGCGCAGAATTCTTACACAGGCTGAATGGAAGGTCTGGGCCCAGATGTCGTTGGCACCTTCACCCAAAGCTCTCTCAAGGCGACTTTTAAGCTCTCCTGCAGCCTTGTTGGTAAAGGTAATGGCGATAATCCTCCAAGGCTCAACAGGGTCAAGAGCTGCAACTTTTCGGCTTTCCTCACTAAGTCCGGCTTCCATAAGGGCAATATCTTCTTCCCTTGCCCAATCGGGAACTTCAAGAGAATCAGAGGCTCTTCCGTAGCGCATAAGATTAACTATTCTATTTATCAAAACTGTTGTTTTTCCACTGCCAGCACCTGCAAGAAGCAAAAGTGGTCCTTCTGTGGTCATAACCGCCTTTCGCTGCTCGGGATTCAATTTAGCGAAATCGGCTTCAATAAGCTTTCTTCTCGCCTCTATATATCTATTTTCAAAACAGCTGTCCATTATAACTCCTTAGGCAAATATAATCCTCGGACAGTATAACACATAATGAAAAAAAACTAAATCTAATTTTTTAAATATATTCTAAGCTGCTCAATCGCCTTTCTCTCAAGTCTTGAAACCTGAACCTGACTTACTCCAACAGCGCGGCTTGTCCTTTCCTGAGTCAGCCCATGAAAATATCGAAGCGAAATTATCATCTGCTCTTTTTCCGGAAGCTTTTTAATTGCCTCCTCAAGAGAAAAACGGTCAATAAGCCGCTCCTCCTGACCATAATCGCCAAGTACATTTTCAAGAGAAAATCCTTCCTCGCCGCTTTCGTACTGAAGTGAATGAGTTGGCCCTGTAGCAGTTTCAGCAGCCGCTATATCTTCAGGGCTTAAACAGGTCATCTTTGATAATTCGCTGAGACTCGGTTCGCGACCAAGTTTTTGTTCAAGTTCATTTCTTGCACTGCGAATCTTCTGCGCCTGCTCCTTTATTCCCCTGCTGACTTTTATGGTTCCGTCATCACGCAGAAAACGTCTTATTTCACCCGAGATTTTCGGAACTGCATATGTAGAAAACTGTGTGCCGTATTCGCAGTCAAAGCCCTGTATTGCCTTAAGAAAGCCAATACATCCTATTTGAAACAGATCCTCAGCCTCCACACCTCTTCCGAAGAAATGTCTTGCAACCGACCATATTAAACCGGAGTTTTCCTCAACAAGCTTCTCGCTTGCACCATTTTCACCGGCTTTGACTCTATCAATCAGTCTTAGCATCTCACTTTGATTCATATTTGGACCTAATATTTCTGCGCATTATAACGCTCGTTCCTTTTCCACAGCGAGATATAACTTTCACACTGTCCATAAAGCTGTCCATAATGGTAAATCCCATTCCGCATCGTTCCTCCCCTCCGGTGGTGAACAGCGGTTCCATTGCCTTTTTTACATTTTCAATTCCCCGTCCTTTGTCTTTAACGCATATTTCCAATGTGTCATCGTCTAAAATACGAAGTTTTATCCAAACAGTTCCAATATTTTCGGGGTACGCGTGAACTATCGCGTTAGTTACAGCTTCGCTTACTGCGGTTTTAATATCTCCCAATTCATCAATACAAGGATCAAGCTGTGCCGCGAAGGCTCCTACCGCAGTCCTTGCAAATGCTTCATTGCAGCTCTTTGCCGGAAATTCAAGTTTTATGTAATTTCTTGTTTTCATTTCAAATCTCCTTATTCATAGATATTCCGATTATTCTGTCGATTCCCGAGGCATCTATAACTCTCAATGGTTGTTTATCCGCATTTTCAATCCATGCTTTTCCACCTCGCAACAGCATTAATCTGTGTATTTTCAAAATCAGCGCTATTCCGGAGGAATCCATAAAGCTGAGCTTTGAAAGCTCTACAACACATTCTTTTGGCATAAATTCGTCAATTAGTCTTCCTATCAGCTCCATAGAATTTTTTACACCGTGGTGATCAAGCTCACCCTGCAGATACAATGTAAGCCTTCCATCCTTATACGCGGAAAATATTTTCATTTTCATCTTCCTTTCAGTAAGATATTGAAATTTTATATAATTGGCTATGAAAAATATGTCAGATTTGGATAAGCGTCTGTTCAAAAGGCTAATTTTCTGTTATATTCTTTTTGGAGGCGATAAATATGAAAAAACTTGGCATTATTGGTGGTATGGGGCCACTTGCCACCTGCGACCTTTTTAGAAAAGTTGTTGAAAACACAGCTGCCGACAGCGACCGTGAACATATACATATCATAATTGATAATAACTCTGCTATTCCCGACCGAACTGCTGCAATACTCCGCGGCGGTGAAAATCCCCTTCCAAAAATGAAAGAAAGCCTTTCAAGGCTCACCGAAGCTGGAGCGGAAGTTGTTATTATGGGCTGCAATACCGCTCATTTCTTTTATGATTCGCTCGGCGAGGACTGCCAGGTTGAGCGGCTGAATATGCTCTATGAAACTATGGCTTATCTAAAGTCCAACGGGATAAAAAAAGCCGGCCTTCTGGCCAGCAGCGGAACGGTTGAAAGCGGTATATATGCCCGTGCAGCCGAAAAATACGGCATTGAGCTTGTTTGCCCCGTTGGCATCGAACAGGATGCTGTTATGGGAGTTATTTATGACGGAGTCAAGGCAGGAAAAGCCGATTATGATACTGCTGAATTTTGCAAAGCAGTTAATACGCTTTTTTCAAAAGGAGCTGAAACCCTTATCCTCGGCTGCACCGAGCTTCCTCTTGCTATGGATATGTACTCTCTCTCCTTCCCCGCCGTTGACCCAACGCTCATTCTTGCAAAAGCTGCAATTATAGCCTGCGGATACAAGCTTAAATAAAAAAAGAGACCATCTATTGATGGTCTCTTTTTTATCAGCCAAGTCTTGCAAGGCTTTCCTTGAGGTTTTCTATTAGAGCTTCAAGCTTAGCTTTCTTTTCACGCTCAGCATTAACAACTGCCTCAGGAGCTCGGGAAATGAAGTTTTCATTGGCAAGCTTTGCGATCTGACCTGCCAGCTGCTTCTCTGCATTTGCAAGCTCCTTATTTATACGGGCACGTTCCTTTTCGAAATCCACAAGGTCTGCCATTGGCATAAACATACGGGACGCATCGGTAACAACGCCAACCATACCGTCGGTGGATTCAGGAGCAGCGGTGGAAACAGTTACCTCGCTTGCGTATGCCAGCTTGCAGATGAATGCTTCGCCTGCTGCAAAGGCATCGGGATTTTCGCTTACAATGTAGAGATGGCTCTTTCTGGAGGGAGGTACATTCATCTCCGCACGGCGTGCGCGGATGGCCTTAATAGCATCCATTACCATCTCGAAGTTGCTCTCATCCTGGGCGAAGTTCAGCTCCTCGCTGTACTTGGGATACTCGGCAATAATGAGAGCTTCACCCTCGTGAGGCAGAGCCTGCCAGATTTCCTCGGTAATGAAAGGCATAAAGGGATGGAGAAGCTTCAGTATCTCAGTGAGAACATACAGGAGAACCTTCTGTGCGCCAATCTTTGCCTCTTCATTTTCGCCGTTAAGGCGGGGCTTGGTAAGTTCAATATACCAATCGCAGAAGCTGTCCCAAATGAAATCATAAATCTTGGCAGACGCAACACCAAGCTCATACTTATCCATATTATCGCAGACTTCTTTGATAACGGTGTTGAGTTTGGAAAGAATCCACTTGTCCTCAAGTTCCAGCTTTTCAGGAAGAGTATTCTCATCAATGGTGAGATTCATCATCACGAAACGACTGGCGTTCCAGATCTTGTTGCAGAAGTTGCGCATTGCCTCGGTCTTTTCTACAAAGAAGCGGGTATCGTTTCCGGGGCTGTTGCCGGTGATGAGATTGAAGCGGAGAGCATCGGCGCCGTACTTTTCAGCCATCTCCAGAGGATCAATGCCGTTACCAAGGCTCTTGCTCATTTTGCGTCCCTTGTTATCACGAACAAGACCGTGAATAAACACTGTGTCAAAGGGGTGCTTGCCCATATGCTCCAATCCGGAGGTAATCATACGGGAAACCCAGAAAGTGATGATATCGTAGCCGGTTACAAGAACGCTGGTGGGATACCAATAATCAAGCTCGGGAGTCTTCTCGGGCCATCCCATAGTGGAGAAGGGCCAGAGTGCAGAGGAGAACCAGGTATCAAGAACATCTTCATCGCGAGTGATAGCTTTACTGCCGCAATGTGCGCACTCGGTTGCATCCTCACGGGAAACTGTTATCTTGCCGCACTCATCGCAGTACCACGCGGGAATCTGATGACCCCACCAGAGCTGGCGGGAAATGCACCAGTCATGGAGATTTTCCATCCAGTTCATATAGTTTTTGGTAAAGCGCTCGGGAACGAATTTTACCTCGCCCTCACGAACGGAGCGTATGCCTTCCTTGGCAAGGGGTCCCATCTTCACAAACCACTGAGGACTGGTGAGGGGTTCAACGGTAGTGCCGCAGCGATAGCAGGTGCTGACATTATGCTGATAATCCTCGGTTTTGAGAAGATATCCTGCCTCATCCAGGTCGATAAGAATGGCTCTTCTTGCATCGTAACGGTCAAGGCCATCATACTTGCCGCCGTTAATAATCTTTGCATCCTCATCAATGACAAGAATCTGCTCAAGATTATGGCGAAGACCTGCTTCATAGTCGTTGGGGTCGTGACAGGGAGTCAGCTTAACTGCGCCGGTACCGAAGCCAAGCTCTACGAAGTCATCGGCGACAACGGGAATCTCACGGCCAACAAGGGGAAGAATAACGGTTTTTCCAACAAGATGGGTATATCTCTCATCTTCGGGGTGAACAGCAACACCGCTGTCACCAAGCATAGTCTCAGGACGGGTAGTGGCAACAACGAGATATTCCTCGGAATCCTTGATGGGATACTTTATGTGCCAGAGATGACCGGGCTCGGCCTTGAACTCCACCTCAGCGTCGCTAAGAGCAGTGCGGCAATGGGGGCACCAATTGATAATGCGGCTTCCCTTATAGATAAGTCCCTTTTCATAGAGAGAGACGAATACCTCGCGAACTGCCTTGGAGCAGCCTTCATCCATAGTGAAGCGCTGGCGATCCCAATCGCAGGAAGTGCCGAGAACCTTCTGCTGTTCAACTATACGATTGCCGTACTTTTCCTTCCATTCCCAGACGCGCTCAAGGAACCTCTCGCGACCAAGGTCATAACGGGTAAGCCCTTCCTTAGTGCGAAGCTCCTCTTCAACCTTTATCTGAGTTGCAATACCGGCATGGTCTGTGCCGGGAAGCCAGAGCGCAGCATAGCCCTGCATTCTTTTATAACGGGTGAGAATGTCCTGCAGAGTGCAGTCCATAGCATGACCCATATGGAGCTGACCGGTAACATTGGGAGGGGGCATAACAATGGAGAAAGGCTTCTTATCGGGATCTATTTCACCTTTAAAATAGCCGCCTTTCATCCACATATCATAGATTTTCTGTTCAACTGCCTGGGGTTCATAAATTTTAGGCAATTCTTTCATTTGGATATCCTCCTTAAAAAATGAAAAACCCCGAGATAAAAATCTCAGGGCGATAAATTAACCGTGGTACCACCTGAATTCCGCTATAAAAGCGGCACTCAACGCTCTGTAACGGGAGCTCCCGCCCTCCCCTACTTTCTTTCAAGGAGAAAGCTCAAGGCCGACCTTCGCAAGCTCACCCCGGAAACTCACAGCAACCGTTTCCTCTCTGAAGGGGTTAAAAGCTTTCTACTCCTGCCTATCGCAGCATTTAACTCACATATTATACCCATAACTATTATTATTTGTCAAATATATTTCTTAAAAAGCAAATTCAAAAACTTGTAAATATACAAAACATGGTGTATAATACCAAAGTTAAGTTGAATTTTTTCAATGGAGTTGAAAATAAATGGAAGAAATCAGCAGCAACTTTATACATGAGTTTATAAAAGAAGACCTTGCTCGCGGTGGACGCTTTGAGGGTCAGACTGTCCATACCCGTTTCCCCCCTGAGCCCAACGGTTATCTCCATATCGGTCATTGCAAGGCACTCTGCATAGACTTCGGTACTGCCGAAAAATTTAATGGACTTTGCAATCTCCGCATGGACGATACCAATCCCGCGAAAGAAGATACCGAATATGTAGACGCCATACAGGAAGATATTCACTGGCTCGGTTTCGACTGGGGTGACCGCTTTTTCTACGGAAGCGATTACTTTGAAAAGGATTATGAATACGCTGTTGAACTTATCAATAAGGGTCTTGCTTATGTTTGCGAGCTGAGTCCTGAGGAATTCAAGGCTAATCGCGGAGATATCGGCACTCCCGCAACTTCTCCTTACAGAGACCGACCCATCGAGGAGAGCCTCGATCTTTTCGAGCGTATGCGCAATGGAGAATTCCCTGAGGGTAAATACACCCTTCGCGCAAAGATAGATCTTGCAAGCGGTAACTTCAATATGCGCGACCCCGTCATTTACCGCATTAAGTATATTGAGCATCACCGTCAGGGCACTAAATGGTGCATCTTCCCCATGTATGACTTCGCCCATCCCATTCAGGACGCTCTTGAGGGTATAACCCATTCTCTCTGCTCTCTTGAGTATGAAGACCATCGTCCTCTTTATGACTGGGTTGTCAACAATGTTTCCGTTCCGTGCAAGCCCCGCCAGATCGAGTTTGCCCGCCTCGGCATCAACTACACCGTTATGTCCAAGCGCAAGCTTCGCTACCTTGTTGAAAACAATCTGGTATCCGGTTGGGATGACCCCCGTATGCCCACGCTCTGCGGACTTCGCCGTCGCGGATATACCCCCGCAGCAATCCGCAATTTCTGCGACCGCATCGGCGTTGCAAAGGTTCCCAGCACCATTGAGTTCGGTTTCCTTGAGCATTGTCTTCGTGAGGACCTGAATATGAACGCGCAGCGTGCCATGGCCGTTCTTCGCCCCATCAAGCTCACCATCACTAATTATCCTGAAGGTCAGAGCGAGATGCTTGAGGTTGAAAACAACCCCAACGATCCCGAAGCCGGAACACGCCTTGTAAGCTTCTCCCGTGAGTGCTACATTGAGAGCGAAGACTTCCTCGAAGTTCCCGTTCCCAAGTATAAGCGTCTCTATCCCGAGGGACCCGAGTGCCGTCTGAAGGGCGCATACCTCATCAAGTGCACCGGCTGCGTTAAGGACGAAAATGGCAATGTCACTGAAATTTTCTGCACCTACGATCCCGATTCCCGCGGTGGAGACCCTGCTGACGGACGCAAGGTCAAGGGCGCTACCATACATTGGGTTGATGCAAACAACTGCGCAGATGCCGAGATTCGTCTTTATTCCAATCTCTTCGCTGACGAAAATCCCGACGGCGAAGGCAAGGATTATATCGATTGCATGAACAGTGAATCTCTGGAAATTCTCACCGGCGCAAGGGTTGAAAATATGCTCCGTGACGCGAAAACCGGAGACCGTTTTCAGTTCCTGCGTATGGGTTATTTCTGCGCTGACAGCAAGGATTCCTCTCCCGAACACCTTGTCTTCAATCGCGCCGTTGCCCTTAAAGACGGGTTTAAAAAGTAAAATATATTAAAAGAGAAGTGCAGCAGCGCTTCTCTTTTTTCTTGTAAATATTTTGCATTGTGTTACAATAAATGCAATACAGCTTTCGGGAGAATAATTATGGAGCTTAAGTTCAAGGCCCAGATAATGGATGCCGCCGGTGTGGAACGAACTCTTGTTCGCATTGCGCACCAGATTATCGAAAAAAACCAGGGGGTTGATAACATCTGCCTCATTGGAATTAAAACTCGCGGCGTACCCCTTGCCAAAAGAATTGCGGAAAACATTAAGAATATTGAAAATGTTGATGTTCCTGTGGGCGAACTTGATATAACTCTTTACAGAGATGACCTGAGCAAAGTGAGCGACGCCCCTGTTGTAAGCGACACTAACATTCCTTTTTCAATTAAGGACAAGACCGTTATACTTGTAGATGATGTTATCTACACATGCCGGACCTCGCGGGCAGCGCTGGATGCGATAATGGCCATAAGCCGTCCCGCACGTATTCAGCTTTTTGCAATGGTGGACAGAGGCCATGCCGAGCTTCCCATTAAAGCAAACTTTGTTGGAAAAAATATTCCAACTTCTCATTCCGAGTTTGTATCCGTTAAGCTTGAAGAGAGCGACGGAGAAACTAATATAAGCATTTACCACAAGTTAGAAAGAAAGTAAGTTTGGAGGAAAATTATGAGCAAAGAAAAAGTTAAAATCGGCACCGAGCCTGTGTATGACGCACGCAAGCTTGGCGCCCCCAGAATGCTGGTTCTTGGCTTCCAGCATATGTTCGCTATGTTCGGCGCAACAGTTCTTGTTCCCGCTCTGACAGGCCTTAGCGTTTCTGCAACCCTTCTTTTTGCTGGTATCGGAACTCTCCTTTTCCATCTGCTTGCTAAGGGCAAGGTTCCTGCTTTTCTAGGATCTTCTTTTGCGTTTCTTGCAGGTTACTTTGCAATTGCTCCCAACGGCGAAGCGGAGCTCCTCCCATACGCTTGTTTTGGCGTTGCCTGTGCCGGTATTCTTTATGTTGTTCTTGCCGCTCTTTTTAAGATATTTGGCATTAAAAAGGTTATGCGCTTCTTCCCCCCTATCGTTACCGGTCCTATAATTATTTCTATCGGCCTTAGTTTCTCCGGTTCCGCAATTACCAACTGCGCTACCAACTGGTGGATAGCCGTTGTTGCAATTGCAGTTGTTATTGTCTGCAACATCTGGGGCAAAGGTATGATAAAAATCATTCCAATTCTTCTTGGCGTTGTTATTTCTTATATTCTTGCAGCTGTAACCGGTAATGTTGATTTTACCGCTGTTAAGGATGCTCCCTGGATTGGTCTCCCCTTCCAGTGGCAGAACACTGTATTCGGTCTTTTCTCCGGTGATTTTGACGCAGGACTTCTTATTACTGCCGTTGTAACTATTGTTCCCCTTGCCATTGCTACCATGGTTGAGCATATCGGCGATATGTGCGCCATTTCTTCCACCTGCGAGCGAAACTATCTTGTTGATCCCGGCTTCCACCGCACCTTGCTTGGTGACGGTCTCGCCACCACTCTTGCATCTCTCTTCGGTGCTCCCGCAAATACTACCTACGGCGAGAACACAGGTGTTCTGGCTCTCAGCCGTGTCTATGACCCCCGCGTGATCCGTCTTGCAGCTATCATCGCCGTTATCTTCTCTTTCTGCCCCAAGTTTGCTGCTCTTATCGCTGCCATGCCTGCTGCGACCATCGGCGGTGTCAGCCTCGTTCTTTACGGTATGATCTCCGCTGTCGGTGTCCGTAACGTTGTTGAAAACAAGGTTGACTTTACAAACTCCAGAAACGTTATTATTGCCGCTCTTATTCTTGTTCTGTCCATTGGTATTACTTATGCCGGCTCTATTGTAATCCCCATCGGAAAGTTCAGCGTTACCCTCTCCGGTCTTGCTGTTGCTGCCATTGTTGGTATTGTTCTCAACGCTATACTCCCCGGCAAGGACTATGAGTTCCATCAGGATGAGCTCGGTTCCAAGAGTGTTAACTTTAAGGTCTGATGGCCCGCAACGGTTTCACCTGTCCCTTTTGCGGCCAAGCCGCTACGGTTGAACAGTTTTTCATTGATAACAACGACTGGTTTCAATGTGTCTGTCTGAGCTGCGGTGAGCCCAGTTTCTTCTTCGAAAAAGCGGAGGATGCAATAAAAGCGTGGCGTGATGAAGCAATATTACGCAAAAGCGGTTTTATTGGAGATTAACTATGAAAAACAAAAACAAACAATTATGGCAGGCTATTAAATTTACGCTGTTTTCAGCTTCTGCCGGAATAATTCAGGTAGTTTCCTTTTCCATTCTCGAGATTTTTATCAAGGATTATTGGATTCCATACCTTGTTTCCCTGATACTTTCTATTATATGGAACTTTACACTTAACCGCAGGTACACCTTCAAGTCTGCCACAAATGTGCCGGTGGCTATGGCAAAGATCTTTGGATTTTATCTGGTTTTTACTCCTGTATCAACATATCTTGGCGACTTGGCGGAACATCATGGTGCTAATGATTTTATTATCCTTATTATCACGATGCTTTCCAACTTTGTTTTGGAATTCCTGTTTTGCAAGTTTGTTGTATACCGCGGAATGGAAGACACCCTTAAAAGCAAAAACAAAGCATAAAAAAAGCTGCATCACAATGTGATGCAGCTTTTTTTACAATTCACACTTTTTATGCCTTGCCGTTGCAGCCGAGAACATTGATGAGCTTATGGGCAACCATGTCCTTGATGGCAACACGTGCGGGCTTGAGGTACTGGCGGGGATCGAAATGATCGGGATGAGCATTGAAGTACTCACGGATACAGGCGGTCATAGCAAGACGCAGGTCGGAGTCGATATTGATCTTGCAGACAGCCATCTCCGCAGCCTTGCGAAGCTGCTCTTCGGGAATGCCGATAGCCCCGGGCATATTACCGCCGTTGGCATTGATCTTCTGAACAAATTCCTGAGGAACGGAGGAAGAACCGTGGAGAACAATGGGGAAACCGGGCAGACGGCGGGAAACATCCTCAAGGATATCAAAGCGCAGCTTAGGATCGGTGCCGGGCTTGAACTTATATGCGCCGTGGCTGGTTCCAATAGCGATTGCAAGAGAATCGCATCCGGTGCGCTCTACAAACTCCTGAACATCTTCTGCACGGGTGTAGGAAGAATCCTCTGCGGAAACATTAACTTCATCCTCAACACCGGCAAGAGTGCCAAGCTCAGCCTCAACAACAACACCGTGGTCGTGAGCATACTGAACAACCTGCTTAGTAAGGGCAATATTATCCTCAAAGCTCTTAGAGGATGCATCAATCATAACGGAGGTAAAACCGCCATCAATGCAGCTCTTGCAGATTTCAAAACTGTCACCATGGTCGAGGTGAACACAAATGGGAAGAGCAAAACCGGCGCTCTGCTCTGCATCTTCAACAGCAGCTTCAATAAGCTTCATGAGATAAACATGTTTAGCATAGCTGCGTGCGCCTTTGCTAACCTGAAGAATCAGGGGTGCGCGCTGCTCAATGGCAGCCTCAGTAATACCCTGAATGATCTCCATATTGTTAACATTGAAAGCACCAATGGCATAGCCACCCTTATAGGCTTTTTCAAACATTTCCTTGGAAGTTACGATAGGCATTGACAAACATCTCCTAAAATAATATTATAAGTTGAAACGTACGAACGTTTGGTATAACTTATCTACATTTGCATTGTATCAAACATCTGCGAAAAAATAAACCATTATTTGCACATTTTTAGAAATTTTTATAAATTAAATTATTAATATGTGCTATAATTCAAAATGTTAATTTAATTTTGGAGGAAAATTCAATGGAAAACACCAAAGTTCTCAGAGGCGCCTGCATTATCGGTCAGTCCGGCGGTCCCACCGCTGTTATCAACGCAAGTGCTTACGGCGCAATCAGAGCAGGCCTTGACAGCGACGTTATCACCAATGTCTACGGTGCCGCACACGGCATTAAGGGCGTTCTTGATGACAAGCTCTACGATATGAGCCAGGAAGATCCTGCTGAGCTGAAGCTTATGCTCAACACACCCTCTTCCGAGCTGGGTTCCTGCCGCTATAAAATTGCTGACCCCGATGTTGATGACACAGATTATAAGCGCATTCTTGAGATATTCAAGAAGTATGACGTCCGTTACTTCTTCTATAACGGCGGCAACGATTCTATGGATACCTGCAACAAGATCAGCAAGTACATGCAGCGCGTTGGCTATGACTGCCGCGTAATGGGTATTCCCAAGACCATCGACAACGATCTTTTCGGCACTGACCACTGCCCCGGCTTCGCCAGCGCAGCAAAATATATCGCAACTTCCTGCATGGAAGTTTATAAGGATGCAACTGTTTATGACAACAGCCAGATAACCGTTATCGAAATCATGGGCCGTCACGCAGGCTGGCTCACTGCCTCCGCTGCTCTCGCCACCCATTTTGGCGCAGGTCCCGACCTTATCTACCTTCCTGAGACCGATTTCGATATGGATAAGTTCTTTGCAGACGTAGAGAAGGTTTATGCTACCAAAAACAAGGTTCTCGTAGCTGTATCCGAGGGTATCCACTATGCCGATGGTCGCTTTGTTTCCGAAGCTGAGACCAGTGCTACCGACGGTTTTGGTCACGCTCAGCTTGGCGGTCTTGCTGTTAAGCTTGCTGAGGCTATCAAGAAGCGTACCGGCGCAAAGGTTCGCGGTATCGAATTGAGCCTGCTCCAGCGTTGTGGCGCACATCTCGCTTCCAAGGTAGACGTTGAAGAAGCCGAAATGGCCGGTCGTGTTGCTGTTGAGTCTGCTGTCAATGGCGAAACCGATAAGATGGTTGCATTCAAGCGCGTAATGGTCAACGGGGAGTATACCTGCGAGCCCATGCTCCTTAACCTGAGCGATGTTGCAAACTATGAGAAGAAAGTTCCTCAGGAATGGATCAATGCAGACGGCAACGGTGTTACCGCTGACTTCATTGACTATGCTCTGCCCCTCATCCAGGGCACTCCCGAGCGTCCCACCGAGTACTCTCTCCCCCGCTATGCTAAGCTGAAGAAAGTTCTTGCCAAGTAATTAATAAAAAAATAAAACCTCTCAATTGAGAGGTTTTATTTTTTTATTTCTTAAGAAGATTTTCTCCAACTTTATATATGTCACCGGCACCGACAGTAAGTATCAGATCTCCTGGCGCTGCTGTCCAGCGCAGGGTCTTTTCGATTTCCTCAAAGCTGTCAATATACATACAGTTGGGGATCTCTTTTGCAATATCCTTGCTGGATATACCAATGGTATTTATCTCACGTGCTGCATATATGTCAGCAAGAATACAGATATCGGGACGGCGAAGCTGCTGAACAAAATCATCAAACAACGCATGAGTTCTTGTGTAGGTGTGCGGTTGGAAAACAACAATGGTTCTCTTATATCCCAGTGGTTCTACAGCATCCATAAGGCACATAAGTTCGCCGGGATGGTGGGCATAGTCATCATAAACATCCGCACCGTTAAATTTACCCTTAAACTCGAAACGTCTTCCCGCTCCCGTAAATGCAGCGAGACCGTACTTAACCGCAAGAGGACCCGCGCCAAGGCAAATCGCTGCAGCAGTTGCAGCCAGAGCATTTTTTACAGAATGCATTCCGGGCACACGAAGTGAAACATGGGTAAACTTGCGTCCCATATACATAACATCAAAATCGGACTGAGTGCCGAGGAAGCTTATATTTTTTGCCCAAACATCAGCCTTATCGCTCAGTCCGAAGGTAACAAGCTTACGTCCAAGGGGGGCAAGTGCATCCATAGTGTTCTCATCATCATAGTTTGCAACTATATGGCCATTTTCAGGTACATGAGATGCGAAGATGCGGAAAGATTCCTTAATATCATCAAGATCTTTGAAAAAATCAAGATGGTCAGCTTCAATATCAAGAATAACGGCAACCGTAGGATAAAAACTATGGAAAGAATTATAATACTCGCAGCTTTCCATAATGATTGTGTTACCCTTGCCCACTCTGTGTCCGGCCTTGAGAAGAGGCAAAGTTCCGCCAATCATAACAGTTGGATCCTGCTCAGCGGCCATCATAATATGTGTACACATGCTGGTAGTGGTTGTTTTGCCGTGAGTACCTGCTATGCAAAGGGCATTCTCATAATCTTGCATAATAGATCCCCAGGCCTGAGTACGCTCAAAAACAGGAATACCAAGCCTATGAGCTGCAATAACCTCGGGGTTATCATCCCGGACAGCTGCAGTTCTGACAACAAAATCAATGCTATCATCAATATTTTCTTCACGGTGTCCGATAATGACCTTTATGCCCTTTTCACGCAAGGACGCAACGTTGGCTCCTTCGCTCATATCAGAACCGCGTATATAAAGCCCCATACCGGTGAGTACTTCAGCAAGCGGAGACATGCTTACTCCGCCAACACCGATGAGGTGACCGTGCTTTCCAGGCACAAGATAATTGTCAAAAGATGTCATTTTTAACTCCTAAAAACTCTTGATTCAGAGTTGTAATTTTTACAAAAAGATATTATACTGTTAAACATCAAAAATTACAAGTAGAATATGCCAAACTCTGTAGGGGTAAGAAAAAATATGAATATCATAAACCTTCCCGAAGCCGTTGAAAATGTAATAAAGCAACTTGAAGCTGCTGGCTACGAAGCTTATGCCGTAGGTGGCTGTGTAAGAGACTGCCTTCTTGGACTTACCCCCTATGACTGGGATGTTACCACCTCTGCGCCTCCCGAAAAAACAATGTCCATTTTCGGAAAAAGCGCTATACCTACAGGTCTGCAGTTTGGCACCGTATCTGTAAAAAGCGATAATTATGTTGTTGAAGTAACAACCTTCCGTACGGATGGTGTGTATACCGATAACCGCCGACCGGACTCAATTGCTTATGCATCGAGCCTTCCCGAAGACCTTTCAAGAAGAGACTATACTATCAACGCAATCGCCTATTCACTTTCCGGCGAAATTATCGACCCCTTCAACGGCATAAGAGATTTAAATAACAAACTAATAAGAGCCGTTGGTGCTCCACGTGAACGTTTTGAGGAGGATGCGCTCAGAATGTTCCGTGGGCTCAGAATTGCCGCCAAGCTGGATTTTTCCATTCACCCAAACACCTTTTCGGCAATTTATGAAAAAGCTCACCTTGCAGCCTTTCTTTCCGCAGAACGGATCAAGGATGAATTAAAAAAGTTTCTCGTCTGTCCAAACACCTATATGATAACCTGTGTTTTTGAAAGCGGTCTTATGAAATCCTTCGGCGTTGGCAATAATTGCCCCGACTTTGAAAACCTCTCCTCTCTCCCGGCAGATGGATACAGTCGCTTATGCGCAATGTGTTATCTTCTTGAAAAAGAAGGTGTTATTTCAGGCACGAAGCGTTTTCTTGAAGATCTTCGCTTTGACCGCAATTCTATAAAAATGGCCGAATCCGTAGTGGAAATACTCACGAACGATTTACCGGACAACATGGTTGGGTGGAAACG
The DNA here is from genome assembly GCA_015068425.1 of Oscillospiraceae bacterium. GTDB lineage: Bacteria > Bacillota > Clostridia > Oscillospirales > Oscillospiraceae > SIG459. Next base: position 838 of record SVKK01000022.1, on the reverse strand, counting down.
CCTTCTCTCTTCCCACGGTCAGGATGTATGTATAACAGCTGCACTTGTTGCCAAAACAGTTGAAAATTTCAACTTTGCCTTTGTTCTACGTCAGGTTATAGATAGCGGTGAATGCTGGAGTACAAAGAGCCTCGCAATAGATGGTAACGACCTCATTAAACTCGGATACAGCGGAAAGCGCATCGGTGAGGAGCTTGAAAAACTGCTCATGTACGTTATTGAGCATCCGGAAAAAAATCAAACCTCTCTTCTTATCGAGATTGCAAAACAAGATCTCGCTGATAATTAAATTCGAAAAAAAAGACAGAAAACCTTTTGGTTTTCTGTCTTTTGTGTTTGTTCTTTAATTAAAGAGCAGCCTTTGCCTTCTCGCACAGAGCGGTGAAAGCAGCGGGATCATGGATAGCAGTCTCGGACAGCATCTTGCGGTTCATATCGATACCGGCGAGCTTGAGACCGTGCATAAAGGTGGAATAGTTCATGCCGTTTGCCTTGGTAGCAGCACTGATACGGGTAATCCACAGCTGACGGAAATCTCTCTTCTTCAGCTTGCGGCCAACGTATGCGTAACGGCCGGACTTCATCATGGCCTGGTTAGCCATCTTATAGTGCTTGGACTTTGCGCCCCAATAGCCCTTAGCAAGGCCAAGGATCTTATTTCTGTGCTTGCGCGTCATCATCGCGCCTTTAACTCTTGCCATTTCTCAAAGTCCTCCTCTTATTTGTAGGGTATCATGCGCTTGATTGCAGCAGTGTTGGTCACGTCTGCGATGGCACTCTGGCGGAGGCCTCTCTTACGCTTGGTGGTCTTCTTGTTCAGGATGTGGCTCTTGTAAGC
>SVKK01000021.1:6000-30977 GCA_015068425.1 Oscillospiraceae bacterium | reverse complement strand
GGAAAGGTCATCCCTTACGCAGGTGATGTAAGCTCTGAGGAGTCTATGGTCGGTGCCATAGATCTGGCAGTCAGGGAATTCGGAAAACTGGACGTGCTGGTAAACAATGCCGGAATCATGGATGATATGAGCCCCATCGGAGATGTAAAAAACGAGAAAATTGAACAGGTTTTCGCCGTGAACGTATATGGTCCTATGTACTCTATGCGCAAGGCCGTGCAGGTCTTTCTTGAGCAGGGCGGCGGCGGAAACATCATCAACGTTGCCTCTCTGGGCGCTATGCGCAGCTGCGCAGGTGCCGTTTATACGGCCAGCAAGGCGGCGGTGGTAAGCCTTACAAAAAACACGGCCTACATGTATATGCCTCAGGGCATCCGCTGCAACGCAATTGCCCCCGGCGGAATAGCCACAGAAATCAGCAGCTCTATGGGTATGCCCAATATGGCCGGCTACGGACGGGTGAAAAATGTTCTTGCAACTGCTCCCGCTCCCGGCTCACCCGAGAATATCGCATCTGCAGCACTGTTCCTTGCCAGCGATGACTCTGCCTATATAAGCGGCGACGTTCTCCTTGTTGACGGCGGCTGGGCAGCAGGCTGATAATCAAATTCAAAGCTTTTTATCGGGCAGCTTTCGGCTGCCCGATAAAAGTTTGCCCCTGTCCCGGAAATTGTCCGTCTTGAAAAAGACCGCCTGAAAGTATACAATATAAGCACAGAAACCATAAAAGGAGGAACAAACAATGAGACTTAAGGACAAAGTTGCCGTTATCACCGGAGGCAGCCGCGGCATCGGCTATGCCACCTCAGCAAGATTTATTGAAGAGGGCGCCACAGTTATTCTCACTGCCAGCTCCCTCGGCTCCGCCGAAAAGGCAGTGAGCAAGCTCAAAGAGACTTACCCCGACGCAAAGGTGGAGGGCATCGCCCCCGATCTTAGCAGTCTGGAGTCCCTCAAGGAAGCTTTTGCAGCAATAAACGAAAAATACGGACGCATAGACATTCTTGTTAATAATGCAGGTGTTTCCGAGAGCACTCCCTTCTCCAATTATACCGAGGAGCTCTATGACAAGGTTATGGATCTTAATGTTAAGGGCGTTTTCAACGCCACCCGCGCAGCCAGCGACTATATGATCGCTCAGGGCGAGGGCGTTATCCTCTCCACCTCCTCTATGGTCAGCAAATACGGCCAGCCCGCCGGCTTTGCATATCCCGCCTCCAAGTTCGCCGTAAACGGCTTCACCCTCTCCCTTGCCCGTGAACTGGGCCCCAAGGGCATCCGCGTCAACGCTGTTGCCCCCGGTATCACCGAGACCGATATGATGAAAGCCGTTCCTAAAGCTGTTATCGATCCTCTCATCGCCCAGATTCCCCTACGCCGTCTGGGTCAGCCCGAGGATATTGCCAACGCCTTCGTGTTCCTTGCCTCCGATGAGGCAAGTTACATCACCGGCGTTGTCCTCAGCGTGGACGGCATGGCAAGAAGCTGATAAAGATACACATAAAAAAGCCACAGCTCGCCTTTTGCGAGCTGTGGCTTTTTTATATTTGCAGGATTTTACTTCTCAATTTCTATCTTGACATCTCCCGTGTTGGTTCTTACATAACAGACATTGTTGCCAAAGATACCGTCGGGAACATTCACATCGCCCGTATCGGATTCAACATTGAAGTACATATCGTTTTCGAAGGAGCCGTAAACATCTCCGGTATCTGTAAACACACGGATGCCCGATGTTGCCAAATGAAATTCTACATCACCGGTGGTTCTTTCAATGCTCATCTGCATATAAGCATCCAGTTCTTCCACAAAAATATCGCCCGTAGTGCCCTTTGAAACAAAGGTTTCGCAGCTCACATTTTTAAGCTTTGTTTTTCCGGTGGAAACACGAATGTTCATCTCGTTATGGCAATCCACATTCTCAAGGCTGATGTCTCCCGAGGATGTAGAAAGCTTCATTGAGAGAGCATACATATCCTTCATATTGACATCGCCGGTGTTGTTTTCAATTTCCAGACCGCCCATAACGGAGGCGGAATTATCCACATCTCCGGTGCTGGATGTGACATCAATGCTGTCAAAGGTCAAGCCGGAGGGAATAGCAACGTCACCCGTGGAGGTTTTTACATAAAGGTCTCCGTATCTGCCCCAGGTTCCCTGGGGAAGATAGATTGTTACTTTAGGCTTGTCGTTATTAATGCCGATAAAATCCGTCAACTGTCTGGCATCAGTGTATTTGACTGTCAGAACGCCGTCAGAGATGGAAACGCTGTGGGGCTCTTTGATGTTTTCATAGCAGACAACCTTTGCCGTGTTGATATCCATATCCCTCGAAGCCACTATCTCTATATCGGCGGTGTCCGTTTCGATATATATGTCGCCGTCTATGGTGCCAAGGGCGTCATCAAACTCATAAACTCTGGTCTCATAGTTTTCTGTTGAGAGATTATTGAAATCCCAGTCGAGGAAGCTCAGGACGCAGCAGAAGACCACGCATCCCGCCAAAACCAAAGCTGCGCCCACGATGAGCCAAACTTTTGCAGCCTTACTCATTTATGCCGCCCCCTTTCTTCTGAAAAATCTGATTATTCCAAGCACTGTCCATTTGCTCAAAAATGCCGCACCCTTTGTGGCAGCGTTGCAGCCGAAGAAGGCAAATACGGCAAGGCCCGCGCAGACCATGGCTGCGCCGAACATGGCAAGACCCACAATGGGACTACCCACAAGAGAGAACACAACTCCCGCGGCAAGTCCGCCGAAGGCGCAGGCAGCAAGGGAGGCAAATACAGCCCAGAAGCACACTATAACTGCCCACAGTACGACGAGCAAGGCCAGAACCACTGCAAACACAGCGGCCAGAAGAGCTATCCAGAGAGGGCTGCCCAGCACCAGCAGAACTATCTCCCATGCTCTGAATTTTCTGCCCCTTCCGACTTTTTCCCCGGAAGGAATTTCGCCCGCAATCTGTTTTGCAATTTCCTCAGGATTTCCTATGCCCGCAACGGCCTCTTCTTCGGAAAGACCCTCTTCCATGCGGTCATCAATCATCTCGCTGTAAAAAGTGAGACGCTCGTCTCTTTCCTTCTTAGGAAGAGGGGAGAGACCTTTGCGCAAAATCGCAAGAAACTTTTCCTTAGTCATTTCCATCCTCCTTTGTCACAAAACGGTAAATGGACACGATTTCGTTCCATTCTTTCCTGAATTCCTCTATGCGCTCAAGACCCGCATCGGTTATGCGGTAATACTTTCGCAGCCTGCCGTCATGCTCGGCAGAGCGCACCGTCAGCATTTTCGCCCCTTCAAGGCGCTTGAGAATCGTATAGAGGGTGGACTCGGAAAGTTTAATATAAGGAGCCATATCCTTAATTATCTTGTAGCCGTAGGACTCGCCGTCCTTGATTGCCGCCAGAACGCAGACATCAAGAAGTCCCCGCTTAAGCTGGATGTCCATACCATACCTCCTTTCGTGTAATACATCGTAACACGAAGTATATCCCTTGTCAATAGATTTTAAATGCAAATGGGTGATTTTGTCACGGAAAAGCAAGTCTTTTGCGGGTATACTGAAGTTGAAAATAAAACAAAGGAGGACTTGAATATGTCTGCACTGAATATAAATAAGAATAATTTCCACAGCGAAGTAATCGCATCCGAAAAGCCTGTCCTTCTGGACTTCTGGGCACCTTGGTGCGGTCCCTGCCGCGCAGTTGTCCCCCTCATAGATGAAATTGCCCGGGAGCGGGAGGATATAAAGGTTGTCAAGGTCAACATTGACGAAGAGCCGGAGCTTGCAAGGCAATACAGAGTTATGAGCATCCCCACCCTTATGGTGATGCGCAACGGCGAGGTTGTGAAAAAAGCCAGCGGCGCCAGACCCAAGGCACAGATTCTGGCAATGCTCAACTGAAAATATAGGAAACCAAAGCCCCCTCATCAGAGGGGGCATCACTTATGTGTCTCTGGAAATGGTCAAAACCGTTTCCTGCGGAAGTATATCCAATGCAGAAGCTGTTGCCCCCCAAGCTCCCGAATTGTACGAGGTATCATCCCTGTGGTGCCGAACAGGCACCTCGGCGCAGCAGCGTCCTGAGCGGAAAACGAGGTATGTACCCTAAGGTTTAGGCGCTTATTGTGTGGCACAATAAATTTCCATCCGCCGCGCCGGGGGAGTTTACAAAGAGGGGCGTTCTGCGCCCCTCTTTGGCCTGTTTTTCTTTCCATATTCTTTTTGCAGGCGCAAAAAGAATATGGCCGTCGGAGACAATGATTAAGCTCAATCCAAATGCGGGTCGGCCGGGTGTCCGACCCCTACAAAAGAGCATTTATGCGGAAAATGCGGTGGGAGCAGCGTACCTTTGCGCTCCTGATAGGAGAACTGACTACGAAGCAGAGTGAGAAGTTTTTGTTCCTTTATTTCTCAACCTCTCCGTCACGGCTAAACCGTACCGCCTCCCCCATCAGGTGAGACTTTGAATAGATGCGCCTAACATCTCTCCCCTTCTCCCTCCTTATTTACTATTGACAAGGAGAGCTTTATGGCTGAGAATGGGGAGGTAAACATTTTTCTTTTCAGAGAGGAGAAATACACTATGAAGGTTATAATCGTCGGCGGTGTGGCAGGCGGAGCAAGCGCCGCTGCAAGACTTCGCAGACTGGACGAAAAGGCAGAGATAGTCGTTTTTGAGCGCACAGGCTATATATCCTACGCCAACTGCGGTCTCCCTTATTACATAGGCGGAACAATAGATGATCCCGAGGAGCTGACCCTGCAGACTCCCGAGAGCTTTTTCAGCCGTTTCCGCGTTGATATGCGTGTGCACCACGAGGTTATCGATATAGATGCCGCCGCAAAAACCGTAAGGGTAAAAAATCTTGAAAGCGGCGAAGAGTTCACTGAGAGCTATGACAAGCTCATCCTCTCCCCCGGCGCGAAATCCACCGTGCCCCCTATCTCCGGCGTGGATAACTCCCGTGTTTTCAGCCTCCGCACCGTTGAGGATACCTTCCGGATAAAGGATTTCATTGACAGCGCTTCTCCCCGCAGCGCGGTTATCGTGGGCGGCGGCTTCATAGGAATGGAAATGGCTGAAAACCTCCGCGAGAAAGGTCTTGAGGTCACCATAGTTGAGCGTCTTAATCAGCTTATGAGCCCCTTTGACAGGGATATGGTCTCCTTCATCCACGGCGAGGCCCGGGAGCAGGGCATAAAGCTTGTTCTCGGCGCAGGAGTTCAGGGCTTCGAGGAGGCGGAAAAGGGCCTTAATGTTCTCATTGAGGGCGCTCCCTCCATTGCTGCCGATATGGTAATTATGGCTATCGGCGTAACTCCCGATACCGCCCTTGCAAGGGCAGCGGGTCTTGAGCTCGGTATCCGCGGCAGCATCCTTGTAAACGATCGGATGGAGACCTCCGCCGCCGATATATATGCAGTCGGCGACGCTGTTCAGGTGCGCCACAGCGTCAGCGGCAAGGATGTTCTCCTATCTCTGGCAGGCCCCGCCAATAAGCAGGGACGAATTGCCGCCGACAATATCTGCGGCGGAGACAGCCGCTATAAGGGCAGTCAGGGCAGCAGCGTTTTGAAGTTTTTCTCCCTCACCGCAGCCTGCACCGGTCTCAACGAGGCGGGGGCGAAGGCCGCCGGCTTCGATACCGACAAGGTCATCCTCTCACCCATGAGCCACGCAGGCTATTACCCCGGCGGCAAAGTTATGACCGTAAAGCTTGTTTTCGAAAAGGGCACTTACCGCATTCTTGGCGCCCAGATAATAGGCTATGAAGGCGTTGACAAGCGGATAGATGTTATCGCCACCGCTATCCACGCAGGACTTAAGGCCACCGAGCTTACCGAGCTTGATCTCGCCTACGCTCCCCCCTATTCCTCCGCGAAAGACCCCGTTAATATGGCTGGCTTTATGGCGGAAAACATTGCAAAAGGCGTTTTGAAGCAGTGGTTTGTTGAAGATGAACCCGCTCTGCCCAGAGACGGCAGCGTTATTCTGCTTGACACCCGCACTCCCCGGGAATATGATGCAGGCCACGCCGATGGCTTTATAAACATCCCCGTTGATGAGCTGCGCCAGCGCATAGCTGAGGTAGAAAAGGGCAAGAAGGTATATGTTATGTGCCACAGCGGAATTCGCAGCTATATAGCCTGCAGAATACTGGAAGGCGAAGGCTATGAAGCCTATAACTTCAGCGGCGGCTACCGCTTCTTCAGCGCCGTGAAAAACGACCTGCGCCTGCACGAAAAATCCAGCCCCTGCGGTATGGACGCATAAAAGCAAAATCCCCACGGCTTCAGCCGTGGGGATTATATTTTTATTCAGCAAGCGCTCTTAGTTTAGGCTCGTTGAGCACCTCAACGCTGCCTCTTGTGAGCTTCACAAGTCCTTCATTCTGAAAATAGCGGAGCATACGGGTGACCACCTCTCGCGCTGTTCCCATATGATTTGCAATCTTCTCGTGGGTGATTTTCAGCTCAGCGCTTCCTTCCACCGCAACTTCCTCCACCAAAAAGGCCGCAAGGCGCTTATCGAAGGATCGCCACATTATCTGCTCCATAAGCCACATAAGCTCAGAGAAATTGCTGCTCATAAGGCTGTTTGCAAAACCGGAAACCACGGCGGACTCATCCATCAGATTTTTGAAAAGGCAGGCAGGGATTGACCAGAATTCGCTGTCCTTTTCCGCCTCTATCATAACATTCAGCTGCAAATCGGGCATAACGCAGGAGGCGCTGAGCAGACTTACATCATATTCAAAAAGTCGGCTTATGCTGACCTCCCGTCCGTCCTCGGATAGCATATAGGTTCGCAGCTGTCCGCTTTTCATAACAACAAGACCGAGACACTCAGCGCCGGAATCGTGGATATGAGTTCCTGCCTCCACCCGGTGAAATTGGAGAACCTCCATTATCCGCTCCTGCTGTTCACTGTTAAGTTTGTTCCAGATGGGGAAATAGTTCTTAAATTCCATGCTCCTTTGCCCCCTTTTTTTCTTCAGTATATCACTATGAATACATAAGTCAAATCCTAATTGACAAGAAAAAATCCCGGTACTATAATTCATAAAAAGGGTATATTCTGCGGCATAATTATATATACTCTTTTTATTGGAATTTATTCTTTATGTGATATAATCACGGAAAACATTATTGAAACCGTGTATTATTAAGTCATAAAGAAAAAGAAAATTTACGGAGGTAAAAATAATGGAAAAGTGGAAATGCAAAGTTTGCGGTTACGTTCACGAGGGTCCTATGACCGCCGATTTCGTCTGCCCCAGATGCAAAAAGGGCGCAGAGTTCTTTGAGAAGATTGCCCCCGCGGCCCCCGCTAAGAATCCCTTCGCAGGCAGCAAGACCGAGAAGAATCTTTGGGAGGCATTTGCCGGCGAATCCATGGCCCGCAATAAATACACCTATTTTGCATCTGTAGCCAAGAAAGCCGGCTTCGAGCAGATCGCAGAGATCTTCCTGAAGACCGCAGAAAACGAGAAAGAGCACGCAAAGCTCTGGTTCAAGGCGCTGGGCGAGCTGGGCGACACCGCTGAGAATCTCCTCCACGCAGCCGAGGGCGAGAACTATGAGTGGACCGATATGTATGACCGTATGGCAGCCGATGCCGAGGAAGAAGGCTTCCTTGATCTGGCAGCACAGTTCCGCGGCGTTGCAGCAGTTGAGAAGACCCACGAAGAGCGCTATCGCAAGCTCCTCCACAATGTGGAAGCCAAGGAAGTTTTCGAAAAGAGCGGCGTAACCCTTTGGGAGTGCCGCAACTGCGGTCACTTGGTGCTGGGTGTCAAGGCTCCCGAAGTCTGCCCCGTATGCGCACATCCCCAGGCCTACTTCGAGGTCCGCGCAGAGAACTATTGATAAACCGATAATAAAAAACAGACCCCAAAAGGGCGATACGCATAAAACAGTTAAATCCGACCTATGCTTTCATCATAGGTCGGATTTTTGCAATATTTACTGGTTTCGGAAAGGCTCCCTTGTGTAAAGGGAGCTGTCAGCGAAGCTGACTGAGGGATTGACAACCCCTCCGAGCAAAATCAAAGATTTTGCCCACCTCCCCTTACACAGGGGAGACTTTGGTGCAGTGCAAATCTAATAGGCAAATTGGAAATTGGATTACTTGGGTGCATTATCTGTAATAATATATACTCCTTCTTGAATTGCGGAAAATGTTGCGATAGAGCAAACAACTATGGCAGTGTATTTCACTTCCGCGAAGGAGATTGTCAAAGGCAATAGGAACAGCAGCAGTCCCGTTGCTTTGTTCATAATCGTATGCGGAGATATAAACTGTTTTTTAGAAACATATCCCCATATGATATTGCCGATTTTGATAACCGCAATCACACCACCCCATATCCACAACCATTGTGTAATATGGATTGCTGGCAACAACTTAAACAAAGATACCACAACAAAAATGAGGTCTGCAATCGTGTCCAGTTGGCTTCCGAACTTGCTGGTACTGTTTGTTTTTCTGGCGATTGTTCCATCAACCATATCACTAAAACCGCATAGGAGATATATGATGTAAAATGCTACGGAAAAGGCAGGGAAGAACAGCAACAAAATACTGCCAAAAATACGACAACCCGTGATTATATTTGCAATATGCTTCGTCATCTGTTCACCTGCAAATTTGAGTTTGTTTCACTGGCGCTTACGGTGCCCAAGGCTCTCCTTGTCAGGGGAGCTGTCAGCAAGGCTGACTGAGGGGTAGTTTTCTCTCCCTCCGTCAAAAATCAAAGATTTTTACCACCTCCCTCATCAGAGGGAGGCTTTGGTACGCTGCGAACCTGTTAGCCAAATTCAGCTTTGTTGAATTATTCACCTGCAGTTTATTATAAAAAGGAAATTCCTATAAGAACAGGCACTGCGAAAACTGCCGTGCCTGTTAGCTGTTTTATACGCATCGCCTTTTGGGGGCCTGTTTTTTTATTATCCAAGTGCGAAGAGTCCGCCTGCGCCGCCGGTATGGATAAATAGCACATTATCCGTGGGTTTGAAAGCGCCTTCCTTTGCCATTGCCAGAAGCCCTGCAAAGGCTTTTCCCGTATAGACAGGGTCGAGGAAAAGTCCTTCCTCCCTCGCCAGCAGTGCCACTGCGGCGTTGCCCTCCTCCGAGGGTATGGCATAACCGGGGCCGCACATATCCCTGAGAGCAAAGTTTTGGTCATTTATCTCTATATCAAGACCCAGAATTTCCGCCGCGCCTTTCATAAGGGCGGGGGTTATTTCATCGAAGGGATCTGTATCCACCATCATTCCCGTAACTTTAGCCCCGGGTGCATAGAGCATAGCTCCCAAAGCCACCCCCGCCATTGTGCCGCCGCTGCCTTCCGCGCAGATGATATGGTCAAAGTCCATTCCCTGACGGCTAATCTCTTTTACGCAGTCCACATAGCCCAGACTGCCCAAGGCATTTGAGCCTCCGCAGGGGATTTTGTAATATGGTCTGCCAAAAGCCTCGCCCACACGGTCCATCTCGGCGTAGATATCATCATAGGAATCCGTATCCATAAAACGTACATCGATGTCCATTAGACTGTTAAGGAGCTGGTTGCCCACCTTTTCGCAGACACCTCGCTTTTTCAAAATGAGGATACATTCCATACCCAACTTTCTGCAGGCCGCAGCTGTGAGCATTGCGTGGTTACTCTGGGCACCGCCGGTAGTGAACACAAGCTCCGCGCCTTTTGCTTTGGCATCGGCAAGAAGATATTCAAGCTTGCGCAGCTTATTGCCCCCAAGGGCAAGACCGCTCATATCGTCCCGCTTGATATACACATTGGTGCCAAGAAGTCGGCTTATGTTTTCAAGCTTATGTATGGGCGTAGGGAAAATGCCTATGGAGATTTTATTGGGAAATTTTGCTTCCATATCCATCACTCCTTTTTGCGTATAATATTATAGTCTATATTCCGCTTCAAGTAAACAGCATCCCTTGACCCGTTTTTGGCGGGATGATATACTTTATACACACTGAACAAGGAGAATGTCATATGTACTTTTGGGACTACACATATATTCTTGTAATAATCGGCGCTCTTATAAGCGCTGTTGCGTCACTGAGGGTTAAAACCACCTTCCGCCGTTTCAGCGATATGCGCTCCGTACGCGGACTCAGCGCGGAGCAGGCGGCTCAGCGCATACTCAGCGGCGCAGGTATAAACGATGTGCGCATTGAGCGGGTAAACGGTTCTCTAACGGATCACTATTCCCCCAACGAAAAGGTGCTGCGCCTTTCCGATTCCGTTTACGGCTCCACCTCCGTTGCGGCCATAGGCGTTGCCGCCCATGAGTGCGGCCATGCAATACAGCACGCGGTTGGCTACGGACCTTTGAAGCTGCGCAGCCTTTCAGTGCCTATCGCCAACATCGGCTCAAAGCTGAGCTGGCCCATTATTCTCATCGGTCTTATTCTGGGACTTACGGGTCTTGCGCAGGTGGGTGTATTCCTCTTCACCTTTGTTGTTCTCTTTCAGCTGATAACCCTCCCCGTTGAATTCAACGCTTCCTCAAGAGCTCTGAAAATTCTTGAAGGCAGCAATATGCTGATGGATGATGAGCTTCGCGGTGCCTCCAAGGTTCTCCGCGCCGCCGCGATGACCTATGTGGCCTCTCTTCTGGCCTCCGTTTTGCAGCTGCTGCGCCTTGTGCTTCTCACCCGCAGACGCAGATGAAAATACAATAAACAGTTAACGGAGCATATCGGCAACGATATGCTCCGTTTTTATATACATACATTCGATTGCAGGCGCCTTGGCTCTTCCAAAGGGAGAAGCGCGCTCTTTATCCGTTCGATAAATTCTTATTTATCTAACTGAATTAATCACAACAAATGTATCTATATAACAGTTCTATAGATTAGAATTTGCTTAATTATCACGATTAATATAGTGCTGTATGTTTGAGGATATATTTCTCAAAATTTCTCTTGAACAATCGGGCTTTATTGGCACATTGGGTATCTCTGCTAAATCAAACCATCTATATATCGCATTTTTGTTATCTTCAACTTCTCGTTCCCCCTCGAAGAACTCCAACGCATTGTTGTCGTCCCTAAGTTGGTAGAAGAAAATGTATTGATGCCATGAATCTCCATGCAGCTCAAAGAAATTTTCAATCAAAGCTAGCAGCTTATCGACTTGTAAATCTACCCCAACCTCTTCTTTATATTCACGAAGAATAGCGTTATCAGTAGTTTCATCAAACTCTACCTTTCCGCCAACAAATGTCCAGTATTTATCTGTTTTCAGTTTGGATAAAAAAATCTTATTATCTTTTATGCATATTCCATTTACACGACAATTAAAACGTTTATTTCCATCATTAAATTGAATATCTTTCATATACACCTCTACAGATTCAAGTGTTTCTGACAGTTCGACAAATTCAAGTTTATCTAACTGATTATATCACATTTAATGAAAAAAGTCCCTTTTGTCTACCGACAAAAGGGACTTTTTCTTGGTGGACCCGACCGGGATCGAACCGGCGACCTTACGGATGCGAACCGTACGCTCTCCCAGCTGAGCTACGGGCCCATAGCAAGAATTATACCACTGCTTGCCTAATTGTAAAGAATTTTATTTGCTATTGATAATCTTTCCGAAATGTAGTAAAATAATTTGGCGGCCCCGGGCAAGGCTGCACTAGTCGGGGAGCCAGCGGTGCCCTGTAACCTGCAATCCGCTATAGCAGGGATGAATTCCCAACCAAGGGTATGTGATGTATCGACTGACCTCGGTAAGCGATGTTGACGTTTCGGTCTTGCGCAACGGAGTCCCGTGAACCATGTCAGGCGGGGAACCGAGCAGCATTAAGCGGGTAACTCCGTGTGCCGCGAGGGTGCCGGAGCCGAGTTGGCTGCCGTTGTAACGGATGGGTCACATTTCCCGAAGAAGGGTGTGCAGTCTTGCCCGGGGTCGTATTATTTATATTCACAAAAGCTCAGAGGAGGTAAAAAGCCGTGTATCAGGCATTATACCGCAAATGGCGTCCCAGAACATTTGACGATGTTGTGGGGCAGGAGCACATTACCGAAACTCTGAAAAATCAGGTGGCAGGCGGCAGACTCAGCCATGCCTACCTGTTCATAGGCACGAGAGGAACAGGCAAAACCACCTGCGCCAAAATCCTTGCCAAAGCCGTTAACTGCCTCAATCCCGTAAACGGCAATCCCTGCAACCGCTGCAGCGCCTGCCTCGGCATTGACGATGGCTCTGTTATGGATGTTGTTGAGATGGACGCCGCCAGCAACAACGGCGTTGACTCTGTCCGCGCCTTGAGGGACGAAGCCATCTTCTCTCCCGCCACTGTGAAAAAGCGCGTTTACATCGTTGATGAGGTGCATATGCTCTCCACCCCGGCCTTCAACGCTCTTTTGAAAATTCTTGAAGAGCCCCCCGAGCATCTTATGTTCATTCTGGCCACTACTGAGCTGCAGAAAGTTCCCGCCACCATTCTCTCCCGCTGCCAGCGCCATTCCTTCAAGCGCCTTGACAACGCCAGCGTTCAAAACCGCCTTATGTATGTCGCCCGTCAGGAAGGTCTTGACCTTCGCTCCGACGCCGCGTCTCTTATCGCCGGTTTGGCGGAGGGCGGAATGCGCGATGCTTTGAGTATGCTTGACCAGTGCTCCGGACGAAATGTAATTGATAGCGCCACGGTTTACTCCGCTATGGGACTTGCCGGCAGCCGTCTTATCTGCGATATGCTCCGCCATATCCTAAATCACGACACGGCATCCGCTATTGACCTTTTCACCGAGCTTTGGCAGGGCGGCAAGGATCCCGCCACAGTGTTGGGTGAGCTGAGCGCTCTCCACAGAGAGATACTTATGAGCATAGTGGCTCCCCGCGGCGGCAAGCAGCTTCTCAGCGGATGCTACGATGAGCGCACACTCCGCTCCTTTGCAGGAAAATTCAGCACCGGAGAATTGGTAAACAACATAAACATTATCCAGTCTGCCCTTGCGGACACCCGCAGCGGTCAGGCACGCACCGTCTGCGAGCTTTGTCTCATAACGCTCTGCGAACCTGATTTGGGCGACGATCTTCCCCTGATGCGTCAGCGCATTGCCGCTTTGGAGCAGGAGCTTCGATCTCTTAAAGAGCGTCCGGTGGTTTATGCTCCTCCCTCTGAAGCGCCTCCCGCTTTTGAGTATGAACTTCCCGATGAGCCCTATGAGCGTGGGGCGCCATATTCCCCCGTGGAGTATCCCGCCGAAGCGCAGGCTGACATATATGAGGAAGAGGAGGAATATGTTCCCGACACTGTTGATGAGCTTAATGACGAAGAGGATATTTTCTCCCAGCTACCTCCCATAAGCGAGCTGCCTCCCCTCCCCGGGGATGAGGATATCCCCTCCGATCCCCGTTCCGCTCTTATGAGCTTTTCTGCCCAGATGCCTTCCTTTGAAGAGCCCAAGGCAGAGCCGGAAGAGGAAGATGAGCTTGATGTTCCTTCCTTTATGCGCGAAAAGGAAGATGACAAGCCCCGCAAGAGTGTGGAAATCAAGCGCAAGGTTTATCTCAGCGAGGAAAACACCCCCGTTGAAGAACGCTCTGTTTACAGAGCAGCGCCCCCCACCGCCCCGATTGCGGCGGCCGCGCCTGTAAGAGCTCCGGAAATCAGTGGCACTCAGATTTGGGAAAAGACCAAGTCCGCTCTCTCCGGTGTTATTCCCTTCGGCCTTTATGTTCTGCTCACAGACCCCACTCAGGTTGACGGCTATGTAAGCGGCAGCGAGCTAATTCTCTCCATCAAGAGCGCCTTCGCTCTGAACATGCTCAACCGCCCCGATGTGGTTGCAAAGCTTGCCTCGGCAGCCACCTCCATAGCAGGCAGAGTTATTACAGCGCGCATAGTGGATGCTGACAAAGCCCCCGCACCCCCTGAAAGAGCAAGCACGTCCACAGGGCCCGACAAACTTGACGAGCTGGGCAAATTCGAAATAGTATCCTTTAAATAACATAAATTCTCACATATAGGAGGAATACAAAAATGGCAAAAGGCGGATTCCGTGGCGGCAGCTACGGCGGAATGAATCAGATGCAGATGATGAAGCAGGCTCAGAAGATGCAGCAGGATCTTCTGAAAATGCAGGAAGAACTTGAAAAAGCCCAGTACACCGCAACTGCAGGCGGCGGCGTTGTAAGCGCAGTTGTCAGTGGCAAACGCGAGCTGGTTGCCCTTGAGATAGACCCTGATGCAGTCGACCCCGAAGATGTTGAAATGCTTCAGGATATGGTCATCGCCGCAGTAAACGAGGCTCTGCGCAAGTGCGAAGAAGCTTCCAGCGCAGGAATGAGCCGTATCACCGGCGGATTGAATCTTGGTTTCTGATACTAAAAACCCCGACCGAAGATTATCGGTCGGGGTTTTTAGCATTTCACCCTGCATCCGCATAGTTTATATTGAAGATTTTTTGCGGAAAGGCAGGTTTTTATGATCTATCCCTCACCCTCCCGATATTTCCTTGGCAGCAACTCCAGCCGGGGGTTTTACTCTCTTTACGATGGCTTTTGTCCCCCCGAAAATGACTGCTTTCTCAATGTTATAAAAGGCGGTCCCGGCTGTGGAAAATCCAGCTTTATGCGGCGCATTGGCAGCCACGCGGAATCAAAAGGTCTCACGGTGGAGTATGTACTATGCTCCGGAGACCCCGATTCTTTGGACGGAGTGTTTATTCCTGAACTGGGAATTGCCTATGTGGACGGCACTTCCCCCCATCGCATAGACCCGCCCTTCCCCGGCAGCGCGGGCGCTTATCTTGACCTTGGACGCTTTTACGACAGCCACGCTCTTGAAAAGCACAGAGAAGAGATAGTCTCCCTCAACAGCAGTTATAAATCTCTATATACCGCTGCATACTCATATCTCTCCGCAGCGGCGGCAGTTCATCAGCGGCGCTATCCCGGTATTTGGTCTGATGCGGACAGAGATAAAGTAAGAAAAAAGGCTCAGGCCTTTGCCGCAAGAGAGTTTAAAAAAGATGGCACCGCTCAGTGCTATATTCGTAAAATATTTCTCAGCGCCATATGCTGCAAGGGCAGGGTCTTCCTTCATGATGGCTGCTGCGAGAGGCTATGTATTCTGGATAATGAGCTTGGAATGGGAAATTTTTATCTCGAAACACTGCTGCCTCTTGCTCAAATCAAGGGATACTCCATTATTGTCTGCCCCGACTGCCTTGAGCCGGAGCGCATAAGCGCCATCATTATACCCGAACTCTCCCTCGCCCTTTGCTGCAGCGATGCTCTCCCTTCGGACACTTTGGAATGCTACCGCCACATAAGGCTGGACTCCGTTGCAAGCAGGGAAAAGCTTACCCGTCTTCGTCCTGAACTGCGGAGAGCAAAAAAGCTGAGCAGAGAATGTGTCTCTATTGCCACAGACACACTGTCTCAGGCCAAGGCTCTTCACGATTGTCTGGAACAGGTTTATAACCCTTGTGTGGATTTTGACGGAGTATACGGAGAGGCCGAAAAACACATAAATAAGCTTCTCCGGGGTATTTAATCTCCAAAAAAGCAAAATAAGCCTGAAATTTCGTCAATCGGTAGTGATGAAATTTCAGGCTTGTTATATTTTTGATTTGTTGCTCTTGCACAAAAAAGAATAATCATATAAAAAAAACGGGCGGAAATCCAACTTCCGCCCCATTATGTAGCTTATGTATTTTATATGATATTCAGGTAATTGTCAATAGTTCATCAGAATATTTTGATTGCAATTTGACGTAAATTCGGTTATTATTAACTAGTAAGTCGTTCGTCTTTTGTGCAACATGCACCAAACGTACCATACGTTTGGTATATCGTAAACAAGTTGGCGAGTCTATTAAAAGGAGTGTAGCAACAATATGGAAAACCTGATTTGGGTAGGCATCGTTGGCGCTGTCGTTGCTCTTATTTTCGCATTTATTCAGCGCAACGTAGTTATGAAGGCCTCCGAAGGCGACGAGAAGATGATCAAGCTCGCCGCTGCAATCCGTTCCGGCGCAAACGCATATCTCAAGCGCCAGTATTCCACCGTCGCAAAAGTTTTCCTGGTGGTATTTATAATTCTGCTTGCAATCGCATTTTTCTCCAAGGGTCAGATGCTCTCCCGCATCACTCCCTTTGCTTTCCTCACCGGCGGTATCTGGTCCATGCTGGCAGGTCTCGTTGGTATGAAGATCGCAACCGCATCCAACGCCCGTACTGCTCACGCCGCCCACGAGGGTCTTAACAAGGGTCTCCGTGTAGCTTTCGCTTCCGGCTCCGTTATGGGCTTCACCGTTGTCGGTCTCGGTATGCTGGATATCAGCCTTTGGTTTATCGGTCTCAAGCTGGCCGGTATGGATGCTGATACCCTTGCAAATGTTATGGTTATGAACGGCATGGGTGCTTCCTTTATGGCTCTCTTCGCACGTGTCGGCGGCGGTATCTACACCAAGGCTGCTGACGTCGGCGCTGACCTTGTTGGTAAGGTCGAGGCCGGTATCCCCGAGGATGACCCCCGTAACCCCGCAACCATCGCTGACAACGTTGGTGACAACGTTGGTGACGTTGCAGGTATGGGCGCTGACCTTTACGAAAGCTATGTTGGCTCCATCCTTGCTACCTTCGCTCTCTCCGCCGCCGCAGGCTACGGTTGGGCAGGTATGATGCTCCCCATGATGCTTGCTTTCGTCGGCATCATCTGCTCTCTCATCGGCTCCTTCCTGGTTAAGACCAAGGAAGACGCTACTCAGCTCTCTCTTCTGAAGAGCCTCCGCACCGGTACTTACACCGCTGCTATCCTCTCCGCAGTTCTGGCTCTGCCCCTCTGCTGGTGGATCCTCAAGGAGAGCGGCAACTGGCTCGGCGTTTATATTTCCATTCTCTGCGGCCTTGTTGGCGGCTGCGCAATCGGTTACTTCACCGAGTATTACACTTCTGATAACTATAAGCCCACTCAGAAGCTGGCTGCAGCTTCCGAAACCGGCTCCGCCACCATTATCATCGGCGGCGTTTCCCTCGGTCTGAAGTCCACCCTCGCTTCCATCCTCATCGTTGGCGCTGCTGTTCTCATCAGCTACTTCTGCTCCGGCGGTTCCACCGCTATCGTTGACGGCAACGGTCTCTTCACCGCTGAGTTCAACCAGGGTCTCTACGGCATCGGCATTGCCGGTGTTGGTATGCTCTCCACCCTCGGTATCACTCTCGCAACCGACGCTTACGGCCCCGTTGCCGATAACGCCGGCGGCATTGCTGAGATGGCAGGTCTCCCCAAGGAAGTTCGCGAGCGCACCGACGCTCTGGACAGCCTTGGCAACACCACTGCAGCAACCGGTAAGGGCTTCGCAATCGGCTCCGCCTCCCTCACCGCTCTGGCTCTTCTTGTTTCCTATGTCAATATCGTTCAGGACCGCACCACCGAAGTTCTCAACTTCAGCCTCACCAGCCCCACTGTTCTCGTCGGACTTTTCATCGGCGCTATGCTGACCTTCGTGTTCTCCGCACTCACTATGAGCGCTGTTCAGAACGCTGCTCAGTCCATCGTTAAGGAAGTTCGCCGTCAGTTCCGCGAGATCACCGGCATTATGACCTACGAAGCAGATCCTGATTACAGCCGCTGCGTTGACCTCTGCACTCAGGGCGCTCTCCGCGAGATGGTTGCTCCCGCACTTCTCGCGATCGTAGTTCCCATCGTCACCGGTCTCATCCTCGGACCCACCGGCGTTGTCGGCCTTCTGGGCGGCGTTTCCGTCACCGGCTTTGCAATGGCAGTATTTATGTCCAACGCAGGCGGTGCCTGGGACAATGCAAAGAAGTACATAGAGCGCGGCAACCACGGCGGCAAGGGCAGCGAGCAGCACAAGGCAGCCGTTGTGGGCGACACCGTCGGCGATCCTTTCAAGGATACCTCCGGTCCCTCCCTCAACATCCTCATCAAGCTCTGCTCCACCGTCTCCATCGTTTTCTCCGGTCTCATCGTTGCTTTCCACATTTTCTAAAATATTCATACAATAAAAAAAACCTGCGTACCGATTTGGTACGCAGGTTTTTATATGTAGCTTTACAGATAGTATATCTCAAGTTCGCCGAAGCTTACTCCACCCGTCAGGGTAATAGTGCCTTTGCAGTGTTCGTCGGGGCGTCCGTGGGTGGATATCTCTCCGAAACTCGTTCCGGCCGCACATTCCACCCGATACTGCGCCGGCACGTTCAGGTGCAGAGAACCAAAACTTGCTCCGATGTCTATCTCACAGTTTTCGGCAATTTCTCCGCAGCCCCTCAGATCCAGTTTCATCTCTCCGAAGCTTACGTTTGCCTTTCCGCAGCTCAGGCGGGGCAATGTTATATGGTGTTCAACCTCCCCAAATGCAATGGAACAATTAAATTCCTCGCCTTCCTGAGTGAAATGCTTTCTCTGCTTATGGGATACATTTCCTTTTTTATGAATGGAAAACCTTCCCTTCTTGGGTTTTCTCAGTGCATCCGTCAAAAGGCTGATACCCACGAGAATGACAAGAGCGGGAAACAGCAGCTTCTTATCCGGATAAAACTCAAATACACCCAGATTGTTCACAAGGAAATATCCACCCAGCGCAGCACAGACAACACCGGTGAAATTGAAACGGTGGAAAAGCGATGCCAAGGAATATACCAGCAGCGCCGATGGCCACGCTATTCCCCAGAAGCCAACATCCCATTCCAGAAGTCGGGCCGCGAAAAGCAGCGCTCCCACCACAAGCACAAAAAATGCCGTTGTAACCGCGCCGCGGCGTCCGCTGTCCCAATGAAATTCCCAGCCGCTTTTTTCTTCCTTTTGCGGCGTCTCCACCGCCTCCGCACCGCTCATTCCAAGCAGCTCATCCGAGGTGATGCCGAAAAGCTCCGCTATTTTAGGTATCATATAAATATCGGGGCAAGACTGGTCGTTTTCCCATTTGCTGACCGCCTGAGCCGTAACTCCCAGCTTCTCAGCAAACTGATCCTGAGTTAATCCCAGCCTTTTTCGATGGTACACAATGCGCTTGCCCATAGTATGTTCCATATGCAGTTCCTCCTGTGTTTTATGGCTTAATTATACAGAATTTGCAGATGATTTGCTATCAACTATTTGGAAATTATGCTTTTTTCTTCCTCAACCACCGGTTGAAAAGCTCTCAACCGGACGTTGATTCGCAAAACGGCACAGACGGGAATCCCATCTGTGCCGTTTTTTGATTGTTTATTCCGCGTTTTCCGTTACTCGGGGAATGAAAAGCATATTTCTGTCCACGTCTCCCTCGATGCCGGCTACGGAGCCGGTGATGGAGTACTGCCAAAAATCGTGCTTATAGTAGAAATCGGGGTAATCGCTGAGAGTTGCCACCCACCATTTGAGATGGGTCATACGGGGCAGGTCATAGCTGAAATAGCCCAGTTTTCGATATGCATATACTCCGCTTTCATATCCCGCTTCCTCAATTTTCCCGGTGAAGGCGAGGGCGCACTCTGTGATGGTCTCTCCAGAAATACCGTCGGTGCGAGCTTCGTCTGTGTCTATGCTCTCCCAGTCGTAGAAAATAGGCAGGCTTACGGTATCTGAGGGGTAGTTTTTCAAAAGCGAGAGAAGATATTCCGCTTCCTCCTCCGCCTCCGCGGGATTTGTGGCCTGGGAAAAGAAATAGATGCCGATATCAATTCCGTTTTCGGCAGCACCTTTTATATTCCCGTCGAAATAAGCATCCGTAAACAGTCCGCCGGCGCTGTAGCCCCTGTATCCCGCGCGGATTATGGCAAAATCAATGCCGTCGGAAGCCACCGCTCCCCAATCTATGCTGCTCTGGTACTCACTGACATCTATGCCCATTTTCACTTCGTAGGCATCTCCTATGTATCTGCCATCAGCAAAATCCTCTGCGCTGAGGTCATTCACGGCAACACCTTCGTAGGGCGTAATCCATATAAGATTTCCAAAGCCCGATTCAACCTGCACCATACCCTCGTAGGGGTCCGTTGCCTTTTTTGAACAGCCGCAAAGGGAGCTCAGCACTGCTGCCGCCAGAAGCACAGCAATATATCCTTTTCTCCTCATTGTCCTCACCCTGCATCTTTCTCTGTACTTGTGGTAAATTTTAGCACCTACTTGCATCTTCTTTGTAACTTTAACAAAAATACCGAGCTATGGCAATAGTGCTTCATTTACACTTATGTTTTATTATGGTAAAATATGTTCAATAAGATTTCGCAGGAGAGACAAAAATATGAACTTTCTGGAAAAAAGAATTCTTGCCGACGGCATAGTCAAGCCCGGCAACGTTTTGAAGGTTGACAGCTTTCTCAATCATCAGATGGATATTGCGCTCATCGAAGAAATTGCCCGTGAGTTCCGCCGCCGTTTTTCCGAAAAGCCTATTAACAAGATTTTGACTATCGAGGCATCCGGTATAGGTATTGCCTCACTCGTGGCAAGAGAGTTTGGCGTTCCCATGGTTTTCGCGAAAAAATCCAAGTCCATTAACATCGACGGGGAGTTTTATGTGGCGGAGGTTGAGTCCTTCACCCATAAAACCATAAACCGTGTCATCGTTTCCAAAAAATTTCTCTCTGCCGATGACCGAATTCTAATAATTGACGATTTCCTTGCCAACGGCTGCGCCCTTCAGGGACTTATTTCCATTGTGGAAGAGGCAGGCGCCACTGTCGAAGGAATCGGCATTGTCATTGAAAAGGGCTTTCAGGAGGGTGGAAAAGTCATCCGTGAAAAAGGCTACCCTCTGGAGTCTCTCGCCATTGTGGAAAGTATGGACGCCGAAAAGGGCGCTATATGCTTCCGCCAGCAGCAGAACATGAAATAAGTCAGGACTACCCGTATAAGGGGCTGGTACCTGCTGAGTCTTAAGGCTCTCGAACCGTATTTCTATCGCATACCCGCCCCACTTCCAGCTCTGCTTGGCGGTGGGGCTTTTATTGGCCCCCTCTGACGAGGGGGCTGTCGAGCGCTTGCGCGAGACTGGGGGAGAGAAATGCCTTTAATGTTTTCTCTCCCTCCGTCATTAGCTCCGCAAATGCCACCTCCCTCGTCAGAGGAAGGCTCCCGCTGCGGCAGGTCTGCTCATAGGCATAGCCCGTGGTTGACGTTTTGCAAAGCGAAAAGGACCCCCTTGTTTCAAAAAACAAGGGGGTCCTTTTTTATTGAAATGCCAATGCTCTCAATAGCGGAGCCGCTTCTTCTTCAATTGGAGAGCGCAGCTTTTGGCAAGAATGTCATTTATGATGAAAATAGACTTTTTTAGTATAAATATTATCAGTCTTTGTTTTTCAGTCTCGCTTTTGCTTCCTCGACGGTTTCTCCCTCTTTTGTGAGGTAGGTGTCTATAAACTTATCCTCAATTTTTGCGTAGCCGTCAACGACTCCCTGCTCAATCTTTTTGTAACCGTCTACAACACCTTTTTCAATCTTCTTGTAGCCGTCAGTCACTGTTTCTGCGATTTTTTCATTTGCCTTCACTATTTTGGATTTAGCCATATCTGTATATTTTCCTCCTATCAGATTAATTCCGAGAAACAGTACCACTATCCATACCACTGTTCCCGTAAAAATATTTAGTATAAGAATTTCAGAGCTTCCCATTCCCGGGAAAGACACGAGCATTGACCTTTGCATCGTATAAATGGAAACGCAGGCATCTGCCAATGAAATATTGCGGATTGTCTTCAGCACCGGGGAAGGGGAATGCCTCGCCTTTGCCATTCCGATAATTGAAAAGGTGATTTTTGTAAAAGTATAGGTTGCGATTGTGATCATCACGATTTCATGAAAATCGCTTCCCCTGTCTTTAATTGCGGAGAGAATGTTCACGCCAACAATGCAGACAGAAAGCACAACCAATAAAATTCCGGTGATACGCCGCGCAAAAAGCTCGGTGTTATAATCTCCCTTTGCTCTTCGTCTGAGCTGCAGCACGGAAAATCTTGTAATTGCAAGCACGGTGTAATACGCGCCTACTGTAATAAACCACCATGAATATGTAAGAAAACCTATAATGCAGTTTGCAAGCGCATAAGCAATGTTGAGTGCAAGACTTGTATAAGGATTTCTTACAAGATTTAAGGCCTTCACTTGATGCCCTTAATCATCGGAATGAGAGCGATCAGCATAATGATGCCGAGCAAGCCGATGAGAGTTCCGCCGATGATCTGTCCCCAAACGAGGCACATACACATACCTATACCAAGCACCAACACAGCAACAATGGCATAAATGGTGCGAAGCACGTTCTTTGCGCTGAACTTAGGCAGCTTCTTGTTTTCCATCTTGCACCAGATAAGCGCGGTGATAATACCCAAAACAATGCCCACAGCGCCGAATATTACACCTTCCTTGAAGGCATTCCATTCCGGCAGGAGCGCCATGCACATACCAAGCGCAAAAAGCACACCGCTTACAGTTCCCATTATCAATGCAACAAAATTACTTTTTTTCATTTCAAAAACTCCTTTTATTAAACCAACACTTGTATTTTTAATGCAAATAAAGTATAATTTTTTTGCAAATAAAAAACAATCAACAATGAAGCAACAGGTGTTGGAATAAAAGAAAAAGCGGCCATCAATTTGGCCGCATATGTTGGAATAATGGAGAACTGATATGAACACGAAGAATAACAAACGGCGCAGAGAGTCCCAGGAGAAAATCGGAAGGGCATTTGTTCAGCTTCTGCAGACCCATGAAATCAAGGATATTACCGTTTCGGATATTGTCAAAACGGCAGAGCTGAACCGCAGCACCTTCTACGCGAATTATATCGATATATTTGACCTTGCGGACAAAACCAGAGAAATGCTGGAAAATGAATTCAGCAACCTGTTCGCCGATTACGATTATTTCAATGAGCGCAGTGGCGCGCTGAAAATGTTCAGCCATATCAAAGAAAATCAGATTTTTTATAAGACTTATTTCAAGCTCTGCTATGACGATAAGCATCTGATTTCAATATACGACACCCGAAGAGCCGAAAAGGAACATATGGACAGCAACATTAAGTACCATATTGAATTTTTCAGAAACGGACTTAACGCTATTATAAAGCTTTGGCTTGCAGACGGATGCAAAGAATCTCCGGAAGAGATGGCGGATGTCCTGAAGCAGGAATATAGAGGCCGATAATATATAAAACTCAAAAACTCGAAATATCACCCTAAAGCAGATCTTAATAGTTCAAAAAGCAAAAAACCGTCACAATAATATTGTGACGGTTTTTTATCTCAACCAATCGTAAAACTGCATAACACCAAGAAAGTTAATAAGCAAACCTGCTGCATAGCATACGGAGAAAATTACTCCTTCAAGGCGATACATTTTGTATTTTTCAGCATTTATTATCTCCGGTTGAATTGCATTGATTTTAAGCAGCACCAGGTAGATAACCGGAATGATATCAATAATATATCTGTTTCCGAAATGTGCTCCTCCCATCGTTTTGTGTGCACACAGCAGCAAAACGTGAATACAAGCCAGCACAAAGGACAGCACTATGCTTATGTATTCCTGTGTTTCGCAAGCTGCCCGGCGCTTCAGCAATTTGCAAATAAGCTTTACGCAGGAAATAATCAATACGATGAAAATCGGGAACACTATAAAGATGCATGTTCCGTTGAATTGTTGAAAAATCAGTTTTTTCGTATTCGAATCAAAAACAGGCAGTTCAAAAAGATGATGCAGATTATCTGCGAGATATGTGACCGAGAATTGTCCCTCTTCCGCCATAAGAAACTCCGGAAGATAGTTATGCCCGAACTCAAATGGATTATCAAAGCGCAGCACATTGAGAATCATATATGAAACGCCCAGCAGAAGCGCCGGAACAAAGCGGTATATCCTGCGGAGAAACAGGCTCCTGAAATTCTCAATGCTGTTTAATTCCTTCTTAAACAGCCAATAAACGATAATTAAAGAGTATATGATTTGAAACGGACGGCAGCCAACTGCCGCTGCCAGAAAGAAAAATGAACGGCCGAATTTTCCGGATAAGCCATAATAAATGGACATAAGCGTAAGGGTGAAGGCTAAGTTCTGCGCGAAAAACCACACCCAGGCATCCACTGTGACCATCCATACATTATTGGCACAATAAAGAAATGTTGCAAGCAATATGCTCTGCCAATCATCCAAGCCACAATGCTTTGCAATACGTACAGCATAGAAAACTCCAAGCAGCATAACGCAGAATGCGATTATGCCATCCGGTGTATTTTCTCCAAAAATTAGGGAAAACGGAAAGAGAAGATAAGAGGGAAATGGAGGAAAAGAAATATAATAATTACCTTTATAAACCGCAATTTCCAGCCATGGATAGTTTTCAGGCAAACACAGCTGCCCTTGAGACCACGCAATGGCTTGCCGTAAATATGAATTATAAGGATTTGGATCTAATAAACCCTTTCCCGAAAAAAGCATAAACACAACATGGGCTGCTGCAACTATCAACAAGGCGCATATCACCGGGAATGCATTTTCCATTTTCTTTCTGCTCTCAAAACGCATTATTATTCTTTCACCCCAGCAGTACTTAATTTTTCTTGCAGTATATCAATACATTTTTGAAAAATCAATAGATTATATGCCTCGCGACAGTGGACTGCGATGGCCTTCCCCCACGCAAAAAAGAGACATCCTTTCGCGCCTGCTCCGACTGCAACCTCGACGGCACAGCCGTCGAGCTTACGCTAAAAACGTGCCCCCGGCATATGGGGGAACCCATCGAAAGCCCAGCAACGCGGGTTTCGATGGGAAAAGGAAGAACAACTGTGTGCTGCACTGTTTTTGCCGCAAGGCATAAACGGAGCGCTAAGCTGTTGTTCTGACGCCGCTGCAGGGATTCGAACTCACCGCCGCTTCGCGGCAGTGCTTTTCAATCACCTTCCCCCACGCAAAAAAGAGACATCCTTTCGCGCCTGCTCCGACTGCAACCTCGACGGCACAGCCGTCGAGCTTA
>SVKK01000021.1:0-5990 GCA_015068425.1 Oscillospiraceae bacterium | reverse complement strand
CCTTCCCCCACGCAAAAAAGAGACATCCTTTCGCGCCTGCTCCGACTGCAACCTCGACGGCACAGCCGTCGAGCTTACGCTAAAAACGTGCCCCCGGCACGTTTTCTTAACGCTGCAGGGATTCGAACTCACCGCTGCTTCGCGGCAGTGCTTTTCAATCACCTTCCCCCACGCAAAAAAGAGACATCCTTTCGGATGTCTCTTTTTGGTGGGGGAAGGTGGATTCGAACCACCGAAGTCGTCGACAACAGATTTACAGTCTGCCCCCTTTGGCCACTCGGGAATTCCCCCATATTCGATTATGCTGTGGAGCTGGTAGACGGACTCGAACCCCCGACCTGCTGATTACAAATCAGCTGCTCTACCAACTGAGCTATACCAGCAAGCTTTCCAGCTCGCCTATAATAACAAATTCCGCAAGCTTTGTCAACAACTTTTTTTATTAATTTTGTGCTTTTTGCGGAAAGCTTCTGCTATACCCAAGGACTATTGAAAAAGCTCGGGGATTTTGTTAAAGTTAACTCATAGTTCAAAAATAGCAAAACAGGAGGCTTTAATATGGGACTTTTTAAAAAACATATCCCTCCCGAGGGAATCAGCCAGCGAGAGTTTGAATGCAAGCGCGATGAGCTGACCATTCGCGGCACCGAGTACAGACCCGCAGGAGAAAATCTTCCCGTTGCAATCGTGTGCCACGGCTTTATGGCCTTTCAAGACACCGTAAAACAGTATGCCATCAAGCTGGCAACTTTGGGCTATGCTGCTTATTGCTTCGATTTTTGCGGAGGCAGCGTTATTAAAGGAAAAAGCGACGGCGCCACTACCGCCATGTCCGTTCTCACCGAGATCCGCGATCTTGAAGCCGTGATAGAATATGCCCAGTCCCTCTCCGGCAACGGAAAGGAGCTGCTCCTTATGGGCGCAAGCCAGGGCGGCTTTGTCTCCGCTCTCACAGCCGCCAAGCATCCCGGACTTGTTGAAAAGCTGGTGTTGCTCTATCCCGCCCTCTGCATACCCGATGACGCAAGAGCAGGCAAGATGATGTTTGCCAAGTTTGACCCCAACAACATACCCGAAAAGCTGAGATGCGGCCCCATGAAGCTTGGAAAATGCTATGTTGCCGATGTTATCGGACTTGACCCCTTTGAGGAAATCAAAGTCTACGAAGGCCCCGTGCTGATAATTCACGGCACGAAGGACTCCATCGTGAACATAGACTATGCCCGCCGGGCAGAAAAATGCTACACCAACGCCAAGCTTCACATTATAGAAAAGGCTCGCCACGGTTTCCGGGGCAAGATCGACCTTCTCGCCCTCGAATATCTTTCTGAGTTTGCCCGGCGCTGATAACAAAGGAGGTGCCCAAAGTGCTTAAAACCCTTATGGGCGACAGAAGTTTATACAGGCGGCTTATCAGCCTTGCTCTCCCCATGATGATTCAAAACGGCATTACCAACTTTGTTAACATGCTGGACAACATCATGATAGGCGCTGTTGGCACTGCGGAGATGACAGGCGTTGCCGTTGCGAACCAGCTTTTCTTCGTCTTCAACCTCTGTATCTTCGGCGCCTTGGCCGGTGCGGGCATCTTCGGCGCCCAATACTTCGGAAGCGGCGACTATCAGGGCGTGCGCCATTGCTTCCGCTTCAAGCTTTGGTTCTGCGGAATATTTGCCGCGCTGGGTCTAATCGTATTCAGCGTCTGGGGCGACAGCCTCTTAGGGCTTTATATGCGTGGCGACGCCGGTATAACAGACCCTGCCGCCACCATGGAATCCGCAAGAACCTATCTGCTTATAATGCTCATCGGCATCATCCCCTTCACCCTTGTTCAGTGCTACTCCGGAACTCTCCGCGAAGGCGCGAAACCCACGCTGCCTATGCTGGCCGGCATTGTTGCGGTATGTGTAAACCTTGTTCTCAACTATATTCTCATTTTCGGCAAGCTGGGTGCTCCCGCCCTCGGCGTC
Source organism: Oscillospiraceae bacterium (assembly GCA_015068425.1). Classification (GTDB taxonomy): domain Bacteria; phylum Bacillota; class Clostridia; order Oscillospirales; family Oscillospiraceae; genus SIG459. Next base: position 4,020 of record SVKK01000021.1, on the reverse strand, counting down.
AGCGGCGCTGCCATTGCCACCGTTGTCTCCCGCTTTGTGGAGCTGGCTATCGTACTGCTTTACACCCATCTCAAGCCCGGAAATTATCCCTTCATGACCGGTCTTTACCGAAAGATGCATCTGCCCCCGAAGCTGGTGGTGGAGCTTTTCAAAAAGGGTCTTCCCCTTCTTGTCAACGAGTTTTTCTGGGCTTCCGGAATGGCCTTCATCAGCCAGTGCTATTCTCTCCGCGGGCTGGACAGCGTTGCCGCCTTTAACATTTCCCAGACTTTCTGGAATGTTTTCTCCATCGCCTTTATGGCCGTTGGTATGGCAAACGGAATAATAATGGGACAAATCCTCGGCGCAGGAAGGCTGAAGGAAGCCAAAGCCTCCGCTTATAGAATGATGGCATTTTCCTTCCTCATTGCCGCAGTTACAGCGATTATTTTCTATGTATGCGCTTTCTTTATCCCCGAAGCCTATAACGCGGAAAGCGAAATAAAGCTTCTCGCCACCAAACTCATGTGCATAAGCGCCGTGCTTATGCCTCTGGAGGCCATTTGCCACTCCAGCTATTTCATCCTCCGTTCCGGCGGCAAGATGATAGTCACCTTCCTTTTCGACTCCGTTTATATGTGGTGTATAAACGTGCTTCTGGCCTTCATTTTAAGCCGCTTTACCTCCATGAGCTTCGTATCGCTCTTTGCAATTGTGCAGATAAGCACCGTACTCAAATGCGGTATTGGCGTTTATCTTGTTAAAAAAGGTTTCTGGATCAGGAACATTGTTTCTGCCGGATAGCAACCCAAACCCGCGCCGTTCCTATGGAATGGTGCGGGTTTTTTTACACCATATATAGACAAATTTTATTTTTCTATAACAATATACTTGAAATTTTCCCCAAAAGTGATATCTTGGAAGGGTATTGAAAAATACCCACAAAAGATAAAAGAGAGGAGACAAAAAATGTTTGAGAAAGTTTTCAAACTGAAGGCCAACGGCACCACCGTCAGAACTGAAATTCTTGCCGGTCTGACCACCTTTATGACCATGGCCTACATCATCGCCCTGAACCCCAACCTGCTCACCAACTTTGACGGCGGCTCCCCCCTGTGGAACGGTGTGTTCCTCGCAACCTGCATTGCCTCCGCAGTCGGTATGTTCGCAATGGCTTTCCTTGCCAACAAACCCTTCGCAATGGCTCCCGGCATGGGTCTCAACAGCTTCTTCGCCGTTGTTGTTGCCAACATCGTCGGAATCACCGGAATGAGCTATGTTGCATCCTTCCAGACCGCTCTCATTATCATCCTTGCTGAAGGCATCATCTTCATCGTTCTCTCCGTACTTAATGTCCGCGAGAAGATCGTTGAAGCCATTCCTCTCGGCGTCCGCCTGGGCATTTCTCCCGCCATCGGCCTTATGCTCATGAACATCGGTCTTGGCTCTAACGTTGGTATCTATGCAGAAGGCAACGGCTTTGCCGCTCCCTTCTATGTAATGCGCGACTTCTTCGGCGCTCTCACTCCCAGCGTTATCAAGGGCAACATGGGTGATGTGGGCTACGCCACTATGATCCTCACTGTTGTTACCATGTTCATCGGTCTGTTTGCCATCATCATTCTGGCAAAGAAGGGCGTTAAGGGCGCTGTGCTCTTCGGAATGCTCCTGTCCTCCGTAATTTACTGGGCAGGTCAGGCAATCTTCCTGCACACCAATCCCTTTGCCTCCCTTGCAACCGCATCCTTCGTTCCCCCCTTCGCAGATATGGCAGCTACCACCCTGTTCAAGTTTAACTTCCAGGGTATCGTTCAGGTTGGCTGGTTCACCATCATCACTCTCATCATCACCTTCTGCATCATCGATATGTTCGACACCATCGGCACTCTGGTCGGCACCGCAAGCCGCGCCAATATGATCGATGAAGACGGCAATATGCCCCAGATGAAGGAAGCTCTCCTCTCCGACGCTGTCGGTACCGTTGTTGGCGCCTGCACTGGCACCTCCACCGTTACCACTTTCGTTGAGTCCGCTTCCGGCGTTGAGGCAGGCGGCCGCACCGGTCTCACCGCTCTCACCACCGGTATTATCTTCCTGGCCTGCATCTTCATCGCTCCCATCGCTGCCATCATTCCCGCAGCCGCAACCTCCGCAGCCCTCATCTATGTTGGTATTCTGATGCTCATGGGTCTCAAGAACATCAACTTTGGCGATATGGATCAGGTTGTTCCCGTTGGCATTATGCTCATCGGTATGCCCGTTTCCGGCTCCATCGGCCACGCAATCGGCCTCGGTCTCATCTCCTACACCTTCATCAAGGTCCTCAGCGGCAAGTTCAAGGAAGTTTCCGTTCTCACCTACATCATCTCTCTCATCTTCCTGCTGAAGTTCTTCGTTGTTGCATAAATTCACTTTCAAAACCGCGTCTGCCCTTTGGCAGGCGCGGTTTTTTTATATTTGTCGCAAGCTTTTTCTGTTTTCTTGCGCCTTAAACTGTGATAAAATGTCATTGTTACAAGAATTTAAAGGAGCAGACCATGAACAGAATTTTTGAAGACAGCTACAGTCTCCGTGCCGCGGATTTCGACCGCTGGAGAAAACTGCGCCCGGCAGCAATAATGGATCTTTTTCAGGATGTTGCGGGACGCCACGCCAACGCTCTCGGAGTGGGGCTTGAGGCTCTCTTGAAAAAGAACATCGTATGGATACTCGTAAAGCTGCGTTTTCGCGTGCTCAAGGATGCCCGTATGTATCAGCAGGTTCGTGTACGCACCTGGCCCCTGCCCCCACAGCGCATAGGCTATGAACGCGAATATGTGATAAGCGACGAAAACGGCGAAGTCATCGTGGAGGGCTCCTCCGAATGGGTACTTATGGACTTCACAAGCCGCAGAATTCTAAAGCTTGATGACCTTTATCCTCTTGAGAGCTTTTGCGAAAAGCGCAACTATGAAGGGCGCTTTCCCCGCCTGCGCAGCTTTGAAGGTGAGGGCGAGGTTTTCAGCTTTTTGCCACCCTATTCCGACTTCGATATGAATGGCCATGTAAACAACACAAAGTACGCAAACTTTGTTTTTGATGCCCTCTCTCCCGACGAGACTTTCTCGCTTAAGGAATTTCAGATGGAATACCACAAGGAGGTTCTTCCCGGAGAAAGGCTGAATATAATCCTCGCCCGCCAGGACGGCGCAATTTTCGCCCGGGGTGAGAGCGATGCAGGCGAAAAAATGTTCTCCTGCCGAATGGAAACGAGGTAAGCGTGATGAGCGGATACTCCCTTTCTTCTCCTCCCCTCTCTATTATCAAGGATGGCAAAGCCTCTTACGGCGGAAACCAGCGGCTTTTTAGCGACAAAACTATGCGGGGCTACGGCTGCGGTGTTATAGCCGCTGCCGACCTTCTTTACTATCTGGCAATGAAAAATCCCGAATATGCCACTCCCTATACGGGCATACCTGAGGGAAACACACTGAGCTTTGAAAAATACGAGCGTATGTGCTCTCGCCTTCGCTCTTCCTTTATGCCTGTAATCCCCCGCTTCGGCAAAACGGGGCCTATGCTGGCTGTCGGGCTCAACGCCTATTTCAGCCGTTATGACATACCCTTGAGGGCAAAATGGTGCATAGCCCACGAGAAGCTTTTTGAACGCATTGAAGAAATGCTGGAAAAAGATCTTCCCGTTATCTTTTCCGTAGGCGCCAACTTCCCTCTTTTCTGGGGCAAGCACAAGGTCAATCTTCTCTCCCGCAGCGAAAGCGGCGCTATGCGGCCCGTTTCTGCTGCAAGAGCCCATTTTATGACCGTCACCGCAATAGACGATGACTTCCTCGTTCTCTCCTCCTGGGGAGACAAATACTATATGAGCCGCCGGGATTATCTTGGCTATGTGAAAGCTCACGGCAGCAGCATTACCAGCAACATTATGTATCTGACAAAGCATTAAATAAAAAAACCTCCCCGTCCGTGAACTGTACCGTTAAAAACGGACATTGAGAAAAAACACCCCCAGTTGTAGTATAGGACTACAACTGGGGGTGTTGC
>SVKK01000042.1 GCA_015068425.1 Oscillospiraceae bacterium | reverse complement strand
AATATGTGGTACCTTGAGGGCGCAGACGCCTCCGGCGACAAGGCCGACATCGCTCCCAACTGGTTCATCCGTCACGGCATGGGCGACGCCGACACCTCCTATGCAGTTGTTGCATCCCTGATCCTCGCTGTTGAAGAGGCAGCCGAGGGCGAAGTAAACGCTTACTTCGGCTGGGAGCGCAACCACAACGGCGGCGGCAACACCTATTACCAGGAGTTCTTCCAGTGGATGGAAGACAATGGCTGGATCAGCGACGACAGCTACACCTTCTGGGATCTCAGAAACACCGAAAATGTAAGCACCGCCGAGCTTGCCATCACCGTTGACGGCGAGGCTGCCGCAGTTACCCGCTACTGGGGTCACTATTACGGCGGCGGCGAGGACAATCAGCTCACCGTAGGTCCCGGTATGTACGGTCCCAAGGGCGAGCGCGATGACCTCCAGATCAACATCTATGTTCCCGAGAACGCTGCAGATGACGCAGCAGTTATGTTCCTGCTCAACAACGGCTCCTGGGCACAGAACGGCTTCCCCGAGGACACCATCGTTGATGGCGGCGAATATGATTCCACCGGCAGCGACAGAGTTGCCCTCGCTCTGAAGCACGGTATGATCGTTGTATCCTACGGCGCACGCTGCCGCGGCTCCGTTGCCATTGACGATCCCGCCGAGTTTGTGGGCCATTCTCCCGCAACCATCGCCGACACCAAGGCTGCTATCCGCTATGTCAAGTATAACATCGGTCTGGGCAACATCCCCGGCGATGCTGACAAGGTTGTTATCTCCGGCCACAGCGGCGGCGGTGCTCTGGGCAGCATCATTGCTTCCACCGGCAACAGCAGCGACTTCGACGAGTATCTTGTCAACGCCGCTCCCGCCACCGACGATGTATTCGCAGTTATGGCTTCCGCTCCCATCACCGATCTGGCCTACGCAGACTTTGCTTATGAGTGGACCTTTAAGGATTACCGCGCAGACGCTCCCTATGAGGCTCTGAGCTATGACGCTTACGGCGAGGATATGATGGCTCTGTCCGAGGCTCTGGCAGCAAAGTATGTCACCTACGTTAAGGATATGTTCGGCCTCAGCGAGGAAGAATACACCGCCAAGATCGCAGAGATCTTCGCAGCCAGCGTTCAGCACGAGCTCGACCTGGATGCCCAGTTCCAGTATTCCGACATCCGTCCCGAGACCGATGACCGCGGCTGGTTCGAGCTTGGCGCAGACGGCAAGGTTGTCTCCTTCGACCTTGAAGCCTACACCGCATGGCTCATCCAGAACGCAGGCATTAACAAAGAGCTCTATGCCGGCAACGAGCTCAAGGGCATTATGGCCTTCAACAGCGAGGGCATGAAGAACGGCTATAACCGCAACGAAAACAACCTGTGGGGCACCACCGCTCAGCGTTACAGCATTGCCTATCCCGAGCTTTGGGATATGCTTGCTGATCCCGCTGCCATCGGCGTAGACCAGTATGCAGACTGGGATGAGTTCTGGGCCGCAGAGGGCGCTCTTGTCGGCAAGCAGATGAAGATGGTCAGCGTAATGCCCTATCTCACCGGCAGCGACAATATGTGGTACCTTGAGGGCGCAGACGCCTCCGGCGACAAGGCCGACATCGCTCCCAACTGGTTCATCCGTCACGGTATGGGCGATGCCGATACCTCCTATGCAGTTGTTGCATCCCTGATCCTCGCTGTTGAAGAGGCAGCAGAGGGCGAAGTAAACGCTTACTTCGGCTGGGAGCGCAGCCACAACGGCGGCGGCAACACCTATTATCAGGAGTTCTTCCAGTGGATGGAAGACAATGGCTGGCTTCACACCGAAGAGCCCGTTGTAGAAGAGCCTCCCGTAGAAGAGCCTCCCGTAGAAACCCCCGCAGAGCCTCCCGTAGAAGAGCCCCAGCCCGAACCCGTTGAGGAAAAGGGCAACGGTGCTATAGTTGCCATTGTCATCATCGCAGTTATCGTTGTGGCTGCTGTGGTTGTTATGGTAGTTAAAAAGCGCAAGGCTGTTCCCGAGAAGGTAAACGAGGAATAAACCTTAACCCATACAACATAAGATAAAAAATCAGCCCCACCCGATTTCGGGTGGGGCTGATTTTTCTGTATTTCGATTAATAGCTTATCCGTTTACCTTTCTCAAAGTCCTCTTGATTACGGAGCCCTTGAAATAGTAAACAACCGTTGCCACCGAGCTTATTGTCCAGCTTATGGGGTAGCACAGGAAGAGAACCCGTATGTCATTATATACGGGCAAAAGCAACGTCAGCCATAGTATACGGAAAACGCAGATGCTCAAGGCGCTTATTATCGTAACAGCGGTGGTACTTCCTGCTCCGCGCACAGCGCCGCCCAAGATATCCGAGAAAATAAATATCCAGACAAAGGGGGCAAGGAAGCGCATCTGAGTCATTGCGTAGGCCTGTGCCTCCGGGGTTTTTGTGAATATTCCCACCACGCTCTCGCCCAGCAGCATCACAGCACTGCCCAGCACAACAGCCGTTACAAGACTCATAAGGAGGCAGGTTTTAATTCCTTTCTGCACCCTCTCCAGCTTGCCGGCGCCAATATTTTGTCCAACATATGTACTTACCGCAAGGCTCAGCGCCATAAGGGGCATATAGATGAAACCGTCAATCTTGCTGTAGGCGGCAACGCCCGCCATTGCAATGGAGCCGAAAGAGTTGATTTTGGACTGGACAAGCAGATTGGAAATTGCAAACATACTTCCCTGAAGTCCGCAGGGAACAGAAATTCGGGTGATATCCCAAACTGTCAGACCGTTCATCCGCATCTTAAAGGGACGCAGACGGTAATCCTCGGGGAGTTTGGTGAGTCTGATAACAACCAGCACCGCGCTTACCAGCTGAGCCGCAACTGTGGCAATAGCCGCTCCGGAAGCCCCCATTCCCAGCCAGGCAACAAGGACAAGATCCAGAATAAGATTGGTTACTCCGCCAATAACAAGGTATACCAGCGGCCGCACAGAGTCGCCCTCTGCCCTTATCATACCGGCGCCCACATTATAGACAAGATTGACCACTGTTCCGGCCATGAAAATCTGCAGATAGCTTGTGGAGAGAGGGAGGACATCCTCGGGAGTTCCCATCCAGCGGAGCATAGTCTCAGCTCCAAGAGCACCGGCAACAGAAAGGACAATTCCGCAGATGATGCTGAGCATCATAGCGCTGCTGATAAGCTTCTTTAGACCCTGCCTGTCTCCGGCACCATAGTGCATAGCATAAAGTATATTGGCACCGGTGGATATGCCCAGAAAGAAACCTATTATTAGATTGATAAGCGCCGCAGTGCTTCCAACCGCTGCAAGAGCGGCATCTCCAGCATAGCTTCCAACCACCGCGGAGTCCACGGAATTATAAAGCTGCTGAAAAAGGTTTGAAAGAAGAAGCGGCACAGAGAAAAACAAAAGACCTTTAAAAATCGGCCCTTCCGTAAGGCTTACGGAACTTTTGCGCAAGATTATCTCTCCTTTCCTTATGCATTCATAGTTTATTGTTCAACTGTGTATTTTACGCCTGCAGTATTCCTTTGTCAATTTCGCACTTGTTAAGATTTGGTGAACAACATACAAAGACCCTTCCGTGTTCAATCCGGAAGGGTCTTTGGTGTTCAGTTTTTATTAATAGCTTTTTTGAGAGCCTTGCTGCTTATCTCACTCTTTTTCTCTGCTTCCTCAGGAGACACGGAAACTCCAAGAGCCTCGCAAAGCAGTAAATACACAAGTTTGTTCGGGTGATAGCCGGGAAAAGTCCATATCCGCATTTCATCCAAGTGCAAAAATCTCATTATCGCCGCAGCCATCGCAGCGCTTCTGGATTCTCCGCTGTCGCAGCAGGCGAAGAGTGTATCAAGGTTTTCGGGCAGCGCCTTGATGAAGTTCGCAGTTTCCGCCGCTGCGTAGGCATTGAACGCGGAAGGATGGTCCGCATTTGCTATATCGGCAAAATTCATACAGTGGCAGGCGTAAAAACCCGCCAGCTTCTCTTTTTTTATTTCATATGAGGAAACTGCTATCACCGCCACTTCACTCATATCGGCATCTTCCGCAAGCTGATATAATCGTTTTATAGGGCATACGATGATTTCATACACTTATTTTCACCTCGCAACATCTGATTAAAAGAAAGCGGACACCCGTTTCGGTATCCATTATACCAAGACCGGTGTCCGCTTGCGGTGCAGTTGACAATCCATATCCGAACCATCGTTATCGAGCAGCAATGCCCGACTTAGCTAATAGTTCGTAACGAATTGCCTCCAGATGCAATCTGGTGCCGGTGGGGGGACTCGAACCCCCACGTCCAGAGGACACTTGATTTTGAGTCAAGCACGTCTACCATTCCATCACACCGGCAAGCCAGAGTATTATATATCATATTTATCAGGATTTCAAGCACTACAAAGAAAAATAAATATCGAAAAACTATTTGTCCGAAAGCCCATAAATTCACGCCCAGTTAATAATTCTTATCTTCCATTTTACAATTAAATGTGATAACATATTCTAGTTATAAAATGCTATTATTGTGTTCTCATGTGAGGAGGCCCGCTCGTGAAGAAAATATTGCTTCTGGACCCTGAGGCAGGGCTTCGCGCCTTTGCAGCTTTGAATCTCCGCAGGGCCGGCTACCATCCCATAGAGACCGCAACTGCCGCACAGGCCCTCGACGCATTGAGGCTCAACCCGGATATACGGGTGCTTTTGCTTGAAGCGACGCTCCCGGACGGCGACGGTTTTGCGCTGGTGCGCCGCATAAGGGAAGACAAGAACAGCGTTGGAATAATCTTTCTGTCCGGACGCACTCAGGAGATGGACAAGGTCACCGGCCTTGCCGCCGGAGCCGATGATTATGTAGCAAAGCCCTTCTCCCCTCTTGAGCTCATTGCCAGAATAGATGCCCTCTGCCGCAGACTTGCGCCCAGAGATGAGCCCGACAACAGCGGCTGCATCAGCCACGGCCCCTTCCGTATCAACACACGGACCCGAATTCTCGAAAAGAATGGACAGCGAGTGCGTCTCACCCAGATTGAATACTCTCTTATGCTGCTTTTTATGACGCACCCCGGCACAGCTTTAAGCCGCAGCGAAATTCTCACCCGTGTCTGGGGTGAGGGATATTTCGGGGAGGAGAAGATTGTGGATGTGAACATCCGACGTCTTCGAATCAAGATTGAAAACGAGCCCACAGATCCGGAATACATTACCACTGTATGGGGCTACGGCTATAAATGGGGATTTTAACCCGGCAAAAGCCGCCGCAAAAGTCCTGATTATTGTACATCCGCTTTATTAAAATACATTCAGAAACAAGGAATCCGATATGGTAAATAAAACTAAAGACAGCTGCTCCTTCAAAACAAGTATAGGCGGTCAGGCTCTTATTGAGGGCATTCTGATGCGCGGCCCCTTCAAGCAGAGCATGGTATGCAGAAAGCCTGACGGTGAATTCGCCGTACAGGTGGATGATCTCCCTGATACCAAGAGCAAGTATCCCTTCCTGGCCTGGCCATTTGTCCGAGGCGGTCACATGCTCATTTCCTCCATGAAAAACGGCATGAAGGCCATCACCTGGTCCGCCGAGTTTCTCCCCGAGGAGGATCAAGAGGAGCCAAGCAAGTTCGATCTCTGGCTTGAGAAAAAGCTGGGCAGCGAGAAGGCCGAAAAGGCTATAATGGGCTTTGCCATGGTTCTCGGCGTACTGCTGGCAGTGGGGCTATTCTTCCTGCTCCCCGCCTTTCTCTTCGAGCTTCTGCCTGACTCCATCGGTCTCATAGGCCGCTGCATTCTGGAGGGCATCATCCGTATTATTATCTTCATGCTCTATCTCTGGTTTGCCACCCGCATGAAGGAAATAAAGCGGCTCTTCGCCTACCACGGTGCCGAGCATAAGAGTATTTTCTGCTACGAGGCCGGTCTGCCTCTCACAGTGGAGAACGTCCGTAAGCAGAGCCGCTTCCATCCCCGCTGCGGCACCAGCTTTCTTGTGGTGGTAATGATAATCAGCATTTTCGTCATCTCCTTTATGACATGGGTGCTGAGTCTCTTCCCCGCCATTGAAGCATTGCCCGGTATTGTTTCCGCCCTTATCCGTATGTGCTGCAAGCTCATACTTCTGCCTTTCATCGTTGGCATTACCTATGAGATCAACCGCTGGGTAGGCCGAAGCGACAGCCGCCTTGCCGCTATCGTTGCCTGGCCCGGCAAGATGACCCAGCACATCACCACCCGCGAGCCCGACGACGATATGATAGAGGTTGCCATTGAGGCTCTGACCCTGGTTATCCCCGAAGAAAAGGGCGCCGACCGCTGGTAATTAAACAGAAAGACAAGATAGAGAGATATGTCAAAAACCTACAGCCAACTTTATGTTGAATGCCGCCGCGCACTCAAGGATGCGGGAATAGAGGCTCACAGCCTTGAATCCAGACTTCTTATCTGCTACGCCGCCGGCAAAACTCAGGCAGAGCTTCTGAGGGATATGCCCCTTTACACCTCAAACGAGGTGGAAGACCGTCTTGAGAGATATATGTTCCGCCGATTGAGGGGCGAGCCTGTGGCCTATATCATGGGCTGCTGGGAATTCTACGGCCTCAATCTTGAGATAAGCCCCGATGTGCTTATTCCCCGCTTCGATACAGAGGTGCTGGTGGACAAGGCACTTGAAATTATACGCGAGCGAAATACCGCCCCCAGAGTGCTGGACCTTTGCTGCGGCAGCGGCTGTATAGGCCTCGCCATGGCTCACTCCATGCCGGAAGCCAGAGTTCTGATGCTGGATAATTCCAAAAAAGCCCTCGAGCTCACCCGCCGCAACATCCGCTCCAACAATCTTTCCGCCCGGGCTCTCTGTATGGAGGCAGACGCTCTGCTGCCCCCCTCGCGAAATCTGGGAAGCTTTGATCTTATTCTCAGCAATCCCCCCTATATAGCCACCGGGGAGATTGAAACTCTGGATGTTTCCGTCAAAGACTATGAGCCCCTCTGCGCCCTCGACGGCGGCGAGGACGGCCTGAAATTCTACCGTTACATTGCTCGAGAGTGGAAAGCTGCCCTTCGCAGCGGTGGCTGGCTATTCTTTGAAGTGGGCGAAACTCAGGCTCAGGATGTTGTGAAAATAATGCGTCTTGAAGGCTATCTGAATGTGGATACGGCAAAGGACAGCGCCGGAATAGACAGAGTTGTTTTTGGCAAGGTTTGAGTTCGGGACGTCGAGGACGCCGTCCCCTGCGAAAGCAGCCCCCTCCCTTTCGTTTAATATTTTTTGATATATAAGAGGTGTTTAAAATGGCAAAAGAGAAGAAAGCTCCCATCACCACTCCCGGTCA
>SVKK01000003.1 GCA_015068425.1 Oscillospiraceae bacterium | reverse complement strand
CGGCACAGGGGGAGACATCGGGACCGGTCACATAAACGGAAAGGCCATTGGCATCCTTAAGTGTGCAGCTTATACCGCTCGTACTGGCAAAGAAATCCGCGGCTTCTGTGGCTGTAGCGGTATCAAGTTTTGTATGCTGAACATCCTTGGAGCTTCTGCTGCCGCTGATATATGCCATCCTGTCCATCTCCTTTCAAACTGAAATATCGAAAAAAATTAATAAAATCATAAATATTTTATATACAAATACGGTCGCAGTCAATATAATAATGGCAAAAGAAATAATGAAGAGGGATAAATATGTACGAAGAACTTTATGAACGCATTCCGGACGCTGCTGCATATATGGAGAGGATAGGTCTTGGGGGCGTGGAACTGAAGAACGATAGAGAAAGCCTTGACCGCATAATATATTCTCATCTAACAAATGTTCCCTTTGAAAACATAGATTGCTGGGCAATGGGAAAGTGTCCGGAGCTTGGGATAAAAAAGCTTTTTGATAAAATAGTCACCCGCCGCCGTGGAGGGTGGTGCTTTGAGCTAAACAGTCTTCTCAACGCGTTTCTGCGTGAACTTGGTTTTGAGACCTATATGGTGGCAGCCAATGTTATGGCAGGGAGAGAGGAAATACACCCGCCCGCCCACTGCGTAATTGTATGCATTATTGAAGGGAAGAAATATCTATGCGATGTGGGCTATGGGGGCAGCGTACCTTTTGGGGCACTTAGCTTTTCGGGAGAGAGTCGTTTCGGCTTCCATCTCGAGAAGGACGGATTTTATATAAAACTTATAAATGAGTTCAGCGGCAGGGAAGAGATCCGTTTTAAGGATATTCCCGCAGCAGCTGTTGAGCTGATTCCGATGAACTACTACATATCCCAGCTTTCCACATCTCCTTTCCGCAATCAGATAAGAGTTAATCTCCGCCTGAGAGACGGCAGCGCCGGAATAATAGAGCATGAATTCAAAATGCGCAGAGGAGAAGAACGCATAGAAAAATTTATAGACACAAAGGATCTTCCCGACATCTTAGAGAAGTATTTCGGAATATCGGAAGAAGGGCTTGTTTTGAGAGAAATAGGGGATTGAGCATGAAAAACTCTTCAAGGATAAAGAAAATACTTCTCGCTGCGGCGGTATTGCTGCTATCTGCAATTTTGGTGTTTTTAGTTATTTTCTTTTGGCATCTGCCGGGACATATTTCTGAAAAGCGCAGCATAAAAATTGCAGATAACGGTAGTGAAATAAGAGTAATGAGCTGCAATCTTCGCTGTCTCACTCCTTTGGATTTGGGAGAAAAAAGCTGGTTTAATCGGTCTTCCCTTATTCTTGAGGATATTGCCGCTGCGGCTCCTGATATAGTTGGGTTTCAGGAAGCCACAAAATGGCAATACGGGTATATGGAAGATTGCCTCGAGGGATATGACTCTGTTATAACATATAGAGACAAAAGCCTGCTTTCTGAGGGCTGCCCCATTTTTTACAGAAGTGAGCTTTATGAGTTGGTGGATAAGGGCTCTTTCTGGCTATCAGAAACTCCTGAAAAGATGAGTAAGGATTGGGGAGCTGCCTGCTATCGCATTTGCAGCTATGTTATTCTTGCCGAGAAGCTTAGCGGAGAGCGGTTCGTTATTTTCAACACCCATCTTGACCATGTCAGCGATGAGGCCAGAATAAAGGGAATAAATGTTGTGCTTGATAAAATTGCCGAGTTTGGAGGATATCCCTCAGTAATTATGGGAGATTTTAATGCGGAAGAGGGCAGCGAAACCTATAAGGCGGCAACGGAAAACTTTCTTGACGCAGCCTGCTCTCTGCCGGAGGAAGACAGACGGGGAACCTTTCAGCGTTGGGGCGAAATTGAAGGCGGCAGAAGAATAGATTATTTTATGATTTCAAAGACGGGTTTTGAGATCGCCGATTATGATGTGCTCTCGGTGAACCACGGTGGCGTCTACGCCAGCGACCATTGCCCGATAGTTTTGGAGTTGAAACTGGCACAGCAGGACAAAAAAGTCAAAGAACGTTAATTTAATAGAATAAAATAGTCATATTTGCTTGCAGTATCCCTTCTGCTGATATATAATCACAAGCATACAGAAAACGCAGATGGGAGAAAAGCCGTGGAAAATTATGATGTTTTGAAAATTGAAAATCAGCTTTGTTTTCCGCTGTATGCGGCAGCCCGAGAACTGATGAAGCTGTACAGACCCTATCTCGAAGAAATCGACCTGACCTACACTCAGTATATAGCCATGTTGGTTATGTGGGAGAAGGGGGGCGTGTCTGTTCGGGATTTGGGACGGAAGCTTCATCTGGATTCCGGAACGCTGACTCCTGTGCTGAAGAGTCTTGAGGCAAAAGGTCTGGTAAAGCGCTACCGCTGCAGCAGTGATGAGCGTGTTCTCATAGTTGAGCCCAGCGAGAAAGGTCTGAACCTCAAAGATGCTGCGCTTAATATACCGGAGCAGATGGCGGCGTATGTAAAGCTCACTCAGGAGGAAACGGCCGCCCTTTATAGCTTGCTTTACAAGCTTTTGGATAAAGCAAAGTGATGAGAATATCAACAAGCCGCTTCCTTTTGAAAGGAAGCGGCTTGTTTCATAACATGATACAATGATATAATGCCTGCAAGGGGGATTGCCTATGAGAAGAATATTGCCTTTTATATTGGCAGCCGCATTGTTCTGCGGTTGTTCAGCTGCCAAGGTGGAAGAGCCAGGGGAAGCTGAATTTGAAAACAGCATTGCCGCATCACCCGAGCCGATCGAAATACCGCTTGAAAGCCCTTCCCAAAATATTGAAGAAGCTCCGCCTCCGGATATAGCGTCCAAAGCACTTGATATACCCGCAGGTATGTTTCTGGAGCGCTTTGAAGATGATCATACCGGGGATTACCTGGATTACTGGCTGATTGTGCCCCCAGATGCCACAGAAAATTTGCCCCTTCTTGTGTATCTCCATGGTGATGGAGATGCGGCAAATCCTTCCGGACTTGAACAGCGGGGAATAAACGTATATTTGGAAAGTATTTACGGCGAGGAACTGCCCTTTGTTGTCCTAATGCCTAATACACGGCAGCGTTCATGGACGGAAGGTACAATACCCGAAACGCTGATTCATCTTGTGGAAGATGTTGCGGATAGCTGCGCTTCGGATAAAGAAAGAATAATGCTCACAGGGCATAGCCGCGGCGCCATCGGCACCTGGTACGCGATAAGCCATTATCCGTATGTATTCAGTTGTGCTGTTCCTATAAGCTGCGGATGCGATGATCCTTTGGACTATGAGGAAATGGCCTCTGTACCGGTATGGGGATTTTCAGGAAGCGTTGGACATGATGGAAGTCATTATTATCCGGCAATGCAGCGCATCGCGGAAGAGATAAACGCTCACGGAGGCGATGCAAGTGTGACTATGCTGGAGGGATGCGACCATATGAGCGTCCTGGAGAAAGCATATACAGAAGAGGTATTTAACTGGATGTTGAAGCAATAAATAATGATGGAAAAACCACGGCAAGGCCATAGCCTTGCCGTGGTTTTTTCGGAACACAGGCAGAAGATCAAGCGCATCAATCCTTGAAAATATCTCCCACAAAGTTTCTCATCACATAGGGAACATCAAGAGCGGTAATGCCCTCGCGAACGAGAATAGTGCCGTCTGCGCCGACACGCTCTATTTGGCTTACGCTGCCGTTTTCCTTGTAAAACCAGCGCTGCACTCGCTCATATTCACCCTCGCCGATTCTTCGGCAGCGGTCAACGACGGTTATGCTTATTATTTCACGGCCATGAATATCCAAAAATGAACCGGGCTTCTCGGGAATAGGATATGCTGTGAGATCGGAGAGACTGTTGTAGCTTTTTCCCTTTACGAAAAAGGCGGCTCCCTGAGGATAGGCACGTATGAGGTCTGTAAGGGGGAAAATAATAGGGGGAGACTTGGATAAATGCTTTTCTTCTTCACCTCGTATGGTCAGGCTGTGCGGAGAAAAGCGCTGGGAAAGTTCTTCGTTTGGCACGGACGCGCTTTCAAGGAGGGGGACCTTCTTAAAGCAGTCGCTGCCAAGCTTTTTGAGACGGTCGGGGAGATAGAGGTGCTTCAGTCTTTCTGCCTGATAGAAGGCACCTTCATCTATTCTGCTCAGCCCTTCGCCGAGAGAAAGCTCCTCGAGACAATGGTTTGTGGCAAAGGCAAGACGGCCGATGCGGCAGACACTGTCGGGAATTTTGATGCTGTGCCAGTAGCTGTGGAAATCAGCGCCGGCGGCAACATAAGCAATGCCCTCGGGAATTATAAGACAGCGCAGGCTGCCGCTGCCTCCGCCGGGAGTGCCGCAATAACAGTCACCGATGTAAAGACTTTTTGGAGGCTGTGCATTGAACCAAGGGGTTTCGCTTATGTAGTCCAGGGGGCGGGTGAGGCGGATGTCCTTGGGAAGAACGAGACGGCTGAGTCGATTCGCGGTGGAAAAATCAATGGAGACTTCATCAAGGCCTTCGGAAACAATGAGGGTCTCGACCATGTCAAGGTCAGCATTGGAGAGATCAACCTTTCCCACAGCCATACCGTTTATTTCAGCAGGAATAAGGAGATTGCGGGCCGCGGTTGCAATGCCGCTGACGCGGAGCTTATCATATTTGCGCTCAACAATAAGCTCTGCTACGGTGCTGCATCGGGGCTTGCTTTTTTCTTCGCTGGTATCAACTCCAAGATGACGGACGCTTTTAATGGAAAGGGGTTCGGTGGAGATTATCTCCGTAACGATGTAGCTGAGCCCAACATCGTCAATGCAGAGGGAGGTAGGGCGCTTAAGCCATTCTCCGTCAAGAAAACATCCTTTGGGCAGATCGATGTAATCTCCCCAGCACTGACCAGGCAAAGTGTTTATGCTGTGCTCCACTGTTTCTCTGAAAAACACTCTGCCTTCGCATACAAAGGCATCACCGAAGTCCTCGATGAGGAGGTGCTTTTCGCTGCCGAGTTCTTCCCACTTAAGATAGTACTTGCAATACATAATTGTTCTCCTTTCTGGCATTAATACGGCACTAATGTTGTACTAATGCCATAATAATACACAACTAATGCCTTGTCAATACCGTAAATAAAAATAATGGTGCTTGACAAGTGCGGCAATAAAGCCTATAATCTGTATGTAGACAATGCTCATATAAAAATGGAGGAAATGTCATGGACAAAAACCCCGGAATAAGTTGTGCTTTTTATACCGTCAAGCAGCTGGCCTCACTGTTTGGAAAGAGCGAGGATACCATACGCCGCTGGAAAAACGAGGGCGTGGGCAGAGAAGATGATAATATCAAACTTCGCGCTGTGGAGCGCGAAGATGGTTTCGGAAGAAAGAATAGCCGACATCTCGTTTTTTCCAGAGATGCGGTAATTGAATTTGTGAAAGCAAATCCATTCCTTATGGACGATGCCCCCCAGCTCGGTCTTATGATGCAGGCAGAGGGAGCGTGGAACGGCGGCGCAATACCCCTCGGAGGCAGTGTTGCAGACGATGATACGATGGATGAGTTTAGCCGTTTTTCTGAGGAGTGGGGTCCTTTTGAAAGCGCTGTACCCGATTTTGAAGATCGCCGTCCCCGCGCCGAGAGACCGCAGCACTTCCCGCCGATACCCCCCTTTCCCGAAGATGATTCCGATGATGATTTTGAAGACGGATTCGATGACTTTTTCCGTTCTGCCACACCACCCCGCCCGCCCAGAAGATCCCGCGCCGAGAAGGCAAAGGAGGAGGCTGAAAAGCTTGAGATGCTCTCTTATATAAAAAATCTCCTTGAGAGAGAACTCAGGCAGCAGAGAGGAGAACTTCGGGAACTTTCAGCCGCAATTCGGGAGATGAATAGGTCCGATGTGGGGGCGAGTGCAGGCTCAACGCTGCGGAAGGTTTTGTTTGCAAAGAATGATGAGCTTAGAAAAAATATTCGCTATCTGGAGGAATTTTTGGAAATTCTCGCGGAGGAAGAGGACTGATTTTCCGGAAAGGAGAGAGTCGAAATGGCAAGACTGCATCGCAGAGGAATAGGAAAAGTGAATATAGCAAAAAGCCTTTGCAGGGATGAATATGTATGCCAGAGCTTTGAGGGGCTGGACAGCGCCTATAACAAGCTGTGGGAAGATGCTTTGGAAGGCTCACGCAGAGAGGAAGACAGCTGTTTCTGGGCCTTGAGCAGACGGGTCACAGACTATGTTCTCATACCCGTGATAGATGACACGGTTGCAGCAATGGATCGCTGTCTGCTTAGTTCTATAATGTGGTGGAATGCAGGGCAAATATCTTCTGCTGAGATTGCAGAGCATGCGTATGAGGGCTTTGAAAGATGGTATTTCGAGGAATTTCTTCCCGCCCAACATAAACGTTGGCAGGAGAGCGATGAGTTTTTGATGGAAGAGATAGACGAATATTTTTGCTCCGCCATGGAAGAAGACGGAGTTCATCCCGTCCATCTGCGTTTGTTTTCAACAGGAAGCTTTTTTTCTGAGCTTTGCTCTGTGATGGAAAAGCGTATTTTACCGGAAGTGAAAAAGAGAATTGAAGGTTACACCCCTCAGCAGCTTAAAGACAGTAGATTCAATTTTGTGCGGGTGCGCCGCTTGAGAAAGGGTACCGGCAGCTTCTTTGACGTCAAGAAGGCAGAAGGGGATAAGCGCAGTGAGTTTATAATCGAAATTTTCCTTGACGAAAACCTTGTGCTTAACCACGCCGAAGCTGTGTTTCGCGCGCTGCGGGGGAGCATCTGGGCGGAGAAATTCCGTCTCATATTGAATGGGTAGGTGAGATTATGCAGCAGATACCCATCTGGTATTTGGACTCTATGCAGCACGAGGGCAATTTCATTACGAATAAGGCTCTGGAACTGAAGGTTGACAGTGTGGGAAGACTTAAGCGCTTTAGCGGTGAAACGGTGGTGTTTCTGCTTCCTGATTACCTGAAGGATGCCCTTGAGAAAATACAGAGGGAGCTTTTTGCGGTTGCAGGTGAAATGTTAAGCTGCAATGCTTTAAGCAAAGGGAGTCTGCATATGACCCTCCATGACCTTTGGAACGAATCTGATGCTGGGAAGCATTCCTTTCCGCCTTATACTCACGACGATATATGCAAGGTCATTGAGGGCATAAGAAGAGACTACCCACAAAAAATAATGATGCGTGCAATAGCGGCAATGAATATGGTAAATTCCAGTGTTGTAATGGGGCTTTTGCCTGCAACAGACGCAGACGCATGGGCTCTTGCGGATATGTATGGAAGATTGGATGCTCTGTATCCTCTCAACTACGGACTTACACCGCATATAACCCTTTCTTATTATAAACCGGGAGAGTATTCTGAGGAAGTATGGAGAGGACTTCAGCGCGTTTTTACAATGAAGGGCTGGAGTTTCCCGCTATACACAAAGGATCTTGTTTTTCAGCGCTTTTCCGATATGGAAAGCTACGAAACGATATATTAACGCGCAGCGCCCCCACTTTCTTAGGAAAGCGGGGGTGCTGTGCGTTAATATTATGATTATAAAAAGCTAAATCGCCAAGGGTAAATTGAAGCTTGTTTGCAAACGGTATGTCGTTTCATATCGCTGTATATCAGGAAACAACCTTGTAAACACTTACCCATTCTATGATACGGGTTCAAAAGCTAAAACGAGGTATGAGACTTCCTGCGAGGAGGCTTGTTATATGAGGCAGACAAATTGACCACGCCTTGAGGCGCGGTCAATAACGATTCCTTACAGTGTGTTTGCGGTCAGGACGATATGTGTGGGTGGTACTATCTTTGGAAAATCAAGATAATTCTTGCCTTTTAGCCGATACTGTGATATTATTTATGCTCGACTGTCATAGAAGGAAGTATATCTTTATGATAAAGAAATGGCGCATCAGAATACCCTCTCTGACGGGCAATAAAACCCGCAGAGCCTATATATACATACCCGATGAAGCCTTTGAGGATGCCAGTGCGCGTTTTCCCGTGCTGTATATGTTTGACGGCCATAATGTTTTCTTCGATTCCGATGCGACCTACGGCAAAAGCTGGGGTATGGCCGGATATGTGGAAGAAACACAGCTGCCCATGATAATTGTGGCGGTTGAGTGCAACCATTCTCCCGATAACGGCAGACTCTCCGAGTATTCACCCTTTACCTTCAGAAACGATGAGGTGGGTCATGTCCATGGCCGGGGATTCACATATATGGAGTGGATGGTTAATCGCTTTAAACCCCTCATAGACAGAAAGTATCCCACCATTCCCGATAGGGAGCATACGTTTATCGCGGGCAGCAGCATGGGCGGACTTATGAGTCTGTTTGCGGTAACGGTCTATAACAGCGTTTTTTCCCGCGCAGCCTGCCTTTCTCCCTCCGTGTGGTTTGCCACCAGAAGACTTGATGAAATGCTCCGCAGCGCAGATATTGCCCCAGATACTGTTATATACATGGACTATGGCGCAAATGAGTTTGGTAATCATTTCAATATGCGCCGCCGCTTTGCCACGGTTGCAGGCATACTCATTGAAAAGGGGGCCAATGTGAACTGCCGCATAGTTCCCGACGGTGACCACTGCGAGGCAAGCTGGGAAAAGCAGATACCCTTCTTTATGGATACACTTTTTTACGAATTATAAAAATAGAGATACTACAGGAAAAGACAAAAAAGAAAGAGAGCAATAAGCTATAATGGAAATGCAGTATTTTAAGAGCTACAGTGAGGCTCTTGGCCGTGAGATGGAATGCAAGGTCTACGGCCACGCAGGACTTCCCGTTCTGTTCATCCCCTGCCAGGACGGCAGATTTTATGATTTTGAAAACTACAAGATGACCGATGCCTGGGCTCCCTGGATTGAAAGCGGTCAGGTTATGGTCGTTGCCATTGACACCATAGACAAGGAGACATGGAGCGATAAGTTTGGCGACAGCTACTGGCGCATCCGCCGCCATGAGGAGTGGGTCAGTTACATAGTAAATGAGCTTGCGCCTTTTATCAGCAGCCTTTCAAAAGAATGCAACGATTGGGAAGATTACCCCGGTATAACCGTATTTGGTTGCTCTCTGGGTGCTACCCATGCTGCAAACCTCTATTTCCGCTTCCCCGAAGTCTTCACCGGAATGCTGGCTCTCAGCGGAATTTATACCGCTGAATACGGCTTTGGCAGCTATATGGACGAGCTGGTTTACGCCAACTCTCCCGTTCATTACCTCGAAAATATGCCCTCCGACCACCCCTATATAGAGAAGATAAACCGCAACTACGGCATCATCTGTGCCGGTCAGGGACCCTGGGAGGTTCCCGAGACAAGCTTTAAGCTCCGCGACATCTTCTTACGAAAGGGCATCAATGTATGGGTGGATATGTGGGGTCACGATGTGGAACACGACTGGCCCTGGTGGTATAAGCAGGTTGCCTACTTTGTACCCAAGCTTCTTGAAAGCTAAGCAAAGTTCAATTATCGAAATATAAAAACAAATAATAAAATATAAAAAACATAAAAACAAACAAACGAAAACAAATTAACGAAAGAGTTGAAAAATCAAAAATGAAAAACTTTATCTTTATCTCTCCCAACTTTCCCACCAACTACTGGCAGTTTTGCCGCGAGCTGAAAAACAACGGCCTCAACGTCCTCGGCATTGGCGAGGCACCCTATGATGAGCTCACTCAGGAGCTGCGCGACAGCCTCAACGAGTACTACAAGGTCTCCAGCCTCGAAAATTATGACGAGGTTTACCGCGCTGTTGCATTTTTCACCTTCAAGCACGGCCGTATCGACTGGCTTGAAAGCAACAACGAATACTGGCTGGAGCGGGATGCTATGCTCCGCAGCGACTTCAATATCTGCTCCGGCTTCAAGAGCGAGGACATGCCCCGCATCAAGTATAAGAGTAAGATGAAGCGCTATTATACCAAGGCCGGCATTCCCGTTGCCCGCTATCATCTGGTAAGCGATCTGGCAGGCTGCCAGCGATTCATAAAGAAGGTGGGATACCCCGTATGCGCCAAGCCCGATAACGGTGTAGGCGCTGCCAACACCTATAAGATTAAGTGCGCTGAGGATCTTGTCCGCTTTATGGAGGATAAGCCTGAAGGCGTTCCCTATATCATGGAAGAGTTCGTCTATGCCGAGGTCAATTCCTACGACGCTATCATTGACTCCAAGGGCGAGCCCATTTTCGAAACCGGCAATGTTACCCCCAATTCTGTTATGGATATCGTAAACAACAACGATAACTCCATTTACTACATAGTCCGTGACCTGCCCGAGGATACCCGCAAGGCAGGCCGAGATACTGTAAAGGCCTTCGGCGTAAAAAGCCGTTTTGTCCACTTCGAGTTCTTCCGCCTCACTCAGGATATGGAAGGCCTCGGCAAGGCAGGCCAGGTTATCGCTCTCGAGGTAAATATGCGCCCCTGCGGCGGATTTACCCCCGATATGATAAACTTTGCCCACTCCACCAATGTATATAAAATCTGGGCAGATATGATTGCCTACGACTCCACTCTGATGCCCCAGGGCGACCACAACTTCTGCGCATTCGCAGGACGCCGCGACGGCAAGGACTTCATCCTCGACGATGAAGCTCTCAAGGAGAAGTATGCCTCCAATATGAAGATGATTGACCGAATCCCCGATGCTCTCTCCGGTGCTATGGGCAACCGTATGTTTGTTGCCAACTTCCCCACCAAGGAAGAGATGGATGCTTTCTATGCAGATGCTCTTGCAAGCAAGTAAAAATGTGCATTTATATAAAAATCCCGTGTGTTAAAAACACACGGGATTTTTATATGCCAACATAAGTTTTTTAATAGCTTTCTACATCTGCCATGCTGACAACATACCAGCTTCCGTTGGTATTCACAAGCGCCAAATCGTAGACGTTTTCCATAAGACTTGTGCCGTACTTTGTAGTGTTATTTACGCTGAAGGAAACACGGCAAGTGGCAAGAATGTCGCCATATACGGAAACATCGCTCACTTCAAGGCTGTTATAGGTAATTGTTCTTCCGCTGACCCAATACATGCCGTCAGCAGAGGCTGTCATACGGTTATAGAGGCGAGTATCGACGAGAATGTTAGGGAGGAGTTTATAAAGATTGCCGTAAGCATTGCCATTTTCGTTGGTAGAGAAGTTTATGTAGCTGCGGATGAATTCTTCTGCCCGCTGAACAACAGCCTCGTCTTCTTCGTTGGAGGGAAGGGTGAAGAGGTACCTGCCATCGTCCGGCGAGATAGCTGAGAGGGGAGTTCCGTCAGAAGATACTGCGGTGACGGTGGGGAGCTCATAATAAAGAACACTGCAGCTGTATCTGCTGAATCTGGGTTGATTGCGCAATTGTTCGCTCAACTGAGAAGCTAACTCGTTGCCGATACTTTCCAGTTCTGTGACTTCCTGAATATCATTCCAAACGGGGTAAGGGTTACCCTCGCTTACGAGAAGGTCGGATGTGAGCGCAGTGTCTCCCACAGATACAGTGGCACCGTCGGGTACGTCAATGGTAAATGCAAAGGAGAGCTTTTCAGGAATGGGATAGAGGTAGGAATCTCCGCTAACGCTTACGGGAGTTTCAGCGGCTCCTTCCGGGTCGATAACATCCAGGGTATAGTCCTCATAAATGTTTTCGATGCGGTATACTGAAACATAAATGTCATCATCGGGCAGTTCATATGCCGGGGAAACGGTTTTGCCGTTGAGAATGATTTCGGAATCCTCTTTAACTGTAAGTTCAATGGTACGGGAACTGGGAAGAGCAAAGCTTTCCAAAGGCTGAAAGTCGCCCAGTGTCCATGAGGTGAAGCCGAAGCCCACGGAGGATTTTTCTTCGGGAACAAGCTTAGCGCGGCAGAAGGGACTGTCTCCGGCATAGACTATGTACGCGGGTGCATCATCGGTGTATACGCTGCTATGTTTTCTAAAGGAAATATCCTGACCACGAATTTTGGAGAGCAGATATTTTTCGGTAAGCAGCTGGGAATCTTCAAATTCCGAAAAATGGAGCGGGGTGGAGGCGACCAGTTCAAGCCAATAGCTCTCATCTTTGGACTCAACTATGCTTGATATAGCAGTGTCGGGGCGGGAAAGCTCATAGGCTTTTATAAAATTCCAGAAAACAACAAGACCGGCTGCGATTATGAGTGCAAGCACAGCCGCATAAATTCCCAGACCTTTCCAGAAACGGCCTCGGCGGGAGCTTTTCTTACCCGTGCTTTTGGCAGAATTTGCATGGGATTCCGGGATATTACAGTTTTTTTCAGGAGAATCATAGTTCGTTTTACTCATATTGCAGCACCTTTATTTTTTAATAAGAAATGAGGTGGAGATGGGGCGGGGACCGCCGACCGAGGCGCAGCTGTTGATTATCTCACCCTCGTAAACCATAAGTGTGGAGGAACCGCCATCCAGATTGGCGGCATTAACAGCTCCAAACTGTGACATTATATCGGCAAGATCGGCATATGTTGCGCCAAGACTCTCAAGCTGCCTTCCGTCCACGACAAGGAGCAAAACAGCGCCGTCCGCTCTTTGACCAATGGCGGTGCGGGGATTCACTCCGCTGGCGAGAATATCATCGTCCATGACATTACCATTGGAAATCAAAACAGGACCAAAGCTGACAGCCCATTGAATATCGGCATCCATTGCTTCGCCCGGGGTCATATTGCCAACGTGGAGGATTCCCTGCGAATCAAAACCAATGCAGCTGTATCTGGAACCGGGAGAACCGTAGAGAACTTCACCCTCGCAGATAACGAGACCATCGGGGATACCGCCGGTACCGGTTCCGTCGGGATCATAAAATCCACCGCCGTTAATACCGCCCAGTGCGTCATAGGTTTCGCACATTTCCATAAGGGTAAGGCCTGCACCTCCAAAGTATTTGGGCGTGCCCACAAATATGCGCATAGGGTCGTCAACAATCATCATGAGTCCGCGATAATTCTGACCTTTGATATCCACAATTTCAATGCCGTCATCCTCGACAGACTCAGAACTGTCCGCAGTGTCGGATGGGAGTTGCTGCTCTGTAGACTGAGCGGGACTAGTGGGTGAGGGGATGGAAATCAGGCTGATGTCGGTTTTTTCCGTGCTTTGCAGTTCGGTTTCCGAGTCTATTGCAACAACCGTCTCCTCGGAGAGAAATATTTCAGCCAAAAAACCAACAGCACTTGTTTCGCGAACAGAACGAACGAAAAGCTTTTGCGCTGTTGGCGAAGGTCCGCAGGAAAGGATGTAAATAACACCTAAAAGCAGCACAAGAATCATTGCAAGTGTAACTACAATGGCAGCAAGAGAACGTCCTGCGATTTTAAGTGTTTTTCGAAGTGCTGGAAAGCTGGATTTCTGCATAGATTATGCCCTCTCAATAAAGAAAGAATTTGTGTGTTTTTCATTTTACACCAGCAAGTATCTGTTTTCAAGCTATTTAGACACGATTTGAACTTTGCTTGCGGAAAATTACCCGGCATGGTATAATTGCAAAAAAAAATAAGGGAAGAAGTATAGATGAAAAAATACAGCGTTTTAATCGTCTTGATGGTTTGCACTTTGCTGATGTGTGGCTGCGACGCAGATGGGGGAGAGACATTACAAGAACCGACTCCCGTGGCAACTCCGGAGCCTTCGTTGGAACTATCTCCTGAACTCCCCCCGGAACTCATATCTGAGCCTACTCCCGAGCCTACTCCCGAACCGACCCCTGAGCCCGAAGCAAAGGAAATTGAACTTGGCGTGGCAATGAACGGTGAGGATCTGCCTCAGCTTTGTGACAGAAACATGTTAACCAAATTGAATTTTATTGCCGGAACAGAAATTGAGCTTGAGAGTAATGGAGAAAAGATAAGTTCATTGTATGTGATCTGGGATAATGTTCCTGCTGAATGGACGCTTTTAGTCGACGGGCGCGAGGTGGTCTGCGGGCAAAAAGGCTTCATACATGAATATATCAAACTGGAAACCCCGGGTGAAAATGTCAGCATTTGTGTTGGCGGGGAAGATGTGCTTTGTGAAATATATGCATTTACGGAAGGCTATGTGCCCCAATGGGTACAGATTTGGCATGAACCTTGGGACAATGCGGATCTGCTTTTATTCCCCACACATGCGGATGACGAGCATCTGTTTTTTGGCGGAATGATGCCGTATTATGGGGGAGAACTTGGACTAAAGGTGCAGCTTGTATATCTCGTAAACCATTGGAAAGAGCCGCCGAGACCCCATGAACTCTTAAATGGTCTTTGGGAAGTTGGCATTACCGCATATCCGATTATCGGGCCTTTCCCGGATTTACCTATTGATAATTACCAGCATGCAAGAAGTATTTATTCCTGGGATAAGGTCGTGGAGTTTCAGACGATGATTCTCAGGCGTTTCAAACCGTCTGTAGTAGTGGGACATGATTTCGCCGGCGAATACGGCCACGGTGCACATATACTCAATGCATATGGATTGGCTGAAGCTGTGGAAAAGGCGGCGGATCCGGAGAGCTACTGCGACTCTGCACAAGAGTACGGCGTATGGGATACCCCAAAGTTGTATGTGCACCGTCTGAGGGAAAACCAAATATTCCTTAACTGGGAAACTCCCCTTGAAGCTTTTGGCGGACGCACAGCTTTTGAAATGGCCGAGGCAGGGTTTGAACATCATAAAAGCCAGCATATTTGGGGATTCCATGTTTACGATCGCGGTGAAATGTATGATTGCCACTGGTTTGGACTTTACAGATCAACTGTTGGACCGGATATAGTGGGTGAAGATATTTTCGAGAATATAGATGCCTTTTATTAATAAGGAGTGATAGAAATATGGTCTTTTCTTCTTTGTCATTTATGACAGCGTTTCTGCCTCTGACCATATTGCTGTATTTTGTATCCGGATCATCCAAGTGGCGCAACGGTGTTTTGCTTGTGTTTTCTCTGATTTTCTATTCATGGGGAGAACCAAAACGTATACTGATAATGCTGGCCTCTATACTAATAAACTATATGTCGGCGCTTGCAATTGCCTCATCGAGCAAACGGGGAGTCAAGAGAATGTTTCTTGTTTTGGGTCTGGCTGTTACTCTCGGGGGTTTGATTTACTTTAAATACTTTGCGTTTTTTGTTAATTCCATAAATGGCTTATTTGGCTTTGAGCGCAGCTTGCAACCGTTGAGCCTTCCTATAGGAATAAGCTTCTACACCTTCCAGATAATTACATATACTGTTGATGTTTACCTGGGAAAAACACCGGTTCAGCGAAATCTGCCGAGACTTATGCTGTATATAAGCTTCTTCCCGCAGCTGATTGCAGGGCCGATTGTAAACTATACTCAAATAATGCCGTATCTTGCGGAGCGAAAGAGTACTCTTGCGGATATATACGGTGGTATGAGGCGTTTTATTATAGGCCTTGCCAAGAAAGTACTGCTCGCCAATGTATGTGGTGAAATTGTGGCGGGACTTGAGCTGTTTGGAAATATGAGTGCATTGGAAGCATGGCTAGGTGCGATTGCCTATACACTGCAGATATATTTTGATTTTTCCGGATACAGTGATATGGCAATAGGTATGGGTCGAATTTTCGGATTTAAGTTCCTTGAAAACTTCCGTTATCCGTACCTATCAAGTTCCGTTACAGAGTTCTGGCGCAGATGGCATATATCCCTCGGTTCTTTTTTCAGGGAGTATGTATACATTCCTATGGGGGGAAACCGGGTAAAACCCTTCAGGCAGGCATTGAACCTTATAATTGTATGGGGGCTGACCGGCCTGTGGCATGGCGCGAGCTGGAATTTTATTGTATGGGGACTTTACTTCGGTCTGCTCCTTATATTTGAAAAACTTTTTATGCACCGTGTGAAGATAAAATGGCCCAAAGTGTTTGGTTGGGCTATTACAATGCTGCTGGTTGTTTTCAGTTGGGTAATTTTTTATCACGAGAATCTATCGGACGGATTAAGACAACTATCTGCGATGCTTGTTTTTGGAGCCGATGGAATGAGTGACCCGGTAAGCGTTTATTACCTGAAGCGTTATATTGGGGCTATTGTAATCTCCTGCATTGCTTGTGTGCCGTGGAGAGAGATTAGCGAAAAACTTTCGTGCAAAACAAAAGAACTTTCGCATAAGCAATCCTGCACCTGCTCCGCAGTTTTAGTGGCGGGGGAAAGTGTTGTGCTGACAGCCTTGTTTCTGATGTCGGCTGCGTTTGTTGTCAGCAGCAGCTATAATCCGTTTTTGTATTTCCGCTTTTAGGAGGACAAAAATGAACAGGAAATTAAAAATAGCTTTTGTTATCCTATGGATTGCATTGTTAGTGGGAAGCGGACTCTGGTATGTATTTTTTGCAGAAAAGGAGTCGGAATTCTATGAAAAAGAGAACAGAATGCTTTCCGCCTTGCCGACCATAAGTTTTCGTGAATTTTGGAGCGGTGATTTATCCAACGAAATGGAAGACTGGCTTCTGGACCGTTTTTGGGCAAGGGAAGACGCATTGAAGCTTACGAACACCGCCAAGGACATGATATCTATCGCAAACTATAATGACTCGCTGGCGGTTATGAAGGGTGGTCAGGATGTTCTCACAGAGGATGCCCCCGACGAAAAAGAGCTTGAACAAATGGTCAGTGAACTTTTTGAGCAGTCTCAAACCGTCTCTTCGGAAGTTGCGGATGATGAGAATAAAACGGAGGGGGATAATGCTGAGCAGTTGTCGAAAGAGGATGAGCTGCAGCAGCCAAAGCACTCTCCAAAACCTCTTGCCGATCCGGAAGATTTCCCCCTGTATCCTTCTCTGAAAAGCGTGTCAAACGGCGTTGAAAAAACGTATATTACATTCAGTCGCAATAATGTTTTGGCGTTCACCAGTGTGCTTAACCGAGTTGCCGATTTGTTGCCGGAAGACGGAAGCCTTGTATATACAATGGTTCCGCAGAGTTATCTCGCCAACCAGTACCTTGCAACCGAAAATAAGGAGTTTTTTATGTCCGAAGCGGAAAGCATAGTTCATGCGTTCAGTCGTGATAATGTGGTGGCGTTTTCAGCGGCGGATATATTGGATGAGCATCTGAAAAACGGCGAATATGTGTATTTTCGCTCGGACTGCCATTGGACGCCTGAAGGGGCTTATCTGGTTTATCGTGAAATGGCAAATGCGGCCGGCCGGGAGCCCACTGCTTGGGAGGACTTTAATATAGCGGTGGAGGAACCCTTCCTGGGAACCTATTATCGGGATAATCCAACAAACTATATGCTTGCCAATCCGGATTCCCTTTCGCTTATAAGACCTGAATTTGAACTGGAGTGGAGGAGAATAACGGGCAAGGATGAATATATGCTTATTCCTTTTTTGGATGAAAACGCTCCTTCCAATGACCGCTTTGCAGTGTATCTGGGAGGTCCGGGAGGTCCGTGGACTTATGCGGAAAGTGATAACGGAAAGGAAGAAAACTGTCTTGTTATTACGGACTCGTATGGACTGCCTTTTATTCCCATGGTTGCCACAAACTACAAACAAACACATTATCTTGACCCGAGATATTATAACTATGGGGTTGTTGGCTATACTGTGGCGGAAATGATAGAGAAATACGAAATCAAGGATGTTTACCTTGTCATTGGCGAAATGCATTCTTACAACAACAATTTGATAATCAGTCAGCTCGCTAACCAGCTGGGTGATTGATAAAAATAAAAATCCTGTAATCAAAAAGATTACAGGATTTTTTAGTTATTAGCTTGCAAAAAATTAAGCTTCCTGATCCGGTGTATGTTCGCTCTCCGCTTCGGAAACGGTGTTGAGCTTGCTGGGTCTGCACATTGTGCTTGCCATCATTATCATTGCACAGATAATGGAGAGAACAAGACCGGCGCCCATAAGAGTGTAGCTGAACATATAAAGATTACCGTGGCGCTGAACATAATATTCCATATATCCGGCAAGACCGAGGGAGGCCAGATAAATAACCCAGATAACGATGTGATAGGCTTTGAGACGGTTGAAACGGACAGAACGGATGCTTAGATAAACAAATGAGAAGACAATCATAACCGCTGCGAATATCTGCATAAGGCTGACAAAGCCGTTTGAGCGGAGGAAAAGCGCATCATAGCGGGTGGAGTCCATAAGTATTTCGGTGGAGAAATATACAATGGTAAAAACCAGGAAGGTCATTCCGTGAGCGTGCCTGCCGTTTTTGAGAAGACGGGTGGGCAGATAGAAGAAAACGATGAGCAGCAAAACGAAAATTGCTGCCGCAATCAGCGCCTGAATAAAGAAGGTGGCGAAGCGCCATTCGGTGGCGCCGGAGCTGACATTGATAACAGCGGAACCGATGGGCAGTCGGCGATTTGCCTCGTTTTCAATGAAAACCTTTCCCCTGTCAGCGAAGTTGAAAAGGAAACTGAGTCTGCCGAGGGCTATGGCAAGAGCTGCGCCGGGCGCAAAAATATCAAGCAGCTTGCCGATGGAAGGAGCAAGACCCAGAGCCCAGATTATTAAAGCGGCGATGAGACAGCCGATAACAATACCTATGAGAGAGAAACCTCCGATGGAGAAATCGGCAAAGGCATGGGTAAAGCTCTTGTATTGGTCTGTGCGGCAGTACCAATGGATAATTCTGCCGGCAACAAGTCCGAATATCATCGCGATGGGGAGCATTATTGCAAGAGGGGTAGAGTAGCCGGGCTTGCTTGCCGCAAGGGCGAAGCAGACTGCTATTGCTGCCACAACGGCCAGCACAAGTATGATGGACGACCAGTTTATAACAAAGTCATCGAAGATAAATGCAACTTTATTCATAGAACACCTCTCAATCCGGCAGAGCCGAGGCGAAATAGATTATATCGCTGATCTGACGCTGGTAGCCAAAGTCAACGCTATTAATGACCGTGTCGTTTACAACGATCGTTCCGGTCTGACCGCCGTCAAGGGCATAAGCCTTGTCGCAGCCCATTGCTTCCAGTACAGAGGCAAGGCTCTTAACAGTAGCTGCAGCAACATAGTTTCCCTCAAAATTGACGGTCACGAGAAGATAATGCTTATCCCCTAACTGAGCTATGGCAGCTCGGGAATAGAGGTCATTAATCTCTCCTACGATATAGCTGTTTGGAGCCACATTAACGCCATTATCCACAAGAATGGGACCGAAAGCGAGGCTGAAGAGAATATCATTTTCCTTGATATAATTTTCCGCAACACTCTTGTCCATCATTGTGCTTCTGGGGATAAAGTGGAAGTCACCCTTGCTATCAATGAAGAGACTATCCATGTCCTTGCCGAAAAAGCGGTGGAGCTGGCGCTGATATACAACGATACCGCAGTCGCGGAATTTATAGAAATCTCCGCTCATAGCAACCACGGCGTTGACGGTGGCGGCCATGTCTGAGGTGCGATACTGAACGCTGGAACCAAAGGTATTGTCGGCCATATAGCGGCGAAACTGGCTGGCATCAGCAATTTTGACTTCGGAAAAGGTGTAGCAAGCGCCGTTTATAGCCTGTTTCCAGGTGATGGAGAGAATGGTTTCGTCAAGATAATAGTTTATCTTGCTGCCGGGCATTATTTCAGTTTCGGTGCTGAACAATGTGCTTTGGCCATCAAGCAATTCGGATGCGTCGGAGAGAAGTGATTCAAGTTCAGCAAAACTTCCGGCTACTCCGAAAAGCTCTTGGTTGGGTTCGGGAGCAACTACAGTGTTTTCCGAGAGGCGGTAAACCTTTTTTATGGGAATAATTCCGTCAAGAGCCTCAGCAGATGAGTTGTTTACGAACATTTCAAACTTACTCATTATTGAGGGATTGGTATCCTCGAAGATATATACGTCGTCACTTCCTGAACCGATCAGAAAAGTCAGAAGGAGCAGAACCACCAAAAAAATAGAGATTACAATGCAAAGGGTGGAAATACATTTGGAAAGTTTTGTCATGTCGTTTGCCGCTGCCTTTCTTAGTAGGCGGTATTGCCCGAGAGTATGGCAAAGAGGGAAGCGTCTGCGACGACCATCCATTCACCGGAAATATACTGCATATTTATGGTGATCTCCCTCTCCACATAATGGTCTTCCACATTTTCGAGCAGCTCAAGGGTTACTTCTTCAAGGGCCCGCATCGCAACCTCGGGGAGATAGCTGCCATCTTCCGCCAAAACCTCTTCGGCGCGGACTGCAGCTTCAACATACTCGGCAAGCCGGGCATTTGTGGCCTCCTGCTGCAAAGCGGTTAATGATGGGATGTCCAGATAAGTAACAGTGAAGTTCTGACTTGCATTTATGCTTTCACTGACGCATTCGCTGCTTACTTCATAGGAGAAGCTGTCCTGAAGAGCGTCATAAAGCATAGCGCCAAGCTTATCTTGAGGTTTGCTGTCAAGACCGAGCTTGCTGTCGCCTATGAGAAGTTTTTCCGCTTCGGAGCTTTCTCCGGAAAGAACAAGAGAGAGGAACTGCTCTGCCTTGCCGGAAGGATCAGCGCCTTCGGACAAAATGACGGGCTTGGAGTTTACAGCAAAAATGCTTATTAGAATTGTTGCAACGATGGCAATCACAGAAACAAGTCCGAGAATGACAGAGACGGATATCCTTGCTATGTTCGGAGCGGCATTACTGTCAGCAGGTTTTTTCTTCAAACGTGCGACAAGACCGAGAGCAACGGCTAACAGAGCGCAACCGAGAAGACAGGCAAGAAAACGCAGCGCGTTACTTGCGTTGGCCTGGGTTTCCTTGAGGAAGGCTGCTTCCTGAGCGGCTTTTTCCTCTTCGGCCTTCTTTGCAGCCTCAGCTTCCGCTTCTTGCTGGGCAAGCTTATCGAGAGCTGCCTGATGTGCAGCCTGTTCAGCCTCTTCCTTTCGGAGGGCTTCTTCTTCGGCGGCTTTTCTTACAGCAGTGTTGTTTTCTGTATATTCGCACATGAGAGCGCAGAAATCACCCAGTATTTTTTTGCCGGGACGGCAATTTTCGGTGAGTATGGTGATGAGAATGGGATCTTCCATCTCAACAAAGCCAACGCAGCTGATGAAATTGTTGTTACCTTCAATGTACCAGCCGTATTTCTGACCGACTTCATAGTTATCAACGATCTGCTCGAAATATTCGCCGGGTGTTGCGTGAAGCATATGGTCGATAACACCGGGGAAACGCTCAGGCTCGGAATAGAGCATTTTGAGGCAGTGGATCATCTGCTGCGCAGTGAAATCGTTGAGAATGAAGAAGCGCTTATCGATGGCGTCAGGATCAACGCCAAGATAGGGGCATATAGCGCGGCGGAACTCGCTGTCAGTACCGATGGCAGAAACGAGAATGGCGGCCATATCGTTGCTGCTGTTGCAGATAACGGAATGCAGAAGGGATTTATAGTCATAGCCGTTAAAGGTGGTATCCCAGCTGATTTCTCCGTTATAAAGCATCTCGGAGTGGTACATAGTCAGCGGCAGCTTGGATATACTGCCTCCTGTCATAAGAACATCCCCACGGAAGTAGTGTTCCTCGCCGGTGACAGTGTTGTAATAACCCATGGCTACAGACTCGGGCTCAACCTGAGCAGCCGCCAAAAACTCCTCGACAAGAGTGTCCCAATCCAGCTCGGATTTAGGGACGGTATCGTCATTATCGATGAGCGAGCCAACGAGATCAGTGCTGCTGGTGGGGGAGGCAAAAACAGGAATGCAGCCCAGCATCACAACAAACATAAGTATTATGCATACAATTCTTTTCACGGTGTTCCTCCAAAAAAGAGTATATCTCGCATTATTTTAACACCTTATTTACATTTACGCAATACCGGGCTGCCAATAAGGAGAAAAATATATTGAATCCCCGGGTTTTACTTTCGTCTGAAAATATGCTATATTTTTGTCAGGAAATTTTTGCAGGGCAGGTGAGGCATCTTGGAGGAAGAGAAAATAATTGAAACAACATGTCTGAATAACTGCGGAGGACGCTGTTTGCTTCGAACTCATATCAAAGACGGAAAGATTATCCGTATGAGCACCCAAAATGCCGGAGAAGCAGGGGAAGCTGTGCCGCTCGTTGCCTGTCCCAAGGGATTAAAAAGCCACGAAACATTCCAGAGCCCGGAAAGAATAACCCGTCCTATGAGGCGCGTCGGGGAAAGGGGAGAGGGCAGCTTTGTTCCCATAAGCTGGGAGGAAGCTATCGACACCATCGCCGGGGAATGGGTGCGAATTCGCGATACCTATGGCCCCGGCTCGAGATACGTGAACTATGCCACGGGAATGTCGGGAGTGCTGTCCGGCTGTGATATGGTGCGCAGACTCCTTGCTTTGGACGGCGGATATCTCGGGAGGTATAACTCCTACTCATCCGCCTGCATCACTCAGATGTCCAATCTTATGTACGGCACAACAATAAGCGGAAACAGTCCTGAAAGCTGGCTTGATAGCTCCCTGATAATTCTCTGGGGGCATAATCCCGCAGAAAGTCGCTTTGACTGTTCCAGTATGTATTATCTGGAAAAGGCGAAGGAGAAGGGGATACCCATAGTGGTAGTGGATCCCCGCCGCAGCGCAACTGTGGAAAGACTGTCTGCACAATGGATTCCCATACGTCCCGCCACAGATGCAGCAATGCTTGACGCAATGGCCTATGTTATTTACAGCGAAGGTCTGCACGACAAGGTTTTTCTCGACCGATGCTGTATTGGATTTGACGGAGAGCATATGCCTGAAGGTATTGAAGCCGGGGAATCCTATCTCAGCTATCTTCTGGGTGAAAGGGACGGCATAGCCAAAACACCCCAGTGGGCGGAGGAAATCTGCGGAGTACCGGAGGAAACCATAAAAGAGCTCGCTGTGCGATATGCAAAGGCAAAGCCTGCGGCGCTCATTCAGGGCTTGGGGGCTCAGCGCCACGCCTATGGAGAGCAGAGCGCACGCGGCGGAATTCTTTTGGCCTGTATGACGGGAAATGTTGGTGTGTGGGGCGGTTGGGCCTGCGGAAACGGATTTTATAAAGGCCACGAAAATCCGGTTTTTCCCAAACTTAAAAATCCCTTCCCAATGTCAATTCCGGTTTTCTGCTGGACGGACGCCATTCTTCGCGGAGAAGAAATGGGCGCAATCGATGGCATCAGGGGAGGAGATAAGCTTAATAGCGGTATAAAGATGATCATAAATCTTGCCGGCAACTGTCTTATAAACCAGCACAGTGATATAAACCGTACGGCGGAAATATTGCGTGATACAAAAAAGTGCGAATTTATTTTGTGCTCCGACCTTTTTATGACGTCCAGTGCCCGCTTCGCGGATATTCTTCTGCCGGGCGTATCTCCCTTTGAACAGAATAATATTTCAATGCCGTGGCAGTACGGAGACTTTTTGGGCTTCGCCAAAAAGATAGCGGAAGGCCCGGGAGAGTGCCGCTTTGAATATGACTGGCTCTGCGAACTGGCCCAAAAACTTGAGCTCGGAGAGGCATTTTCCGAGGGCAGAAGCGCCGATGAGTGGCTTGAGCATATTTATGAGGATCTGCGCACAAGAGAGGGGGAACTGCCGCCTTACGCCGATTTCTCAAAAGGCGGAATTTATTCTTACAAAACAAACGAACGGTTTGTTGCATTTGAAAAAGAGTGCCTTGACCCGAAGAAAAATCCCTTCCCCACACCCAGCGGAAAGATCGAAATATTCTCAAAAGAAGTTTACATAACTAAATATAAAGATTTCTTTCCCCCAATACCCCGTTATGTTGAGCCTCCCGAGGGCGCAAGTGATGTGCTTGCAGAGAAATACCCTTTGCAGCTTATCGGTTGGCATACCATTCGCAGGGTTCACAGTATTCACGATAATAATCCTGCTTTGGAAAAGATAGAGCCTCGCCGAGTTTGGATAAATCCCAACGATGCCCAAAAGAGGGAGATAAATGAGGGAGATACAGTAATTATCAGGAATGACAGAGGAGCTATACGCATAAAAGCCCATGTCACCGACAAAGTTATGGAGGGCGTAACGGCCCTTTCTCAGGGTGCGTGGTATAAGCCAAACGAAGATGGCGAGGACGAAGGCGGCTGCATCAATACCATTACAAGCCTTAGACCAACAGCCTATGCCCGAGGCAATCCCCAGCATACAAATCTGGTGGAAATCGAGAAAATGCAGTTTACATAAAAATACTCCGTGCATTCGGCACGGAGTATTTTTCTTATTTTTTCATAACGCAGCTTTCAAGGGCGGCGCGTATAAGTCTGCGGGCGCAGGAGTGGGTGTCATATGTGCTGATTTCCCCCCGCTTTATAGCTTTGAGAACATTGCGGAAGGCCATAGGAGTTCCCGGCATAAGGATGTCATTGCCGGCTGCGCAGGCTTTTGCGTCGCTTGCTTCGTGGTGACCTGTTCCGAACCAGTCGGTCATAACTATGCCATCGAAGCCCCATTCGTTTCTGAGAACCTTTGTAAGCAGGTCATAGTTATTAGCCGCGTACACACCGTTTATCTTGTTGTAGCTGCTCATAACAGCTTTGGCGCCACCTTCTTCCACTGCAATGCGGAAACCGCTGAGATAGATTTCTCTCAGGCTTCTTTCGTCCAGATTGCTAGAGGAACGGTTTCTGGAATTTTCCAGATTGTTGCAGGCGAAATGCTTTATGGTGGCGTAGCAGCCGCTGCGGCTTTGAGCACCTTTTACAATGGAAGCGGCGGTTTTTCCGCTGAGAACAGGATCCTCGGAGCAGTATTCAAAGTTTCTTCCGCAAAGGACGCTGCGGTGGATGTTCATAGCAGGTGCAAGCCAGAAGACTATGCCGTATTCCAGCATCTCGGTGCCGGTGGCTTTTCCAAGCTCTTCGATAAGAGCGCGGTTCCATGTCTGGGCAACCAGAGTCTGGCAGGGCCAGGCGGTGCAAAAGTGATAATAGTCCTTGCCCTTACCCTTGGGAGCGGGGTTCATAATGCGGGTGAAAAGGGAGCGTTTGCCCAAGGTTACGGATTCGGGAAGCGCCTGAGGGGAGAAAAAGTTCTGGCGGGGCGGAGGAGAACAAAGCTGCAGATTGATGCCCTGAGGGCCGTCTGCCATGAGCATATTGTCTATTCCCTTTTTCAGAAGGGCAGAGGTTGAAGAGCCTGCCGCACCGAAGGCGGTGTTATGGCGGGGACCAATATAGCAGGTACCCACAAGAAGTTTTGCGATGTCCTTATTGCTAAGGGAAGCCATTATGGCGTCGATTTCAGGATTTTTTATAAGCTCGGGGGGAGTGTAGCTGTGTACGGTGGTGCCTATGACCTTCGCGGATATGCAGAGCTTTGCGGCTTCGGGGATGCTGCGCTGCCGGGAGGGTGGAACTATAAAATCAAGCTGGTCCTTCATAGGGCAGACAGCGGTGCATATTTCCGTCACAGCGCTTTCATCAAGGGTGATGACCGCTGCGGGAAGAAGATTATCGGAAGAGCTGCCTATGTAAACTATATAGTCGCCTTTTTCGAGAATGAAGGAGGAGGTTTCTGTGTCATAGGATGCGCACTCGCGCATATCAAAGCTCAGGCAAAGCTGCTGGCTGCGTCCCGGTTCAATGAGAGCGGTTTTGGTATAACTGATAAGACGCTTGTGTTCCTTGGAGAGTTTTCCGTCGGGAGGAGAAACATAAAGCTGAACAACCTCCTTTGCGGACACGTTTCCGATGTTTTGAATATTGGCATATATGCTTACGCGGCTTCCCTCCGCGCCGGCAGCACCGGGGGTCAAAGAAAAGCGGCTGTAACTCAGACCGTGACCAAAGGCATAGCGGGGGGCAATACCCATTGCATCAAACCATCGGTAACCGACATAGATGCCTTCAAGATAGTCTTCTTCATATTTTCTGCCGCCTCTTGTGGAGAAGGTGTCGTGGCAGGGATAATCTTCATAATTGTGAGCCCAGGTGTCTGCAAGCTTTCCGCTGGGACTTACCGAGCCGATGAGCACATCGAAAAGTCCGTTGCCGGCCTCCATACCGCCCTGCATCATGTACAAAATGGCGTCAACGCCGCACTCATCGGCAAAGTTCAGATCCATAACGGAGCCGATGTTCAAAACGAGAACGACCTTTGGATAGCTTGCGCAGAGGGAGCAGAGAAAATCCTTTTCGCTGTCGGTGATATAATAATCTCCCTGCACCGTGCGGCGGTCACCTCCCTCGCCTGCGTGGCGGGTGAGAATATAAACGGCGGTGTCGGTGCCGCTTTCGATTGCCTCCTCGGGGCTGACGGGGCTTCCGCCGGAGGGGATGAAGGGGTGGCTCGCCACATATTCCATTCTTCCGAAAACACCGAGACGTTTTGTGGCTTTGAGCACGCTGCGGTCGTAGTTTTCCTTTTCCTCGGCATAAAGAGCATCAAAGTCATCAAGCCACTTCGTGGAGACTACTTCCCAGCCGCCGTTTATAAAACCCTGCTCGGGAGAAACTCTGTATCGTGGATTGTTTTCTCCGCTGCCGGATCCGCCGTAAGAACCGTGACGCACGCCTGCTCCGTAAAGGGCAACCTTGCCGCCGCAGAGGGGGAGGGCGCCATTGTTTTCAAGAAGAACCATTCCCTCGCCGCAGACCGCTCTTGCAAGGGCGGCATGACAAAGCTCTCTTTCGCTGACGGTGGTATCTTTTGTTGCACGGATTATTCTTTCCATACTTATCCGCCTTTCGGGAAGAAAATTAAAGTTTGTTTTTATAATAGCCGTTTGCGGTGTAGATAGCGCCGCAGGGGTTATGAGCCAAAACTCTGTCCTTTGCCACCAAAACGGTGGAAAGAGCCTTGGCGTGCTTCAGGAAGAGGGAATCGTGTCCCACGCAAAGACCGAGAACAATATTGAATTCGGTTTCCGCGTAATTTAAAAGCTCGGCTTGAGCAATGGGGTTGCAGACAGGCTCATAGCCGCCGGGATGAACCTTGTGGTCGGCGGGCATACCGAAGTCTTCTTTGTCTATGCCGCCAACCTTGCAGACGGCGCTGACAACTTCAAGACCCTTGCTTCGGATAAGGTTTTCAACAGTTTTTGCCTCGGAGCGGAAGCCGGCGCAGAAGGCGAGACCGATTCTTTTATAGCCCATTCTCTCGCAGAGCAGGATTGTCTCCTTGAGTCTGGGCCACTGGCAGTAACCTTCTGCTTCAATTCTTGCGCATACGGAGAAAAATTCCCTGAAAGACTCATATTCCTTCAGTATTTCCGCCATTCTCTCTTTTTGCAAAACGGGGCAGTTTTTGGGATAGCTGCCATTTTCGGGCTTTTCACAGGTGTGGACGGTGCAGCTTGAACAGGTGGTATACATGACTCGGCCTCCAAAAAAATTTTTTATAAGAAAATGTTAGCACAGCGGCATAGCTCTTGTCAAACAAAGCGGAAGCACTTTTTGCGTTAAAAACGAGGATTATACCTATGTAAAAGGCGTTTTATCTTGCGGAAATGCTCAAAAAGGTATATTATTATAAAGGAGGCGATGAGTAATGGCAAAGTCACCCAATCAAAAACTTAAAATAGTTTATCTTATGGATTTTCTTCGTCGCAGCAGTGATGAAAACCATCCTGTAAGCATTGCAGATATGATAAGGTATCTGGAAGGCTATGGTATTTCTGCGGAGAGAAAAAGCCTCTATGATGATATTGAAGCTTTGCGTACTTACGGAATGGATATAATCCAGGTGAAGGGACCCGGGGGAGGATATTATCTGGGCTCCCGTGAGTTTGAACTGCCCGAGCTGAAACTCCTGGTGGACAGCGTTCAGGCCTCCAGATTCATAACGGGAAAAAAATCTATGGCTCTTATAAAAAAGGTTGAGGCTCTTACCAGCACCTATGAGGCCGGAACTCTACACCGTCAAGTCTATGTATCCAACCGCATCAAGACCATGAACGAGAGCATTTACTATAATGTGGATAAGATTCATACCGCAATTGCTTCAGACAGACAGATACTTTTCAAATATTTCGAGTATTCCGTATCCAAAGAGCGCAGCTTTCGCAGGGGCGGTCAGGAGTACGCAGTGAGCCCATATGCGCTAACATGGAACAATGAGAACTATTACCTGATTGCCTTTGACGGCTTGTCCGGACAGGTGCGCCATTACCGAGTAGACAAAATGGCCTCTATACGTATAAGCGACAAGGTTCGTGAGGGCAAAAATGTTTTGGGCGGAATGAATATGGCGGAATATACGGAGAAGGTTTTTGGAATGTTCGCCGGCACCGCGGAAAAGGTACGGCTAAGCTGCGAAAATCATCTCGCGGGAGCGGTGATAGACCGCTTCGGCAAAGATGTCATTATAGTTTCTACCGATGATAAGTGCTTCACCGTCACGGTGGACGTTATTCCATCTCCCCAGTTCCTGGCATGGGTATTTGGCTTCGAGGGCGGAATGAAAATAGTCTCTCCCGCTTCAGTTGCGGAAAAGATGAGCCGACTTTTGAAGGAGTCTCTGGCCATGTATGAGAGTGAGGAAGCAAAGTGAGCGAAAACACAAGAGTTGCCAATAAAGGCTATCTGTTTGAAAATTTCAGACTTTTCCATCTCCGGGATAGAAGAGCTCAAAGTGTGGAAAGCCATTATCACGAGTTTGACAAAGCACTGGTGTTCTATTCAGGCAACGTTGACTATATCATAGAGGGCGTCACATACAGTCTTGAGCCGGGGGATATCCTGTTCGTGCCCCATAATGCGATACATAAACCCATCATAAGCTCTGAAAGTGACTATGAGCGCGCGGTTTTCTGGATTCGTCCCGGTTATCTTGAGGAGCAAAGCCGGGAAGAGGCGAAGTTGGACAGCTGTTTTCGGCTTAGCGCGGAGAGAAGGGCGTGCCTCTACCATCCCAACGGGGATTCTGCCCTAAGAATAAAAAGGCTTATCGGAGGTCTCGAAAAGGCTTTGGGCGAGGAGCGCTTTGGAAGTGCAATACTTTCCGATACGATCTTTCTGCAAATAATGATAGAATTCAATCGCTGCGTTCTGGAAGAAAGCAGCGGTGAAGCGGGAGCCATAGACCCCAAAATAGACGAGGCCCTCAGCTATATCAACCGTCATCTTTCCGATGAACTGAGCGTGGATTTTCTTGCGGGAAAGTGTTATCTGAGCCGCTACTATTTTATGCGCAGGTTCAAAGAGTCCACGGGCTATACCGTGCATAACTATATCTGCCAGAAGAGGCTGACCGCCGCTGCGGGACTTCTGGACGGCGGAATGGGCGTCACGGAAGCGGCCATGAAGGTTGGTTTTTCCGAATATTCATCCTTCCTGCGCTCTTTCAAAAAGCTCTATGGGCTGACTCCCAGCGAATATTTGCTCAGAAGAGAGGCTCTTGACAGTTCTTACGGTGAATAAATTGGACTTTTTTGCAAAAAACAATTTACAATATATGAAAAAAATATTATAATACATTGTTGTTAATAAACTTGATAGCAAATGAGGTATCATAAATGAGCAGACTTATCGGTACTGTATCTCGTGGAATAAGAACTCCCATTGTCCGTCAGGGCGATGACATTGTTGAGGTAGTGGTATCCTCCGTTCTTCAGGCTGTCCGTGAAAACGGCATTGAGGTTCACGACAAGGATATCGTTGCCGTAACCGAATCCGTTGTTGCCCGCGCACAGGGCAACTATGCCGGCATCAGCGATATATCCAAAGATGTTCGAGCAAAGACCGGCGGTAAGACCGTTGGCGTAACCTTCCCCATCCTCAGCCGCAACCGTTTTGCAAACTGCCTTATGGGCATTGCCGGCGGCTGTGAGAAGGTAGTTCTTATGCTCTCCTATCCCTCTGACGAAGTGGGCAATCATCTCGTGAGCATCGATGCTGTTGATGAAGCAGGCATCGATCCCTACCGTGATGTTCTCAGTCTGGAGCAGTTCCGCGCAGCATTCGGCAAGGTGGTTCATCCCTTCACCGGTGTGGACTATGTTGAGTATTATTCCGACCTTGTACGCAGAATGGGCGCAGAGGTTGAGGTTATCTTTGCAAACCGCGTTCAGGCTATTGCTGACTACGCCGACTGCGTTATAACCTGCGATATTCACTCCCGCCAGAGAAGCAAGCGCCTTCTTAAGGCTGCCGGAGTTAAGACCGTTCTCGGACTTGACGATCTTCTCACCGAGAGCATTGACGGCAGCGGCTTCAACCCCCAGTACGGTCTTCTCGGTTCCAACAAGGCCACTGATGATAGCGTCAAGCTCTTCCCTGTGGACTGCATGGCTATTGCAGAAGCCATCGGCAAGCGTATGAGCGAGGCCACCGGCAAGAAGGTGGAAGCAATGGTTTATGGCGACGGCGCATTTAAGGATCCCGCCGGCAAGATCTGGGAGCTGGCTGACCCCGTTGTCTCTCCCGGTTATACTGATGGACTTATAGGAACTCCCAACGAGCTGAAGCTGAAGTATCTTGCGGATAACGATTTTGGCGACCTTAAGGGAGATGAACTTAAGAAGGCCATTTCCGAGCGCATCAAGGCCAAGGACGGCGCAAGCCTCGTAGGCAATATGGTATCCGAGGGCACCACCCCCAGAAACCTCACTGACCTTATCGGCTCTCTCTGTGACCTGACCTCCGGCTCCGGTGACAAGGGAACTCCCGTTATCTTTATCCAGGGTTATTTCGATAACTACACCAACGACTGATAATTAACTATTAGAAAAGGGCTTTCCAATGGAAGCCCTTTTTATTTTTAAATCTTAACTTTATCTTCATTGAAATACATTTTTCGATTTGTTATACTAATCCCATAATTTATAAAACTGGAAAAACGGAGCAATGCCAATGAAAACTCAGGAATGTGCAGCAAAGCTGAAAAAAGAAATAGCGAAAATATTCGTGGGCAAGAGTGAGCAGATTGAGCTTATAACTATGAGCGTTTTTGCGGGAGGCCACGTGCTTTTGGATGATCTTCCCGGAAGCGGCAAGACCACCCTTATAAAAACTATGAGCCGCGCCCTCGGCTGCGACTTCAAGCGCATACAGTTCACTCCCGACCTTCTTCCCTCGGATATTATAGGTATGACCATTTATGACCGTGCAACTGCCACTTTCAAGCAGGTCAAAGGTCCTGTGTTTACCAACATACTTCTGGCAGATGAGATAAACCGCGCCATTCCCAGAACTCAGGCAGCTTTGCTGGAGGCTATGGAAGAGCAGCAGGTCACCATTGATAACGATACCATCGCCCTCTCCGAGCCTTTCTTCGTTATGGCCACCCAGAACCCCGTTGAAAGAGAAAGCACCTTCCAGCTGCCTGCCGCCCAGATGGACAGATTTTTTGTACGCCTTTCCCTCGGCTTCCCCGACAGAGAGGAAGAGGCAAAAATGCTGACGGAGCTTGGAGATACCATTGATTTTGACCAGGTGGAAAGAGTTTCCTCTCCCGAGGAGCTTATGGAGATACGCCGCGAAATTCAGAGCGTTTATGTGAGCGACAATATAAGGGAATACATAGTTGATCTTGTCCACCGTAGCCGTGAGCATAAACTGCTGAAAGCCGGCGCGTCTCCCCGCGCTTCACGCTGCCTGTATCAGGGAGGTAAGAGCTACGCGGCAATTCAGGGAAGAGATTATGTGACTCCCGAAGATATAGCTGCTATTTTCCTCCCCATAATGAGCCACCGCGTAATGCTCTCCAACGAAGCGCGCTATACAAAAAAGAGCGAGGCGGATATTCTCACGTCTATCCTTGAGGATACTCCAGTGCCTCCCGGAAAGGCAAAGATGTTCGATGAAGCAGCCGGGAAGTAATTTAGTTTCGTGGTTCGGACTGGGATTTCTGGCAGTACTGATCCTTGTAGCTGCCTATTTTGATATGAATAGGCTGGAAGGCTTCCTGATTCTTGTTTTCATTCTCTGCCTTATTGCGTTTGTGTGGGGGCGTCTTTCGCTGCGAAAGATAGAACTGCAAAGCGCGGAGGAGGATTGCTGCGGTTTTCCAGGAGAAATCCTGGAAGCGAGTTCAAGCCTTTACAATAAAAAAATGCTCCCTCTTGTATGGCTGGATCTCAGCCTTCCCGTTGGCAAAAAGACTTGCATTGAAGCTTGTCCCGAGAATGCTCCAAGTGAAGATGAGGACGGGGAAAAGCCTGCCCCAAGGGAGCTGCGCAGTACATTTATTTGGGTGATGCCCCATCAAAAAATGAGATGGAAGCAAAGGGCTATGGCTGTTCATCGCGGAGTTTGTACTGTGGAGGAAGTGAAGCTTCATTCGGGAGACGGATTTGGACTTTGTACCCAGACGAAAAAATATAAGCTGCCCTGCCGATTGCGGTATGTAGTCTATCCAAAGGTTGTAGATGTTGATGTCTCTCCCATTTTGAACAATATGAGCGAGATGGAGAGCACCAAAAACGGTTTTTATACTGACCGTACCCTCTTGGAAAATACCCGGGACTACAGAGAAGGGGACAGCTTCAAGAATATCAACTGGCGTCTGCTTGCCCGAAAGGACGAGGTGCAGGTAAATGAGTATGAAAAGCTCACTATGCGCCGGGTGTGTTTTATGCCGGATATGTTTTCCTTCACCCATATTGAGGAGATACTGGAGGAAAATGAGCGCCGGGAGGAGCGCGTTACGGAAACAGAGGAGCTTGAGAATATGTTCTCACTTCTGGCCTCCCTTATCGTAAAACTCCACGAGAAGGGAGTTCTTTGCTCCCTTGTGATTCCTGCAATTGGCGATAAGGAAGAAAAACTTGTAATGCCCGAAACTGCGCAAACGCAGGTTATGGAGCTTTTGGCCGCACTGGCGGAAATAGAATATGACTCCGAGCCCATAAGTGTTCCCGTGGACGCGGTAATGATGGAACGCCATAAGCTTGGACAGATATATGTTCTTTCAAAGAATCTCAAGCGCAGTATCCTTTCGAAAGACTTGATGGCTGCGGAGGAGCTTTCCGCAATAAGCATATTGAGTGAGAGCCCGGCTCTCAACGAAGGCGAGAGAAGCATTTTAACGGAAACGGATTTTAAGGTAATATGAAACGATTTACAGAGATATTAAGCGGCAGTGCGGCAGTGCTTTTTCAAGTTGCGCTGACGGGATGGATGTTTGCCCTTTCAAGGATAAATTTTGATTTTATAACCATGGAGCTTAACTACTTCATCCTTTCGGCCGTGCTGCTTTGCGCCTATTATCTCAATCTTATCATAATGCGTAAAAGTGTTCCCGCACCTGTTTTTGTTATAATTGAAATTGCTATGGTTACTGCGGGCGTTTTTGCCTTTATCCATAGCATAGAAACCGAGCCTTATCAGCTGCGTACAGTAATTATCAACTGCATAGTCTATTGCCTTGGATTTGCGGTGGCAGCCTTTATTTCCTGGAA
The DNA here is from genome assembly GCA_015068425.1 of Oscillospiraceae bacterium. Classification (GTDB taxonomy): domain Bacteria; phylum Bacillota; class Clostridia; order Oscillospirales; family Oscillospiraceae; genus SIG459. Next base: position 85,752 of record SVKK01000003.1, on the reverse strand, counting down.
CCCTACCAACCAAAACGGTATATTGCTGCGTTTTGACGCTCTGGCGATAATGATTGTAATTACGCTGGTGCTGGATTATTTTATTGGGATGCCGGCTGCACAGGGATGCCTGAATATGTGCTATGTGAGCCTTGCCCTTACCCTTGTCTCTGCTGTTTCCATCAAATCAGGAGCTCTCTCCGGCAGGGGAAGTGCTGTGGAGGGAAACGGGGCCTTGGGACGAATACTGCTCATTGTTTTGGCGGGAATAATGGCTCTTATTGCCCTGCTGGCGCTTATATATGCGTCCAGTGGAGTTAAAAGCTTTTCGGAGTTTCTTCTGTCTCTGGTGAAAACCTGTCTGAACGCTTTGAAAAGCGCTTTCCTGTTTCTCTACGGTCTTCTGGAAAAATTTGTTCATTGGCTCAGCCAATTTGCAAAGGATGTTGAGATGGAGGCAACGGGAATGCCAACGGGTGTGGGCAATCCCGATATAGAGCAGGTTCAGCAAATAGATATAAGCGTACCGGGATGGATATATGCCGTTCTTATCGCCATAGCTGCGGCTGCGCTTATTTTCCTGCTTCTTAAGCTTAGAAAGCTAAGAACCGTAAGAATACGCACACGCGCAGTGCCGGTGACAAAGGTGCAGCGTCAAAGCGGACTTGCCGCCGCGCTGAAAGAGCTTTGGATAAAGCTCAGGAATGCCATTGTCTTCAGGTGGAACTGCCTGCGCTTCCGCAGAAGTCCCGCGGGACTTCTGGCATGGTGCGAGAAAAGAGGCAAGGAGGAGTTTGCCCGCCTTGAAGGGGAAAGCGGAGAAGTGTATTTACTTCGCATAGCCCAATTGATTGGCGGTGAGAGCGGGAAAGCGCTATCCACGCTTGCCTGCGCTGTGGAACGCAGCTTCTATTCTCCCCGAAGCGAGGGTGTTTCCAAAGAGCTTTTCCGCGCCGTGAGAAAAGTGAAATTCAAACTGAGCAAATAAAAAACAGCCGTCTGCGTGACGGCTGTTTTTTGTATTATGATCACATTTCCGAACCCGGGAATGGAGCGCTTTTTCTGTATTGTCCGGGAGTCATGCCGGTGTGCTTTTTGAAAAGCCGGATAAAATAATTTGGGTCCTGAAAACCGCATTCATAGGCAATGGTCTGTACCTGCTTATCTCTCTTTTCCAAAAGTCTGATCGCCTGCTCAAGACGGACTTTATTTACATACTCCGTCAGAGTGCAGCCGCACTCTTTTTTGAAAAGGCCGGATAGATAAGCGGGACTGACATTTAACTGGAGAGCAATGCTGTTTAGACTCAGATCTGCAAGGATGTCGTAGCCGATAATCGTTATCGCTTTTCCCACAATGTATGAATATTTGCTCAGAGAATTGTGCTTAACAAGGAGGCAATAGTTGCGGATCATTTCCTCCTGAAGGGCAAAGCTCTCCTTCAGGGATCTCAGATTTTCAATTTTGTCCGCGTAGTGTGAGGAGGTCTTGTGCAGGTGCAGGGGATGCACGCCGCCCTGCTCTGCAGCTTTGCGGAGAAGGGTTTTCAGAATAACAAGATAATTCTTTCTGTTGCGGAGAGTATCGTTCGTCCTCTGTTCGGTTCCGTTATTGAATACTGTGGAGGCGATAACATTGAGCTTGTGGAGCTTCCCCTGACTTACCGCATCCATAAGAAGCTTTTCGTTGGCATAGTTGCGTTCAAGAACATCAAGGGGGAATTTGCGCTCTTTCCCATGAGCCGGCATGGACGAGAGAGGAACGGGATCTCTTTTGTCGGGTATCATATAGTTTATATATTCGGTTATAAAATTATCCGGGCTGCCCCATAGTGTGCAGCCAAGAGTGTTGGCAATGGTGAGGAGAAGGTTTTCATCTTCTATCATGGGAAGCGATGCATAGTAGCGCAAAATGTGTTCCATCAGCTCCTCGGAAGGGGAGAGAAAGAGAAATTTTTTGTAAAGAGACTCTTTTGAAGGGATTTGAAACAAAAAAGGTCCGATGAAAAAATATTTTTCCGTATCGGTATCGGGAAGGCGCATAAAAATATAGTTGCAGTTATATTCATCGAAAAAACGGTAAATGGTGTTGGAACGTGCATCACTCATTGAGTTGATGAGGAATGTGCCGTAATCCTCCGCACCGAAAAGTAAGGAGCGAAGGCCCAGATCGATTCCATCCGAAATGCCTTTTTTCGGTTCAATGGCAATGTAGGTGGAAATATTCATGTTTTTCAGGAGGTCAACAACAAACTGAAGCTGAGGGGCGTAAGACATGACTGAAGCTCCTTCCGAATGACTTTGGAAAAGAATAACACAAAATTATGCAAAAATAAATAACAGATTAAAATTGTGCTACTTTGACGCAAATTATTTCTACTGGGTTTCAGGTGTCTTCGTGTAAGATGAAATCAGTACCCGAACTTAAATTGAAGGAGTGTACAGTTTGAAAAACAACAATACATTGCTCCGCCCCTTCGGAGTAAGAGACCGCGTTGGCTATATGGTAGGTAATGTAGCCAATGACTTCACCTTTATCCTTGCAAGCCTTTACCTGCAGGTGTTTTACACCGATGTTCTCGGAATAAATGCCACACTTGTCGGCACTATGTTCCTTATAGCAAGAATAATTGACGCATTCACCGATACCGCAATGGGACGTATTTGTGACCGGGCAAAGGCCACCAAAAACGGAAAGTTCAAACCCTGGCTTTTGCGTGCCTGCGGCCCTGTTGCACTGGCATCCTTCCTTATGTATCAGACCTTCGCAACCGGTCTTTCCATGCCTCTGCGCATAGTTTATATGTTTGTCACCTATCTTTTCTGGGGCAGCGTATGCTATACCTGCATCAATATCCCTTATGGCTCCATGGCCTCCGTTATGAGTAATGAGCCTGACCACCGCGCATCCCTTTCCACCTTCCGCGGCGTTGGCTCCATGATCCCCCAGATCCTTGTTGGCGTTGTTGTGCCCATGTTCCTCTATACCACTCTTGAGGACGGCACCAAGATTGCAAATGCCTCTGCATTCCCCATCGTGGCTCTTGTCACTGCAATTCTCGCCGTGGGCTGCTATATCGCCTGTTACTTTATGTGCACCGAGCGCGTAAAGGTCACCGAGGAAAGCCGCAGCGTTTCCTTCAAGGAGACACTCAAGGCTCTTGCCGGCAACCGTGCCCTTATCGGCATTGCCCTTGTCTTTATCTGCTATCTTGGCGCACAGATGCTCAATCAGACCATCAATAACTATATCTTCAAGGATTACTTCGGAAACACCATGGGCCTTTCCGTTATGAACGCAGCCGGCTTTGTTCCCGCTCTTGTCCTTGCTCCCTTTGCCGTTCCCCTTGCCCGCAGATTCGGCAAGAAGGAGCTGGGCATCTTTGCCGCCGTTCTTGGCGCAGTTGCATTCGGCGCCCTCTTCCTTATGCACACCCACAATATGTGGCTTTACACTATTATAAACATTATCGGCCTTCTCGGCTTCGGTCTTTTCAACCTCATCATTTGGGCGTTCGTCAGCGATGTTATCGATGACCAGGAAGTCATAACCGGAAAACGTGATGACGGCACTATTTATGCCGTGTGCTCTTTCTCCAGAAAGCTTGGTCAGGCAATCGCCAGCGCCCTCGGCGGCTGGAGCCTTGGCTGGATCGGCTATGTTGAAGGTTCTATGACCGGTCAGGTTGAGTCCGTGCGCAACGGCATTTATAATATCGCAACTCTCGTTCCCCTGATCCTCTATGTGGCTGTAGGTCTTTGCCTTGCATTCATTTATCCCCTCAGCAAGAAAAAGGTCAATGAAAATGCTCAGGCACTGAAGCTCAGAAGAGATGAATAAACTATAAAAAAGAGCGCCTTTGGGCGCTCTTTTCATAAGAATTTTTGGGAGATTATTATGAGAAGTATTTTGAATATAAATGAGGGCTGGGTATTCGTCAAAGGAATGACGGAAGCTCCTGCCGCCATTCCCGGGAACGGAGAAATTATAAACCTTCCCCATACATGGAATGCGCTTGACGGTCAGGACGGCGGAAATGACTATTTTCGCGGAACCTGCTGTTATGCAAAGAATATTATGAGAGATGCTCTTCCCGAGGGGGATAAGTATTTCCTTGCCATACACGGCGCGAACTCTTCCGCCGATGTCTATATGAACGGCAAGCGCCTTGCCCACCATGACGGAGGATATTCCACATGGCGGGTTGAGATAACCAACACCCTCCGAAACGAAAACTGCCTTGTTATTCTGGTTGATAACTCTGCCAATGAGAGTGTTTATCCCCAGACTGCGGACTTCACCTTCTATGGCGGACTTTATCGCGGTGTTGATGTTATTGCGGTTTCCGAAACACATTTTGAACTTGAGCATCTGGGCTGCCCCGGAATATATGTAACTCCCTCTGTGGAGGAAAGCGGGGCAAAGGTCGCTGTTCAGACTTATATTATTGACCGCCAAGAGGGAGATACAGTATCTTTCCGCATCGCAGATGCCGAAGGCAAGACAGTCACTGAGTGCTGCTGCGAAGAGGAAAAAGCGGAGTTTGTTCTGGAAAATGTACATCTTTGGGATGGCACAAACGACCCCTATCTTTATACCGCCGAGGCATCTGTGCTCCGCAACGGTGAAGTGCTTGACTGTGTCAGCACCCGCTTCGGCTGCAGAAGCTTTGAAATTCATCCCGAGAGAGGCTTTATTCTCAACGGACGGGAATACCCCCTCCGCGGAGTGAGCCGCCATCAGGACCGCTGGAAAATCGGCAACGCTCTGCTTCCCGAGCATCACGAGGAGGATATGGATCTTATCTGCGAGGTGGGTGCCAACACCATTCGCCTTGCTCATTATCAGCATGATCAGTATTTTTATGACCTCTGTGATCAGCGCGGCATGGTAGTATGGGCGGAAATCCCTTATATTTCCCGCCATATGCCCGAAGCCAATGCCAACACCCATAATCAGATGAAGGAGCTTATCACCCAATGCTATAATCATCCTTCCATATGCGTGTGGGGGCTTTCCAATGAGATAACAATGGACGGCGCCAAGGATCCCGATATGATAAAAAACCACTATGCCCTTAATGAACTGGCGCATAAAATGGATCCCACTCGACCCACGGTCATTGCCTGCATATCCATGTGCGGCATTGATGAGGAATATGTTCATATTCCCGATGTTGTAAGCTATAACCATTATTTCGGCTGGTATGGCGGAAGTATGGAGGAATACGGTCCATGGTTCGATAAGTTCCATGCCAAGTACCCCAATACGCCCATTGGCGTCAGCGAATATGGCTGCGAAGCCCTCAACTGGCATAACTCCAATCCCGAAAGCGGTGACTACAGCGAGGAGTATCAGGCTCTTTACCACGAGTCGCTTATCCGTCAGCTTTTCTCCCGCCAATATATATGGGCAACTCATGTATGGAATATGTTCGATTTCGGCGCCGACGCAAGAGCAGAGGGCGGAGAAAACGGACAAAACCACAAGGGGCTCATAACCATAGACCGCAAATATAAAAAGGATGCATTCTATGCCTATAAGGCATGGCTCAATCCCGAGCCTATGCTCCATATCTGCGGCAAACGCTATGTTGACCGCGTTGAGGATGTAACCAGGGTAAAGGTTTACTCCAACGCAGAAGAGGTCGAGCTTTTCGCAAACGGAGCCAGCATTGGCAAGAAACGCGCGGAAGACCATTTCTTCTGTTTTGATGTTCCCAATGAGGGTGAAACAAGGCTTGAAGCGGTGGCGGGTGAGCTTCGCGATGAGAGCTTCATCCGTAAAGTTGATACTATGAACCCCGACTATGTTCTCCGTGAGCAGGGAGCGGTTTTGAATTGGTTCGATATAACGGAGGTGGAAGGCTGCTTCAGCCTCAACGATAAGATCGGCGATGTTACTAAAACCCTTCGCGGCAAGCTTTGGTTCGCAGGGCTGTTCCTCACTCTTGCAAAGAAAATGAATCAGGGCAAGCCCAAGTCGGGAGAGAAAAATTCCAAAAAGAAAAAGACAAAAAATCCCGAAATGAACAGCGGCGTTATGAATATGATAGGCGGATTTACCGTACTGCGCTTCACCGGAATGCTGAGCATGCGCAATATCACATTCACCAAGGAAGAACTGCTGAAAATGAACGCAGCCCTCAATAAAATCAGAAAGCCTAAAAACTGATAAGATTCAAAAAGACCTGATGCTGATGCATCAGGTCTTTTTTGCGTTAGCCCTCTTCGTGGAGCTTTTCCAGCTCGTCAACGATGCTGCCGAAATACTCAAGAGCCTCGTTTATGGGTTTGGGAGTGGACATATCCACACCTGCAATTTTCAGAAGACTGATGGGATCGGCGCTGCCGCCGGAGGAGAGGAAACGCTTATAATCCGCAACGGCACTCTCACCCTCGCGGATGATGCGGTTTGCTATTGCAACGGCGGCGGAGAAGCCGGTTGCATACTGGAAAACATAGTAGTTATAGAAGAAATGGGGAATGCGGGCCCACTCCAGAGCTATGCCCTCGTCGGATACCATATCGGGACCGAAATAGAGCTTGTTGAGAGCCAGATATTCGCGGCAGAGCACATCAGCGGTGAGAGCAACGCCCTGCTCGCTGAGTCTGCCCATTATAAGCTCAAACTCGGCAAACATAGTCTGGCGGTAGATGGTGCCCTTGAATTCGTCAAGGAAGTGGTTGAGGAGATATTTTCTGGTGTTCTTGTCAGTGGTCTTGCTCAGCAGGTGGTGCATAAGAAGCACCTCGTTGCAGGTGGAGGCAACCTCCGCAACGAAAATTACATAGGTACTGGTGCATACAGGCTGATTTTGCGTGCTCAGGTAGCTGTGAAGGGCGTGACCCATTTCGTGAGCAAGAGTGAACATGGTTGCCAGATTATCCTTATAGTTCATAAGAACATAGGGATGGGGACGGCCACCGCCGGTGGAGTATGCGCCGGTGCGCTTGCCTTCGTTCTCATAAAGGTCTATCCAACGATTGTTGAAGCCTTCCTTGAGCATCTCCACATAGTCGTCACCCAAAATCTGAAGAGCATCCAAAACGGTTTCCTTGGCCTCTTCAATGCTGATGTCATGGGCGGCATCAGAAACAAGGGGAGGATAAACATCCCACATATGCAGCTCGTTGAGCCCCAACATTTTTTTGCGGAGGGAAACGTAGCGGTACATTTTATCCATATTGTTATGGACGGACTCTATGAGGTTGTGATAAACCTCAACGGGAACCTCGGTGCGGTCAAGAGCGGCCTCAAGGGTGTTGGAATACTTTCTTGCCTTGGCAAAGAAACGCAGCTGCTTAAATTGGGCGTCCACTGTGGCAGCAATGGTGTTTTTGAACTGAGCGATTCGGTCATAGTATGTATTGAATACATTTCGGCGGAAATTATGATCGGAGTTTTCCAGAAGAGAGGTGAAGGTACCGTTGGTAAGGGCATACTGCCTGCCCTCTGCGTCCTCAACATTTGGGAATTTAAGCTCTGCATTGCGGAAAATGCTGCCTATCTCATCTGGGGCGGAACTCATCTGCTTTGCGGCGGCGAGAAGCTGCTCAAGCTCGGGAGTGAGGGTGTGCTCGCGCATACGGCGGATTTTCTGCAGAGGGCGGCGGTAAAGCTCCAGTTCCGGTTCTGCAGCGAAAAACGCTTCAAGTGTTTCGTCGGGAATATCCATTATCTCAGGATCAGAAAAGGCAGATGCGCTGTAAGCGTTTACATGGCTGTTTCTTGCCTTGCTGATGAGATCCTGATAAAAGCTGTTTGCGGTATCCTGGTCACTGCTGCAGCTTGCATAGCGGTATAGCTTTCCGAGGCGCACGGCTATATCGTCTTCGAGACGAAGATATTCAAGAAGCACTTTGGGAGAGCTTCCCAGACGGCCTTTATATGTTTCCAGCATAGATGGAAATGCCTTTTGAGCTTCGTATTCCTCCAGCCATGCCTGATCACTTTCAAACAGATGAGAAAGATCCCATGTGTTTTCTACAGAAACTTCGCTTCTTTTCAATATGGGTTTGGATGCCATTTGATTTACCTCCACTTTCTCGAATTAAAACATTACTGTGCTATTATATCACAGTAAAATGGAAGGCGCAATCGTTATAAGAGCCTATATTGACCTTATTTTATTAATAATTGGTAAAAAAAGCTATTTTCGCCTTGACAAAACATCGCTGCGGAAAAAATAATATGGCATACTTAGCTGTTTGGGATGAAATATGAAAAAGAATTTTGATAAAAACCAAAAACTTGTTGCTGCGCTTGCCATAGCAATCTTTGTGCTTGTTATGGCGTTTTTGGCATGGATTATAGGTGGTCCGGTGCTTCGCTTTGTGGGAGAGCCGGAAAAATTCCGACTTTGGGTGGAGCGGACGGGAGCAATGGCTCCCCTTGCTTATGCGGGAGTGGTCATTGCCCAGATACTGGTGGCCTTTATACCCGGAGAGCCCTTGGAAATCGCGGGAGGATATGCCTTCGGTGCGGTAGGAGGAACTCTGCTTTGCCTTGCTGCAGCCTCTGTGGGCAGTGTTCTTGTCTTTGCCCTTGTGAGAAGATTCGGGGTGAAGCTTTTTGAAGTGTTTTTCCCTATTGAAAAGCTGCGCTCTCTCCGTTTTCTCCGTGCTTCAAAAAGGCGTGACCTGCTCTTTCTCATCATATTTATGATACCGGGAACGCCGAAAGATATTCTTTGCTATTTTGCCGGACTTACCGATATACGATTTGGAGTTTGGCTTATCATCTGCTCTCTTGGCAGATTGCCAAGCATAATCACCTCCACGCTTGGGGGGAATGCACTTGGCACAGAAAAATATATTTTGGCAGCTGTTGTGTTTGCGGCAACTTTGACCGTAAGTGGGATCGGTCTTGCGGTTTATAAAAAATTTGGCAGGGAAGAAGAGGGAAAATAAGATATTAGATTTTCTTATCGCACAATAATAATTTGTTATTTATGACAATATAAGAAATAATAATAGCCAACTAATTGTGCAATATTGACAAAACGCTTTTGGAGTGCTAATTTGTAAGTGTCCCCAAAATATTTTGCGCGAAAGGAGCGGATAAAAATGGGTAGCAAACATGCAATGGAAAGAGAGCACGAAGCCGAGATGGAACTGGAAGAAGCTCTTGATGATCCCAATCTCAACCCCGAGGAGCGAAAGGTGATTGAAGACCAACTCGTTATGATACGTGCAAAATATAAGGATATGATGAATGAGCTGCTTGCATAGCCAGCCCATTCGGAAATCTCCCCGGAGGGGGATCGGATTGTACTCAAGCTCACAGGCTAAAGAATAGAAGAAGTGCGTGTGTCCCGACCGTCTTTCAGGCGGCCGGGACATGTGCTTTTTTTATAATTTAATTGACGAAAGAAGCAATAAGCTTTATAATATCTTAACACTTGTTTTTGACAAAGTCTGGGCGAAACAATATAATCCGCCATGCGATGAGGTTTCAAATTATATTGATCAGGCTAAAGACAAAAGAGGAGGAAATATTATGAAAAAAGGAAATGCATGGGCGCTGCTGCCCATAGGCGTGTTTTTGGTCATTTATCTTGGTTTGGGAATAACCTTTGAATACATAATGGGAATTTCCATGGGATTTTATAATATTCCCATTGTTGTTGCATTCCTCGTTGCCATCCTTGTTGCCTGCTTCCAGAACAAGGCTCTCAAGTTTGATGATAAGCTGGTTCTTATGGGCAAGGGCATCGGCGATAAAAATATTGTTACCATGATTCTCATATTCATGGCAGCAGGCATTTTTGTCGGAGTTGTCGGCAGAAGCTCCGCTGAAAGCGTGGCCTACTTTATGCTCAGCATAATTCCCGCCCGCTTTGCTGTTGCTGTTTTGTTCATTGTCAGCTGCTTTGTTTCCACCGCTATGGGTACCTCTGTCGGTACCATCACCCTTATTGCTCCTATCGCCATTGCTGTCGGCAATGCAACGGGCTTCAGCCTGCCCCTCTGCCTCGGCACTGTTATGGGCGGCGCCATGTTCGGCGATAACCTCTCCTTCATATCTGATACCACTATCGCAGCCTGCAACGGTCAGGGCTGCCAGATGAAGGATAAGTTCCGTGAAAACTTCTGGATTGCTCTTCCCGCCGCTGTTGTTACTCTTATAATTATTGTTGCCCTCACCTTCAACGGCGCAGGCGAGATTGAGCTGAAGGATTATAATCTTATTCAGATTATTCCTTACGTTCTTGTTCTTGCAGGCGGAATTATTGGTATCAACGTATTTATCGTTTTGCTTGTGGGCATTGTTTCCGGCTCTGTTATTATGCTTGCAACCGGTGGCGTGGATAGCTTCTACAGCCTTCTTGGAGGTATGGGCAGCGGCGCTGCAGGTATGTTCGAGACCACTATGGTGGCCATTCTGGTTGCCGCAATGTGCGCTCTTATCCGTGAGTTCGGCGGCTTTGACGCTCTGCTCAACGGCATCCGCCGCGTCTTTAAGGGCAAGAAAAACGGTCAGCTCGGTATGGGCCTTCTTGTCGGCGCGATGGATATTGCAACCGCCAATAACACCGTTGCAATCGTTATGGCCAACCCCAATGCCAAGGAAATGGCTGAAAGCTACGGCGTAAGCGCCAGAAAGACCGCCTCCATTCTGGATACCTTCTCCTGCGTGTTCCAGGGCGTTATCCCTTACGGTGCACAGATGCTGGTTGCCATTGCTGCTGCCGATACTCTCGGTTACAGCGTCAGCGCATTCCAGATAATCCCCTTCCTGTTCTACCCCTTCGTCCTTCTTATCAGCTCTCTGGTGTTTATCTACATAATCCCCGAGAAAAAGAATAAGTAAGTATTAAAAAAAGCTCCCCAATCGGGGAGCTTTTTTTGTTTGGCTATATTTGATTCAGCGGTTGTAGAACTCCTCAACGGCGCCAAAGAAAGCGTCGATGTTTGCCCAGGGAGACTGGGGAGGAATGTCGCAGCCGGTGGAGATGCAGAAGTTGGGAGCGTAGCTGCAGCTCTCGAGAACATTGAGGGTTGCCTCGCGTACAGACTCAGGAGTGCCGTTGCAGATCTGACCTGCGGGGTCAACGTTACCCATAACGAGAACATCGGCGGGAGCGTGGGGGATCATCTCGGTGAGGGGAACAGCGTTGCCGAAGTGGTAAGCCATTGCGCCGCAGGAGAAGATGGAGTCGGTCATCAGGTTGATGTTGTTGCCGCAGTTGTGGTAAACAAAGAGGAAGTTCTCATCCTGAACAGCGTCAACGATCTCCTTAACATAGGGAGCGGAGAACTCTGCGCAGAGGTTTGGGGAGAGCATACCTGCGAGGGGCTCGGCCATAACAACGCCGTTTGCACCAACAGCTTTGTAAGCCTTGATGTACTCAATGAGGAAGTCGGTGCACTTTCTCAGAACAGTGTGAACCATGTCGGGCTCAGCGTAGCAGAGAATCATAGCTTCGCTGACATCGAGGAGACGGCCTGCGAGAGAATAAGGTCCGATAACGCCTGCGAAGATGGGGCGGTCGGTAATGAGTTCCTTTGCCTGGCGGATAGCTTCGATGTAGATGCCGGTGCGGGCGGCACCGATTTCGGGGATGGCGAGCTCCTCGGCCTCGTCCTCATCGGTAACGATGGAGCCGACAACAGTGGGAACTTCGTCATCGGAGAAACGGACGGTGGAACCAAAAGCCTCGGCCTCAACAGAAAGGTCCATAAGGCTGACAGCTGCGGCAGTGTCAACGCGGTCAGCGATCATCTTCATACCCTTTGCCTGGCTTTCGGCGCTGGAGATGAGTTCGCGGACGGTGATTCCCATGAGCTGGACGGAGGGGAAGGAGAGAACGGGGGTGGCCTTTTTCTTTGCGGTGGCGATCATCTGATCTTTCCATGCGTACATGTTCATAGCGTGTATTCCTTTCATTGAGCCCGCAGGCATTTATTTTACTGTCTAAGTATATTTTTTAACGACACAGAAGTATATAATTTTTTCTACTTTTTTGTAATAATTTTTTCTAATAATAAAAAATTCCCGAAAAACACGAAATCTTCGGGAATTTATAAGAATTATTTTTTGCCGAAAAGGGAGAAGCCTTTTTTGACATTTTCTGTGCGGTAAGCCTTGACTGTGAAGCCTATATCTTCAATGGCGGCACGGATTGCAGCCTCGTCGGGGGCATCAGAAAGGGTGAACTCAGTGATGCCGTCCTTGGCGGAGGAGCTGATGCTTCTTGGAGCCGCAAGGGCTTTAACGGCGTTATTGACGCGGTTTTCGCACATAGGACAGTGCATACCTTCAACTTCCATTATAACTTTTATCATTGATATTACCTCCGTGAATCATATATAAATAATTTTATCAAACAAAAAAATAACTGTCAAGAAAGGTGGCTTTGGAATGTCTTGACTATTGCGAAAACGATTTGCAACTGGTATAATTTTTATACTGATGTTTCTGAAAGGAGACTGCAAATGGAACATGATGCAAGACTTGGCCTTCTGCGCCTTAGACTGGACCGAATGACCCAGCTTGAAGCCGCTATGGGCGACCTTATCGTTCAGCGAATTGAGCTTGGCGTAAAGGTGCGCGAGCTGGAGGCCATCAAAAACTCAATTCAGAGCAAAGCTCAGGGCGGAAGCCTGGCTCATTTCTTCTATGACGTCGTGTATCACCGTGGCGAGATGATGGCGCTGGAAGATGCCATAAGAGTCAGCACTGCCGGTGTTAAGTACGATATTGCGCTTAAGGAATATAACTATGTCTGCGAGTTAATAGATCGTTTCCAGGCGGAGCGCGATACCCATAACTACAGCTATCAGGAATACGATGCGGCACGAAGCAGAAAGATTGCCCACTTCAAGAGTATGGGCAAGGATAATGCTGAGGAGCTTATAGATCTTGAAGAGCGTATAGAGGGTTATGCAAAGCAGCTGCGCGAGATCGGCGAAGCCACTGCTGTTGGCGAGAGAGCCCTTGCCGGCGCGGGAGAGCTTATTGATGGTCTTAATTCCAGCGATAGTCTCGGCGTTTTCAAGTTCGAAGGCGAGAGAACTGCCGAGGAGTGGATAGCCATTTTCGACGAGGCACAGGGCTGGATCGAAAAGCTCCAGATAGAGCTTCGCGATTTTAAAACCGAGCTTGCAGATGTCACCATCAATTCCGATATCAGACGCCAGAGCGATGATTATCTCAAGTTTGCAGATACCTTCCTTGACCATCTTTTCTCCGACTGGGCAATCCAGAAGCAGAGAGCGGAAACAAGATATTTAGTGGAAGATCTGCGTGACAGCATTCAGGCTATGCTGGCTCAGCTTTCTCTGGAATCGGGAATCGCACAGCGTGCCAAGGCCAGAGCCGAAGCAAGGTATGACGATATGCTGAAGGCGGCCGTTGTTGTACGCAGCGCAAAGCCGGAAGACGCAGAGCAGCTTGAGGTTCTCAATGCGGAATTCAACGGTGCGGGGGAGACCACTCTTGAAAATATAAAAGCCTCTCTGGAGTCCAACAAAGGCGAAATCGTCATTGTTGCCGAGGAGGCAGGAGTTATCAGCGGATTTTTGTGTCTGCAGCTTAAAAAGTCATTTTGCTACGATAAATATATGCCCGAGATAAGCGAGGTTTATGTTCGTCCCGAGCAGAGAAAAAAGGGCATTGCAAGCGCAATGATCTCTTATGCGGAAAACCTTTGCACCAAGAGCTATCCCGCAAAGGAAATCAGCGTTATTACCGGAGCGGGCAACAGCGTTGCTCAGACCGTTTATGAACGCATAGGCTTCAGAGATGATGGCGTGAAGCATCTGCTAAAAGAGCTTGCTGAGTGAAATTAAATAAAACAAAAAGGCACGCAAGGGGATTCGTCCCACTTTCGTGCCTTTTGTCTGTTGTATGCCTTGGGATTGGGGCTCCTTCTTGTAACGGGGTTGAGACCGTTCCAGCTTCCGCGCTTAAGAGCGTCGGCTTCCCGCTTCGCTTTTTTGGAAAGCTTATCGTAGGGTATGAATTTTTCCATAGATTATCTCCTTTTCTTTTGATTTCATTCTGATTATAGCATAAAGGTCAGAGAAAGTCAAATATTTGTGCTATTGTTTGACAAAAGAGATTAATGTGTTAATATATAGAGAAAGCTAAAGACAGTGAGGACACATATATGGATAGTTATATTCAAAAGAGATCAGAGCGCATAAAGACTCTGCAGATCACTATTGTTATCAAATATTCTCTCTGCGTGTTTTTGCTGATGTCTCTGCCCCTTTGGATATCTGCGATGTTTGCTCAGCCCAAGCCTGAGACATGGCAGCGGGCGGAGGTCGTATGCTCCGAGGTGAGAGAGGAAGAAGGCAGAAAATACTCCTACGGTGTTATCGAGGCAGAGACGGGAGAAAGCTATTTGTTCGAAAATAGCATCATCACTTATGAGCAGCTCAATGAAGCTGTGGAAAGCGGAGATAAGTGCAGCATTGTTTATGCTTCAAGCGCAGAGGGTATCCTTATAGGAAAAGCCGTCAGCGTGGAAGACAGCAGCATAATTGATGAAGAGTTCGCTGTGGAAAAGTGGGCGCAGAGCCGCAAGACCGGCTATATGACCATTGCGGGTATAATTGTGGCGGCGCTTATTGCTCTTCTGCTCATTGACAGAATTTGGTGCAAGAGCGATAAACAGGAAATCAAGCAGCTAAAGGCTGAAATAGCAAAGCGCGAAAGCAAAAAGGCCGAGCGAAAGGCATGAAAAAAGAGCGGTGCATATGCACCGCTCTTTTTCATTTAGAACTGGAAATAAATAAACTGGTTGCTTCCCGTATATGCAAGGCCGAAGGTTATGCCGATAAACACGAAAAACAATGTAAGTCCCCATACTGTGGATAGATCCGCAGCAGGATAAAAGCCGGTGACAGGCTGCTTTTCTCTCCGAGATTTGATAAATGCGGCCAGTGTTGCGGCGGTAAGGACGATAATGCCGAAAACACACCATGTACTTATATACAAAGTTCCACCCTGCCAGATGAAAATTCCGCGGATAATACTCCATGCCACAGAGAAGGTGGGGGAGCGGAAGAATATCCAGCAGAAGATGACGAAAATATAAGTGAATACAGCGGAAATAATGTTTCCGATGGTGCTGCCTTTGTGGTTTTTCGTGTGTCCGCTGAGCTTCATCCAGATTTTGTGGACGCAAAGAGCGGCGCCGTGCAGAGCGCCCCAAGCAACAAAGGTCCATGAAGCGCCGTGCCAGAGTCCGCCTATAAGCATAGTGAGGAAGAGATTGATGTAAGTGCGTTTCACTCCCCGGCGGTTTCCTCCGAGGGGGATGTAGAGGTACTCCATCAGCCATGTTGAAAGGCTGATATGCCACCTTTTCCAGAATTCACTGACGTTTCGGGCAATATAGGGGAGGTTGAAGTTGCGGTTAAGGTCGTAGCCGAGACATTTGGCACAGCCAATGGCCATATCGGAGTAGCCTGAAAAGTCACAGTAAATCTGAATGGAGTAGGCAACAACGGCGAATATGAGAGAAAGCGCGTGGTATTCCCCGGGAGCCCCAAAGACTGTATCCGAGAAAAGAGAGATGTTGTCAGATATAACAATTTTCTTAAAAAGACCAATGGCAAAAATTTGAAGACCTTTTTCAAGACCATCCAGACTGATATTCCTGTCTTCGTGGAGCTGCGGAATAAAATCGTTGGCTTTAACGATGGGACCGGCAACCAGCTGGGGGAAGAAAGCAATATAAAGAGCAACTTTGATGAAGCTTTTTTCCGGGAGAATTTTTCCCCGATGCACGTCGATGGTATAGCTGAGAGACTGAAAAGTGTAGAAAGAAATGCCGACGGGAAGAATAATGTTAAGGGCACCCATTCGCTCTATGCCGAAGGCAAGTGCAAAGGAATCGAGGAAGAAGTTGAAATACTTAAAAAATCCGAGTACGAGAAGAGGCAGTATAACCGCGATATAAAGGTAAACTTTTTTTCCGCTCTCTGTCAGCAGGATTGAGCAAAAGTAAGCTGTGGCGGTGAGAGCAAGCATCAAAAAGGTGAATCGCCAATCCCACCAAGCGTAAAAAACATAGCTGGCAATCAGAAGAATGATATGGCGGATAAGGGAAACACGCTCTTGACCGAGTTTTTTAATGACAGGCAAGGCTGTAAAAGCGGTCAGGATACAGCAGGTGGAGAAGAGAATGAGAAAAGCAAAGCTGTTAAAAACCATTACTCCACCTCCTCTGCGGCACTGATGATTTCATAGAGCCTTTGGGCGATGAGACTGTGACCATTCTTGTTCAGATGTCCGATGCCCGGTCTTGTGTTTGCAAATCCATAGGCAGATTCAGTGCCATTTTGCGCATAATCAGCGAATTCCTGGCACATATCCAGAAGTATGATACCGTAATCAGCGCAGCATCTTTCCAGAACGTCAAGTGTGCCGCTGTCGTGAGCGGAGTGAAATGAGCCTTCGGCATCGATCATAGGTGAGTCATGATGCACAATGATAAGCTTGAAGCCATATTTCTCGGCGAGAAAAGACAGGTTTTCTGCCACGCTTCGGAAGCCTCTTTCATAACCGATGTAGTCGCGCTCTTCGGAGGAATTTCCTGTGAACTGGGAAGGAGCGGAGGCCAGAGGTTCCCTTACGCTTTGGTACTGGTTTGCCATAAGGCGCAGGAAGGGAATTCTCTGAGCAGTGCGGTAGGCAATGTCTTTATGTGTAGGCTCAACGTGATATTCTCCGAGAAGCATTTTTTCAAATTCGTCCTCGGTATAGTTCAGTGTGGGAGTTTCAATAACCACGTATGCCAGATTGTCAAAACTTTTGGCAAGATATTCAACATTGCTTACGGTTGCGTCGAAAAACTGTCCGGCACTGCCGAGATTCATACATTCATAGTCATTATCAGTTGTGGCGTCCGCGAGAAGCAGGCTCTCTGTGACGCAGGGGAAGATTTTGTCCTGCTTAACCTGCAGACCGACGGTATGAGAACTGCCGATGAAGGCAATGCGCGGAGCAGATTCGTCACGGATGGGCGCGTCATTATATCCGAGTTCATTTGTTCTCCCAACGCCGAAGCCCTCGCGGAAGCTCACCCAGAAGCGGTTTTCAACGTATTTGGTATTGCTGTATTCCTCCGGCTGAGGTATAGGCATGGGAGGATTAAAGTAAAACAGGCAGAATACGGACAGGATAACAAGAGCCAGTATTCCGCTGATTGCCAGCTTTATGAAATATTTGAGCACCTTTCCTGCTTTCATCGTTTCTGCGTCTCCTATAGTATTAACAGTACATTTCAGTATAACAGTTGAAAAAACTATAGTCAAGTTGACTGGCGGCAGAGAAAACCTCGGAGGGAGGGATTACGTGTGAGCACGCAGAAAAAAGCCCCTGTTCAGACAAAGGGCTGAACAGGGGCTTTTTTTTGTGGACAATATGTCAATCGGCATGCATCAAGATATCATAAAACTCCCAAACCCGCTCTTCGGTAATCCTTGCGGCTTCACTGCTTGTAACAAGCACATACATAGAGCCGCCTTGAAAGTCCCTGCCGATCTCCTCAACAGCCTGTTCCTTGTCTTTTATCCAAATAAGCTGCTCCTCCAGCAGTATGGAAAATTCTTCCTCAGGCAGGGCGGCTTTCAGCTCCCTCCAAAGATAATTGAGGGCGTCGTCCCAAAGCTCATAGAGCTGATGAGACTTTTCGTTCATTTCTGCCTGCGTCAGCGCCTCGGTCTCCAAAGAAGTATGTATAGCGTCGGAACTTTCTTCAAGGGAGGTCATATAGCTTTCCAACTCGCTTTTTTGAGGCGATGCGCTTTCCTCGGGTGGGGCTGTGCCTTCGGGGACTGCAGCCTCAGAGGGGATAGAAGCTGCGCATGCTGACATAAAAAGAGCGATTATAAGTGCAGGAATCAGGATAAGTTTTTTCATAGGGAAACCTCTTTTTTGATGAGCTTAACAATCCTTGGTCGGTTGAATCTTTGCATTATAACAAACATTGCATCAAAACATGCGGCAAGAACGGAGCTTATAATAAAAACTGCCAACGCACCGAAGGGGATTGCTGCAAGCAAGGGCAAAAAGCTAAATACGATTATGGTTTCATGCACAAGCTCGGCCTGACATGTAGCCTGTGCAATTTCATCCCATGAATGAATTTTAGCATCGAAGCTTGCGGGGTCATAAGTGCCCATTTTGCCTTTCCATTTTTTTACCTTGAGAATTTTGTAAATCTTATGTTCAAATTTCCTTACCCTGAACCAATCTCTGCGATAGTTGACACGGTTATGCAGGAGAAGATTAAAAACAAAGCCCACAAGCAAACGCATTATGAAATGGTATGCAATTGTTGCAAAGGTGATTGTGAGTGTTAGGAGCAAAGCATTTGGCGTGTTTGCATACAGCAGAGCAAATAACCCTGTAATCATCGCGGAAACCAACGCGGATATTTTCATTGTTTTTGCCATAGAGTCACCGGCTTTATCTCAATATTGGGACGGCTGCGCGCAGGAAAACAGTTTGTCTCTATCTTTGATCTTACTTTTATATAATAGCACATTTCGAAAAAAAAGACAGGGGTAATATACCCCCGTCATACTTTTATCCTGCTGCATCCAACATCTTTTCAATAAAAATTCCGTATCCTCTGGTGGGGTCGTTTACCAGAACATGAGTGACTGCGCCGATGATTTTTCCATTTTGCAAAATAGGGCTTCCGCTCATACCTTGAACAATACCGCCAGTGAGGGATAGAAGCTCCGGATCGGTTACGCAGAGCATCATTCCGCGCACGTCATCATTCCCACGGTAGATTCTGCATATCTCCACTTCGTATTCCTTTACCTCGTTATGGCGCACATTGGAAAGGATTTTAGCTTCTCCAAGCACCACTTCCCCCGGAGTTGCCACATCAATTGCGCTGCCTTTATGGAATGCGGAGGAGGCGCAGTGACCGAAGATTCCGCAGAGACTGTTGCTTTCAAGTGCACCCAAAACCCGTGTTTTGTCTATTTTTCCCCGAAGCTCTCCTGGGCTGCCCTCAACTCCGCGGATCACATCCGTTACCTCGGCATCCAGAATGCTGCCGCTGCCGATGGGTACAAGCTCACCTGACTTCATATCGTTTATCCCATGACCGAGAGCACCGTAGCTTCCGCTGACAGGGTCATAAAAAGTTACCGTTCCTATTCCGTTTACTCCGTCACGAAGCCAAAGACCCAACTGCCAGCTTCCGTCGGCGGTTTGTGCCGGCGTTATGGAAAAACTGATTTCCTTTCCGTTTCGTGTCGCTATAATGCTCACCGGTTTGCCGTCGAAGTTTGCCGCGGCTGAGAGAAATTCCGCGGCTGTGTCCACCTTTCTGCCGTTTACAGATGTAATAAGGTCTCCCGCACAAAGCCCCGCGCTGCGTGCGGGGCTTTTTTTCCCCTCGGCGCAATCCACTTCGTTTATGTCGGCAACCAAGACACCGTTCATTTGAATTTCAATTCCCACTGTTTCGCCCACAGGCACAAGTTCCGAAGCCTCCAGAGCGAGGACATCCGCTGTCGGAAAAAGCACCGCCGCCAGCAAAAAAGCGGGAAGTATTTTTATTGGATTTTTCATAATTATATCCTCCCCAGATAGCTGCGTTTTTTTTCGAAAAGCCTGAGCACATAGTTCAGGCTAAATTCATTATGGCTTGTGCGGGCGAAAAAACACTCAGCAAATCTTTGCTTTACTGAGATAATTTTTTCAAATTGAAAATATAATTTGATATTAAGTGTTTGAGGGGAGAGCAAGCGATGATGAAAGTGCTTAGGCTGGGAGATGTTGGACCGCAGGTGCAGCTGCTGCAGCTGGCCTTGAGAAGAGCAGGCACATTTTCGGGGAATACCACGGGAACATTTGGGCAACAGACAAAAAGTGCTCTTATAGCCTTTCAGCGTCGCAACGGGCTTGCGGCCGATGGCATAGCGGGAGCGAGAACACACAGAGCCCTTGAACCCTACTATATGGGATACGTAAAACATACCGTACAGCTCGGAGACAGTTTTTACCGAATTGCAATGAGATATGGCAGCAGTGTTCAGGCAATAACAACGGCCAATCCCTCCGCTTCTGCTGCGAAGCTTCGGCCGGGGCAGGTGATTTCTGTACCGCTTAATTTTCCTGTGGTTCCAACATCTATAGACTATTGCAGCGAAACGGTAAATTTTGCCTGCAGAGGTCTTGCCGCGCGTTATCCATTTATAACATTGGGGGAGATAGGACGCAGCGTTATGGGCAAAAGTCTTTGGAGCCTTACTCTCGGAAACGGGGAAAACAGGGTGCTCTATAACGCTGCGCATCATGCCAACGAATGGATAACAATTCCGATTGTTTTGCGTTTTTGCGAAGAATTGGCACTTTCATATGCCCGTAACGCTGAAGTCTATGGCGAGAACGCAAAAGAGCTTTTGTCAAAAAGCACCTTGTGCATAATTCCGGCTTTGGACATAGATGCAGTTGATCTTGTGAGCGGAGATCTGAAAAGCGGAGCATACTACGAGCGGGCAGCAGACATTGCAGGGGATTACCCATCCATAAGCTTTCCGAAGGGATGGAAGGCGAATATTGAGGGGGTGGATCTGAACCTGCAGTATCCTGCGGGGTGGGAACAGGCTCGGGAAATAAAATATTCTCAGGGTTTTACCACTCCTGCACCGAGAGATTTTGTGGGACGCGTTCCACTTGAGGCGCCCGAGTCAAGGGCAATGTATGATTTCACTTTGGCTTATGACCCATCTCTAACGCTTTCCTACCATAGTCAGGGAGAGGTTATCTACTGGAAGTATCTGGACTATGAACCTGCGGGAAGCAGAGCGATTGCGGAAGAACTTGGAGATGCCAGTGGCTATTTTGTGGAGGAGACTCCTTATGCTTCGGGGTTTGCGGGCTATAAGGACTGGTTTATTCAAAATTTCAACAGACCCGGATACACCGTAGAGGTTGGATTGGGTACAAATCCTCTTCCCATTTCCGATTTTGAGAGAATTTATAAAGACAATATTGGGATTCTTGTTCTGGGAATGAGCCTTTCAGCACGCCTTCTATGAAATGGTCTACTGCGCGATTAAAGACGAAGAAAGCTTACTCTTGTACATTTTATGCAAAAATCAGCGATTTAATTGATAAAAGTAACAAAATGTCAACAATTTAACACAATAAATCAGTAAACTTGCAATATTTTTTGTTAAACTTTCATTTTTGTGCTTGCAATTCCTCCGCAATCGGTATATAATTCGGCTATAATGAATTTTCGCAAATGAAAACTTTCATTTTCTGCAAAAAATATCTAAGGAGGAAACAATATGAAAAAGATTATCGCTCTCGTTCTGGTTCTCTGCTTTGCTCTTGGCCTGTGCGCCTGCGGCGGCAGCACTGAGCTGACCTTCACCACCGGCGGCACTTCCGGCACCTATTACGGATATGGCAGCGCCCTCGCCCAGTACATAAGCAACAACACTGATGTTGCTGTAACCGCAATAGCAGGTAACGGTTCCAAGGCCAATCTTGAGCTTATGGATGTTGGCGATGCCCAGCTGGGCTTTGTTCAGAACGATGTTGCCTCTTACGCATATAACGGCACCAACATTTTCGCAGATGCCGAAGCCATCACCTGCTTCCGCGCAGTTGCAGCACTTTACACTGAGACTGTACAGATAGTAACCTGCAATCCCGAAATCAAGACCGTTGCCGATCTGGAGGGTAAGAGCGTTTCCATCGGCTCTGCCGGTTCCGGAGTTTACTTCAACGCAATCGATGTTCTCGGCGCCTACGACCTGACCGAAGGTGATATCGATGCTCAGTATCTTTCCTTCGCAGATTCCGCCGATGCTCTCAAGGACGGCAAGATTGATGCGGCCTTCATCGTAGCCGGTGAGCCCACCGCTGCTGTCACCGAGCTTTGCGCCACCACTGCTGCTTACCTTGTTGAGCTTGATGATGCTCACATTGCAAAGCTGATGGAAACCAGCGCTCTCTATGCAAAGTACACCATTCCTGCAGGTACCTACAAGGGAATTGACAAGGATACCCTCACCGTTGGCGTCAAGGCTACCATCGTGGCCAATGCAGATGTTTCCGATGATGTTGTTTATGACATAGTTTCCACAATTTTTGAAAACAAAGACGATATAACTGCTGCCTACGCAAAGGGTGCAGTTCTTGATCTTGAGTTTGCCTCTGTCTGCGGCATCCCCTATCACAGCGGTGCTGCCAAGTACTTCGCAGAAAAGGGCATCACTGTTGATACTGTCGACTAAACCGCTCGTCTACCCCTGAAGAATTTATAGAGGCTGCGGCGCTTAATCAGGCGCCGCAGCCGATGTCATTTTATTGCTCCTCGTTAAGAAAGCGTTAATCTCAGCAAAGGAGGCCCTCTGATGGCGATATTCAGAAAAAAATCAGTTGAGGACCGCAACAAAACCGTAAACATTCCGGATACTGAGTTGGATGTTGAGTCTGTTATGCGAAAGTATGACAGAGAGAGCAACACCCGTATCTGGACAGGAAAGAGTGCGGTTGCAATACGCATATTTATGGCACTGTTTTCCGCATTTTGCATCTATGTCACTCTTGGTCCCGCAATGCTTGAGCAGGCACGTCTTACAAGCTTTGTCGGCCTTATAATTGTTATAGGCTATCTTAATTATCCCGCCAGCAAGAAACATGTCCGGGCAAACCATATTCCTTGGTATGACATAGTCATTATGGTTCTTGGCGCGGGAGCGTTCTTCTATTATGCCTTCAATGCGATGGACATAGTAAAGCTCAGCTATGGCGGCGTTGCAAAAAACCCCGCACTGCTGGTTATAGGCATAATCGGAATACTATCTATTGTGGAGCTTTGCCGCCGAAGTGTTGGGCTGCCAATTCTTTTTGTCGCCGGCTTTTTCGTGCTATATGCATTTATAGGCAAAAATCTTTCCCTTCGCCGAGTTGTATATGAGCTTTTCTACGGCGAAAACGGAGTTCTCACCACCCCTGTCAATGTATGCAGCAAATATATAGTTATATTTATTATTTTTGGTGCATTCCTTGAGAAAACGGGAATTGCAGAATACTTTATCAGTCTTGCCAACAGGCTTTTCGGTGCAGCTGCGGGTGGACCTGCAAAGGTCGCTGTTGTATCCTCCGCGCTTTGCGGAATGGTAAGCGGTTCTTCCGTAGGCAATACCGTTACCACCGGTTCCATCACCATACCCATGATGAAGGATAATGGCTATAAGCCCGAATTTGCCGGAGCTGTTGAAGCGGCAGCTTCCACCGGAGGCCAGATAATGCCGCCGATTATGGGTGCCGCAGCCTTTCTTATGGCTGAATTTACGGGTGTTGCTTATTCAAATATAATCGTCAAGGCAATTCTGCCGGCAGTGCTCTACTTCGCTGGAATATTCATCGCAGTTCATCTTGAAGCAAAGAAGCTTGGCCTTAAGGGCATCTCCAAGGAGAGCCTGCCAAAAGTCTGGGCTTTGATCAAGAAAAGCTATCTGCTTCTCCCGCTCATTATTCTCGTCTACCTCGTGACCAGCGGACGCAACACTATGGCATTTTCCGCTGCAACCGCAATTTTTGCCGCAATAGTAGTCAGCTTTATAGTTAAAGAGAACCACTCCGGAGGCAGAGCTGTTGTGCGCACTCTCGGCAAGTTCGTGGAAGCTCTTGAAGCAGGTGCGAAAAGCTGCATCTCCGTTGCCTCCGCCTGCGCCGTCGCTGGCATCATCACCGGTTGCATAACCGTTACAGGACTTGCCTCCAACATAATTAATGCGGTTGTAAATGTTGCCGGCAACAACATATTCATCGGTCTTTTCCTGACTATGCTTTGCTGTATAGTATTGGGTATGGGTGTTCCCACCACCGCAAACTACTGCATTATGGCATCCACCTGTGCGCCCATCCTTGTTAAGCTTGGTGTGGACACCCTTGCAGCTCACTTCTTCGTGTTCTATTTCGGCATTGTTGCCGATATAACTCCTCCCGTTGCTCTTGCAGCCTATGCGGGAAGCGCCATCGCAAAGGCCAACCCCATGAAGACGGGCATCAACGCAACGCGCCTTGCCATCGCGGCTTTCATTGTTCCATATGTGTTCGCTATGAACCCCGCAATGCTGTTTATTGATACGGGTGTTTGGGAGGTTATCCAGATAACTGTTACGGCAATTGTCGGCATATTCGGCGTAGCTGCCGGACTTAGCGGCTACCTTGCCAAGCCCCTGCACTGGGTACTTCGTATTGTTGTGATAGCGGCTGGGTTGCTGCTCATCATACCCGGCGGTCTGACAGATATAATCGGACTTGTTGTCATAGTCCTTGTATTCCTTTTCCAGAGCTTTGTGATGAAAAGCAAGGTTGCTGCATAAACTCCATAATAATTAAAGGGGCTTGCTCTTTCCTGCATATGGCTCCGGAGTGCGCGATTAGCACAAAATAAAAATACCCTTTGATGTGGTACTTTCATTTTCCCACATCAGAGGGTGTTTTGTTATTGTTCGATTTACAGGAACTATCTAATACGAGATAACAAGTGCTTTTGTCGCCCATATTGGTGCATAGATATTAGATAACTACACAGCTGTTAAAGCGATTTATGCATAAACAGCACCGTACGCTTAGATTCAGGCTGTCCTTCTGGCAAAAGAGTTATTTTTTGAATGCAAAGAATCGCTGCCCCAAATAGTTCAGTCCTGTGTACAGAACCATACCGGTAAACATTGCGATGTTTTCCTGAATTGTGGCAGTCTGTCCTTCTAAGAGAAGTAATACAAGGGGTTTTGCAGCACCGTAAGCAATGAAATAACATACGCTCACTGTGAGAACAAATTTTACAAGCTGCTTCAGGGATCTTTCCTTGTTTTGGAATGTGAAATACTTGTTTAGAAAAAAACTAACTGTTCCGCCGGCAATGTAGTTTGCGGCCGAGGATAACCAATAGGAACAATGCGCCAAATTATACAGCAGGAACATTGTTCCCGCTCCAACGAGAGTGTTTATTACGCCAACAATCAGAAATTTAATGACCGTCTTATCAATGAGTTTCCGCTTCATCGTTTAGATCCTCGTTAGTTTCCGCAATGATAAAAATCGGACGTTTCTTTGTTTCGAGATATGTTTTGGAAAGATATTGTCCGAGAATGCCCATACAGAACAACTGCAATCCTCCCATAAACATAATGATGCAGACCAGAGATGGCCATCCACCTACGGGATCTCCCCAAATCAAGGTCTTCATAATAATTACTATAATCATAATGAATGCAACAATGCATGCAATAACGCCTAAGAGAGAAGAAATCGCAAGAGGGACGGTAGAAAAGGCGATAATGCCTTGCAGAGAATAGAGGAATAGTTTCCAGAAGGACCATTTTGTTTCCCCGGCTACACGCTCAACATTTTCGTAGGGGAGCCATTTGGTTCTAAAGCCAACCCATCCAAAAATACCTTTTGAAAAGCGGTTAACTTCTCCCATGGAAACAATTGCATCCACCATTTGGCGTTTCATAAGCCGAAAATCACGTGCTCCATCTACGATATCTGAATCAGATATTTTCTTTATGAGCTTATAAAAAAGGCGGGCAAAAAAGCTGCGAATAGGAGGCTCACCGGTTCGGTCCACACGCCGAGTTGCTACCGAGTCATACTCTCCACTTAGCAGTGATTCATACATTTCGGGAGGCAGAGAGGGAGGATCCTGCATATCCGCATCCATTATGGCAACATAATCGCCTTTTGCACGGGATAGTCCGGCATACATTGCAGCCTCTTTACCAAAGTTTCTGGAAAACGATACATATTGAGCTCACTTATCTACGCTTGAATAGCTTCGCAGCAGATCGAGAGTTTTGTCTTTTGATCCGTCGTTTATAAACAAAAACTCAAACGCAAGATTATATTTGTCTGACATGGCGTCTGCTACTTTTCGTACTTCTTCAAAAAAATACGGAAGGGCATCTTCCTCATTATAACATGGTACAACGATTGTCAAAAGTATGTTAACCTCTCCTAAAATAACATCTTTCTCTTTCATAGAAAGATAGGAACAGCTTCCCTATCTCCTTGGGAAATCACCTTTGCGGCTAAGGCGGTATCTATTGGAAGAATAAAAATTGCTTTGGATATTTTAAACCCGTACGCAGTACTTCAATGTTTGATTTCTGCGGATAAATACCTTTCTATGTGCGATTATGTGAAAAACTTATGCTGCCTGCTTCGTGCGAACAGAGCACACCCAAATGTCAGAATAAGAATATCATATACCGAAATATATTGCAAGGAATGTGTTCGGTTTTCAGTAGTTTTGCACATTTCAAATTCTCCTGTTTTCTATAGAACTCGAATTTTTTATAAAAAACATTTCGACGGCAATCGACGGCATTTGTGCAAAAGATGACGTAATGGTGGGAAAGAGGATGAGATATGTCGAAATAAAGGGGAGAAAATAATATTTTATGTCGAATTATGTAAACAAAAAGTGAGGGCTTATACAGGGTAGTTTTATTGCAAAAATGAGGTATATATGGTAAATTAATCTTAAATTAACGGTGTTTCCACGAAAAACATAAGGTGAAGCCGTGAGTTTAATTACAATCTGGAGGAAACATTATGGAAACTAAGATACGGGTTATGATTGCTGACGGCGGGGAAGATTTCAGACGCCTGTTGGCTGATGCCCTTGGCCGGGAGAGCGATATAGAAGTGGTGGCTGCGGCGGGAGACGGAATGGAAGCGGTAAGTCTTGCAGCGAGCGTGAAACCGGATGTACTGCTTCTTGATCTGGTATTGCCTAAGGTGGACGGATTTGGCGTTATGCAGCGTTTAACACAGTCCGGGATGGATACCGTTATAATGGTGGTATCCGCCTTTTATAACGAAGCTATGGTGGCAAGATGTGCTGAGGAGGGCGCTTACTATTTTGTGCCCAAGCCTTGCGATATGGCAGAACTTACGCGCCATATCCGTGAATCTGTTGTGCCCAGAGGGAAAATAATGCCCCTGGCAATGCCTGCTGCGGAGTCCAAATCTGCTGAGAGCAGCCTGGAGTCCACAGTAACGGAAATTATTCATGAAATCGGTGTTCCTGCGCATATAAAGGGTTATCAATATCTTCGTGAAGCGATTATCATAACCATAAATGATATGGATGTGATAAATGCGGTGACAAAGGTGCTGTATCCCACTGTGGCAAAAAAATACGGAACAACCCCTTCCCGCGTTGAGCGAGCCATCCGACATGCAATTGAGGTAGCCTGGGATAGGGGGGACCTCGAAACGCTTCAGCGCTTTTTCGGATACACAGTCAGCAATATTAAAGGGAAACCTACCAACAGTGAATTCATTGCAATGATAGCCGACCGCCTCTGCCTTGATATGAGACGGAAAGCAAGATAAAAAAGCCGTGCATCAATTAAGATGCACGGCTTTTTTTTAAACTCTGCCGCCTGTAATTACTTTCAGAAGTTTGGGGGAACATCGCTTTAATACTAAATAAATACAAGCTGCAAGAACGATATCTATCGCAAGAATGATTACACGAATAAGAATAAGTGCTGAGAACGGGATTATGAAAAATCACATTCTATTGCGCAGCAATCCAAATTATGTTATCATATTCTCAAGTTATTACAGCACTGTTTGAGAAACCGGGGTAGACTATGGAAAAGAAAGTTACCAAAAGAGATTATATTTCATTATCGCTTATCAGTGTTATTTTTATCGTATCAATGATAGGTTTTTCGTGCTACACAAGTCCGCTTTATCCGAACTGCTTCGGATGGGATTCTGCCATTTTTTCCCTGCTGGGAAAGGGCATGGTTGAAGGCAAAGGACTATATACCGAGCTTTTCGACCATAAGGGGCCCGTTATTTTTATGATAGATGCCTTGGGTCATCTGCTTGGCGGACGTACGGGAATATTCTTGCTGCAATGTATTTCCGGACTTATTACTGTTTACTTTTTGTATTTCACAGGCAAAATGCTCCGTCCTCAATGTAAATACAAGTGGGTGGTAGAAGCAATTTTTCTATTTGTGTGTGTGGAGCTGTCCGCTCTACACGATGGAGAATGGAAATCTGACAGAGGAGTATTCTTTACCGGTTATTTCCTGCTCCTGTTATTTCTTCGTCAAATATACGCTGAATGCAAAAGAAAATCCAACTCATCCCAGACTTTGGGCTATGATATATGGTATCTGCTTCGCAATAACTTCGCTGCTGCGTATGAACAATGGCGTAACTATTGCGGCGGGTGTTTTTGCAATCATGATTTATCTGATTTACAGAAAGCAGTATCTTAACCTCGTTTGGAATCTCGTTTTCGGGCTTATCGGTATTCTTGTGGTTTTTATCCCAACAGCAATATATTTTTATCTTAATTCATCTCTAAGTGAGATGATATATGCAACGTTTATTTATAATTTCAAGTATGCCGGGAATACAGGGCATATTTCGGTGCAGCACGATATGAAACTTTTTATAATGCTGTATTTCCCGATGATCCTTTCTCTGGCACTTATTGCAGTAAAAGTAATTAAAGACCATAAATTTGAGTGTGCGGATTTTATACTACTGTTCACTTTGATAATGAACATTTTGAATCTATGGGTTGCAAATCGTTTTCCTCATTATTTTTTGGTTTTTGTTCCGCTCTACTATCTGATACTCTGCCGATATGTCTCTTTTAACCTGCGCTCTGTTGCAATGTGGCTTGCTTTGCTATGCGCTATTTATTATCTCAATATTACGGCAGAACGTACATGGAAACTTGCGGGAGAAGTGTATGTAGATGATAACCCAAGGTATACCTGTGTTGCTGAGGATATGGAGAAAATCCCTCCGGAAGAACGGGATTCCGTGATTGGATATGAAATTATGGCAATGGATTACCTGGCGGGTGACATCCTTCCTTGTTATAAGTACTATACCCTTCAGTCCTCTTGGGCAGTATCGAATCCAAGAATTGTTCCGGAGTTTATTGACTGGGTAAAGACACAGAATCCTTTGTGGGTGTTGACCGCAAGAGAGCAAACCGGAACGGAACTGGATAATGTTCTGGGTGAAAAATATGAGCTTCAGTTCCAAAATCCCTATATTTATTTCTATAGACTGGCGGATTGACATATTAAAACGCCTCTGCTTTATTTAGGTAAGCAGAGGCGTTTTTAATATCTTAAGTGCACAATTAACCGCTTGCATATTCTCAAGAAAACACACTTGTGCGCTATACTAAAATATGATAAAATAATGCAAAATATAAGCACAAATTGCTTCGCCTGATTATTAAGACATAAGAAAGTGTGGGTGAAAAATGTATAGACGAAAACCGCAGGGTTGGTTAAAGCATATCGACTTTCTGCTGCTGGACATTGTTTCGTTGATTTTGGCGTTTGCGTTGGCAAGCTTTATTCGTCACGGACTTGAAGCGCTATCCCTTGTTTCCCACTATCTTGGTATATTTCTGTTTTATCTGTTGACAGTGGTTTTGCTGCACATTGTGAACAATACTTTCAATGATGTGCTCAAAAGAGGATATTTTAAGGAGTTTGTGCACACTGTTAAACATGTTGTTATTGCGGAAGTAGTTGTAATTATATATCTGTTCGCATTGCAGCAGAGTGAGAATGTTTCCAGAATTGTTGTTGTATTGGTAGCAATATGCTATGTTCTGATCTCCTATCTGATCCGCATCCTTCGGAAGAGAGCTTTGCGTAAACGCGGTAAATCCTCTGCCAAGACATCTCTTTATATTATAACAACGGAGGAACTGGCTGAAAAAACAGTCGTGAACCTTTGCGACAATGAAATGGAGACATACCAAGTACAGGGAATGTGTCTTGCGGACAGAGAATTATCCGATGAAGTTATCGCTGGCATTCCGGTTAATTCGGATATAAATACGGTTTTGGATTTCATTTGCGATAAATGGGTTGATGAGGTATACATTGCGTTGCCTGCTCAGTACCCGGCTATCAATAATCTCGTTGATACGCTGTCTGAAATGGGAATTGCGGTTCACGTGGAGCTGGAGCCCGTCGGCAGTGAAAACTGGCAGGTTCGTCAGGTCCAGTATATCGGAGGAAAACTGGTTCAGACAATCAGTATGAACGATGTGGCCACGCGAAGCGTTCTTGCCAAGAGACTTATGGATATTGTGGGCGGAATCGTCGGATGCATTTTCACTTGCATTCTGACAATTATTATAGGCCCTCTGATTTATATTAAATCTCCCGGACCGATTTTCTTCTCTCAGGTGCGCGTAGGCAAAAACGGAAAACCGTTTAAGATGTATAAGTTCCGCAGTATGTATCCGGATGCAGAAAAACGCAAAGCAGAGCTCATGAAGGATAACCGCGTTAAAGACGGAATGATGTTCAAACTGGATGTGGATCCGCGAATTATCGGAACAAAGATTTTGCCCGATGGCACTGTAAAAAAAGGAATTGGAAACTTTATTCGGGATTTCAGCATAGATGAGTTCCCTCAGTTTTTCAATGTGCTGAAGGGTGAGCTCTCCCTCGTGGGCACCCGTCCTCCAACTTTGGATGAGTGGGAAAAATACAGTTACCATCACCGTGCGCGTCTTGCAACAAAGCCTGGAATTACAGGACTTTGGCAAGTTAGCGGAAGAAGCAACATTACTGATTTTGAAGAGGTTGTGGAGCTTGATAAGCGGTATATACGCGAATGGAGCATCGGCATGGATCTGCGTATTCTGCTGAAAACCGTTCTGGTTGTACTTGGAAAAGAAGGCTCTATGTAAATTTATCGTATTGTTGCAATTGGCATTCAGATATCATATGAAGAGGCAAACGGTCTCGAGCAAAAGGTGGTTTTTGATGACCCCAATGATAATCTGACATATGTCCGCGAAAAATCTCCAACAAACCTTCCCGACTGGAGCAATCTCCCCGACGGAGTGTTCGGCTGATAAAGCAAAAATCCCTGCAGCAGGTGCTGCAGGGATTTTTGCTTTACTTATTCATATCATAGGTGCGCTCACTGATTATGAATCTGGGTCTGTGCTTGACTTCGAGATAAATCTTGCCGATATATTCACCGAGAATTCCAACGCTTATAAGCTGAACACCGGAGAGGAAACAGATTATGGCGGTCATACTTGCCCAACCGGGTACACTGAGACCGAGAAAACCTTCAAGAACTGACCATATGACAAAGATAAAGCTGATAAAGGCAACGATTGAACCGGAAACAGTAATAACCCTCAAAGGCTTTACGCTGAGGCTTGTAATTCCGTTGATGGCAAGATTAAGCATCTTGGAGAAGGGATAATGGCTTTTGCCGGCAATACGTTCACGGCGTTCATAATAAACGCAGGTGCTTTTGAAGCCAACAAGGGGAAACATACCTCTGAGGAACAGATTGACTTCTTCAAATTGCGAGAAGGCATTGAGCGCCTCGGCGGAGACCAAGCGGTAATCGGCATGGTTATATATGCTCTCAACACCGAACCAGGAGAGAAGCTTGTAGAAAGCTTGAGCGCTTGTTCTTTTGAAGAAAGTATCGCTCTTTCGCTTGTTTCTGACTCCGTATACTATCTGGCATCCGTCGTGGTATGCATCAACCATTTCATCCATGGCGTCAAGATCGTCCTGACCGTCGGCATCAATAGAGATGGTAATATCGCACAGATCTTTTGCCTCCATCAATCCGGCAAGCAATGCGTTTTGGTGACCACGGTTGCGGCTTTGCCTAATGCCGCTGAAGTGGGGATCCTCTGCGGATAAACTGCTTATTATATTCCATGTTCTGTCCTTGGAGCCATCATCCACAAACATAATGCGGCTTTCAGGGGAGATCTTTTCTTCTGAGGACAGCTGCTGAAGTTTGGCAAGAAATTGCGGGGCGGTGACAGGAAGAACTTCCTCTTCGTTATAGCAGGGGATAACAATATATAAAACGGGGAGCATAGTAAAACACCTTTCGTAAATCTGTGCAATACCTGACTGTCAACGGTACTGCCTGAAACGGGGACAGCTTTTGCGCAAGCATTTCAGATAGAAGGAAAGCAGCTTCAGCTGAGAAAAGTCGCCACGGAGAATCCTTCTGCCAACCCAGCTGCAATAAAGCATAATAGAGAACTCCCAGGGTTTTTTTGCTTCCGCGAAGTGTAGAACCTTCAGATTTTCAAAGCCATGCATAGAGGAAAGTTTTTTCGCGCATATGGTCATGCAGTTATAAACTTCGCTGAGATGCAGTTCGTCCCGAGAAGGCCAATCCTTGTAATAGAAATTTACAACATCCTGATCTCCGAAGCCGTAACCCTGGGCGATGCGGTCATTATATGCATCCTGGAGGCAGCTGAGCATACCGGCGTAAATATCCTCGTTGGGCTGGATAACCATAATTCCGGAATTGAGACGTGTCCAATCCTCGTGAATACACCTGCCTGCAGCTACAGCAGACATATTTGGCATTTCAAAGAGCTCATCTATATTTCCGGCGACAACCATATCCAAGTCGAGCAGAACAATTTTCTCAAACTGAGTTAGTCTGAAAACGGATAGCTTAAAAAGAGTTTCGTTCCAGCGCTTCGTGGGATTGTTTGTCTTAAATTCCTCGCTAAGCTCAATATGCTCCTGCTCCACCATTTGTATACCAAGATTTTGAATAAGAACGCGAGTTTGCTCATCAAGAGTTTTGGGGACAAGGGCAAGCAAGGGATATTTTGCGCCGGCTTTTTCAAGAGAGTATTTTAAGGCGCACAAACCCGGATAAAACCTTGTGTTTGTAATAACTGTTACGTAAGCTCTCTTCATAGTTTTTCCTCCTGCAGAAGTTATCATTTTAATATCCCAGTTCTTCGTTTATAAGGATAACTTCCGTGTCCATACCTCTCATAGGTGCCCAGTGCACAATGAGAGCATTGCAAATTCTGTCTGCGCTGTGGCAGTCGTGGCATTTGCCGTCAGCACGGCAGGGAGTGTTGAGATTAAGACGTTCGCAGTTGAGGGGACCTGCGATATTCCTTGCCCGCTCCAGAGCAGACATAAAATCCGGACAAATCTTGTTGACACCGGCGACAATATAGAGTTTTTTATCGCCAAAAACCTGTGCGGCAAGGCGGTTGCCGCGACCATCAATATTTAGTATTTCTCCATCCTCAGAGATGGCATTTGCGCTTGTTATGTAAACCTCGGCGGAATTTGCCTTGGCTATTGTCTCGTTTCCGGGAATGAGATGATGGCTGTATACTGAGTTTTCTGCCGATAGAAGCTGATGAAGCCCCAGGGTATTGGCGGTTACGCTTCCACCGATGCCGACAGTTGTGTTTTTGATATTATCAAGCAGGTAATTAACAGCAGAGTCGGAGGAGGAAAAAAATTTAGCTTTATATCCACGCTTTTCAAGGCTTCTCATCGTTTTTTCAATATTCATTGCCGCACCTTCTTTCTGAATTCTATTATACAATCAGATTAGGAAAAAGCAAAAAGTATTTTATAAGTAAGGCAAAATTCTTGCAATTTTCATCCGGGATGTTAAAATATAATTACAAAAATCGAAAGGATGATTTACCATGCAGGAAGTTTACAAGTTTCTGAAAGAATGCGGCACTTATTATCTGGCAACTGTTGAGGGTGACCAGCCCCGTGTTCGCCCCTTTGGCACCATTGACCTTTTTGAGGATAAGCTCTATATCCAGACCGGCAAGGTAAAGCCCTGTTTCAAGCAGATGGACGGAGCCAAGGTTGAAATTTGCGCCTTCAACGGTGCACAGTGGCTTCGTGTGGCTGCAACATTGATTAATGATGACCGTTATGAGGCAAAGGCTCATATGCTTGATAATTATCCCCATCTCAAGCGTATGTATGACGCCGGCGATGACAACACTGCGGTCCTCTATCTTAAGGATGCAACAGCAACCTTTTCCAGCTTTACTTCCGCCCCCAAAACCGTAACTTTCTAAACTCTATACAATATAAGCCGAAGGGAGAAGCTCTGTAAAGAGTGTGTCTTCCTTCGGCTTTTTTAGTTGGAGATTTTTGTAACCTTCGGATTATTCAGGATCATAACAAGTATGGGTATCAAAATAATCTGAATAATGATACCAGGGATGGCGTTGGTGATTGCTCCTGCAATGAATGCGGCGAAGGTGAAGGAGCCTCCCGATAAACCGAGACAAAGAGCCATCGCGCCGCCCCAGACAAGCCTTCCTGCAATCATAGCTGTAAGCAGAGAGATGTATATGTAAAGCTTTTTGCGAGGAAGCTTCCTGTGCATTATTCCTGCAACGGCGCCGTAGGCGGCCAGCTCAAGGGCCATACATACGGCAGTGGGGTAGGGAGGAGGCATACCAAGGGTGAGGGAACGAAACAATGGGGCAATGACACCTACCGCAAGTCCCCAAGGCCAGCCGCAGATAAAGCCGCAAAGCAGGATGGGAATATGCAGCGGACAAAGCATGGCGCCTATTTCAGGTATCTGTCCTGTGAAAAAAGGCAGGACGAAGGAAATTGCCAGAAACAGAGCGGAGAGTATCATATTTTTTATACTGCTTCTTTTCATAAAATTTATGCTCTCTAAAAAATTGATATAAGAGCCGCCCTTAGGCTAAAGGCGGCTCTTTATTTATTGTCAGATATTTTTGAAGAATTCCTCAAAATAATCTCTTTCTGCCTGTTCCTCACGGAGCTGGGCAGCGGTTTTTTCTGGAACCTCGGTAATGTCAACTTCCTTGAAATAGCTGACGGCGGGTTTTACGGGGACAGATTTGGGTTCTTCCATTTCCTTTAGGAGCTGCTCTTCTCTGTCGAGTCTCTCCTGCCGTGCCTTCTGGAGTCGTGCCATGCGCATTGCACGGAGATGGCGGATTCGGCGTACACGGTAGGTGATTACAAGGGCAAGATATGCCAGAACGATAATTATTACTGCGAAAAGTATGAGCTTGAAAGCTGTACTATCGGTAGTGGCCTTAATCTGAGCCTTGATGTACTCGCCTCTGGAAAGATCAATTCCGGTTGCGGCTACAAGATTAACCGTTCCGTAACTGATTCCGTTTTTGATAAGGGTAACTTGACCGAGCTTATCACCTGCGGAAATAGGCGCAAGAATGGGCTCGCTTCCATCACCGTTATCGTAGCTTACGCTGAGACTGAAGTTGGAAAGATCGGAATCATTGGGGAGAAGTGCGGAAATGGCTTTCTCGGGACGAAGCACAACGCTGTCGGCGTTTGCGCCCATATCAACGGGAATGCTGGTAACTGCGTCGGTAGAGCGGAGAACCTCGCGGAAAGCGAAGTTGTTGAACACCCATTCATAAAGCTTTATGGAATCGGAGAAGTTGCTGTATTCGGGAATGGGACCGGGCCAGCTTTCGGTACCGCCGAAAACGCTGGCGAGTATGTGAATTCTTTCCTTGTTGGCAGTGGAGATAAGGCAGTAGCCGGCAGCGCTGGTATGACCGGTTTTAATTCCGTTTGCATACTCATAGATGTATTGACTGCCATAGATGCCATCGGGACAAATCAGTGCGTTGGAATTTTTAAGAGTACGCTCACCGCTGAGATTAGTTGCGGGTATGGAAATCGTGGGAGTGGAGCACAGGGTCATAAAGAGATCATGGCGGGAGGCCTCGAGGGCGATCATGCTGAAATCTCTGGCAGTGGTATAGTGGTTGTCATCGGGGAGACCGTGGGTGTTGACAAAATGTGTGGCCTTGCATCCAAGCTCCTGAGCTCTCTCGTTCATCATATCAACAAAGTCAGGAATGCTGCCGCCAATGTGTTCTGCAATTATATTGCAGGCTTCGTTTGCGGAAGAGAGCATTGCGGCATAGAGCAAAGACTCGAGAGTCATGGTTTCGCCAACCATAATTCCGGCGGAGCTTCCGTCGGCAACAAGGTCAAAGGTGACGTTGGCAGATGCGGTTACCTCATCGGTCATAAATGCCTGGCCGTTTTCAATGGCTTCAACAGCCAAAAGAACGGTCATGATCTTTGTGATGGATGCAGGATAAACCTTGCTGTCTGCGTTTCGCTCCAGAAGCACTTCTCCGGTGTCTCGGTCAAGAACAAGAACCGAAGGACAGCTGAGCTCGGGCTCTTCAAGAGCAAGAGCGGAAGGAGCCAGGAAAACAGAGGTCATTATGACCAGAATCAAAAATATAGGCAAAAACTTGATTTTTTTCATATCATTCTCCATGAAACTGTGATATATTTGTATGTAAATGGAGAGTTTATTTTTCTCCACTGAAATCAACGCTACTATTATACGAATTTTTATCAAGAAAAGCAACTGAAATAATTCGGAAAGAGAAGCTTTATATGAAACTTTTGAAAAGCGAAAAAGCAGCTCTGCTGATAACAGTATTGTTTCTTGTGCTTGCATTAGGTTTTGCCCTTGGCGGACGCAGCCGGGATACAAGTGTTGTTGAAACTGAATTTGCCGTTAAAAGCAGTGGGGATATCTATTTGCAGGAGATTTCCTCAACCGGCAAAATGCCGAATGCTGCAACAGCGCTTATAAATATAAACACCTGCACAAAAGAGCAGCTTGAATCCCTGCCGGGAATAGGTCCCATACTTGCCGAAAGAATAATTGAATTCAGGCGTCAAAACGGCGGATTTAAGACGATAGAGGATATAACAAAGGTCCAGGGAATTGGAGCCTCCGTATACGAAGACATATACAGAATGATATGTACGCAGTAAGAAAGGGCAGCTTATAAGCTGAAGGACTTAAAATGAAAATTCTTGTTGTTGATGACGAAAAGCTTCTTGTTAAGGGCATCAAGTTCAATCTCGAGAACGAAGGTTATCAGGTTGAAACATGTTATGATGGCGAAGAAGCCGTGGAAAAGGCTGCTGCAGGCAACTATGATCTCATACTTCTGGATATAATGATGCCCAAAATGGATGGACTTGAGGCTTGTATGCATATAAGGCAGAACTCTATGGTTCCGATTATTATGTTAACCGCCAAGGGCGATGACACAGATAAGATCATAGGCTTAGAATATGGCGCAGATGACTATATTACAAAGCCTTTCAACATTTTGGAACTGAAAGCAAGAGTGCGTGCACTGCTCCGTCGCAGCAATGTCAAAAACGGAATTGTTGAAAAATCCCAGATTGTTGAAATTGGCGATCTTAGGCTTGACGCGCTTCGGCGTGCGGCTTTCAAAAGCGGTAAGGAGATTGATCTTACTCTGAAGGAATATGATCTCGCTGAACTGTTTATGAAAAATCCCGGTAAGGTGTATTCGAGAGAGAACCTTTTGGACATTGTTTGGGGATATGACTTTCAGGGCGATGCCCGCACTGTAGACGTTCACATTCGACGTCTCCGTGAAAAATTGGAGACAGACCCGGCAAATCCCTCCTATTTCTGTACCAAATGGGGAGTAGGGTATTATTTCAAGGCTTGAGTTGAACCATAGGAGGAACTATGGATAGAGAAAAGAGAAAAATAAAATACAGTGTTCGACTGACCTTCGTGACTATCTTTTTTCTCTTTATTGCCTTGTCCATAGGTCTGCTGAACACCTATCCCACAATAAGCTCCCGAGACATTGTTTTTGCAAATAAGCGGGAAACAATGCTTAGTCAGATATCTGTTATGTCATCGTCATTGTCAGCGCTTGAAAATCTCAGCGTTGAGGGCGTGCATCAGGTAATGGAGCTTGTTGACGTATACGAATTTGACCGTGTCATTGTGACAGACGCCGATTCGCAGATTTTGTATGACAGTGCCGACCGCAGGAGTATTACCTCCCGCGTGCTTTTTGCTGAAGTGCTTGATGCATTGGAAGGAAATGTTGTTTTCCACAGTGACTATGATGGAGATGCATTCCTGAGCAGAGCTGCCTGCCCGGTCGTCAGTTATGGCAGAACCATAGGCTGCGTATACCTAAGTCAGAACGACAGTCAGCAGGCTCAGCTGATTGGAGAAATTCAGACCAGACTTCGCAATATCTCTATTGTTGGTGGCGTGGTCACTCTTGCGATTATTGTCCTTTTCACCAATGCTCTCACACGGCGAATCAGAGAACTCGCCGGAGCGGTTCGCAATGTGCGCGAGGGCGGTTATGGATACCGTATAAGACCGGAGGGCAGGGATGAAGTGACGGCACTTGCGGAAGAATTCAATGATATGAGTCAGCACCTGCAGGATACAGATGAGCTTCGCAGACGCTTTGTTTCCGATGCCAGCCATGAGCTGAGAACCCCGTTGGCCTCCATAAGACTTCTCTCCGATTCTATTGTTCAAAGCGATAATATGGATGAGGAAACTATGCGTGAATTTGTAACGGACATAGGTTCCGAAGCAGAGCGACTCCAGCGTCTCACCGAGAAATTGATGATGCTTACCAGAATGGACGCCGATGTTGAAATAGCAATAGCTCCGGTGGATATAAAAAAGGTTGCCGAAAGCACTATTCACCTTTTGGAGCCTCTTGCGGACGAAAGACAGGTGAGTATAGAAATGGAACTTTCCGAGGACTGTATTATCAGTGCCAACGAGGATAGCCTTTATCAAATCGTTTTCAATCTTGCTGAGAATGCAATTAAATATAATGTCAAGGGCGGGACTGTGTTCATAGGTCTTGATAAGTCGGAAGATTTGGTCAAGCTCTGGGTTGAAGACAGCGGCATAGGCATACCGAAAGAGGATCTGGAAAACATTTTCTCCCGATTTTACCGTGTAGACAAGGCTCGCTCAAGAGAGGCGGGAGGCAGTGGCTTGGGATTAAGCATAGTCCACGATGCTGTTGAGTCCTTTGGAGGAGAAATTTATGTTGAGCCATCAGAAATGGGAGGAAGCTGCTTCACGGTGCTTTTCCCACTGTGGGAGGAGGCTCAGTATGAATAAAAAAACCCTTGCGTTGTTTCTTGTGTTGTCCCTTTTGATGAGCGGCTGCGCTATGGGCTCCGGAGGAGGAGAAGTGGAAGGGGCAAGGTTTTATCGGGTTGAAAACACTGCTGCAGGCAGCGGTCTTGTAAGAGAGAACACTGACAAGCCCGTCAAAACCGTTGAGAAAATGCTGTCCAATCTCAATGCCCGGCCTTCGGATTCAACGGCCCCGGCCTCTTTGCCGGAGGGCGTGAATGTTGGATTTCTGGGTTTCAACGAGGGAATTGCAGAAGTCGAAATGAGCCCGGAGTATTTGTCCCTGAAACCGAGAGAAAAGCTTTTGACAGAGGCTGCTGTGGTGTTGAGTCTTTCAACGCTGGACAGCGTGTGCTATGTGGATATTTCCTGCGATAAAGATTTTATAGGGAGCTTCGGTGCAGAAGATTTTTTGGAAGTTGATGCCATGTGCGGTGGATATGAGCGAATTATAAAATTGTATCTGCCCGATTCAAACTCCGAATTTATTCGGCCTCGAAGCATAAGTCTTGTGGATAAAGGTGAAGCTGATGCCGAAGAACTTATATTGCAGCAGCTGTTTAAGAATATAGAGAACGGAATGGAAAATACAAAAATTTTATCCGTTACCACTGAAAACGGTGTGTGCAAAATTAATCTTAGCGAAGAATTTTACGGAGCAGAACCCGCAGGCAGTATGGGAGGAATGGTTATCATATATTCAATGGTAAACAGTCTTTGCAGACTGAAAGGTGTAGATGCGGTGCATATAAAGGTTGAAGGTAATGAAGTTACAAGCTACGGCGGATTTATTCCGATGTGGCCACTGAGCGAAAATATGGGTCTGGTCCGATACGAATAACATACAAGTCAGGAGAACAAGTATGAGCTTTTGGCCCGTGCCGGATGTTATGAAGGATAACATATATCAGATAACACCGAGAATGTTTACAAACAGAGGCATAAGGTTTATTATGCTCGATGTGGATAATACCATAGCCCCCTATACCCTTCAAAGCGCCACACCGCGCCTCAGGCTATGGGTGGAAGATATGAAAAAAGCCGGTTTAGAGCTTTATATTCTCAGCAACAATAAAGGCGAGCGTCCTGCTGTGTTTGCCGGGGAATTGGGGATTGAGTATGTAAACAGGGCATGGAAACCCTTCACAAAGGTTGCAAAACAAATTTTGGAACAGAAGGGCTTCAGCCCGGCGGAAACTGCCATTATAGGTGATCAGATATATACTGATACCTGCTGCGGAAAGTGGATAGGCGCATTCACGGTGCTTGTTCATCCCATAGAGTTTTCCAACTTCCTCCTTAAACTGAGATACTGGCTTGAGTTCCCATTCAGAATGAAATATAAATGGAGATTTATGAAATGAATAATACCGAAAAAATACGTGCAAAGCTCGGCGAAGCAGGACTTGACGCAATAATCCTCTTCTCTGATGAGAATACCCGCTATGCTTCCGCGTTCCATTTCAGCGACGGAGCTGTTGTTATTACCCGCGTAAAAAGCTGGCTCCTTACTGACAGCCGTTATATTGAAGCCGCCGGCAATGAGGCTTGCTGCGACGAGATAATCTGCTTCGGAGGAGATAAACCCTTGTCCGAATGGGTGAAAACAGCACTGGAAGGCTGCGAGAAAATAGGCGCTGAGGAAGACTGCCTTGCCTACGGCCAGTGGCAGTATTGGGAGCAGGTTGTTGGCAAAAAGCTTCTTCCCGCCCAGAATATTATGGATTCTCTCCGCACCCAGAAGGAAATGTGGGAAGTTGAGTGCATCATTGCAGCCCAGAGAATTGCTGAAAGCGCCCTTGATTATGTGATGGGCATTATCCGCCCCGGCATGAAAGAGCGTGAGATCGCCGCAGAGCTTACCTATAGAATGATGCTTCTCGGCGGTGAGGGAAACAGTTTTGACCCCATAACAGTTACCGGGCCAAAGACAAGTATGCCCCACGGTGTTCCCGGTGATGAGATAGTAAAGGCCGGAGACTTTGTCACCATGGACTTCGGATGCATAAAAAACGGATACTGCTCAGATATGACACGCACTGTGGCGATTGGTCATGCCACAGACGAGATGAAGAAGGTCTATTACACCGTTTATGAGGCACAGAACGCTGGCATCGCAATTGCCCGCCCCAGAGTTACGGGACGCGAGATCCATATGGCCGCTGCCAATGTTATTGCTGATGCCGGTTACGGTCAGTATTTCGGTCACGGATTCGGCCACGGTATCGGACTTCAGGTTCACGAGGCACCCCGTGCAGCACCTGCAAATCCCAATCCTATGCCGGAGGGAGCGGTGATCTCCGCAGAACCCGGAATCTATATTCCGGGCAAGTTTGGCGTTCGTATTGAAGATTTGCTTTATCTGAACGGCAGTGGAAATCTTAATCTGACAAAGGCTCCAAAGGAGCTTATAATACTCTGATACATTTCGGAATTATCTTTTCGGTTGCAAAGATGCGGCCTGTAATGTTAGAATAAAGGCAGACCTGAGGGCCTGCCTTTATTCCATTCTTGGAGGATTTTTTATGAAAATATTTGTTCCAGGAAGAACAGAAATAATTGGAAATCACACGGACCATCAATTGGGCAGAGT
Organism: Oscillospiraceae bacterium; assembly: GCA_015068425.1. Lineage (GTDB taxonomy): Bacteria > Bacillota > Clostridia > Oscillospirales > Oscillospiraceae > SIG459. The sequence goes on along the minus strand of SVKK01000003.1, from coordinate 44,363 downwards.
AATTGCTTCTGCTGTTAAGCCCGGAATGACTGCCGAATGCCAAAGGCTTGAAAGAAAGCTTGCAGAGGTTCAAAGCGGAAAAAGAAAGCCTATGGTGCTGGAACTTAATGACCTTTCACCAAGAAAGGAAGAGGAAGGGAGCACAATGGCCCTTATAAGGGGCGTGTGCCAGGCTCTTGAAAAACGCGGATATAAAGTGGGGGGCTTTACCGCAAAGGTTAACAGTGAGCTTCGCTCCGGAGGCGGTCTAAGCTCTTCTGCGGCATTTTGCGTTTTGATAGGAAGGATAATAAGCGAGCTTTATAATGGCGGCGGGATAGATGCTGTTACTATTGCCCGCTGCGCCCAGGAGGCGGAAAACATACATTTTGGAAAGCCATCCGGACTTATGGATCAGCTTGCCTGTTCCATAGGAAAGCCGGTATATATAGACTTTCTGACTGAGGAGATTGTTCCTATAGACTGCGATTTCGGGCGTATGGGACTCGCTCTTTGCCTTACCGATACCGGAGGAAGCCACTCAAATCTCACTGCTGACTATGCCTCCATAAGGCAGGATATGAGCGCGGTGGCTCATGCCTACGGCAAGGAAGTTTTGGCTTATGTAAACCAAAATGAGTTCGCGGCAAAGGGCTTTGACATTAGATCGGCGGCTTTGCGCGCAGAGCATTTTTTTGAGGAAAACGAGAGGGTTCCTCTGATGAAAAAGGCCATGGAACAGTTTAACAGAGATGAATGCCTGCGCATTATGAATCTTTCGGGCCGTTCATCCGAAGAAAAACTACGTAATATACGTTGCGCCGCAGGTGATGACAGGCTTGAGAAGGGTCTCGAACTGAGCGCAAAACTTCTTGAAGGCAAAGGAGCATGGCGTGTCCACGGAGGCGGCTTCGCCGGATGCGTACAGGCACTTGTACCCGAAGATTATTTAGCTTCTTATGCAAAAGCTATGGATGCAAGCTTTGGACTCAATAGTTGCTTTAGAATTATGTAAACACAATGCGCTGCGCAGGAAAGGAAGGAGAAGTAGATTTGAACGGATTTGTGCTTAAAAACAATATGCTTCTTGGAGTTGCCTCAGCAGCCACTCAGGTGGACGGAGGACAACTTAATCATACATGGAACGATTGGTATGAAAGCGGCCATATAAAAGATGGTTCTGATCCCGCTGTTGCTACAGGACATTGGGAGCGCTGGCGAGAGGATATTATGCTTATGCACTCCATGGGTATAAAAACCTATCGTTTCGGAATAGAGTGGGCCAGGGTTGAGCCGGAGGAAGGCGTTTATGACGAGAATGCCATTGCCCACATCAAAGAGGAAATAATGCTGCTTTTGGCTTTGGATATTAAACCTCTTGTTACCCTGCACCATTTCACAAATCCTATGTGGTTTGAGAAAAAAGGCGGATGGGAGAAGTTTGATAATGTAAGAGCATTTCTCCTTTATGTGGAGAAGATTGTCGATAGTATAGGGCATTTGGTGAACGAATATATCACAGTCAATGAGCCTAATGTGTATGCTACAAACGGATACTTTTTCGGCAGCTGGCCTCCCGGGAAAAAGAGCATTGGCTCATGCATAGAAGTAATGAGCAATCTTGCAGCTGCACATATAAAAGCTTATAGACTTATTCATGATATGCGCAGAAGCATGGGATTTCGTGACAGCAAGGTGAGTTTTGCCAATCACCTCAGAGTTTTTGCTCCGAAAAACCCTAAAAATCCTGCTCACAAACTGGCAGCCTCAACAATGGAAAACCTGTTTCAGACCCTGTTGACACGTGCAATGCTAAGCGGCGAATTTCGTCTGCCATTGAAGAATAACGGCGGAGACAGAAGGGGAGCCTACTGCGATTTTCATGCGGTCAACTATTACTCGCGTTCCACTGTTTCCGGAGTTTTTGCAGATGGTGTCCGCGAGGGCTGTCATAAAAATGACCTGGGCTGGGAGATTTATCCCCGTGGTATCGTCGAATGCTGCGAAAAGCTGCTTTCAATAGCGCGTCTGCCGATTTACATCACCGAAAACGGAACCTGCGACCTGGGAGACAGCTTCCGAAGTCGCTATATATATGACCATCTTCGTGTATTGTGCGAATCAAAACTGCCGGTGAAACGTTATTACCACTGGTGCTTCAATGATAATTTTGAATGGGTGGAGGGCAACTTTGCCCGTTTTGGTATTGTTCACACGAATTTTGAAACTCTTGAGCGCAGCGTAAAGCGCAGTGGAGAATTCTATAGCAAAATAATAGAAAACCATGGCGTCACCGAGGAAATGTACGGTGAGTATGTGGCGGGAGAGGAGTATCATTTCTGATGGAGGAACGTAAATGGTGGCAGGACGGGATAGTATACCAAATATATCCAAGATCATTCTGCGACTCAAACGGAGATGGTTACGGCGATATTCAGGGAATTATCTCAAAGCTGGATAAGCTGCAGGATTTGGGCATTGATGCGATATGGCTCAGTCCTGTCTATAAATCTCCTCAGGTGGATAATGGCTATGATATTGCCGACTATAAGGCCATTGACCCGATGTTCGGCACCATGGAGGACTTTGACCGTCTTCTTGCCGAAGCAAAGGCAAGAAATATCCGTATAATTATGGATCTTGTTATTAACCATACCAGCGATCAGCATGAGTGGTTCCAACGCAGCCGCAGACGGGAAAAAGGCTACGAGGACTATTATATCTGGGCGGATAAACCCAATAACTGGGGCGGTTTTTTCGGTGGCGGAGCATGGGACTTCGATGAACTTCGCGGCCAGTATTATCTCCATCTTTTCGCAAAGGAACAGCCCGATCTCAACTGGCGCAATCCTAAAATAATGGAAGAGGTTCAGGATATCCTCCGTTTCTGGCTTGATAAGGGCGTGGCGGGTTTTCGCTGCGATGTTATCAACATCATATGGAAAAATGACCTTGAAAACGGTTTTCCAAGCCCCATCCTTGCCGGACTGAAGCACTATCACTCAACTCCAGGCTGCCATGCGGTTCTTCGCCGGCTTCGCCGTGAGGTACTTGATGAATATGATGCCTACACCGTTGGTGAAACTGTTTTCGTAAACGAAGATCAGGGAAGAGATCTCTGCGAGCCCCACAGAAAGGAACTTGATGAGATTTTTGCCTTCGAGCATATGGAGACAGAGCAGGTGGGCGTAAAATGGTTCAAGCGTGCATTCAAGCCCGAAAAGTTTTTCCGCACTATCGCCAAGTGGCAGCACGCTCTCACATGGAACGCCAACTATTTTGAAAACCACGATCAGCCCCGAAGCGTATCCCGTTTCGGTGATGACGGAAAATATCATAATAAGAGCGCAAAGATGCTGGCAACTATGCTTCTGACCCTGAAGGGAACTCCATTTATATACGAGGGTCAGGAGATAGGAATGACCAATTTTGATTTCACGTCCATTGACCAGCTTCAGGATGTTGAAAGCCATAATATCTACGCCATTGCAAAGAAAATCGGAATTCCCGAGGCAAAGCGCTGGAGTATGATTAAAACCTCCTCCCGTGATAATGCCCGGCAGGGTGTCCAGTGGAGCGATGCTCCCCACGGCGGCTTCACCACCGGCACACCCTGGCTGAAAAGCAACGGAAATTACGAAACTATCAACTATGCCTCTCAGGAGAAGGAACCGGATTCTGTCTTAAATTACTACAAGGCGCTGATAGCCTTCCGCAGGGAAAACGAGGTTTTGCGCCGGGGCTCATTCAAGGAGAAGCTTATAAAAGGCAGCGTGTTTGTATATGAACGTGAGTATAAGGGCAAAAAACTCACTGTACTGCTCAACTTCTCTGAAAAGCCCCAAAAGGTTCCCTTCAAGGGTCATCAAATGATAGGTAACTATGAGAAAAAGGAATTCTACGGGGTTCTTGGACCTTGGGAAGGCGCAATAATAGAGGTGGAATGATATGCCCAGAAAAAATACACGAAACACACGCGGTAAAATAGTTTCCGCGGCGTGGAAGCTTTTTTATGAGCAAGGCTATGAAAACACCACGGTTGAAGATATTATTTTCGAGTCTGAAACAAGCAAGGGTACGTTCTATCACTATTTCGAGGGAAAGGATGCTCTTCTTGGAACTCTTTCAACCTTGTTCGATGAAAAATATGAGGCTCTGACCCGCAGTATGGACAGAGAACAAAACGCCATAGATATCCTCCGCTGGCTTAACAGGGAACTTTTTGCTATGGTAGATACGTCTGTTCCCATAGAGCTTCTGGCGGGTCTTCTGTCCACCCAGCTCACCACAAGGGGCGAAAAGCACCTTCTTGACCGAAACCGCTTTTACTTCCGGCTCCTTCGTGAAATAGTAATGAAGGGACAGGAAAAGGGAGAAATCCGAAGCGACTTCAGTGTGGGAGAGATAACAAAAGCCTATGCCCTTATGGAGCGGGCGTTGATGTACGACTGGTGTCTCTGCGGCGGAGAATACTCTCTTTCCAAGTATTCCGACACGGTTATGGGCATTTTCCTTGAAGGCTACAGAGCGAAATAAAATAAAAATAATTTTTTTGACCTAATTTAAGTATAACAAATCGTCTAATAAAAAAGCATTGAATTATAAGGAAAAATAGAAAAAGAAGAGAATTGAGTATAGAATTAATTCTATACTCAATTCTGTATTTACGTACAGATATTTTTGTGCTATAATGCTTTTATCTACTAAAGGAGCAAAGTGTTTTGCTTCGGCAAGGAGTCTCTTATGTTTAATGCAGAAACAATAATATTCGTTATTTACCTTGTTTTTATGCTGGGTATCGGCGTGGTGTTTTTCTTCCGCGGACGCAGCGGCGGTGAAAAGGGATATTTCCTTGGCGGCCGCCAGATGGGCGCTTGGGTCTCCGCTCTTTCTGCGGGCGCATCCGATATGTCCGCCTGGGTTTTGATGGGTCTGCCTGCCTCCATCTACGCAATGGGTATTGGTCAGGCGTGGATTGCCATCGGCCTTGCCATCGGCTACGCACTCAGCTGGATATATGAGGCTCCCCGTCTCCGCCGTTTTTCCATTGTGGCAAAGGACTCCATTACCATTCCTCAGTATCTTACAAACCGCTTCCTCAGCAAGAGCAAGGCCCTTCAGATAATCTGCGCGGTGATCTTCCTTGTGGCCTACACCATCTATGCCGCTTCCTCTATCAAGGCCTGCGGAACTCTTTTCAACACCGTTATCGGCATTGATGCAACCGTCGCAATGTACATAGCTGCCGTGATTATCATAGCTTACACCTTCCTTGGCGGATTCTCCGCCGTTTGCTGGACGGACTTCTTCCAGGGACTTTTGATGCTGGCAGCGCTGCTTGTTGCCCCCATTTTTGCACTGGCTCTCATTCAGGGCGGTCAGGGTGCTGTAAGTGCATCTCAGCTCCCCGATGGCTACTGGAATCTTTTCGGCAACTGGAAGGACATCGTTTCCGGTCTTGGCTGGGGTATCGGTTACTTTGGTATGCCCCATATTATCATCCGCTTTATGTCCCTCAAGTCCGGCAAGGAGCTTAAGAAGAGCGCAAAGATAGGCATAAGCTGGACCACTCTTATTATTATTTTCTCTGTGGCTGCCGGCTGCATTGGTCGTGTGTTCCTTGGAGATATAGATGATAGCTCCGTAGTATTCATCACTATGGTACGCAAGATTTTCCCCGCTATTATCAGCGGCGTTCTCCTTTCCGCAATTCTTGCGGCTGCAATGTCCACCGCCGACTCCCAGCTGCTGGCTTCCGCCTCCGCCTTTGCCAGCGATGTATATAAGCCCATTATCCGCAAGGGCAAGTCCGGAGATACGGAAATGCTCTGGGCTGGAAGAATTGTTGTTCTTGTAATTGCCGTCATCGCTGTTATTATCGCATCTGACCCCAACAGCGGCACAATAATGGGTCTTGTTGAAAATGCCTGGGGCGTCTTCGGAGCAGCCTTCGGACCTGCAATTATGCTGAGCCTTTTCTGGAAGCGCTTCAACTTTGCAGGAGCTGTTGCCGGTATTCTTGTGGGTGCCGTTGTGGATATCTGCTGGCTGGCCTTCCTGGGTTCCACCGGCATTTATGAGATCATCCCCGGCGCAATTGCAGGGCTCCTCGCAGCCATTTTGGTCTCCAAGCTTACCAAGGCTCCCGGCAAGGAAGTTGAGGAACTCTTCGATAAGGCCGTTGCCTACGAGGACTAAATATAATATAAAACTCAAAAGCCCTGCGGTTTATCCGCAGGGCTTTTCTTATTTTGCAATTTTTTCAAATATTTCTTCAATGCAGTAATCGGAATCAAGCTTCAAATCGCATTCCAGAGCGTCATAAATTCCGTGCTTTGCCTCCAGCATCTTCTCCAGAGGCAAGGGGAGATTACCTCTCATTCTGGCCTTGAAGCGCTCTTTTATAATACCAAGTTCGGCGGTGAGAACTATTTTAAAAGCGCCCTGGGGCAGCAGGGAAAGGTGCTCTTTTTCGGTTATGAGGTAAATAATATTTTCACCGGTAAGGGAATTTTCAAGCAGCTTTTTGAAGCTCTCCGCAGCGGCGGAAGGGCTTTTCTCAAGCCTCAGGTAATCTTTGCCGGAATATATTTTGGCAGAGAGTTTTTCGTTCAGTTTCTCTGCCAGCGTAGATTTACCTACGCAGTTTTCTCCGATAATTGCGATAAGCATTTTTTATCCTCTTTCTATGTGTTCTGCGATAAAACGTATCCACTCTTCCAAAATGCGCCCGCGGTCTTTCTCACTGTAAAAATAATGGAAGGACTCCGGTAGGAAAAGGGTTTCTGCACCAGCTGCAAAGCGTGCGGAGGCGGTAGACACCAACTCATCCCGGGAGGACTGAATAAGTTTGCACGAAACCTTGAGATTAGGCATAGCTTTTCTTATTTCCCGGGAAAGAGCAAAAAGTTCAAGAAAACGGGGGAGCCATGGCAGGTAGGCAAAGGGATTTTTGCTAAGCCTGACGCTGCAGGCGTCCCGGCAGACCCGCTGGAAGGGGGAGTCAGTTTCCGGCGGTGCAAATGCGCTGTGGAGACTGGAGGCGAGAGCCTTTATGCCGAAACGGATGCGCAGGGGTATGGCAAGGGCAAATATTCCCGAAACTTTGTCCGGGTGCACCAGTGCGAGGTGCACAGCAAGGAGGCTTCCCATAGAGTGTCCAACCAAAAACACCCGCTTATGGCTTGCGCTAAGCTCTAACAGGGCGCTTTCGCACTGCTCCATCCACTGCGCCATAGAGCTTTTCCCAAAATCCCTTGTGCTGCCTCCGTGCCCGGTCAGCAGCAGTGATTTTGCGGTGAAGCCCTCCGGCAGGATTTCTCTGAGAAAATCAAAATGATGGGGTGTTCCCAGAATTCCGTGTATGAATAAAACAGCGTTTTCCTTTTCCACAGCCAATCACCCGCCTTTCCAATGCAACTTGAATTGATATCAACTGTATGCTATCATAAATCCATAAAAAATCAAAGGAGAAAAGCTATGGTAATGGAATATAAGGGCATTATGCCAGAAATAAGCTCCGAAGCTTTTGTTGCCCCCTCTGCCGATATTATCGGTGATGTTAAAATAGCCGCCGATGCCTCCGTATGGTTCGGCGCGGTAATCCGCGGCGACGAGGCACCTATAAGAATAGGGGAGGGCACAAATGTTCAGGATAATGTTGTTCTCCACTGTGACCACGGCAGCCCAATGGTGATCGGCAAAAATGTCACCATCGGTCACGGCTCCATTGTCCACGGTGCCACCATAGGCGATAATGTACTTATCGGAATGGGAGCCGTAGTTCTGGATAAGGCGGCAATCGGAGATAACTGCATTATCGGTGCCGGTGCTGTGGTGAAGGAGAGGGCGGAGGTGCCCGCAAACTCTATGATGGTGGGAGTACCGGCAAAAATTATCCGCACTTTGGATGAAACCGCCATTGAGGAAAGAAAAAAGCAGAGCTACTATGTGCCTCTGAGCAAGGATTATATGGAGTAAGCTATGATAAGATTTGACTGTGACTATACCGAGGGGGCCCATCCCAATATAATTGCGGCCCTTAGTGAGAGCAACTTTGAGCAGACCTGCGGTTACGGTGAGGATCATCACTGTGAAAATGCACGGGCGTATATCAAAAAAGCCATAGGCTGCGAGAGCGCCGATGTGCATTTTCTTGTTGGCGGAACTCAGGCCAATATGACCGTTATCGCCTCCATCCTCCGCCCCTATCAGGGAGTTCTCTGCGCTGAGAGCGGACATATCAACTGCCACGAAACGGGAGCGGTTGAGGCAACGGGACACAAGGTTTTGGCACTTTCTCATAAAGATGGCAAGATTTGCGCAAAACAGGTCAGAGACTATGTGGCTACTCATTGGCGGGATGCTGCCCACGAGCATATTGTTCAGCCGGGAATGGTTTATATCTCCCAGCCCACGGAGTATGGAACTCTCTATAGCCGCGAAGAGCTGAAGGAGCTTTATGCCGCCTGCCGTGAGCTTGAATTGCCCCTTTTTGTGGATGGAGCAAGACTTGGCTATGCCCTTGCCGCGGATAAGAGCTTCACTTTGCCCTTCCTTGCCGCCAACTGCGATGTTTTCTACATAGGCGGAACAAAGGTTGGCTGCCTTTTCGGAGAAGCTGTATGCATCACAAACGATGCCCTCAAGAGAGACTTCCGCTATATGATAAAGCGCATGGGCGGTATGCTGGCAAAGGGTCGTCTTCTGGGAATACAGTTTGAGGAGATGTTCAGAGACGGGCTTTATTTCCGCGTGGCGGAAAAGGCCGTTGCCAATGCTCTGCGCATAAAGGCCGCTCTTATCCAAAAGGGAATACCCCTTCTTATGGACTCTGCAACGAACCAACAATTCCCAATTCTCACCAAGGCTCAGCAGGCCACTCTGGGTGAAAAATACGCCCTTGGCTTTTGGGACACCACGGGAGGAGAAAGGGACGCTATCCGCATCTGCACAAGCTGGGCAAGCAGCGATGAAAATGTGGATGCCCTTATTGCGGATATAATGGCCCTTTGAGGTGGAGAGTGTATGAATGAAAAAGACGCGTTAGCTGTTGAGCGATTTCGTGAACTGCTGAAGATAAAAACAATCTCCGGGAAAGAGGAATATAAAGCTGAGTTTGAAAGCTTTTTGCCGAAGCTCAAAGAGCTTTATCCCAATGTATTTGCTGCCGCCGAATGGGAAAGGGTGGGGGAATACGGAATACTGCTCCGATGGAGAGGAAGAAAAGCGGGAAAAAAGCCCGTGGTGCTTATGGCTCATCAGGATGTGGTAGACTGTCAGGAGGAAAAGTGGAGCCATCCTCCCTTTGCTGCAGAAATTCACGAGGGAGCGGTTTGGGCCCGCGGAAGCGTTGATACCAAGTGCATTATCGCTGCCCTTATGGAAGCTGCCGAAGAACTGATTTCCAAAGATTTTTCCCCCGAACGCGATGTTTATTTCGCTTTTGGCGCGGACGAAGAGATTTTCGGCGGCACCATGCCAAAAATCGTTTCCACGCTGGAAAGACGGGGAGTGAAACCCCTCTTTGTTCTGGATGAGGGCGGCGCACTGCTTACGGAGATGCCAATGGGCATAAATGAGAGCTTTGCTATGGTTGCTGTGGCCGAGAAGGCCTATGGAACTTTGCGTATAGTCATGGGCAATAAAAATGGCAAAACCGCTCCCGAACGTATATCCAATGCAGTTAACATAATAAAGAAACATCAGATGAAGAGCCGGCTTGCTCCTGCGGTGAGGGAAATGCTCCGCCGCCTTGCGCCTTATGCTAAACCGGCGCTGCGTCCGGTGCTTAAAAATATCTCATTTTTTGCCGGAGCGGTGAAAAAGGTGATGGATGGCAGCGCTGATACCCGTCCGATGATACAAAGCGGCATAATTTTCGACAAAGTGCGCGCTTTGCAGGATGAAAACAGGGCGGAGGCCACTTTCCGCCTCAAGCTCAATCCCTGGGATAGCTTTGAGGATGTGCGGGAGTATGTGGCATCTCTGCTTGATGCTGATGCGGAGATAACGGTTGACATAAAAAGCGAAGGCGCGCCCATAAGCTCATGGGACACAAATGAGTTCAGATATATTGAGGCTTGCGTTAAAAAGGTGTTTGGCGCTCAAACAAGTCCCTTTGTTCTTGACGGGGGCACGGATGCGAGACACTTTGCGCCCATATGTGACAGAGTTTACCGTTTTGGAGCTTTCAATATGTCCACGGCTATGCGCCAAAGCGTCCATCATGAAAATGAAAAAATGCCCATTTCAAGTTTTTTGGAGGGAATAAAATTTTATAAGGAGCTTATAAAGGGGCTTTAGAAGTTAAGAAAAACCCCGACCTGCTTTCGCGGGTCGGGGTTTGATGTATTCTGTGTTCAGTTATGTATTTTGGGGAGATTCAGCTTATAATATGCTGCTGCAAAGCGGATGAGCATAATAACCGCCATTCCGCAAATCATAGCGGCAGTGCTGCCAATGGCATCAATAACAAAAATAACCGTGCTCACAGAGAATCCTCCAGACACTAAGTCGGGCCGCCAATTTCAGGCGGCCCGATTTGATGGTGTGTTCTAAATTATGCAGGATGGGAGCGTGTCTTACTTGCTGACGAGCTCCTTGGTGTCGCGGGCGATCATAAGCTCTTCGTTGGTGGCGATAACGAAAACCTTTACGGGGCTGTCATCGGTGGAGATGAGGTGCTCATCCTCGCGGATAGCGTTGCGCTCGGGGCAGATCTTAACGCCCATATACTCGAGACCCTTGCAGATCTCAGCGCGGTCCTTGGCTCCGTTTTCGCCAACACCGGCGGTGAAGACGATAGCGTCGCAGCCGCCCATAGCAGCAGCGTAAGCGCCGATGTCTTTTCTTACCTCGTAGTGGAACTTATCGAGAGCCAGCTGAGCGCGCTCGTTGCCTGCGGAAGCAGCGGCTTCCAGATCGCGGAAGTCGGAGGAAACGCCGGAGATACCGAGAACGCCGGACTTCTTGTTGAGGATGTTCATCATCTCTTCGATGCTGTAGCCGTAGCGACCCATCAGGTACTCAATAATGGTGCCGTCGATATCGCCGCAGCGGGTGCCCATGGGAACACCTGCGAGAGGTCCAAGACCCATAGTGGTGTCAACGCACTTGCCGTCGATGCAGGCGGAGAGGGAGGAACCGTTGCCCAGGTGGCAGCAGATAACCTTGCTGTGCTCGGGGTTGCCAAGCATATCAATGGCGCGGGCGGAGACATAGCGGTGAGAGGTGCCGTGGAAGCCATAGCGGCGAACCTGGTCGTTCTCATAGTACTCATAGGGGATTGCGTAGGTATATGCCGGAGCGGGCATGGTCATATGGAAAGCGGTGTCGAAAACAGCAACCTGGGGAGTGCCGGGCATAACAGCCTGGCAAGCCTTGATGCCCATGAGGTTTGCGGGGTTATGGAGAGGTCCGAGGGGGAAGCACTTTTTGATTGCTTCTTCGCAGGCATCGTCAACAATGCAGGAAGCGGTGAATTCCATACCGCCGTGGAGAACGCGGTGGCCGCAGGCATCGATCTCTTCCATGGAAGCGACAACGCCGTTTTCTGCATCAACGAGGGCGTTCAGAACAGCCTGGATAGCCTCGGAATGGGTGGGCATGGAAACGGGCTCAGCCTTGATCTGGGTTTTGCCTTCAACCTGGGGCTTATAGGTGAAGAGACCGTCGATACCGATGCGTTCGCAGATACCCTTTGCGAGAATGGACTCATTGTCCATATCCATCAGCTGATACTTGAGAGAAGAGCTGCCTGCGTTAATAACAAGAATTTTCATTTTTGCTTTCCTTCCTTATTGTAATTATTTAAATTTACTGTAAAATGTATTTGTGCATACCATTGTTTATTTTAATACAATATTTTTTAAACACAAGAGTTTTTTGCCTTTTTGGAGTGCTTTATGAACATTTTTGGCATTATTTCGGAATATAATCCCTTTCATATGGGACATAAGCATCATATTGACCAAAGCAGAGCGCTTCTTGGTGAGGATAGCGGAGTTATCTGCGTGATGAGCGGCAATTTTGTGCAGCGGGGTGAACCTGCGGCATTTACGAAAAACGCCCGTGCTGAGTGCGCGGTTCGCGGCGGAGCCGACCTTGTGCTTGAGCTTCCTCTTCCCTGGGCTATATCTTCTGCGGAAGGCTTTGCCCGCGGAGCGGTGGGGATACTGGCTTCCTGCGGAGTTGTAAGCCATATTTCCTTCGGCAGTGAAAGCGGCAATGTTGAGGTTCTGGATGATATAGCAAAGCTATTGCTCACCCCGGAATTGGATGCTATAATAAAAGACACTCTTTCGAGTGGCATATCCTATGCTGCTGCACGTCAAATCGCTGCCGAAAAGCTCGCAGGCAGACCTCTTCCTGAAATGAAAAGCCCCAATAATATATTGGGTATTGAGTATATAAAAGCGCTCTATGACCAACGCTCCGCTATTAAACCCATAACCGTCTCAAGAATTGGAGCGGGTCATGATCAAAGCGGTGGCGGGGACTATCCTTCGGCCTCGGAACTGAGAAAAAGGCTGGGCAGAGGTGAGAGTGTGCTTGCCAATATGCCTGCTGAATGCGCCGGCGTACTTGAACGTGAAATGCACCACGGACGAGGTCCTGTTATGGGCGGCGCTTTGGACATCGCAATTATTTCCCGCCTGCGCATGCTGCCTCAGGAGGTTTATGAAGCACTTCCGGACGGAGGAGAGGGACTGGGACTGCGTCTTTTCCGCGCTGCAAAAACTGAGGTGAGTGTGGACGCGGTGATTGCCGCTGCGGCCACAAAGCGTTACGCCCTCAGCCGCTTGCGGAGAATGATAATGTGCGCGGCTTTGGGAATAGGCACCGGAGCGGGGGAGGGAATACCTCCTTATATACGTGTTCTGGCGGCAAACGAAAAAGGTTGCGCAATACTGAAGAAAATGAAAGAGAGGGCGTCTCTTCCTATTATTACCAAGCCGGCGGAGATAAACTCTCTTGATGCCGAAGCAAAGGCCTACTTTGCTCTTGAATCGGCTGCGACAGACCTTTTTGCTCTTGGTTTTTCCGCAAGGGAGGAGCGAAAAGGCGACAGAGACTATAGGATGAGTCCGATCATTATAAAGTAAATTTCGGAGGAAAAATGAAAAAGGTATTTATTATTCTTCTCGCTGTATGTATATGTCTCTCTATGGCTGCCTGCGGAGAAAAGGAAGAGCCCAACCCTGTTGTTCGAATAGGCGTTTTTGAGCCATTCAGCGGTACCGACGGGGCAATGGGAATGAAGGAGACTCTTGGAATCCAGTATGCTCATCATCTCCAGCCAACTGTTAAAGTAAACGGGCAGACATATGACGTTGAACTTGTTTATGCTGATAACGCTTCCTCCAAATCTCAGGCTGCGCAGGTGGCAGAGAGCCTTCTGGCGGAAGATGTGGTACTCGTTCTGGGTTCCTACGGAAGCGAGTATTCTCTTGCAGCAGCGCCTGTTTTTGAAGGCGCCGGTGTCGCCGCATTGGGCATAAGCTGCACCGCACCTTCGATCACGAATGACTTTGACTGCTATTATCGCGTCTGCATTCAGGATACACATCAGGGGGCAGCGCTTGCAAACTTTGCCCACACAGAAATCGGAGCGACCAAGGTTCTTTGTCTCAGTCAGATAGGAAACGAATACGCACAGGGGCTTGCGGCCGGGTTCAAAAGCACTGCAGCTCAGTTCGATATCGATGTTGTTAAGGTAGATTTTTCAGAAAACTGCAATGACTTCACTCCCTACCTTCAAAGCATCGCCGAGCAGGGAATAGACGCTGTTTTTGCTCCATGCTCCGTGCGTTACGGAAAGCTGATTGTTGAGGCAATGGGAGCTTTGGAGGATGCAGTTCCGGTATTCGGCGGAGACACTTGGGACAGCGATTCCATTCGCGACAGCGCTATAGGAAAGAATTTCAGAATTTATACGTCCACTTTTTATGCTGAAGGCGGTAGTACAAGTTTTGAAAACGGATTCAAGGAGTGGCTTGCCGGCAATGAAAATGCCCTTGCCAGCAATGGTGGTGATGACAGCGTTTCTGCTGTTACAGTAATGGGCTATGATGCCTACAATGTTGCATTGGCGGCAATAAGCAAGGCGGGAAGCGTTCATCACGCGGATATTCTTGCTGTGATGCCAAATGTGGGCAGCAGCGGAGTAAGTGGTATCATCAATTTCGATGACAACGGGGATGCAATACGCAACTCTATCTACATAAAGCGCGCTGACACAGAAGTTCCTCTTTGGAAGTATGTTAAAAATCAGAGAATCGGATAAAATGACGAAAGACACCGTTTCGGTGTCTTTCGTCATTTTTCACAAGATTAATGACCGCATATGCGGAACAAATGTTCTTCTCCGGAGGGCATTTTGGGTTTACAAAGCAAAATCTTTGTGGTAAAATACACAATTGTCGCATTCTATACTTTAAAGGGCTAATAAAAGGAGTATTGTGACGATGTTTGATAAGCTCCGTCAGATCGAAGAAAAGTTCATAGACCTTGAAGAGCGTATGGGAACTGCCGAGGTGTATTCCGATCCTGCCATCTACGCAAAGTGCGCGAGAGAGCAGAAGGAACTGAGCCCCATTGTTGAGTGCTACCGACGCTATGTCCGCTTTTCTCAGGACATGGAGGATGCGGAGCTTCTTATGGAAGATGCCGAGATGCGTGAGTTCGCTCAGGAAGAATATGCCGAAGCCAAGGCGGGTATGGAAAACTGCGTTGAGGAGCTTAAAATCCTGCTTCTGCCCAAGGACCCCAATGACTCCCGAAATGTAATTATGGAAATCCGCGGCGGTGTAGGCGGTGAGGAAGGAATGCTTTTTGCCTCCGACCTTTTCCGTATGTATTCTATGTATGTGGAGCGGCGCGGCTGGAAAGTTGACATTGTTAATCTCAACGATACCGAGCTTGGCGGTATAAAGGAAATCAGCTTTGTTGTTGAAGGCGAGGGTGCATGGTCGCGCCTGAAGTTTGAGGCGGGCGGCCATAGAGTTCAGCGTGTGCCCGAAACGGAAAGCGGCGGACGCATCCATACCAGTGCTGCGACGGTTGCTGTGCTTCCTGAAGCTGAGGATGTTGAATTTGATATTGACCCCAAGGATTTGCAGATAGATACCTATCGCTCCAGCGGCGCGGGAGGACAGCATGTCAATAAAACAGAAAGCGCTATCCGCATAACTCATATTCCCAGCGGCACCGTTGTGGAATGTCAGGATGAGCGCAGCCAGCATAAAAACAAGGATAAGGCCATGAAAATTCTCCGCTCCAAGCTCTATGAAGCGGAGCAGGCCCGCCAGCACGCAGCAATTGCTGCTGAGCGAAAAAGTCAGGTGGGTTCCGGAGACAGAAGCGAGCGCGTGCGCACCTATAACTTCCCCCAGAACAGAGTCACCGACCACCGTCTCAGCGGAGACAGCAAAAACTTCAATATTGCCGCGATCATCAACGGTGATCTGGATGAGCTCATAGATGCTCTTGTCACTATGGACCAGGCGGAGAAGCTGAAAAACAATGAAAACTGAGATAATAACAAAGGATATTTCCCGTGCTGCGGAGATAATATCTTCCGGAGGGCTTGTTGCCGTTCCAACGGAGACGGTTTACGGGCTCGCAGGCAACGGCCTGAACGAAGAGGCAGTGAAGGAAATATATTCTGTGAAGGGAAGGCCGGAAGTGAAGGCCCTCTCCCTTATGGTTCCCGGTAAGGAAGCCATGAAGCAATACTGCGAGAATGTTCCCGGAGCGGCCTGCGCCCTTGCGGAAAAATTCTGGCCGGGTCCTCTTACGATAATTTTGGAAAGCAGAGACTGCGTTCCTGAAATTGTACGTGCGGGAGGATCTACTGTGGGACTGCGCTGCCCTGACCACGACCTTACACTCGAATTACTTAAAAGCTGTGCGCTCCCCCTTGCGGCACCCTCTGCAAACCCCAGCGGAGAACCCAGCCCCAAGAATGCAAAAAAGGTTCTTGAATACTTCGATGGAAAAATCGGAGCCGTTCTGGATGGGGGAGAGTGCGGCATAGGTACGGAGTCCACCATCATAGACATGTCCCAAAGACCTTACAGAATTTTGAGAAAAGGCGCTCTCTCGGAAAAGGAGATAAGCAGGGCTCTCGCTGAGTGCATCACTCTTGTAGGTATAACCGGAGGCAGCGGCTGCGGAAAAACGACGGCTCTGAAGGTGCTTGAAAAGATGGGTGCTCTCATTGTTGATGCCGATGAGGTTTATCACCGTCTCTGCAGCGAAAGCGAGGAGATGAAACTTGAGCTCACGGAGCGCTTCGGAGCGGTTTATAAGGACGGAAAGCTGGACAGAAAAGCCCTCGGCGCAATTGTATTTTCTGATTCCATAGCTTTGAAGGATTTGAATTCCATCACTCATAAATATGTAAGTGCAGAGATACAGCGGCGCATAGAGCGCCACGCAATGAACGGCGGAACTTTGGCCGCCATAGATGCGATCGCCCTTCTGGAGGGCGCCTTCGCCAAGCGCACTGCCTTCAATGTGGCCATAACAGCGCCCACTGAGGCAAGAGTGCAGAGACTTTTGATGCGGGAGGGCATCAGCAAAGAATATGCCCGCAGCCGCATAGCCGCCCAGCACCCTAATGAGTATTTTCAGGAAAAATGTGATTATACTCTTCATAACGGTGGCAGCCGGGAGGAATTTGAATGTGTTTGTAATAAATTTTTCACGGAGGTACTGAAAAGTGTCTGATAACAAGGAACTTAGAGAGAAGCTCTTTTATGAGCAGAAGAATGGCTATGACCTCATCGGTACCGATGAGCGTATTGCCCTTGAGGAGTTTTGTGAGGGCTATAAGGTTTATCTTGATAATGCCCGCACCGAGCGCGAGGCTGTCAGTGAGGCTATTCGCCTTGCCGAGGCAGAGGGCTTTGTGCCCTATACCTATGGCATGGAAGTAAAACCCGGCATGAAACTCTACCGCAGCAACCGTGGCAAGAGCCTTATGCTTGCCGTTGTAGGCAGCAAGAGTCTGGCCGAAGGATGCAACATTGCCGCTGCCCACATTGATGCCCCCCGCCTGGATCTCAAGCAGATTCCCCTCCACGAGGACAGCGAGTTCGCCTATTTCAGAACCCATTATTATGGCGGTATCAAAAAGTATCAGTGGCTGGCAGTTCCTCTGGAGCTCCACGGCGTTGTTACCCTCAAAAACGGTGAGAATGTTGAAATAGTAATTGGCAAAGATCCCTCCGATCCCCAGCTTGTCATCACCGATGTGCTGCCCCATCTGGCAAAGGATCAGCTCAGCAAGGGCGCTATGGATATAATCGCAGCCGAAAGAATGAATATCCTTCTCGGCTCCATCCCCTACGATGATGAAGGAAGCGACAGAGTTAAACTGGCTGTTATGAGCCTGCTCAACGATACATACGGCATCACCGAGGAGGATTTCCTCTCTGCTGAAATTCAGGCTGTTCCCTCTTATCCCACCCGTGATGTAGGACTTGACCGCAGCTTTGTGGGCGGTTATGGCCATGATGACCGCGTCTGTGCATATTGCGAGCTGAAAGCTATTCTTGATCTTGATAAGCCCGAGCATACCGCTGTCTGCATTCTTGCCGATAAGGAAGAGATTGGCTCCGAAGGAACCTCCGGTATGCAGAGTCAGGCATTTGAGTGCTTTATGGAAGATCTCTGCGATGCTCAGGGTGTGGCTCTGCGCCACTGCTTTGCAAACAGCTTCTGCCTTAGTGCCGATGTATGCAATGCATATGATCCTATGTTTGCAGAAATAAGCGAGAAGAGAAGCAATGCCAAGTGCAACTACGGTATGGGCATTTTGAAGTTCACCGGTAAAGCCGGCAAGGGCGGCACCAATGATGCAGATGCTGAGACCGTAGGCAAGCTGAGAAGAATATTTGATGATAATAATGTCGTCTGGCAGATGGGCGCTCTCGGCAAGGTCGACCAGGGCGGCGGCGGAACTGTGGCTCTCTTTATGTCCCGCAGAAATATTGCAACCATCGATGCAGGTGTTCCCGTGCTCAGTATGCATGCTCCCTTCGAGCTGGTCAGCAAGTTCGATACATATATGACTTACAAGGGCGTAAAGGCAATTTACGAAGACTGAAAATAATTTTCACCCCGACTGCAAATACTTACAAAAAAGCAGTCGGGGTGATTTTATGTCTATGGATAAAAACGAACAGAACTATCTGCAGGAATTCGGTGCATCATCGGCAGAAAAGGGAGGTATACACTGCGTTTCAATTATAGGGCAGGTGGAAGGCCATCAGGTGTTGGCTGAGGATAATAAAACCACAAAATATGAGCATCTTATGCCTCTTCTGGCTTCTATGGAGGAAGCGAGGGATGTTGGAGGAGTTCTTTTTCTCATCAATACCGCAGGAGGAGATGTGGAAGCGGGACTTGCCATTGCAGAACTTATAGCGGGGATGAGAAAACCCACCGCATCCCTTGTCCTTGGGGGAGGACACAGTATAGGCGTGCCTCTTGCAGTGGCGGCTAAGAGAAGCTTTATCGTGCCATCGGCATCTATGACGGTACATCCGGTGCGGCTTAGCGGCACCGTCATCGGCACAGAACAGACTTATAACTATTTCTCCAGAATTCAGGACAGAATTGCGCTCTTTATTACTGCCCACTCCGGAATTTCCCGGGAAAAGCTTCTGGAGCTTATGCACGGCAGACGGGATATGGCCAACGATATGGGCACGGTTCTCTCGGGAAGAGAGGCGGTCGACTGCGGTATTATAGATGCCGTCGGCTCATTGGCAGATGCTCTCGACTACCTCCACAGCAAAATTGATAAAAAGAAAGAAGAAAAGAGAGGCTGAAACCTCTCTTTTCTTATATATCAAAAATTATGTAAACTTTATTATCCGCTTCCCTTGTGCTTTGCTGAAAACTGTGGTAATATATATTAGTTAAAGAAATATAGCTCAAGTTTTTACATATTCGGAGGAAACTTATGACTTACTTAACTGCTGCTTTTTTGGGCCTTGTACAGGGCTTGGCGGAATTTTTGCCAATTTCAAGCTCGGGTCATCTGTCCATATTCCAGAATTTTTTGGGTCTTACCAACATTGAAGAAGGCGGCCATGTTTTCTTCGATCTTCTTCTCCACCTTGCAACATTGGTTGCGGTCTGCGTGTTTTATAGAAAGGACATTATGGCTATAATCAATGAGGGAATTACCTATGTTAAGAGTGTGGGTCATCCCGTTCCCGGAGTCAAGAAGAAATATCCTGCGGTCAGACTGCTTGTAATGATGTTTTTCGCAACATTGCCTCTTTTCCTGATTCTGCCATTCAAGAGCAAGATAGAGGGTCTTTACAATAACACTATGTTTATCGGCTTTGCACTTTTGTTTTGCGGTGCCATCCTTTATATATCCGACCGTCTTCCCCGGGGCAATAAGACCGAAAAGACTATGAAGGTGAAGGATGCTCTCATAATTGGTGTTTTTCAGGCTCTTGCAACGGTTCCGGGAATATCCCGCTCCGGCACCACTATCACAACCGGCATTGCAACAGGTCTTGACCGCCAGTTCGCTGTCAAATTCTCCTTCCTTATGTCCATCCCCGCAATACTGGGCGCAAACATTCTCTCCATTGCCGATGCTGTTGAGGCTGGCATTGACGCCTCTATGCTGCCTATGTATCTGGTAGGTATGCTGGTGGCAATGGTTTCCGGTTATTTCTCACTTGTACTTCTCCGCTATATCTCCACCAAGGGTCGTTTCGGCGGATTTTCCTTCTATTGCTGGGTGGTTGGTATAGCAACCATCATTCTTACTATGGTTCTCTGAGGTGAACTTTAATGGCCACAAATTCCAAATCCGGCGGCAAAGCTGCCGCCAATAAATCCAAATCGGCGTCCTCCGGAAAGCATACTGCTTCCAAGGCTTCTTCCGCAAAGAAGGCGCCTGAAAGCAAGGCAAAGCCCATAAGGAGAGAGGTCTGGGCCATCGTATGCTTTTTTGTGGGTCTTTTTGCCATGATAGGCTATTTTAAGGTGGACGCAATATTTATTACATATATCTGCGGCACCATAAAGGGCTTTATAGGATACGGCTACATCATTCTGCCCCCCGCACTTATTGTCTGCGCGGTTATCCTTGCCTTCCATAAAGGACGGCCTGTAAAGGCAAGAAGCATTTGTCTTGTGCTTGTGCCTGTGATTTTCGGCGCTATATGCCATCTCATCTTTGCCAAGTATGAGCCGGATTTTTCCAAGTTTAATGAAGCCTTCAAGACTATTTACTCCGAAGGCATGGCAATGCATGGCGGCGGTCTTATTTCCGGCTTCCTTGCAATCGGCTTCAAGCTTCTTTTCAGCGTATGGGGCGCGTTGCCCGTATTTATATTTGCTCTTATTGCCCTTTTGATGGTTGGCCTGCGCATCACTCCCGAGATGCTCTTCAATAAGGTGAAAAACCGTCAAAAGCTCAGCTATGACAGTGAGGACGAGGATGCGGAACCTCCTCTTTTCACTGTGCCCGATAACTCGGCGCATAAGCTGTCGCGAGAGAAAAAGCGCAGAGCTCCGGAGCCTGAGGAGGAAGTGGTTCCCGTCAATTTCACCGCCAAAGCGCGGGAGGAGAGAGCCAGCCGCAGAGCAATAGATATTCCCATTGATGATGAAGAAGATCTTGGGCTCGACTATGAGGAAAGGCGTGTGGGATTTTTCAATGCAAATCCCAGAGTGGCAACTCCGGGACAGGTGCTCAACGAGAGCGCCGGTCTAAGACGCAAAACTCCTGCGGTCAGCTATCCCGCTCCTGTGGAGGATAAAAGCGAAAATCCCACCGAAAATGTGAAGCCTCTCAGCTATGAAGAGGCGGCAAGTATTGCCGGTGTTGAGCCTGTCACCATAAAAAGCGAGGAAGTAAGTTCCGAGAGAGTAAAGATAATTCAGCCCGCACCCAGCCCCAGAATAAGTAAGAAGGCTGCTGCCGAAGCTGAAATTCAGCAGGAATCCAGCGAGGTTGCCAAGGCAGTTGAGGAAAAGGATGCAGAGAATCACGGCGAATACCGCTATCCTCCCATCACCCTTCTCAAGAGCCGCAGCGGAGCCGCTGCCGACGGCAGGGAAGAGATGGCTCTCAACAGAGAAAGACTCCAGGCAACTCTCAATTCCTTCGGAGTGAATGCCTCCATCACCGATATCACAAGAGGGCCTACTGTGACCCGTTATGATATTGAGCTTGAATCCGGCGTCAGACTTTCGAAGATAACCAATCTGGCGGGAGATCTTGCTCTGGCTCTCGGTGTAAGCGGAGTCAGAATTGCCCCTATTCCCGATATGGTGGCAACTGTAGGCATTGAAGTTCCCAACAAGATTGTAAGCACCGTTTATCTGCGCAGTATAATCGAGTCTCCCGCATTCCGGGATGCTGCCAGCAAGCTCACCTTTGCCATAGGCGAGGATATAGGCGGAGAGAGCATTTGCGGCAACATTGCAAAGCTGCCCCATCTGCTTATTGCCGGTACCACCGGTTCCGGTAAGAGCGTATGTATGAACAGCCTTATCCTGAGTATTCTCTATAAGGCCAGCCCGGAGGAAGTCCGCTTCATTATGGTGGACCCCAAGATGGTTGAGCTTGGAATATATAACGGCATTCCTCACCTTTATATCCCCGTTGTAACAGACCCCAAGAAGGCAGCGGGTGCCCTTCAGTGGGCGGTTGTTGAAATGCTCAAGCGTTACCGCCTTTTCTCTGAGGCGGGAGTCCGCGACCTTGCAGGCTATAATGCTCTGAGAAAGCGCAATGGAGAGAGCATACTTCCTCAGGTGGTAATCGTTATCGACGAGCTTGCCGACCTTATGATGGTTGCAAGCCGCGAGGTTGAAGAGAGCATCTGCCGCGTTGCACAAATGGGACGAGCCAGCGGTATGCACCTTGTAATCGCTACCCAGCGACCCTCCGCGGATGTTATCACCGGCCTTATGAAGGCAAATATCCCCAGCCGCATTTCCTTCGCTGTTTCCTCCGCTATGGAGTCGAGAATCATTATGGACCAGTCCGGAGCCGAAAAGCTTGTGGGCAGCGGCGATATGCTCTATGCCGCTCTCGGTATGGGCAAGGCCAGACGTGTTCAGGGCGCTTTTGTCAGCGATGAGGAGAGAGAAGAAATCGTCAACTTCGTCAAGCGCTATTCCGAGGCGGATTATGATGATGATATTATTGCTGCCGTAGAAAAGGCCGCGGAGGCCAAGAGCGGCGGAGAAGGCGGAAAAGGTTCCGAAGCTGAGCATGAGGAGAAAACCCAGTATGACGAGCTGGTGCCTCAGGCGGCGGATGTTATTTTTGAAACCAAACAGGCAAGCGTGTCCATGCTCCAGCGCCGGCTGAAACTGGGTTATTCCAGAGCCGCGCGAATTGTGGATCAGCTTGAAGAACTGGGTGTTCTCGGTCCGTATGAGGGAAGCAAGCCCCGCCAGATACTTGTCAGCAAGGAACAGTGGCAGGAAATGCAGCTGATGCACGGCACAGCGCCTCTCGATAAAGCACCCAAGCAAATGGATATGTTTGCAGATGATGAGTTTGAAGAGGGCTGGGATGAGTGATATGAAGGATTTCCTTGATATAAAGCTCCCTGAAGACGAGATAAGGGCAATTTCCAATCTGGGACTTGCCCATATAGGCGACTGCGTCTATGAGCTTATGGTTCGCTCCAGAATAATCTGCTCCGGACGCAGCACCTCTGCCGGACTTCACAGAGAGACTGTCAAATATGTTTCCGCCCCCGCACAGGCCGCTGCCGCGGAAAGGATACTGCCTGCTTTAAGTGAGGAGGAGAAGGCTGTTTACCGCCGGGGACGCAACACAAGGGTCAACTCTGTTCCAAAGAATGCGGACATATCCCAGTATCATGCCGCAACCGGACTGGAGGCTCTTTTTGGCTGGCTATATCTCAACGGCTGCCGAGAGCGCCTTAATGAACTTTTCGCAATAATAATGGAGGAAGAATAATGCCTCTGGACAGCGTATGTGTTTCCGCCCTCGCATCTGAGCTTCGTGCTCAGATAGTGGGCGGAAAAATTGATAAAGTGCAGCAGCCGGAGCACTCTACGGTGCTTTTGAGCATCCGTTCTCCCTTCGGTAATGTTCGCCTTGCTCTTTGCGGCGGAGTGGGAAATGCAAGAGTCCATTTGACGGATGCAAAATATGAAAATCCTGCCCAACCGCCTATGTTCTGCATGCTTCTGCGCAAGCACCTTGTTGGTGCACGGATAAGCGCTTTGCATCAGCCGGAGCGGGAGAGAATTATTATCTTTGAGCTGGATGGCTATGACGAAATGGGGACGCCCGTAAAAAAGCAGCTTGTTGTTGAGATGATAGGCCGCGGCACAAATATAATTCTTGTCAACGGCGACGGAATAATTATAGACTGTCTTAGAAGGGTGGATGCGGAGATGAGCTCCATCCGTCAGGTGCTGCCGGGACTTATCTACCGTCTACCGATCAGTCAAACAAAACCGGATTTTTTCGCAATCACAAGTGAGGAGAGAAGAGCGCTTTGGGAAAAGTATGACGGGCAAAAAGCCCCTGAAAAATGGCTTTTGGAGACCTTTGCATGCCTTTCGCCCCTTATCTGCAGAGAGATAGTCCATCGCTGTTACGGCGACATAGAGTGTCTTCCCGAATCTATGGATGCCCTTGCTGAAAGCGTTGAGAGAAGGGAATTTGTGCCCTATATGCTTCTCTCTGAGGGCAAGCCGAAGGACTTCAGCTTTATCCGTATCGGACAGTACGGAGCGGAAATGAGCGGAGAGAGCTTCTCCGGTTTTTCTGAACTGCTGGATGCCTTTTATACCCGCCGAAGTCAGGCGGAGGATCTTCACCGACGCACTCAAAGCCTGCGCAAGACAGTTAAAAATGCAAAGGACAGGGTGAGCCGCAAGCTTGCTTTGCAGCGCAGCGAGCTTGAGAAAACCGCAAAAAGGGATGAGAAACGCCGCTGGGCAGACCTTATAACCGCAAATCTCTATAGGGCAAAGGGCGGCAGCAGTATAACTGTGGAGGATTTCTATGAGGAGGATTATCCCTCCGTCACCATTCCTCTCGACCCGATGAAAACTCCCCAGCAGAATGCGGCGGCTTACTATAAGGAATATACCAAGGCCAAGACGGCCGAACGTTATCTCACGGAGCTTATAGCGCAAAACAGCCGTGATGAGGAATATCTCAGCAGCGTACTTGACGAGATAGACAGAGTGAAAAGCGAAACCGATATAGGGGATATACGCCGGGAGCTTACAGAAACAGGCTATCTTCGTCCCCAAAAAAACCAGAGTAAACAGCGAGTGAAGGAGACAGCTCCCCTCAGCTATATTTCCACAGGCGGCTATGAAATTCTGGTGGGTCGTTCCAATACCCAAAATGACAGGCTTACCCTTAAGCTTGCCCATAAGGGTGATATATGGCTGCATACTCAGAAAATTCATGGCAGCCATGTTGTTATCCGCTGTGCGGGTGAAGAAGTGGACGATGCCACACTCGCAGAGGCTGCAAGCCTTGCAGCTTTGCATTCTCAGGCATCTGCGGGAGGTAAGGTAAGTGTGGACTATACCCGGGTAAAGTTCGTCAAAAAGCCTCAGGGCTCTCTTCCCGGAATGGTGGTCTATACGGACTATAACACCCTTATCGCTGAAGCCGATGAGGCGCTGGCAGAAAAACTTAAAAGATGAAAAAAGCAGCTGTGACGCTTGTCACAGCTGCTTTTTTTAATTTCTGCTGTCTGCAACGGCCATTGCCTTGCATATCATTTCCGCAGCTTCGCTGCGGGATATGCTCTCGTCCAGCAGGGAGAGGGACTCGGGGACTATCTCGCATGCGGAAAGGTTGGCGGCAGACTGAACAGCCCATTCGGGCAGGAACTGGTCGAAGCTAAACCATACCGCAACAACATCGGTGATAGAAGTGACATTATCCAGAATATAGGCAGCTTCCATAGCGCTTATGAGCTCATCTCCTGCAAAAACGGTGCCGATCTCGCTCTCGCTGCCTCTCACATAGCCTTTGCAGAAGGCGGTGCCTGCATATGGCTTAACCCATGCGGGAATTGCCTCATCGTCGGCATATCCGGTGTCTTCAATGTCTGTAATAAGCTCAGTGCCCGCGGCCTTCATGCACATGGTGAGAAACTGACTTCTTGTCAGCTCTTCATCAGGGCGGAAAACATATTCGCCGGCGATGTTCTCGCCGATGAAAACACCCGTCTCGGCAAGGGTGACGGCTGCCCATGCAGAGGGCACACCCTCCATGTCGGAATAGGTCACCCGGGTTTTCTGCTTCTTGATGCTGATAATAACGGTGGCTTCCTGAGAATATTTGCCTTCGGCGTCGATGGCCTTATAGCCGAAGTAGTCCTTGCCCCGTTTGCCTTCATCGGGAGTGTAGACAAAGCAGCCGTCGTCGCTGAGTTCAACCTCGCCCTTTGTGGGCTTTGTGGTAATTTCAAAACCTACTACCTCGGCACCCACATCCGCAACGGAAAGTTTGCCTCCAACGGCAACTCCGCGGTAAGTGCTTATCTCAAGATTTTCGGCAATAAGGCTGCCGCTGTCGGCGAAAGCATATGCCACTGTTGCAAAGCAGAGTACTGCAGCGAGACAAAATAGAAATAACTGTCGGAATTTTTTCATCTTCCTGACCTCCCAAAAGTGGATTTGTGCTCATATTTTTCCTCCACTAAAGGGAAAATATTCATTTTTCCGGAAAAGATGAAAAGATACTGGATTTTTTCCTCAATCGTGCTAAAATGTAGCCAATTGTTGCGATAACTCGGAAAGGTAAGTTTAGACTTGAATTCACTATTCAGAAAAGGATTATATCACGGCATACCCATTGCCCTTGGTTACCTCTCGGTCTCTTTCGGCTTTGGAATTATGTCCGTCCGTCTGGGTTTGGGCGTTCTTGATACGGTAATAATATCCCTCACCAATCTGACCAGCGCAGGTCAGGCGGCAGGTGTTGGCATAATTGCCGCAGGCGGTGGATTGATAGAGATGATAATGACCCAGCTTGTTATCAATCTGCGCTATGCCCTTATGGCCCTGTCGCTGTCACAAAAGCTGGGTGAAAAATTCAATACGCCCCGCCGTATGATCGTGGCTTTCGGAATTACCGACGAAATATTCGCTGTGTCATCGGTGCAGAAAGGGAAAATACAGCCCATATATATGTACGGCCTTATTCTCATTTCCGCAGTGGGATGGACTCTCGGAACATTTCTGGGAGCCGCCGCCGGAAGCATTTTGCCCCAGATGATTACCGATGCTATGGGGCTGGTGCTTTACGGAATGTTCCTTGCAATCATAATTCCTCCCGCCAGAGAGAACAAAAGTGTACTTTTCGTTGTGGCAGTCGCCGCGGGTATCAGCATTCTTTTCTATTATGTGTTTACCTTTGTGTCAAGCGGCTTTGCAATAATTATAAGCGCCGTTGGAGCGGCGCTGCTTGGAGCGTGGCTTTTCCCAATACCCAATGAGGAGGCGGAGCAGGCATGAGTATAGCAATTTATATCGCGGTGATGGCGGTGGTGACCTATCTCATCCGTATGCTGCCCTTCACCCTTTTCCGCAAAAAGATAAACTCCCGCTTTATAAGATCCTTCCTCTACTACATACCATACGCGGTGCTTGCCGCAATGACCATACCCGCGATTTTCTATGCAACAGGCAATGTACTCACCTCTGTTATAGGCGCGGTAGTGGCTGTTATTCTGGCTTATTTCAAACTGCCCCTTATAGTGGTGGCACTGGCTGCTTCCGCAGCGGCATTGCTTGCGGGCTTCATATTCTGAACATAAAAAAGTGCGGAGACTCAAAAAAGAGTCTCCGCAATTTTTTTATGTCCAGCTTTTCATTGTTTCAAGAATTTCAGGAACCGGATTGGATCTTGGGCATATCTTAACGCATTTTCCGCAGGCGCGGCACTGCACTTCGTAGTTTTGAAGGAGATCGTTCAGTGCTGCGGCTGAGCTATCCTCACCGAAAACGCAGGCATCGATGTAAACCGCCATCAGGCCGGGGATATCCACGCCGTAGGGGCATGGCATGCAGCAGCCGCAGGCAGTGCAGGGCACGGGCTGAGCCTGGCGGCAGACATCGCACAGATCGTTCAGCAATATCTTGTCGCGCATGCTCATCTTTTCGCCCTCGGCGGCATGAATAAGCTGAATTTGTTTTTCCAATTCCTCGGGAGAAGCAGGGAACAGGATCAGCTGCTGGTCACTCTGCAGCATAACACTCCAGCGAAGCAGCAGACTGCTCAGATTGCTATCGGCTGTCCGTCCTCTCCATACTGTTTCAAGAATGGGAGGGTACTGCGTCTCTCTGCGCTCACCGATATGGACGGCGGAGCAAAAAGCGGAAAGACCTTGCTTCTGCGCAGTGCGAAAGCCAAAGTAACCGGGTCTGTCGATAATATCCAGCGGCATATAGTCGAAGCGGACTCCGTCAAGGGAGGGGAAGGCAGAAGCAGCATCGTTGATATATTCACCACGATCGGAAATCCAGAGACCGATATAGCGGGCTTTTCCGGAAGCTTTCATCTCTTCAATAAAGGAGGGAAAGCCGATTTGCTCCAGCCGCGCAAAAAGACGCATTGATATCGGACCAAACCAAAGCCACTCCGCTTTGGTGATGCCGAGAAATGCCAGCTTTTTGTCTGTTTCCGCATACAGGTCATCAGAGCTTTTGCAGGATGCGGGTGAAACGCTTACCATAAAACGCATACTCTCGCCAAGCTTCGGAAGCAGCGCCCGCAGCGATTTGCCTATATCCTCCGCCTGTGGATGAAGCTCGGGAAAGTCGATCATCAGGGATTGGATATTAAGCCTCCGGGCGGTGTCGATAAGCTCTTCTGCCGACGGGACTGTTTTGTCTGACAGGGTCTCCCAGGAGTAAAGACCCAAAATCGGATCTATCATCTTTTCTCAGGTGTCGTACTTGGTAAGGGAGCCGTCTCTGACCTTCCAGGGGGACTCATGCTCGGAATCCAGCTCCAGAACCATGAAGGCAAAGGGACGCTCAACCCAAAGCGTGGTCTGGGGAAGATGTGTGAAGCCCTTGGGGAACATGTATGCAACGGGGGTCTCAGTTACATAGCGTTCATCCTCTTCGCCCAGTGCAACCTCGGTCTCCGCACCAATATAGAAGGGGTCATCGGCATCCAAACTCAGGAAAACAATGATCTCCTCAGAGGGATGGCTGTGGGATTCGCCTGCCTTATGGAGAATACCGGGAGAATCGTAGTGGCCGAAAGCGGTGTTGAGGGAGAAGCCGTTAAGCTGCTTTCCGAACATCCAGATAAGGTTCTTCGCATTGCCGGGACCCTTGTCGCCGCGGTTGCAGGGGTGAGATACGCCGTAGCAATCCAGACCGCCGTTGTTGACTTCGATATAGTCTTTTGCGTCCTTGTACCAACGGGCTACTCTTCCAAATCCGGGGTCATTGGGGTCGCGGTTTTCCCACATGAAAGGATCGCAGTATTTATCCTGTACGCGCCTGCCGGTAACGGGGTCTACCCACCAGCGGAACTGCTGGATGCAGTCTGCGTATTTCTTGCTTCCGGGAACGGGCTCCTTCAGATCTTCGGGAGCGGTTATCTCTCCGTCATAGGTGGTTGCAAGTGCGATGGTGTACTGAATAAAGGGTTTATCAATGCTCTTTACAGTTGCAGGACCGTGGGGAACACCGCGGGGGATGCAGATAACTGTGCTTCTTCCGAAGGTGTAGGTTTCCTGCTCTTCACCGATGGTGAAGCTGACCTCTGCACCAAGATCGTGCATTGCGTCCAGATTGGTGGAGACGAATACCATGACCTCATCATAAGGATGAGTTACCATGCCCTGGACAGGATGGAATGTGCAAGGCTCCTTGACATATGCCCAGCTTACCGTGGCATGAAAGCCCTCAAGATCTTTTTCGCCGTCCATCCAGAACAAGGGGAAGGGATAGAGGTTTTCAGGTCCCTCGCGCCAGATAAGGGGATGTACGTGATGCTGATGGATTCTGGTTTTTTCGCTCATAATATACACTCCTTTTTGCCGTGTGGAGACGGCTGATTTTTGCACGGAACATCACTCGGATTCTCTGCGCTTTCTTAGCCTGACAGATATAGTCCGAACCCGTTTTTGAGGTCATATCCGTCGGCATTGCCTCGTTGTCGGCTTTTGAAAGGCACAAAGCCTTTCTGCAAGCCGCCGTCTTGCACTGCATTAGTATATGACCTAAAAAATCTTCGACTCCCCGAGAGCGGATTTTTGTGTCAGGCAAAATTGAATTATGCAGGTGGGCTGTCGCCCACCAAAGAATAAAATGAAGTCTGGCGCTAAAATCCGCCTCGCGGAGCGTGTTCGGATTTTATCTGTCAGGCTAACTTAAATATATCAATTTAATATGCTCAAGTCAATTTGCTGCGCGATTATCGTTCAGCGATTTTCGGGCAGCAAAACTTGATTATGGGTTTTGCGTGCTGTATAATGATGAGGGAATATCCTTAAACCACTGGAATGGGGAGGCAAAATCATATGAATGATTACGGTGGTATTTCTTTTCTCCAGATCGAGGTGTTTCTGGCGGTAGCTGAAAGTAAGAGCATTTCGGCGGCTGCGCAGAAAATGTATATCAGCCACAGCGCAGCGTCGCGCCTTATCAACAAGCTTGAAAGCTGTATGAAAACCAAATTGCTGAAGCGAACGAATCAGGGCGTTGAACTGACGGAAAGCGGAGAAAAGCTGCTTTATCGCATTCGCCCCTTGTTCAACCGTTTGAACGCCACCTTTTATGATGTGGGCTCCGTTGAAATGAATAAATCCGTGGTGCGCGTAGGATGTTTGGATTCGGCAGAGATATTTTCCGAGGTTAAGTCTTATATCATGCGCTGTGAATCTGAATACTCCGATTTTTCTGTTGACCTCTCTCTGGGAGGCTTCCATGAATTGAGAGAGGGACTCCTTGAGGGAAAATATGACTGTGTGTTCACCTATTCCGTTTCGGGATATGGCCTTCACAACACCATCGTGCGTTACTGCCGCGATTTTGATACTTTCTTCATTGTCCCGGAGAATTCGCCGGCAACTGAGGGGGATAGGCTGGATTACCGTAAGCTTTCGGAATGCACGCTGCATCTTTATATGCGAACGGACCGATATGACCTCTCCGGCGGCTTCGAGCTTGATGTTTGCAGGGCCCACGGTTTTTCTCCAAGGAATATGCAATATGCTTCCGACGATCCGGCCTCCAGCTCCTTACTGATGGATAAAAACGGTTTTGCTATTGGCGGTTCATCTTTTGACCTTCGAAGTGGGGTGCGTTTATTCAAAACGGAAAAGCCGCTGGAGAAGAAGCAGTCCATGGTTCTGCTCTTCAATCCCGGGCAATGTTCCGCAAACGGGGAGCGATTTGTGGAAAGCGTACCGTTTTACCGCTCGGAAAACAGCATACCTTAAAAGTTTGGGAATGTAAAAAGCGCGGAGGCTTTCCAAAAGCCTCCGCTAAGTTTTTTCTGCAAGCATGATAAAGACAGTCTTCGCCCTGTAGCTACTTCAGGAGTGACGGATGAAAGGAAATACGCGGGGTATGTATGTCTCCCGACTGCCTGATGCTATGTTAACATATCCGTGGCAAAGGAGCAAATGCAAATATTGGAAGAAGCTTTTGACATAGGCAATATTAAGGGATAAAATCATTTAAAGGAGGGATGAGCGTGAAAAAACCGGAATACCATTATCAGCGGAATATGGAGACATGCGGGATTTGCTGCCTTTTGATGGCGCTGGATGCATTTGGCATCGAGTATGCCAGTGTAAGCAGACAGGAGAGATATTATGAAGATTATGGCGCAAAGTCCACACCCGGAACACTGGGCTCGGCCATAGCCTATGTCCTTTATTTTAAGGGCATCAAGAAAGGTCTTAACATAAAGATAGTCCATGCATCGGAAAAACTTCTTGAAAACCACGGCGGATATTTTGAAGAGGAAATATTCAGAAACATTCTCGACGAACATAAAAGCTGGCTTAAAGCGGCAGAAAATGTCAAGGCTTTGAAAAAACTGCCGGAGGAGTCCTTTGTCTGCGTCGGGGGACATTATTTTGACTGCGATGAACTCAGCTCGGAGCTTGAAAAGGGAGGACTTGTGATAACTCAGGTCTTTATTCCCGGCGAGGGAGGGGAGACAGACAAGGTTATGCACTGGATATTGCTCTACGGTGAGGATGCGGGTATTTTCAATGCCATAGACCCAATGCCAAAGCCTGTTGGCGGCAATATAAAGCTCAGCGCCGATGAGCTTGAAGAATATATGAATACGCCATTTGAGAGAACCTACATATCGGTATGGGAAAACGGGGACTGAAGAACAGTCCCCGTTTTTGCGTATGTATGGATGAAATAAAAAGCCGCTTTCATTCGAAAGCGGCTTTTCTTGCTGGTGCGAGAGAGGAGACTTGAACTCCCACGTCGGTTGACACACGCCCCTCAAACGTGCCTGTCTACCTGTTCCAGCACTCTCGCATTTGCAGTGCAAGAGTGATTATAACAGAATATCGTAATTTGTCAACACCCTTTTTTGAATTTTTTTGAAGGTTTTGCCAAAAGGGAGAAGAGCAGGGCGATAAGGACTATCAAAAGAGCTGCTGCGCCGTAGCTCATAGGGAGAAGGAAACGCAGTCTCAGATAGGCATGGTAGCCAAGCAGCGATGCAAAGCTTACCAGCACGGGGACGAAGCTGAGAGCGGGCAGCACGAAGGCCAAAGCTACGCTGAGAACATCGGAGATATAGAAATAACGGTCGTGCATATGAGGGAGGAGATAGGGGACAGCCAATACCACGATCATTGAGCATATTAGTAGAGAACGGTTGTCAAGCGTGCTGCGTCTTATGTAGCAGTGGGCGAAAAGCAGGAAGAGGAAAAGGAAGGCCACGACAATGCCAAGCTCTTTCAACACGGCTTCGTTAACCTCCGCGCCCCAAGGGATGAAGGCGAAAATGGAAGGGGAATTATAGTTCAGAGATGTGCCTACGGTTTCAGCCTGATTGAAATAGAGCAGTATTGCGTCCTTGAAGGGTCTGCCGCACATAACAGCGGGAAGGGCTGTGACTATATATGTTGCCGGAAAAGCCAGAAGATGTGGCCAGCGTATCTTTTTCGCGAATATATAAATAAGGAATACAGGCATAAGAAAAACGGCCTGCAGCTTGAAGGCAAAGGAGAGAGCTATGCTTATAACGGAAAGCACCGGACGGTCGGAGAGGGCAAAGACTATACTCCATATGGCAAAGGCGGCATAAATACTGTCGCACTGCCCCCAAAGAGCACCGTTGAGATAAACGGTGGGGAGGAAGAGGGTGACGAAAAAAGCACACAAAATAGTGCTTCTGTCATTTTTGAAGATGTATACGAGTCTTGCGATACCCCACGCAAGAATAAGGTCAAAGAAAACGCTGAGAAGCTTTATAAGGTAAAGGTCGGGAACATCCAGATATGAAAAGGCGGCAAGGAAATAGAGATAGGGAAGATTGTAGTTGCCCACACTCTGGTAAAGACCGCGAAAGCCCCCGCTCTGGCGGTAAAACTCTACCCAGCGAGAGAGAAAATCGTTGTAGTCGCCGGTTCGGTAATAAAAGACCAATGCCCTAAGTCCCATGGCAATTATCAAAAGAAGGGCACAGATTATTATTCTCTTCGGTGTGTTGGCCAGTCCCTCGCAGTAGAGAATTATAAGTCCCATGGCTGCGATAAGAATAAGACCGAAAATAGCAGCAGTCATATATAAAACCTCGTGAGCATTGTTATCTGACTAAATTATATATGTAAAAGCTTTGATTGTACAGTAATATTATTTAAATGAGAAAAAATATGCGAAAAAGTCATACGGCATGAATTTTATATTTTATTGCCGTATAAAAAGCAAAAAAGCTCTTGACAACTCAAGAGCCCGATGATAGAATGACTTGCTATGTTTGTAGACTGGAGCCAATAGTGCCCCAATTTCATCTACACCTGTATTGTACCACAAAGCAGGGAAAAATCAATAGCGCTTAGCAAATAATCAACAACCCACCCGGGCGTTCCAAAATACTATTCTAAGGAGTGAAGGCCACAATGCCAAAGGATGTTTACTATGGCAAGACCCTGAGAAAGAGCTTTGCTCGCACTCAGGAGATTCAGGACATGCCTCATCTGCTGGAAGTTCAGAAGAATTCCTATAAGTGGTTCCTCGAGCAGGGACTTAAGGAAGTCTTTGACGACGTTGACTCTGTCAGCGATTATTCCGGCAACCTGGAGCTCAGCTTCGTCAGCTATTCCATGAATGAGAAGCCTAAGTATTCCGAGCAGGAGTGCAAGGCTCGCGATGCCACCTATGCTGCTCCCCTCAAGGTTGGTGTAAGACTGCGCAACAAGACCACCGAGGAGATCAAGGAGCAGGAGATCTTCATGGGTGATTTCCCCATTATGACCGCAGGCGGCACCTTCGTCATCAACGGCGCAGAGCGTGTTATCGTTTCTCAGATTGTCCGCTCTCCCGGCATCTATTTCGACAGAACCACCGATAAGGCCCTTATCTCTACTTATGCCACCACCATCATCCCTTATCACGGTGCATGGCTTGAGTTTGAGACCGACGCCAACGACGTGTTCTATGTCCGTATCGACAAGAACCGCAAGATTCCTGTCACCTGGTTGCTGAAGGCTATGGGTCGCTTTGACCCCGAAGAGCCCAGCACCTGGCTCAGCTGCTGCGATACCAATGCAGGCTGCGTCACCAACGAGATGATCAAGGAAATCTTCGGTGACGATATCCGTCTGGCTGCAACCTTCGATAAGGATACCTGCGCCACCCGCGAAGAGTGCCTCATCGAAATCTATAAGAAGCTTCGTCCCGGCGATCCCCCCACTGTAGACAGCGCAGAGAGCCTTCTCAACGGTCTTTTCTATGACCATCGCCGTTATGATATCTCCAATGTGGGTCGTTATAAGTTCAACAAGAAGCTGGCTATCGCTCCCCGTATAAGCGGACGCGTTCTTGCTATGCCTGTTGCCGATCCCATGACCGGCGAGATCATTGCCGAAGCAGGTGAGCTCCTCACCCGCGCAAAGGCTGACGCCATTGCCGATGCAGGTGTAAACGATGTTTGGCTCGATGTTGAAGGTAAGAGTGTCCGCGTGTTCTCCAACGGCATGGTTGACCTGGCCAAGTATGTTGACTTCGATCCCGCAGAGCTGGGTATCAAGGAGAAGGTTCGCTACATTATCCTTCAGGGTCTCCTTGAGAACTACTCCGGAGAGGAGCTTAAGGAAGCTATTACCGATAATATCGACAAGCTTATTCCCAAGCATGTCATTCTCGACGATATCTTCGCTTCCGTCAACTACCTCAACTGCCTTGCAAACGGCATCGGTGAAGTTGATGATATAGACCATCTTGGCAACCGTCGCATGAGAAGCGTCGGCGAGCTGCTCCAGAACCAGTTCCGCATTGGTTTCAGCCGTATGGAGCGCGTTATCCGCGAGCGTATGACTCTTCAGGATCTTGACATTGTCACTCCCCAGAGCCTCATCAATATCCGCCCCGTAACCGCTGCTATCAAGGAGTTCTTCGGATCCAGCCCCCTGAGCCAGTTTATGGATCAGACTAACCCCCTGGCTGAGCTGACCCACAAGCGCCGTCTTTCTGCTCTTGGCCCCGGCGGTCTGAGCCGTGAGCGTGCTTCCTTCGACGTCCGTGACGTTCACTACAGCCACTATGGCCGTATGTGCCCCATTGAGACTCCTGAAGGTCCCAACATCGGTCTTATCAACTATCTTGCAAGCTTTGCCCGTGTAAACGAGTACGGCTTCATGATTACCCCCTACCGCCGTATAGAGCACATCACCGATGAGAATGGCAAGGTCATTGCCAGCCGCCTCACCGATGAAGTTGAGTATATGACTGCTGATATCGAGGACCGTTACACTGTCTGTCAGGCCACCGAGCCTGTTGACGAGGACGGCTACCTCCTCAACGAGCGTATTGCCTGCCGTCACCGCGACGAGATCATCGAGCTGGACCGCGAGAAGGTAGACTATATTGATGTCAGCCCCCGCATGATGTTCTCTATCGCAACCTCCATGATTCCCTTCCTGGAGAACGACGACGCTAACCGTGCTCTGATGGGCGCAAACATGCAGCGTCAGGCGGTTCCCCTCCTGACCACTCAGGCTCCCATTGTTGCCACCGGCATCGAGCACAAGTGCGCTGTTGACTCCGGCGTTGTTGTTCTCGCTGAGGGCGACGGTGTGGTCACCAAGGTTTCCGCCACCAATGTTACCGTCAAGTACGATAACGGCGAAATCAAGGACTACGAACTTATCAAATTCGCAAGAAGCAACCAGGGCACCTGCTTCAACCAGCGTCCCATTGTTTCCGTTGGCGAAAGAGTCTCCTATAACACTGTTCTGGCAGACGGTCCTTCCACCGCACAGGGCGAGCTTTCTCTGGGTAAGAACATCCTTGTCGGATTTATGACCTGGGAAGGCTACAACTATGAGGATGCTATCCTCCTCAACGAGCGCCTTGTTATGGAAGACGTATTTACCTCCATCCACGTGGAGGAATATGAGTGCGATGCACGCGATACCAAGCTTGGACCCGAGGAAATCACCCGTGATATCCCCGGCGTAGGCGAGGATGCACTCAAGTATCTGGACGAGCGCGGAATTATCATGGTCGGCGCAGAAGTCCATTCCGGCGATATCCTTGTCGGTAAGGTCACCCCCAAGGGCGAGACTGATCTGACTGCCGAAGAGCGTCTGCTCCGCGCCATTTTCGGCGAGAAGGCACGCGAAGTCCGCGATACCTCTCTGAAGGTTCCTCACGGCGAGAGCGGCATCATTGTTGATGTTAAGCGCTTCACCCGCGAAAACGGCGACGAGATGGGCCCCGGTGTCAACGAGGTCGTCAGAGTATATATCGCCCAGAAGCGTAAGATCTCCGTCGGTGATAAGATGGCAGGTCGTCACGGTAATAAGGGCGTTGTTTCCCGCATTATGCCCAAGGAAGATATGCCTTATCTGCCTGACGGTACTCCTCTGGATATCGTTCTGAACCCCCTGGGCGTTCCCTCCCGTATGAACATCGGTCAGGTTCTTGAAGTCCATCTGGGCTATGCTGCTCAGGCACTGGGCTGGAAGGTTGCCACTCCCGTGTTTAACGGCGCAAATGAAGGCACAATCCGCGAAACTCTCAGTCTGGCAGGCCTCCGCGAGGACGGCAAGAGCGCCCTCTATGACGGACGCACCGGCGAGAAGTTTGATAACGACGTAACTGTCGGTTGGGTTTACTTCCTTAAGCTGCATCATCTGGTCGACGACAAGATGCATGCCCGCTCCACCGGCCCCTACAGCCTTGTTACCCAGCAGCCTCTTGGCGGTAAGGCACAGTTTGGCGGTCAGCGTTTCGGTGAAATGGAAGTTTGGG
The DNA here is from genome assembly GCA_015068425.1 of Oscillospiraceae bacterium. Lineage (GTDB taxonomy): Bacteria > Bacillota > Clostridia > Oscillospirales > Oscillospiraceae > SIG459. The sequence continues at coordinate 7,901 of SVKK01000003.1, read as the reverse complement.
CTCTTGAAGCATACGGTGCAGCCTACACCCTTCAGGAGATCCTTACCGTTAAGTCCGACGACGTTAACGGCCGTGTCCGCACTTACGAGAGCATCGTAAAGGGCCACAATATTCCTGAGCCCGGTATCCCCGAATCCTTTAAGGTTCTTGTTAAGGAGCTTCAGTCCCTCTGCCTTGATGTCCGCGTTCTTGATAAGGACGGCGCAGAGATTGAACTGAAGGACGATGATGAGGATGATTACATCCCCAGCTTCAAGGAAGAAGAATACCGCGCTGATGAAAGTACTATTGAAGCTGCCGGCTTCGCTATCGAAGATGCAGAAGGCGAAGACGACGATTACGCCATGAGTAATGACAATGATTTTGAGGAGGAGGAATAAGATATGAGCTACACTCCCTTTGATGCTATTAAAATAGGCATAGCCTCCCCTGAAATGATTCTTGAATGGTCCTATGGTGAGGTTAAAAAGCCTGAGACCATCAACTACCGTACCCTCAAGCCCGAGCGCGACGGTCTTTACTGCGAGCGCATTTTCGGACCCACCAAGGACTGGGAATGCCACTGCGGAAAGTATAAGAAGATTCGTTATAAGGGCAAGGTATGCGATCGCTGCGGCGTTGAAGTTACCAAGAGCAAGGTTCGCCGCGAGCGCATGGGCCATATCGAGCTCGCCGCTCCCGTGTCCCACATCTGGTATTTCAAGGGCATTCCCTCCCGTATGGGTCTGATCCTTGACCTTACCCCCCGCATTCTTGAAAAGGTTCTCTATTTCGGTTCCTATATCGTTATCGACCCCGGCTTCACTCCTCTGCAGAAGTGCCAGATCCTCTCCGAAAAAGAGTATCGTGACATGCGTGAGAAGTATGAGGACGATTTTGATGCAGGAATGGGCGCAGAGGCCATTAAGAAACTCCTTCAGGATATCGACTGCGAGCAGCTGAGCGTTCAGCTTCGCAACGAGCTGAAGACTGCTTCCGGCCAGAAGAAGGCAAAGCTTGTCAAGCGCCTTGAGGTTGTCGATGCATTCCTGGCCTCCGGCAATAAGCCCGAGTGGATGATCATCGATGTCCTCCCAGTTATCCCCCCTGAGATTCGTCCTATGGTTCAGCTGGACGGCGGACGCTTCGCCACCAGCGACCTGAACGATCTCTATCGCCGTGTTATTAACCGCAACAACCGTCTGAAGAGACTTATGCAGCTCAACGCTCCCGACATCATTGTCCGCAATGAAAAGCGTATGCTTCAGGAAGCAGTTGACTCCCTCATAGACAACGGCCGCCGCGGACGCGCTGTCACCGGTGCCAACTCCCGTGCACTCAAGTCTCTCAGCGATATGCTCAAGGGTAAGCAGGGTCGTTTCCGTCAGAACCTTCTCGGTAAGCGTGTCGACTACTCCGGTCGAAGCGTTATCGTTGTTGGTCCTGAGATGAAGCTCTACCAGTGCGGTGTTCCCAAGGAGATGGCAATTGAGCTCTTCCGCCCCTTCGTTATGAAGAAGCTGGTTGAGGACGGCGTTGCAAACAACATTAAGTCTGCAAAGAAGATGGTTGATAAGCAGCGCACCGAGGTTTGGGACGCTCTTGACGTTGTTATCAAGGAGCATCCTGTTCTTCTCAACCGTGCACCTACCCTCCACCGTCTGGGTATCCAGGCTTTCGAGCCTGTCCTTGTTGAGGGACGCGCTCTGAAGCTGCACCCCCTTTGCTGCACCGCCTTCAACGCCGACTTTGACGGCGACCAGATGGCTATCCACGTTCCCCTGAGCGCAGAAGCACAGGCTGAAGCCCGTCTGCTGATGCTCTCCGCAAATAACCTGCTCCGTCCTCAGGACGGCAGCCCCGTAACCGTTCCCACTCAGGATATGGTGCTCGGTTCCTATTACCTCACCTATGTCCGTCTCGGCAAGGCAGAGAAGGGCGCAGAGGAAGTCTTCGTCACCGATGCCGGCGAAACTGAGCTTCCCAACCAGCAGATCGTTGATGCTGACGAATTCGTCGCAGCCAACGAAAAGGCAAAGGCAGAAGGCAAAAAGCAGGCTCAGTATAAGCCCACCAAGATGTATTCCAGCGTAAATGAGGCCCTTATGAGCTATGCCGGCGGAAACATCGGACTCCACGCTCCTGTTCTTGTACGTGTTACCAAGACCTTTGACGGCGTTGCCCAGAGCAAGGTCATCGAGACCACTGTGGGACGTATTATCTACAACGAGCCCATCCCCCAGGATCTCGGCTTCGTTGACAGAACCGATCCCGAGGCCCGTTTCGACTACGAAGTCGGCGGCGGCCACAGCTCCATCGGCAAGGTTGGCAAGAAGCAGCTTGGCAAGATCATTGACCGCTGCATTGAAAAGTACGGCTTTACCATTGCAACTGAAGTTCTTGATAACATCAAGGCTCTCGGTTATAAGTTCTCCACCGTTGGTGCAATCACCATATCCATCGCAGATATGACCGTTCCCAAAGCAAAGTACACCCTCATCGGAGAGACCGAGCAGAAGGTTGTCGCCATTGAGCGCCGCTTCAAGCGCGGTTTCATCACCGATGACGAGCGCTATCGCCTCATCGTTGCTGAGTGGGAAAAGACCATCAAGGACGTCACCGATGCTCTGCAGCACGGTCTTGATGAGTTCAACCCCATCTTTATGATGGCAGACTCCGGCGCCCGTGGTTCTATGAACCAGATTCGTCAGCTGGCAGGTATGCGTGGTCTGATGGCCAACACCTCCGGTAAGACCATCGAAATCCCCATCAAGTCCAACTTCCGCGAAGGCCTTAGCGTTTTGGAGTACTTCATTTCCTCCAGAGGTGCACGTAAGGGTCTGACCGATACCGCTCTTCGTACCGCTGACTCCGGTTATCTTACCCGCCGTCTGGTGGATGTTTCTCAGGAAGTTATCATCCGCGAGCATGACTGCGGAACCGATGACGGCATCTGGGCAACCACCGTATATGACAAGGGTCAGGTTGTTGAGTCCTTCGGCGAGAGCATACACGGCCGTTTCCCCGTGTTCGACGTTGTTTCTCCCATGACCGGTGAGGTTCTCTTCGACACCAACCATATGTTTATGAAGGGTGACGAGAAGGTTCTCGAGGCTCACGGTATGAACCGTGTTCGCGTCCGCAGCGTTCTCAGCTGCAACGCCAAGAGCGGTGTCTGCGCCAAGTGCTACGGTATGAACCTTGCCACCGGCAAGTTCGTAAATGCCGGCGAGGCTGTCGGTGTTATTGCTGCACAGTCCATCGGTGAACCCGGCACCCAGCTTACCATGCGTACCTTCCATACCGGCGGTGTCGCAGGTGACGATATTACTCAGGGTCTTCCCCGTGTTGAAGAGCTCTTCGAGGCACGCAAGCCCAAGAAGATGGCTGTTCTTTCTGAAATCAGCGGTACCGTTTCTATGGAAACCGCCAAGCACAACGCCATCTGCGCTCTTACCGTTACCAACGAGGAAGAGGGCGAGACCAAGGTATATCAGATTCCTTACTCTGCAGGTATTCTTGTTAATGCAGGCGACCATGTTGACCAGGGTCAGGAACTGAGCACCGGTGCTCTCAGTCCCCACGATGTTCTTCGCATCCGCGGTGTTGACGATGATAAGTTTGGCCGCGCAGGCGTCCGCACTTACCTCATTCAGGAGGTTCTCAAGGTTTACCGTCAGCAGGGCGTTGATATCAACGATAAGCATATCGAAGTTATCGTTCGCCAGATGATGCGCAAAGTCAAAGTTGAAGATGCCGGTGATACCGAGCTTCTCAGCGGCTCTGTCATTGATATCTTTGAGTTTCGCGCTGCCAATGCAGCACTGCAGGCTCGTATCGATGCAGGCGAACTCAACGAACTGGGCGAGGCTCTCCGTCCCGCAACCTTTACCCATATTCTTATGGGTATCACCAAGGCCTCTCTGGCCACCGAGTCCTTCCTCTCCGCAGCATCCTTCCAGGAGACCACCAAGGTTCTTACCGATGCCGCAATCAAGGGCAAGGTTGACCACCTTGTAGGTCTTAAGGAAAACGTTATCATCGGTAAGCTCATCCCTGCCGGCTCCGGACTGGAGTGCTACCGTCAGGTTGAGGCTAAAGCTGATGAAAGTGTTGATGTTGATTCCGCCGATTATGTGGATCTTTCCGTCCTCGTCGGCCGTACCAACGCTCTCTAATCCGCAAAAAAAGGAGCAGCGAAAGCTGCTCCTTTTTTATACCCGGAGGAGGGGGGAAAGTGCGAAATTTCAGGCAAAAAAAATTCTCCAAAGCGTAAAAAAATCTTGACTAATTTTGTTAATTATGCTAAAATGCGAAATTGTGTGGGCTCATTATGCTCATGCGGTAATTTTTTGCGGTTTTTTTTCGCAAATAAGGTATTTTTTAGGAAAGGAGGAAAACAATGCCTACTTTTAACCAGCTGGTAAGAAAGGGAAGACAGCAGGCTACCTACAAGAGCAATTCTCCTGCAATGCAGAAGGGTCTGAACACTCTTAAGAACAAGGAAACCGATCTGCCCTCTCCCCAGAAGCGTGGCGTCTGCACCGCAGTTCGTACTTCTACTCCTAAGAAGCCCAACTCCGCACTCCGTAAGATCGCCCGTGTTCGCCTGACCAATGGCTACGAAGTCACCGCTTACATTCCCGGTATCGGTCACAACCTGCAGGAGCACTCCGTGGTTATGATCCGTGGCGGTCGTGTTAAGGACCTTCCTGGTGTACGTTACCACATCATCCGTGGTACTCTCGATGCTCAGGGCGTCTCCGGACGTATGCAGGCCCGTTCCAAGTATGGTGCAAAGCGTCCCAAGGCCGGCAAGAAGAAGTAAGAATCACATTTCCTAAAGCAATTTTCCAACAGCAAATCTATTTATTTGCCCTGTTGTTAATATATTTAACCTCAGGGCGCAAACGGACACACACGAAAGCGTGTTCGAGTACCGTTGAAATCATTTCATAATGAAGGAGGGAAGTACAAGTGCCCAGAAGAGGTAATGTTCCCAAGAGAGAAATTCTGCCCGATCCTGTTTATAACAGCGTTCTGGTATCCAAGCTGATCAACAGCGTTATGCTCGATGGCAAAAAGGGCGTAGCCCAGAAGGTCGTTTACGACGCATTTGCTATCATCGAGGAGAAGACCGGCAAGAACGGTCTTGAGGCTTTCACCGAGGCTATGAACAACATCATGCCCGCTCTCGAAGTCAAGGCTCGCCGTGTCGGCGGTGCTACCTATCAGGTTCCCATCGAGGTTCGTCCCGAGCGTCGTCAGACCCTCGGCCTCCGTTGGATCACCGCTTACAGCCGTAAGCGCAGTGAGAAGACCATGAAGGAGCGCCTTGCAGGTGAAATCATGGATGCATGCAACAACACCGGTGCATCCGTTAAGAAGCGCGAAGATATGCACAAGATGGCCGAGTCCAACAAGGCTTTCGCACACTTCCGTTGGTAATCCCATTTGGGAATTTTTCAGGAGACTTAAATTATGCCTAGAGAGTATTCACTTGAAAAAACCAGAAATATCGGCATAATGGCCCATATTGACGCAGGTAAGACTACCACCACCGAGCGTATTCTTTACTACACCGGCGTCACCTACAAGATCGGTGAGACCCACGAAGGTACCGCCACTATGGACTGGATGGAGCAGGAGCAGGAGAGAGGTATTACCATCACTTCCGCTGCTACCACCTGCCATTGGAAGGACCATCGTATAAACATCATCGATACCCCGGGCCATGTTGATTTCACTGTTGAGGTTGAGCGTTCTCTCCGCGTCCTTGACGGATGCGTCACCGTTCTTTGTGCAAAGGGCGGCGTTGAGCCCCAGTCCGAAACTGTTTGGCGTCAGGCCGATCATTACAGCGTCCCCAGAATGATATACGTCAACAAGATGGACATCATGGGCGCAGACTTCTACAATGTCCTGCAGATGGTGCATGACAGACTGAAGTGCAACGCTGTTCCCATCCAGCTCCCCATCGGTTCCGAGGCCGACTTCCGCGGCATCATCGACCTGGTGGAAATGAATGCACGCATTTATTATGATGAGCTTGGTAAGGACATGCGCACCGAGGAAATCCCCGAGGATATGCGCGATCTGGCCGAAGAGTACCGTGAAAAGCTTCTCGAGGCCGTCTCGGACTTTGATGATGATATCATGATGATGTATCTCGAAGGAGAGGACATCCCCACTGATATGATCAAGGCAGCCATTCGCAAGGCTACCGTTTCTGTCAGCATGATCCCTGTGGTCTGCGGCACTTCTTATAAGAACAAGGGCGTTCAGAAGCTCCTTGACGCTATTGTTGACTATATGCCCGCTCCCATTGATATTCCTGCGATGACCGGTATAGATCCCGACACCGAGGAAGAGATCGAGCGTAAGCCCAGCGACGATGAGCCTTTCTCTGCCCTGGCTTTCAAAATCATGACCGACCCCTATGTTGGACGTCTTAGCTTCTTCCGTGTCTATTCCGGTACTCTCGAGACCGGCAAGACCGTCTATAACTCCACCAAGGGTCAGCGTGAGAGAATAAGCCGTATTCTGCTGATGCATGCCAATCACCGTGAAGACCTGAGCCAGGTCTACTCCGGCGACATTGCAGCAGCTGTAGGTCTGAAGAACACCACCACCGGTGACACTCTTTGCGATGAGAAGAACAGAATTATTCTTGAGTCCATGGAGTTCCCCGAGCCCGTTATCCGTGTTGCAATTGAACCCAAGACCAAGGCCGGTCAGGAGAAGATGATTATCGCTCTCCAGAAGCTGGCTGAAGAGGATCCCACCTTCAAGAGCTACACCGATCAGGAAACAGGTCAGACCATTATTGCCGGCATGGGCGAGCTTCACCTTGAGATTATCGTAGACAGACTTCTGCGTGAGTTCAAGGTTGAGGCCAATGTCGGTAAACCCCAGGTCTCTTACAAAGAGACCATCACCAAGAGCGCAACTGTTGACACCCGCTATGCCCGTCAGAGCGGTGGTAAGGGTCAGTTCGCTCATGTCAAGCTCATTGTCGAGCCCAACGAGTCCGGTAAGGGTTATGAGTTTGTGGACAAGATCACCGGCGGCGCAATTCCCCGTGAGTTTATTCCTGCTGTTGACCAGGGAATTCAGGGTGCAATGGAAGCCGGTATTCTGGCAGGCTATCAGGTTGTTGACGTTAAGGTCACCCTCATTGATGGCTCCTTCCACGAGGTAGACTCTTCCGAAATGGCATTCAAGATTTGCGGCTCTATGGCATTCAAGGAGGCCTGCCACAAGGCCGGCGCAACTTTGCTTGAGCCCATCATGAAGGTTGTCGTTACAGCTCCCGATGACTATATGGGTGACGTTATGGGCGATATCAACTCTCGCCGCGGTCTTATCAGCGGCACCGATATTCGTAACGGCGCAGCAGAAATTACCGCAAACGTACCCCTTTCCTCCATGTTCGGTTATGCAACCGACCTGAGAAGCAAGACTCAGGGCCGTGCAAACTACTCTATGGAGCCCAGCCACTATGTTGAACTGCCCAAGAATCTGCAGGAAAGCATCGTAGGCGCCCGCGGCAAGTAATTTTTAAAAAATTACTGTTGCAAATGCAGTTAAAATACTGTAAAATCAATTCGTTGAGTTGAAAAACAAAAATTATTATTTACTTTATTTTTAGGAGGATGTTCCACAATGGCAAAGCAGATGTACAACAGAACTAAGCCCCATGTAAACATCGGCACCATCGGTCACATCGACCATGGTAAGACCACCACCACCGCAGCTATCACCAAGTACCTGGCTTTCCAGGGCAAGGCTGAGTACACCGACTACAGCTCCATCGATAAGGCTCCCGAAGAGCGCGAGCGTGGTATCACCATCAACACCGCTCACGTTGAGTACGAGACCGAAGCTCGTCACTATGCACACGTTGACTGCCCGGGTCACGC
>SVKK01000020.1 GCA_015068425.1 Oscillospiraceae bacterium | reverse complement strand
ACCTTGGTGGTGTAGTCGCACTTCTCACAGTACTCGTAGGCTTCCCAGCCATCCTGAGTACAGGTCTTCTCCTGGGCCTCGCCCTGGGCAATGACGTGACCGGCGGGGATCACTACCTTCGTGCTGTAATCGCACTCGGTGCAGTATTCGTAGGCTTCCCAGCCATCCTGAGTACAGGTCTTCTCCTGGGCCTCGCCCTGGGCAAGGTTCTCATGGTTGTTTCTGTCAAGCTCGGTGGAGATGACTTTTGTAGTCTGTTCACAGTTTTTGCACTTATATTCCTTGTATCCGTAAGTCTTGCAGGTGGAAGGAACTTCGTTTATAGCTGTGTCATAGTTAAAGTCATGCTGGCACTCGAAATCGCACTTGAGGCACTGACCATTCTCATCCAAGAAATGGCTGTAAGGTTTCACTTGAATCTCTGCAGCAAAAACCTTCTTGCAAATGGTACATACTGTGGAAACACTTTGATATCCAGAAGAATTACAAACAAAACTGTTTAGATTAGGCTCTTTATCATGTTCACAAGCTGCGCCACAGGCGGAGCAAAGGCCATCTGTTCCAAAGGTGTGGGTCTTTGCAGGAGAACGTTCCGGGCAGGGAGTCAGCGCTGCACCGCAGGTGGGGCACTTACCGGTAGAAGAGTCCGTATGAACAGCACAAGGAGGTGCGCTCTTACCGCACTCGGTACACTTGCCATTGGAATAGGTATGTGTGGTGCAAGCATATTCACATACAGTACATTCACCATTAGCATCGTAGTTATGATTGCCTTTTTCAAATACTCCGACAGTAGTATAAGATAATCCACAATACTTACAAACAATCGTACCATTGCCAGTCTTACAGTTAATTTTTTTAGTTACTTCAAAATCATGGATGAAATTTGGTGAGCCAAAGTTTTTGCCCTCAAAAACACATGCCGCGCCACATTCCTTACATACCGCTCTACCTGTCTTCTGCGTATAATTGCCAGATGTTACTTGCCAATTGTGGGCAGAACCATTAGAACAAACAGTCTGAGTAACAACTGTCTGCTTAACTTTACAGTATTTGCACTGTCCATCTTCATCAAAGTCATGTTCAGAACGCACAGCAGTAAGGCTTGTAAAACTAGCCTGGTTGCCTGTGGCAGTTAAGCCACATGTTTTACATGTACGACTACCATATAAATTGAGCGTACAGTCATTAATCAATACAGTAAACTCATGCTCAAAGTAATATGTACCACCATTCCATGTAAAGCCTGGATACAGGCAGTAAGAGTTACATGTTTTACAATAACCCTTACCTGTCGTAGCATTGGTAGCATTTGTAATAGTCCAAGTATGTTTACCACCACTCGAACAGGTATCTTTTGTGACTTCTGCCGCATGGACGTGTGTGGGTTCAGGCAGCAGGCCAACAATCATAACGAGTGTCAGCAGCAGCGCGAAAAACCTCTTCATTTTCATAATGATCCTCCGATCCGTATTACCGCTCCAAACAAAAAAGGGCGCAATAACACCTATTATTCAACAGATACATTATAATAGCAAAGAGCTGAAATGGCAAGAAATAAAATATAGAAAATACGGAAAAGTATTGTCCGATTTTTTGTGAACCGAGATGTGCGGCGTAGCGGCAATCAACATTTACGCGAAAACCCAGTTATGTTTTAGGCGCACTGAGGTCGGCATGCCTACGATTTGCGGATAAAGTTAATATCACTTTCGTAGGGGCGATTCACGAATCGCCCGCGAGTCGGCCGGGTGTCCGACCCCTATGAAGACGGTTTTCATTACTCAGCAACCCCTCCGGGTTTCGCTTTGCTCAACCCACCTCCCCTTACACAGGGGAGGCTTCCGCTGCGGCTGGACTACTCATAGGCTTTGCCTTTTTAGAGCCACGGGCATAGCCCGTGGTTGCTGTTTTACAACACAAGAAAACCTGTGACGGAAAATCCGTCACAGGTTTTCTTACTTATGTTATTTCTTTAAGCAGTTCCGCACTCAGCAGGAAATTCTCTTCTTGCCGAAGACATATGCTGCAGCAGCAACAACGGCAATGCCTGCCATAACACCAATGATAACAACAACATTATCACCGGTCTTGTAGGAATCGTCATAACCGCCGGGAGCCTTGTAGTTGGGATCCTTGGCGCCATCGTCATAACCGCCGGGAGCCTTGTAGTTGGGATCCTTGGCGCCGCAGTTTACGCAGACACCGTCAACGAAATCGTGCTCACCGGGAACGGGGTTGAGTTCAACGACCATACCGCAGTCCAGACAGGTGGTGGTGACATAGCCGGCACCTTCGCAGTCAGCGTGGACAGTCTTGGTGTTCTCGTGGGGGCAAGCTGCGCCGCACTTATCGCAGGCACCTTCGCTGTTCCACTCGTGGTTGCCATCGGGGCAGGGCTCAAAGCCGCAGACGGTGCAAACGCCGTCTTCCATAGTATGCTCGCCGGGTACAGCTTCGATATTGAGGATCTCGCCGCATTCCTCGCATACGGTGGTGTTGTACTCACCGGTCACGCAGTTCTGATGATTGGTCTTTTCGGTGTGGGTGCATTCTTCACCGCAGACAGTGCAGACGCCGTTTTCCCAATCGTGCTCATCGCACTCTTCCTCGGGCTGTTCGAAGCCGCAGACGGTGCAGACACCGTCTTCGAAATCGTGGGCTGCGGGGGTGGGATTCATTTCCATCTGCTTGCCGCACTTGGAGCAACTCTTGGTGTTGTATGCGCCGTCAGTGCCGCAAGGCTGGATGTTAGTCTTATCCTTATCGTGGGTATGGGTTGCGCCGCAGACGGAGCAAGTCTCAGTCTGGTTCCAGACATGCTCATCGTCCTCGCACTCTTCAGCAGCCTGAATTGCGCCGCAGACAGTGCAGACGCCGTCAACGAAGGTGTGGGAAGCAGGGGTCTTTACCATTTCCATCTGTCTGTTGCAGACAGAGCAGGTCTTGGTATTGTACGCGCCGCTGGTGCCGCAGGGCTGGATATGGGGAACAGCAGAGTCATGGGTGTGGGTCTTGCCGCACTTGGTGCAGGTAGTGCCCTGATTCCAGTTGTGCTCGCAAGTCTCCTGATTGACCTGAGTTGCGCCGCAGACAGTGCAAAGGCCATCAACGAAAGTATGGGAAGCAGGAGTCTTTACCATTTCCATCTGCTTGTTGCAAACAGAGCAACGCTTTGTGTTGTATGCGCCGCTGGTGCCGCAGGGCTGGATGTTAGTCTTGTCGCTGTCATGGGTGTGGGTCTTGCCGCACTTGGTGCAGGTAGTGTCGTTCCAGGTATGGCTGCAGGTATCCTGATTTACTTCTTCTGCGCCGCACTCAGTGCAGACACCGCCAACAAAGTTGTGAGCCTTGGATGCGTGGTTCTGATATGTACCATTGGTCATACCGCAGATGGTGCACTTTGCAGATTCCCAGCCGCCGGTAACGCAGTTGGGCTTCTTCCAGGACTCCCAGTCATGAGAGCACTTTGCCTGGCACTCCAGAACAGCACACTTACCGTTCTTATTGCTCCAGTCATGGTTGCCATCGGGGCAGCTGGCTGCCAGAGCATAAACGGGGATAAGGCCTACGACCAGGACAAGAACCAGAAGCATTGCAAAAATCTTCTTCATTATTGTCATCCTCCAATATTATTGATCGACTGAACCGACAGGTGCGGATAATCAGCCCGTTTTCTGTATACGCGGGTATTATACATCCAACAAGTTCGTTTGTAAAGGGCAAATTCGATTTAAAACAGTTTTGTTAAATATATTATAATATTCTATATAGTATTTAATGGAATATGCATATATTCTCATTTAGCAGGTGCAATTCCCCATGGCCTTTGGTACTCCGCAAGGCACATTACCATATAAATAAAAAGAGTGCCGCAGGTGTACTCACACTGCACTTCCTTTTTTATATGGTTAACTCATCAAAAATCCTTTCCAGATTTTCATCGGAATACTCTATCTCCGAGGAATACATCCTCGCGTATTCAATAATTGTTTCCAGATCACCTGCGCTGCCGTGGGTGAGACAGAGGGCGGCAATAATACGGCAGCTCAAAGCGGCGAAGGCTGCTTTGGAGACTATGTCTCCATCATCAAGGGCGGAGAAAAAATGGCGGTAAATGAAATAGTTAAATAGGTTTGTAAATTCCCGGCTTCGGGAATGCATCAAAGGTCCAACATCCGTCTCGTCATATTCGGAAAAGGCAAGGCGCTCAAGGCAGACTGTCCACCCTTCGTCAAGGCGCTCAAGCCCAAGCATAAACTTCGCCCACTCACGGATATCAAAGCTTATATTCTCCCCTCCGCAAAGAGACAGCACCTTTTCCATACGTCGGCAGACAGGCCGCTCCTCCGCCATTATATCAAAAATCTCCTCGCGGACATCCATCAGGGCATCTTCATCGGCGGTATAAGCTCCCTCTCCCCTCTCCACCAGAGAAAAGGGATTTTCGCTGCCTATTATAAGTCTGCCCGCTTCCTCGCAACAAAGGCCAAGGCCGATCTCCGTCCTCTCGCTGAGGTAAGTGCGGAAGCGGGGATGGTCGGTGCATATCCCGCAAATCGCATCCTCGCCAAGTTCAAGAATTATCTCGCAAAGATTATTCTCATTGAGGAAGGGGCAGCGCTCATCCTCTCCGAGAATGAAATGGGGCTCGCCCTCATCGCTTATGCAGCGGCGAAGCTTGTCCCCAAGAGCTCCTGATACTTTCTTAAATCTTTCTGCGCTTTCCTCGTCAATATCTATTTCCCAGCCGATGCAGCAGCTATGGCGGCAGCGCTCAGCAATGCATTTGAAATCTTTATAATATTCCGGGCATACTTCTATCATTGAAGATCTCCTCATTTTTGATGAGATAATTATATCCCCGCCGGTGAGACGGCGCAATAGTGTCTTGTATTTTGTCGCAGTAAAATATAAAATAGTGAAAAAGCGAAGGGAGACCAAGAAAAATGAAGGTACTTATGATAAACGGAAGTCCAAACAAAGATGGCTGCACCTACGCCGCGCTCAGAGAGGTTGCCACCGCCCTTGCCGCCGAGGGAATTGACAGCGAAATCGTCTGGCTGGGCAACGGTCCCGTCCGGGACTGCATCGGCTGCGGCGCCTGCCGCAAAACCCAAAACTGCGTTTTTGACGACGATAATCTCAGCGCGCTGAAGGCTAAGTGCGCCGAGGCTGACGGATTTATCTTCGGCTCTCCCGTATATTACGCCCATCCCAGCGGCCGCATTCTCTCCGTGCTGGACCGTCTTTTCTTCTCCGGCGGAAACGCCTTCAAGGGCAAGCCCGGAGCCGCTGTGGTCTCCGCTCGCAGAGCCGGCACCACCGCCAGCATAGATGTTCTGAATAAATACTTCTCCATCAGCCAGATGCCTATTATCGGCTCCAGCTACTGGAATATGGTTCACGGCAGAAAGGCAGAGGATGTTGCTCAGGATGCCGAGGGAATTCAGACTATGCGAAATCTCGGCCGCAATATGGCCGCCTATCTCAAGGGCGAAGCAATTCCCGCGCTGAACAATGAATACTCCGCCTTCACCTGCTTCATTAGATAAAAAGTTTGTAGCAAAATGTGAAATCTCCCACAGAAAGTTGGGAGATTTCATATTTTATGATAAAAAAAGCCGTATTTTTATAAGTTAAATTTTTCACTTCACTAATTTTGTTGACTAATCACCTATCTGATGTTAAAGTTATACTGTTCGACAAAATTAATGGAGAGAATATAAATGACCAAGCTCTATAAGACCAGAGAGGGCGGCGCAACAGTAACTGTTTTTGTTCCCTATGACTGCTGCAACAACTGCCCCTTCTGCATCAACAAGGCCGAATATGCCAACAATGAAGGCTTCAGCGCCGAAAAAATATGCGAGAGCATTAAATATATCGACAGCATCACCCCCAACTGCGACTTTGTGTTCACCGGCGGAGAGCCCCTTGCCGACCTGGAGTGCCTCCAGATTATGCTGGACGCGGTTCCCTCTACCCATCGTGTTTTCATAAACACCACCCTCCCCGTAATGCACAAATATACTCAGGAGCAGGTTGTGGAATTCCTCAACCGAAACGCCGACAAGCTCACCTGCGTTAACGTTTCCCGCCATCTTGAGCCCTTTGTTGAGGAAGGCAGCGACGATATCTTCTCTAAGATAAAGGTTCCCACCCGCATCAACTGCGTGCTCTTTGCCGACTATCCTTCCAACCGCATCGAGCCTTTCATCCACCGCTTTATGAAGCAGGGTGTGCCCATTCAGTTCCGCTCCGACTACACCAAGACAACCCTTGAAAACCTCTACGACGAGAGCGATGACCCCATTATGCGGGATTTGGACGCTCTTTGCCAGTTTGAGGGTATGTGGGGTTCCCGCATCCGCTGCAACTACGAGTATAACTACAAGGGACACCGCATTTCTTACCACAAGACCCTCCCCTACTCCACCATTCCCGAAGTTGGCGAGGACGGCAAGGACTATGACGTGCTCTATGACGTGCTCATCAAGCAGACCGGCATTCTCCACTCCGACTGGACCGGCGTTGAGCTGGATTGCAAGAGATACGAAAAGGTGGTCTTCGAACCCGATGACCAGTACAAAAGAAAATAAAAAGAATGAGAGTCCTTCGCTCTCATTCTTTTATTTTTACTCTTTTAACGATAATACCGCCTGCAAGCCCTATGCAAACGCCGGCTATGGCACCGCTTATGCAAAGTGCGGGAAGATAATATATAAGTCCACCCGTTTCCAAAAGAAGCATCGCGGTAAGAACCTGACCCGCATTATGACCCAAGGCGCCGATTACGCTGACGCCTACGGAGGAAAACTTTCCGCTTTTGAGAAGCAGCCACATAAGGCAAAGGCTAAGCACAGCGCCGGCAAGGGAATAAATCATCACCATCACATTGCCGAAAAGCAGACTCACAAGCAGCACACGAATAATACTTATGCAGCCTGCAGCCTTAAAGCCCAGCTTATAGAGCGCAAAAACTATGACTATGTTGGGAAGTCCCATCTTTATGCCCGGCACAGCGAAGCTCATGGGAACAAGGCTTTCCAGATAACTGAGTATAAGGGCAAGTGCCACAAGCAGGGCATACAGACTTATTTTCTTTGTCTTCATCCCGCCACACCGTCCAATCCGCTGCTTTTTCCGCCCTCTATGGAAATAACCACCTTGTTGGGCAGGCAGACAATAGTCTGTCCCTCAAGGCTAACCCTGCCGCTTTTCACGCAGATATGGTCAGGGCAGCTTGCATCTTCAATATAGGCTTCACCCTCGGAAATAACCAAAACGTTGTATTTCTCTTCATCCCCAATTACGACAAAGTTATTCTCCGACAAAGGCAGAGGGCGCTGTTCAACCCCGTCCACGCTGACAATGACCTCGGCACCTTTAGGACGGAAAAACTCCGCGTACACAAGGAAGGCTGCACCGAGAATAATCACGGCCAGGACAAGCAATATATCATTTTTATGTTTTTTGAAAAAACTCATTCCATTCACCGCTATCATTATACAGCAAAAGGCATCGGAACAAAAGTGTTCCGATGCCTTTTTTTAATTAAAATTTGGATCAGACAATGCACTTTGCAGGGCAAACCTCAATGCAGGTGCCGCAGCCATTGCACTTTTCGTAATCGATAACAGCCAGATTGTTTTCCAGCTTGATTGCGCCGTTGGGGCACTTTCTCATGCACATACCGCAGCCGATACAGGCATCGGTGCACTTTTTGCGTGCGACAGCGCCCTTATCCTTATTGGAGCAGGTGACAAAAGCGGGGGTATCTGCAGGCAGAATCTTGATAACGGAGTTGGGGCAAGCCTTTGCGCAGCCGCCGCAGCCGTTGCAGATGGAGTAGTCAATACGTACAAGGCCGTCCTTGACGCTTACACCGCCGTTGACACAGGCGCTGACACAGTCGCCAAGACCCATGCAGCCGAAGGTGCAGCTGCCGGCGCCGCCGAAGAGAACTTTGGCAGCCTTGCAGGAATCTATACCCACATATTCCATCTTGTTCTTGGTCTTGCTGCAGTCGCCGGTGCAAGCAACGAAGGCACGCTTTTCAACCATCTCGCCTGCTTCCTTGCCGAGGATGGCAGCCATTGCCTGAGCGCAGGCTGCGCCGCCGGCAGCGCAGAGAGTGAGAGGAGTGTCGGGATCTTCCACCAGAGCGGCAGCATAACCGTCGCAGCCGGGGAAGCCGCAGCCGCCGCAGTTTGCGCCGGGGAGGACTTCGCTGAGCTGAGTTACACGCTCATCAACGGGAACATACATAACCTTGGAGGCTACAGAAAGAACAACAGCGCAGATGATACCGATAACGGTAACCACTACGACAGCAATAATAATAGCAGTCATACTGTAATTCCCTCCTTAACCGGAAATGTTGTCAACAACACCGGCAAATCCGAAGAAAGAGCAGCTGAGGATTGCGGCGGCGATGAGGGTGATGGGCAGACCCTTGAAGCAGGCGGGGCAGTTGTTGTTCTCCATACGGCCGCGAACACCGGAGAAGAGAACCATGGCAAGGAAGAAGCCCAGACCGGAGCCAAGGGAGTTGAACATTGCCTGTACGAAGCTGTATTCAGCTGTGATATTGCTGATGCAGACACCGAGAACTGCGCAGTTGGTGGTGATGAGGGGCAGGTATACGCCCAGAGACTTATGGAGAGCGGGGATATACTTCTTCAGAACGATCTCAACCAGCTGAACAAGAGCGGCAATGACAAGGATGAAGACGATAGTCTGCATATATGCAAGGCCGTTGGGATTGAGAACATAGTACTGGATGGGCCAGGTAACAGCGGTTGCAAGGAGCATAACGAAGATAACCGCGATGGACATACCCGTTGCCTGGTCAAGTTTCTTGGAAACGCCGAGGAAGGGGCAAATGCCAAGGAACTGAGAGAGAACGTAGTTATTAACCAGAGCAGCAGTAAGGATTATTGCAATAATTTCTTTCATTCAGCAACAACCTCCTTCTTCTCTACACTGCAGCCTGCGCTGCCCATCTTGCCGCAAACACTTGCGGAGGGGCAGTTTTCGCAACCAAACTCGGTCTTCTTGGGCTTATTGGTGAAGAACTTGTTGACAACAGCGATCAGAATGCCGAACACGGCGAAGCCGCCGGGGGCCATGGTCATGATGCCGATATTATTGTCGCAGAGCACAGGAATGGGCATACCCATCCAGCTGCCTGCGCCGAGGATCTCGCGGATGGAAGCCATAACGAAAAGGGTGAGGGTGAAGCCGATACCCATGCCGATGGCGTCCAGAGCGGAGTCAACAACGGTGTTCTTGTTTGCAAACATCTCGGCGCGGCCGAGGATGATGCAGTTAACAACGATAAGGGGAAGGAACAGACCCAGAGCTTCATACACGCTGTAAACAAAGGCGTTGAGCACCATCTGAACAATGGTAACGGCAGCGGCAATGAGAACTATGTAGCAGGGAATGCGGACCTTATCGGGAATAACTTTTCTCAGAAGAGAAATTGCAACGTTGGAGAAAAGCAGAACAGCGGTAGCAGCGGCGCCCATACCGAATGCGTTGACGGTCTGAGTGGTGACTGCCAGAGTGGGGCAAGTACCAAGGACAAGCACGAGAACGGGGTTTTCCTTGATAATGCCGTTAAGTAAAACAGAAAGCTTATTGGATTTAGCCATTTTCTCGTACCTCCTTTACTTGGTGATGGAACTATACACAGCGAAAACATCCTCAATAGCTCTGATATATGCAGAGGAGGAGATGGTTGCGCCGCCTATTGCGTCAACGCCCTCAAGAGAAGCGTCCTTGCCGGGGAACTGGCTGCGGAAGCCGTCCTCGGTGACCTTTGTGCCGAGACCTGCAGTCTCGCCGTGGGACAGAGTGTTGGTGTCCACGATCTTGCCTTCGGCATCAATGGAGCAGATGAGCTGCAGGGAGCCCTTTGCGCCGTAACCGGTGGTGCTTATCATGAAGACATAACCGGCGCCGTTGGTGGCTTCATAAACCTCGGTGACAGTGTTGCCTTCGGGAATGGAGACATCCATCAGCTGGAAGCCGTCAGCAGCAGGAAGAACATCAATGCGGGCCTGCTCAGCGCGGGCAAGGTTGCCCTCGGCGATGATGGGCTCGGTGATAAAGTTGGTGCCTGCAAGAAGACCGCTCATAACAAGGCAGATGAGCAGAAGCACCACAATGGGCATTACGAAATCAGCTTTTACAGTGCTTTTCATGCTTCAACACCTCCCAGAGGTTTCTTTGCGGTCCAGTTGCTGATGTAGGGAGTGAGGATGTTCATCAGCAGGATGGAGAAGGACACGCCTTCGGGATAGTTGCCGAAGAAGCGGATGAGGCAGGTGATAAGTCCGCAGCCGATACCGAAAATCACGCGACCCCAGGGAGTCTGAGGAGTGGTGACATAGTCGGTAGCCATAAAGATGGCGCCGAGGAAAACGCCGCCTGCCAGAATCTCAGCAAGACCGAACATAAAGCCGCCCTTAACAAGAGCGAGAACAAACACGGTGCCGATGAAGGCAACGGGAGTATGCCAGGAGATGACCTTGCGGCAAAGGAGATAGACGAAGCCGATGAGGAGAGCCAGCGCGCTGGTCTCGCCCATACTGCCGCCTACAGTGCCGATGAAGAGGTTCAGCAGAGAATAGCTGCCGCCTTCCTTCAGAACAGCCAGAGGAGTTGCGGCGGAGACAGCGTCAGCGCCGAAGCAGAAGTTGGGTGCTGCCCAGGTGGTCATGGTGCCCGCGAAGGCGATGAGCATAACAACGCGGGCGGTGATTGCGGGGTTGGCGAAGTTATAGCCAATGCCGCCGAAGAGCTGCTTTACAACGACGATAGCCACGAGGGTACCGAAAGCAGCCTGCCAGAGGGGGAGTCCCACGGGGAGGTTCATTGCAAGGATAAGACCGGTGACAGCGGCGGAAAGATCGCCGATGGTGGTCTTGCGCTTGCAGATCTTCTGGAAGGCCCACTCCCAGAAAACTGCGGTTCCGACGCAGACGATGGTGAGGAGCAGTGCTCTCCAGCCAAAGATCACGATGGAAGCGATTACTGCGGGAATAAGTGCGATAAGCACATCGCGCATAATGGTTCTGGTGGAGTCCTTATGGGTAAGATGAGGAGATACAGAAACTATGAGATTAGACATTTGCTGCCTCCTTTTCTGCCTCTGCTTTCTTGGCTGCAGCCTTTTCAGCATCAGCCTTCAGCTTGGCGTTGTAGTCCCAAAGCATTGCCTTTGCCAGCTTGTTGACCTGAACAAGAGGACGCTTTGCGGGGCAAACGAATGCGCAGCAGCCGCATTCCATGCAGAGATTAACCTTGAGCTTTTTCAGCTCGTCGCCCTTTTCCAGCTTATATGCGGTTTCAATATGGGCAGGCATCAGATTCAGGGGGCAGGTGTTGATGCATCTGCCGCACTTGATGCAGTCAGTGGTCTCGGGGGGACGGGCATCGCGCTCATCAAAGCAAAGGATAGCACCGGTGTTCTTGACAACAACTTCATCGTCAGAGGGAACGGAAACACCCATCATGGGTCCGCCGAGGACTATCTTTTTGGGCTCGCACTTATAGCCGCCGGTGAACTCAACAACCTGCTTAACGCTCATTCCGATGGGAGCAATAACGTTCATGGGGTTGGCGATTGCACTGCCGTCTACAGTGACATACTTTTCAACGAGGGGCATACCGGTCTTGACATATCTTGCGATACCGACAAGAGTGGAGGGGTTGATAACAACGCAGCCCACATCGATGGGGAGCTTGCCTTCGGGGACAATGCGGCCGGTGGTGTTATGGATCATAACCTTTTCACCGCCCTGGGGGTAAAGTGCGGGAAGAGCGCGGACATCAACATAGTCCAGACCCTTGCAAAGCTCCTTCATATTCTTGATGCACTTGGGTTTATTATCCTCAATGCCAATTATGATCTTCTTGGGGTCAAAATACTTTTCGAGGAGTTCAATGCCTTCAACAAGAAGCTCTGCGTCATCCAGCATGGTGCGAGTATCAGCAGTGATGTAAGGCTCGCACTCTGCACCGTTGATGCAGATATACTCAACCTTCCCAGGGTCAACGTTCAGTTTGACGGAGGTGGGGAAACCTGCGCCGCCAAGACCGACAACACCGCTTGCGCGGATGGCATCGATAAAGCTGGGGAGATCGCTTAGGGTGGGGGCCTCAAGTCCTTCATAGACTGCCTGCTCGCCGTCAGCCTCGATAACGATGGCCTGGCAGCTTGCGCCATGGAACAAAAGGACTTCGTCGAGTTTCTTGACCTTGCCGGATACGCCCGAATAAACGGGAGCGGAGACAAAGCCGCCGGGTTCTGCAACCAGCTGACCAACCTTCACCAGATCGTTAACCTTGACAACGGGCTTTGCGGGAGCACCGATGTTCATGGAAACGGGAATGGTGATCATAGTGCCTGCGGTTACAGGGATACGCTGGGGAGCGCATTCTGCAGTGTTTTTTCTGTGCGGTACATGAGCACCGTGCAGCAGTTTGATTGACACTCTGCTTCCTCCTTCGATTATAATCAACTTTAATTTTTTGCGAAAATTTTTGCTTGCAAAAACGAACAGAGTATATAAAATACAAATTAGATTATAACAACAAAATCCTTCAAACGCAAGGAGTAAACTATGCCTCAAAATGCAAAAAAACCGTTTTTACCGCTAATTTTTACATTAACATTTTTGTTAATTTTTTCATTATCCTCCTGTGCCTCCATAAGCAGGCAAAGCGGTGAAAAATATACAAAAACCGGCTTTTATCTGGACACGGTTGTGACACTCACGGTCTACTCCGAGGAAGACGCACAGTTTCTTGATGATTGCCTTGCTCTCTGCGGGGAATATGAAAAAATCTTCTCCCGCACCGCCCCGGAAAGCGAGCTTTACAAGCTCAACAGCGCAGACAGCGCCGAGGTCTCCCCTGCCCTTTCGGAGCTTATAGAAACCGCGCTTGAATACTGCGAAACAAGCGGCGGACGCTTTGATATAACTATGGGCGCTATAAGCGATATGTACGCTTTCTCCTCCGACTCCCCCACACTTCCCTCCGACGAAGCCATAACCGATGCTCTTGAGCACACAGGCTATGAAAAAATCAGCCTTGAAGGCAACACCATCACCTTAAGCGATGCCGAAACGGTAATCGACCTTGGGGCTATCGCAAAGGGCTATATCGCCGATGCCCTCGCCGATTTTCTCCGCTCCAAAGGCGTGGAAAGCGCCATTATCGATTTGGGCGGCAACATTCTTTGTCTGGGTTCCAAACCCGACGGCAGCAATTTCAAAATAGGCATTCAATATCCCTATCGTGATTCAAATCAGGTGATAGACACCGTGGCAATTTCTGATTTGAGCCTTGTCACAAGCGGAGTATACCAGCGCTGGTTTGAGCATGACGGTGAAATCTACCATCATATCCTTGACCCAAAAACAGGCCGAAGCCTTAATAACGGTCTCATCTCCGTCAGTATCATAAGTTCAAGCAGCACCGCTTGCGATGGGCTGAGCACCACCGTTTTTGCTATGGGTCTTGAGGATGGAATGGCTCTTATAAACTCCCTTCCCGATACCTGGGCGGTTTTCATCACCGAGGATATGGAGCTGCATTACTCCGAGGGCTTTGAAGAGCGCTTTGGAAAATAAAATTTTTCTTGCCCATCAAGAAAAAATATAGTAAAATAAATTTGGAAATAAACTTTCTGACGCCAAAATTTTATTGCGGCGAAAGATCTGATTTCTCCATACAAGCCGCTGTGGGTGAGATGCGCTCTCTTTCACGGCCGCTGCAGAAATACTGTTAACTATGGGGTAACTGCATCTTTCAGCTGCAGTTACCCTTTTTGCATCTATGAAAGGAGAAGATAATGGAAACACGGGTTGCACTTATAGGCATAATCGTGGAAAACAGCGATGCTGTTGAAAAAATAAACGCCATACTCCACGAAAATGCGCAATACATTCTGGGCAGAATGGGCATTCCCTATCGGGAGAAAAAGGTGAATATAATCTCCATAGCCATTGATGCCCCCCAGGATATTATCAGCAGCATTTCAGGCAAAATTGGCCGTCTCCCCGGCGTGAGCACCAAGACCGCCTATTCCGCAATTTGACAGAAAGGAACTTACTATGAAAAAAATTATTTCTTTGATTCTGGCAGCTATTATGCTTTTCGCTCTCTGCGCCTGCGGAGCAGCAGACGCCCCCGCCCCCGCGACATCCCCAGAAGTCACTCCGGAGCCTGTCTCCCCCGCTGTCTCCGGCAGTGACATTCCCGAAGATGACAAAGCCTCGGAAGAACCCCAGCTCAGCAACGAGCCCATAAACATTATGGTTCTCAACGGCACCACCGGCTTCGGAATGGCAAAGCTGATGAGTGATTTTTCCGCAGGTCTCAGCCCCCTCAACTATAATATCTCCGTTGAGACCGATGCCAGCAACATAACCGCCGCACTCATAAACGGCAGCACCGACATTGCCGCTCTTCCCACCAATGCAGCAAGCGTTGTTTATAACAAAACAGGCGGCGAGGTGCAGCTTCTCGCGCTGAATACTCTCGGCGTTCTCTATGTGGTGGTCAACAGCGAAAAGGAGAGCATCTCTTCTCTTGCCCAGCTTGAAGGCAAAACTGTTTTCACCCCCGCCCAGAACCCCAGTTTTATTATGGACTACATATGCAAAAACGCAGGAGTTAATGTGACCATTGACACAAGCTTTGCTCAGCCTGCCGACCTTCGTACCGCCGTAGCTGCCGGTGAAGTGGATATTGCCGTTTTGCCCGAGCCTATGGTAACCATCGCACGCGCCGCCAACGACAAGCTTGCAGTTGCTCTTGACCTTACCGAAGAATGGGCAAAGATAAACGACAGTCAGCTTGTTCAGGGCTGCCTTGTTGTCCGCCGTGAGTTCGCGGAAGCGCATCCCGCCGCCATTGCAGCATTTCTTGAGGAGTATGAAGCATCTATTAACTTCCTTTCCGAAGATACTGCCGCTGCGGCGCAGATGATAGTTGAGGCCGGCATCTTTGCTCAGGCTCCTGTTGCCCAGAAAGCCATTCCCAACTGCAACCTCTGCTTCATTGATGGTTCGGATATGATAGCTCCCATGGAAGGCTTCCTTGAGGCAATGTTTTCCGTTGCTCCTCCCTCTATCGGCGGCGCAGTTCCCGCAGATGATTTCTATTACCTTGGATAATATTTGAACGGGACGTCGAGAACGCCGTCCACTACGAAGGAATTTTGATATGAAAGCACTCAAAAAACTTGCAAAAAACTTAATAGTGCTTATATTCTGGCTGGGAGTGTGGCAGGTTCTTGCCCTGATTGTTGCTAAACCCCTGCTTCTCCCTGCCCCCCCTGCGGTGCTTGGGCGGATTGCTCAGCTTATAATAAGCGCGGAGTTTTGGTATATAACCGCCGTCAGTCTGGGAAGGATTCTTCTTGGCGTTGTCTGCGCTATGGCGCTTGGTGTGCTTCTTGCTCTTGCCACAAGCCGCTGGGCGCTGCTGCGCAGCCTTTTCTCACCCCTGCTCACCGTCATCAAGTCCACTCCCGTGGCCTCTTTCATCATTCTGCTTATTCTGTGGGTTGGGCGGGATATTCTCCCCTCGGTGATAGTTGTGCTTATGGCTCTTCCCATAGTCTGGAGCAATGTAAGCACCGGCATTTCCCAAACCGACCCCCTGCTAATAGAAATGGCCCGGGTATACCGCTTCTCTCCCTGGAGACGTCTGCGCCGAGTATACATTCCCTCCGTTATGCCCCATTTTCTCGCCGCCTGCCGTTCCTGCCTCGGTCTTGCCTGGAAGGCCGGCGTCGCAGCGGAGGTTCTCACCGTTCCCGCTTTGAGCATTGGAAAAATACTCTATGAGTCCAAGCTATATTGGGAAACTCTGGATCTCTTTGCCTGGACTGTAGTGGTAATTATATGCAGCCTCATTATTGAAAAGGTACTTATTGCCGCCATCGCCGCAATAAGCAAAAGCTACAGCGTGGGAGGTGGAAAGTCGTGATTGATATTATAAATCTCTCATTGAGCCATGAGGGCGAGCGGGTTATC
The DNA here is from genome assembly GCA_015068425.1 of Oscillospiraceae bacterium. GTDB lineage: Bacteria > Bacillota > Clostridia > Oscillospirales > Oscillospiraceae > SIG459. The sequence goes on along the minus strand of SVKK01000020.1, from coordinate 16,091 downwards.
GAAAACTTTAGCCTCCGGGTGGAAAAAGGCGAAAAGATTGCCTTGATGGGTCCTTCCGGCTGTGGAAAAACCAGCCTTCTCTCCGCCATCGCCGGTCTTTTGAAGCCGGAAGACGGCCGCATAAAGTTGGAAGGTCGCATTTCCTGCGTTTTTCAAGAGCCCCGTCTCCTCCCCTGGCTCAGCGCTCTTGAAAATATAAACGCTGTTCTTTCAGACTCTCCCCCAAGCCTCCCGGAAGCGCAAAAATGGCTCGATGCCGTTGGTCTTGGCGCAGACGGAGCGAAACTTCCCGGGGAGCTTTCCGGCGGAATGCAGCAGCGCATCAGCATTGCCCGGGCTCTTGCCTACGGCGGAGATATTCTCTTGCTGGATGAGCCATTAAAGGGGATGGACGCTGACACAAAAGCCGCGGTATGGGAGCAAATTCTCTCCGCCGCACAGGGTAAAACCTGCATCCTTGTCACCCACGATGAGGACGAAGCCCTCTCCTTCGGCGGCAGAATTTATCGCTACAGCGATAAAAGATTTATCTAAGTGAAAAACGGGTTTTGGTCCTCCGATTGACCGAAACCCGTTTTTATATCTCCTATTTTGTTGACATGGATTAGCCGTTAATTTATAATTAGTCCAATTGAATTTTGGAGAGAGAATAAATATGCCCGAGATAGTTAAAACCCTGCTTATAGTCTGCCCTCTTGTGTTTCTGGCAGGCTTTGTTGACTCCGTTGCCGGCGGCGGTGGTCTTATCAGCCTTCCCGCTTACCTTTTCTGCGGAATCCCCGCCCACATAGCCTCCGGCACAAACAAGGTGGTCAATTCCATCGGCACCAGCGTTGCCGCTGGAAAATACATAAAAAGCGGAAAGATTAACCTCCGCTTCGCCATTATTGCCGCACTTTTCGCCCTTCTCGGCTCCGCCATCGGCACAGAGATTGCCGCCCTTTTCATCAGCGACAAGGTTTTTAAGATCATCATTCTCTGTGCTCTTCCCCTTGCCGCCATTATCCTCACTGTTAAGAAGGATTTCGGCAAAGAAGGCAGCGTTCCCAAACGCAGCTATACAAAGCGTACGGAATATATTCTCTGCGCCCTCATCGGTCTTTTTATCGGCTGCTATGACGGCATGGTGGGTCCCGGCACGGGAACATTTATGATAATGGCATTCACTGCCGTTATAGGCATGGATCTGCTGACCTCCTCCGGCTGCGCAAAGGTGGGCAATCTGGCCAGCAACATTGCCTCCGCAGTAGTGTGGATAATAAACGGCTATGTAATGTGGTCCATCGTTATCCCCGCTGCAATCTGCAATGTTTTGGGCAACTATCTGGGTGCCCGCTTCGCCATCAAAGGCGGCAGCAAGCGCATAAGAGGAATGATATTCGTTGTGCTCGGTCTGCTGTTTATCAAGATACTTACTGAAGTAATATGAAAAAGAAGAAGCTCTAAAAGAGCTTCTTCTTTTTCATATCCTATTATCCAATCAGCCACCACAGCACCAGCGCTATCACTGCGCCGGAGAGGTTATTGAGAAAATTAACCGCGTCATTATCAATGAAACGCCAGCCTTTTTCAATCACACCCGTCACGCCGCAGTGGGTTTTCTTTTCCGTAAGGGCGCCGCAAACACCGCAGCGGTACTTTGCCTGCACAGCGGAACCAAGGAGACTGTCAATATAGGCGGCTGCAAAGCCGGAGACAAATATCACAAGAGAGAACAGCCATCCTCTCCCCTGTCCCAAACACACAGCGCCGATTATGGCAGCGCCCACGCCGCTCATGGCAAAACCAAAGGCGCTGACACCTCCGGACATTCCCGGCTGCACTTTCTTAAATGTGCAGGCATCGCGGGGTCCTCTTTTGCTGAGTATGCCCAGCTCCGATGCCATAGAATCCGCCAGAGATGCGGCAAGGGCCGCTCCGCTGGCGCAAAGAAAGGCATCGTGCTTAGTGACGGCATACAAAAGCACCATAAGAGCAGACATGCCCACATTGCAGATTATCTGCACGCTGTCTCTTCTGCCGTGCTTTGCGTGGAGCTTTATTTCGGCCTTTTCACGGGTTTTTCCGGATATCTTGCCCGCAACAAGGGTGAATACCAGCGTTGCAGCAAGAGCGCAGAAATCCACCCAGCCGCCGCAATAGCAAATCACCACGGAGAAGCACCATGCCAGCGCCGTACCGGGATAAGTTATCGCCCGCCGCCAAAGGGCAAGGAGAGCCAGAAGGGTGCTGAGTATTAAACTAAGCCAGATGTTGCCCATAACTTTTCCTCAAAGAACAAAAATACAAAGGAGAATAAACACACCGAGGGGCAGAGTCAGGTTGTCGGTACCCTTTACGCCCACGATTTCGAATATAGTTGCGCCCCAGGCAATGATGAGAATATTCCACCATTCAAACCCCAGGCCGAAGAAGGCGCTCATAAAGCTGACAACTATTCCGCAGATAAGAAACACACTCATGCAGCCATAAACGCTTCTCTTGCCGCCGAAAAAGCTGCGGTTGCCCTTTTTAATGCTGCCGAATATGGGGGCAAAGCCGTCACCAAGAGCCATGCAAAGAGCGGCAATTCCATAGGGTGTCATAAGGCGATGGTCTATGCAGGCGCACACCGCCATCACGGTCATGCTGAGGGCATAGAAGACAGTGCCATAGCTCTGTTTCTCCGCATCGGAGCGCTCCATCATGGAGAAAATATTCTTGCGGCAGGATATGTAGTTGAGCACAATGAAAATGGCTGTGGGCACAGGCAGATGCCATGAAGTGCCAAAAAAGAAATACATGGGAAACCATGTGAAGGCAACGGATACATGAACTATCTTGCGGGCGGCTTCCTCGCCGGCTTTGAAACATTTTTTAGCCAGCTGTGCAGCGCCAAGGCTGAGAAAAACCCAGCCGAAAACCACAATATATCCAAGAAGAATCTGCATTATCTCCACTCCAATCAACGCCTGAGCGATATAAACCGAACCCGCACCACGAGGCGGATTTTAGCGCCAGACTTCATTTTATTCTTCGGTGGGCGTCAGCCCACCATCATCATTCAATTTTGCCTGACACAAAAATCCCTACCCGTGGTGTCGGAGATTTCTGAGCGAATATTCTAAGGCAGTGCAAGACTTCGTCCTGCAGATGGGCCGTCGCCCTTCAAGGGGCGAAGGCGATGCAATGCCAACGCATATTCGTTCAGAAACGGGTTTGGTTTATATCGCTCAGGCGATCCCATATACTATCGACTATAGGCTGCAAAGCTCTCTCAAAAAAGCGTCGGAGAGGCTCCATACGGTCAATAAGAGCGCTTATATATGCTATATACTCATCAAAGCTTTCAAAATCATCTACAGGAACATCCTCGATAAATATCCAGCTTTTATGCTTAAGATACTCGGCGGCAGGATGGTCCGGCTCATATTCCCCGGGGCAGCGTTTGAGCTTTTCTCCCAAGAGAGTGAGTCCGCTTTCCTCCAAAAGATCCTCCAGTTCCTCCCAATGTCCGGCAACATAATCCCGGGCCCGGTTGAGATACTCTCTGTCGGGACACCATGCGCCCGTGCCAAAATGGCTCTGTCCGTCGGGAGCGACCCTAAGAATATAGCCGAGAGGCAAAAGCTGCTTTTTATCGGGAGAAATATATGCCCTCCAAGTGGGGTTATAAGGGGGCTTTGTTTTGTACATACGGGCATCACGGGGAATGCGGTAGATCATAGGTTTAGGGTCTGCGAAGAGAAGCCTCTCCTGCAAAGATGGGTCAACCCGCTCCACAACGGCATACTTCACCATATCCACAAGCTCGGTAAAATCGGCTTTCGCCTTTTCGTACTGAGCGTGGTTTTCGTGAAACCATGTGCGGTTATTATTCATTTCAAGCTCTCGGCAATAGCGGAGCATATTTTCAAATTCCATATAGACCTCATAGTGAATATAAATCGATATATTTTATCATATTCGCGTTTTTCTTGCAAGAGCGGGGCATTTTATGCTAAAATCATTAAAAACAATGTTCCGGAGTATGCTATGAAATCAAGCAGAAACAAAACAATAGACCTTTCCGTGGAGCAGGGGGAGAGCTATCTCCGCCGCTGCGTCAGCGTGGAAAAGAGCGTCAGCGCGGATGACATACTGGATAAAACCATAATTGGGGATAGTCTTGCGGTGATGCCCCTTCTCCCTTCCGCCTTTGCTGACCTTGTCATCGCAGACCCTCCCTATAATATGAACAAGACCTTCGGAGAAAATGCCTTCCACCGCCTTTCCGAGAATGAGTATTATAAATACACTTTGGAGTGGCTTTCTCTCGTCCGTCCGTTGATGAAGGATACGGGCAGCATATATGTCTGCTGCGACTGGGGCTCCTCCGCCGCCATATCCGCAGCTCTCAGCGAGTTTTTCACCCTTCGCAACCGCATTACCTGGCAGCGGGAAAAAGGCCGCGGCGCCGCCCGAAACTGGAAAAACAGTATGGAGGATATATGGTTTGCCACAGTAGGCAGGGATTATACTTTCAATCTGGATGCGGTAAAGCTCCGCAAAAAGGTGATTGCCCCTTACCGGGAAAACGGCAAGCCCAAGGACTGGGAGGAAACTCCCGAGGGAAACTATCGCGCCACCTGCCCCGGCAACTTCTGGGACGATATAACCGTACCCTATTGGTCTATGCCGGAAAACACAGCCCACCCCACCCAGAAGCCGGAAAAGCTGCTGGCAAAGCTGATACTTGCCTCCTCCAATATAGGCGACACTGTCTTTGACCCTTTCCTGGGTTCGGGCAGCAGCTCCGTCACCGCCAAAAAGCTGGGACGGCACTACTGCGGCATAGAGCAAAATCCCCAGTACTGTGTATGGTGTGAAAAGCGCCTTGAAATGGCGGACACGGACAAATCCATGCAGGGCTTTCGCGACGGGGTTTTCCTTGAGCGAAACAGCAGATAACAAAAAATCATCACCCACAAAAAATGCGGGTGATGATTTTTATTATTCTGCAGAAGTTGTCAGCGCGGGCTCAATGAGCTCGCCGCTTTCTATGTCTATATAGAGGGCATAATATGTGTCCATCGTTCCTTTCTCCACGCTGCATTCGATATGCCACGCCACGCACTCACCGTACACCACTTTTTCAAGGTTTACTTCCTTGAATTCACCGCTTATTCCCAGATATTGCGCGGCGAGTTCCACCGCCTCGGCTTCGCTCACCTTCTGTTCAGCCGCAGGCATTATATTGTTGCTTCTGACCAGCATACAAAGTCTGCCGTCCGCCGTAAAGCTCAGGCTTGCCCAATTGAGCAGAATATCGCCTTGCCACTCCTTCACCCAGTATCTCTTAGCCTCCAACGGGCTGCCGCTGCCTGTATGAAGCTCCGTTTCCAGAGATGTATAGTCCGCTTCGGGAAAAGCCGCGCCAAGCCACAGTTCCAAATCCGGCTCAGCGCTTTTGAGACTCTTATTCTCGGCAGCCTTCACTATTTCCTCACAGCGGGAGCTGTTCAGCAGCACAGACTGCAGCTGACGGAGGCTTAGGTTATACCGATAAGTATAATCGTCATCCGCAAGGGTTATCACAGTGTGTCCTGCGTCATTCGTTTCCTTGCTTATCTCCCGCAGTCTTCCGCTGCCGAGAGCAAAAGTATAATCCGTCCGATTTGGGACCGCGGAAGCTAAAATGAGGGCGAGCAATATTGCAAGGAGCACCGCGGCGCATATCACTATTTTTAATGACCGTTTGTTCAAATGCTGCTCCTCTCTTCAATAATCACAGATAAACCTCAAAATCCTGAAGATACATAAAGAAGTAATATCCGTTGATTTCAGTGTATTGGAGAGCACTCGTTCTCTCACCGATAAGATCATATGCGGGCTCGACCTCGCTTACACCTATGTAAAAATAATAGGTGGGGTGGCCGTGCTTCACATCCATATATGTATTAAAGGCGTAGTGGTCTCTTCTTGCTTTTTCGGCGAACTCGTTTAAATAAGGACCTCCGTTTCTCCACACATAAAACTCGTCCGAGACCTCCATTGTGTCAAGGTCAAATTCCACGTAAAGATTAAGACCCGCGCTTCCCGACGCCGTGGGACATACAAAAGCAGCACGATCTTCGTCAATGCGGACAAGAGCGTACTGCCCCTCTTTGAGCAGTATCTGCTCATAGTCCATAGCTTTTGTCAGTCTTGTTTCATAGGAATCCAGTTTCCCCAATGCAAATAAGATAAGAACAATGATGATAACCACGGCAACAATGCCAATAATGGCTTTTGTGCTTTTTTTCACCACAGTATCCTCCGTTTCCCGTGTTTAATACTCCCAGTCGGGTTTGTTGCGCTTTCTGCCGAAAAGACCTTTTTTTTCTTCCTTTCCAAGCTGCACCCACTCAGCCTCTTGAGGAGCTTCTTCTTTCTCCGCACTCTTCCCCGCACCAAGTTCGCTCAGGGATACGGGTTCATAGTCTTCGGCGATCTGCGTATCATCTCTTTCAAACACGACAAAGCCCATAGGCTCAAGAACATTGGCAACCTCGGCGGCAAAATCTTCCTCAACGCCCCATGTGAAATCAAAAAGTCCCGCTTTGGCTCCGCTGCCCACGCTGTCAACAATAACGCCGCCCTCCTGAGCACTTATCATTATGCTGAGGCTTGCACTGCTATTGCCTGAGCGCATAAAATGCTTTTCAAAAACAAGCATTTCCGCTCCGCAGCGGCTTACACGGTCCAAAAGTTCGCAAGTCCATCCGCACTCGGGAATGCGTTCTTTGAGAATTGCGCTGATTTCCTCGATTCTGCCCGGACCTTTCATACTGATTCGTGCCATTATGCCAGACTCCTTTCATAACTTGATATCCAACAAAATAATTATATCGTCTTCCCATCATATTTGTAAATAAAAAAGGACGCCCGACGGCGTCCTTTTTTATTTTATACATACCAGATGGTATCTGCATAATCCTGAATGGAGCGGTCTGCGCTGAACTTGCCTGCGGAGGCGATGTTCATAAGGCACTTTCTGCCGAAGGATTCGCGGTCACGCCAATCGGATATTGCACGCTTCTTGGTGACAAGATAGGAAACATAGTCCAGAAGCAGGTAATAGTGGTCGGGCTTATGATAGCTTGCACCGTCAATGATGGAGGTATGGAGCTCCTTGAGACCGTCATCGGTGGGAACAGTGCCGTCAATGAGGGTGTCCACAACGCGGCGGATGCGGTAATCGTGCTCATAGATATTTCTGGAGCGATAGGTATCCTTCACGCGGTTGATCTCATCGATGGTAGCGCCGAAGATATAGTTATTCTCGTGGCCGGCCTTTTCAACGATTTCCACGTTAGCGCCGTCCAGAGTGCCGAGGGTAACAGCACCGTTGAGCATAAACTTCATGTTGCCGGTGCCGGAAGCTTCGGTGCCTGCGGGAGAAATCTGCTCGGAGATGTCAGCTGCGGGGATAATATGCTCTGCATAAGAGCAGTTATAGTTCTGGACAAAAACGACCTTCATCTTATTGTTAACATCGGGGTCGTTGTTAACAAGCTTTGCGATGCGGTTGATATAGCGGATAATGCTCTTTGCTCTCCAGTAGCCGGGGGCGGCCTTTGCGCCGAAGATAAAAGCGGTGGGAGTAAAGTCTGGAAGCTTACCCTCCTTCACATCGAAATAGATGTCCATAATGGAGAAGGCATTGAGAAGCTGGCGCTTATACTCATGGAGACGCTTAACCTGAACATCGAAAACAAAGTCGGGGCTGAGTTCCACGCCTTCGTGCTTACGGATAACTTCGCAAAGCTGCTTTTTCTTCTCATACTTGATGGCGTTGAAGCGGTCGATCATTTCCTTATCGATCTTGCCCTTCAGGCTCTCCAACTGGTCAAGGTCGGTGAGGAAGCCCTTCCAGCAATAGTCCTCCAGCATAGCTGTGAGTTCGGGGTTGCACAGACCCAGCCAGCGGCGGGGGGTAATGCCGTTGGTTACGTTCTTGAACTTTTCGGGATATACGGCGTACCAGTCGCGGAAAATGTCGTTCTTAATAAGCTCGGAGTGAATCTGAGCAACACCATTTACGCTGGTTCCCATATATACAGAAAGATTTGCCATATGGACGGTATCGTCCTTGATGATGTAAAGCTCGGGATGCTCGCTCTGGAGGCGGTTATGAATCTTCCAGATGATGTCCACAAGACCGGGAACAACACTGCTAAGGAGCTCAAGAGGCCATTTTTCAAGAGCCTCGCTCATAACAGTGTGGTTGGTGTAGGAGAATACCTGACGGCTGATATCGAAGGCGGTGTTGAAGCTGTAGCCCTCGTTCATAAGCAGGCGGACAAGCTCCGCTGCGCTCATTGCGGGGTGAGTGTCATTGAGCTGAATGGTAATGAATTCGGGAAGGCGGCTGTAGTCATCGCCGTGGTTCTCACGGAAGTAGCGGAGAATATCCTGAACGGATGCGCTGGAGAGAACATACTGCTGCTTAATGCGCAGTCTCTTACCTTCGCGGGTGCTGTCGTTGGGATAAAGGACGCGGGTGATATCCTCGGCCTTGTTCTTGGCGGCGAGGGCGCGTTCATATTCCTGTGCATTGAAGGCATCGAAGTCCAGCTCTTCCTCGGCTTCGCACTGCCAGAGGCGGAGAGTTCCTATATTATCGTTGCCGTAGCCGATAACGGGAACATCGTAGGGAACCGCAAGGATGCTGTGGTCGGGGAAATCGATTTTAAGAGTATGCTTGTCGCGGCGGTAAGTCCAGGGATCGCCATACTTTGCCCAGTCGTCGGCACTCTGCTTCTGGTCGCCGTTTGCGTCCCAGCTCTGCTTGAAAAGACCAAAACGGTAACGAAGGCCGTAACCGGTAAGGGGTACATTGCAGGTTACTGCAGCGTCCATAAAGCATGCGGCAAGACGGCCAAGACCGCCGTTGCCGAGAGCGGCATCTTCTATATCCTCAAGCTCTGCAAGGTCAACGCCTTTTTCGGCAAATGCAGACTTAAGTTCATCAAGTATACCAAGATTGAAGAGGTTGGAATAAACAAGACGGCCAATGAGATACTCCGCGGAGAAATAGTAAGCGTGGCGGCCTGTTCCGCGCTGGCGCTTGCATTCATACCATTTCTTGGTTATTTCCATCATAATTACCTGACCGAGGCAATCGTGGAGCTGAACAGGAGTGGCATCCTCGATGCTTACATCATGCTGCAGTCGGAGAAGTGTCCGGGTCTGGCTTACGATCTGATTGCAATTGAGTTCCATAGTTTCACCTAAATAACATATATTTTTAACCCATACCAAACGTATGGTCTATCTGTAACATTATGCACTAAAAGCTCATTTTTTGCAAGTTATATTTTTTGTGCACATTTTCTCCAGCTCGTTGCAATTATCCCCCGAATATGCTACCATTCATACTATGTGACAACACTTCTTTTTGCGAAAGGATTTTTTCTATGGTAATTGGAAATATTGAGCCCAAATCCGTTATGAGTATTTTCGAGACTATATGCTCCATCCCCCACGGCAGCGGCAACACCAAGCTTCTCAGCGACTGGTGCGTGGACTTTGCCACCAAGCGAGGTCTTGAGCATTATCAGGATGAGCTTAACAATGTGATTATTATAAAAAAGGCCACTCCCGGCTATGAAAACGCAAAGCCCCTTATCCTGCAGGGTCACATAGATATGGTCTGCCAGCAGGAAGCCGGCCTTGCCAAGGATATGAGCAAAGAGGGACTCGACCTTGCCGTTGAAGGAGATTATATCCGCGCCATCGGCACCACTTTGGGCGGAGATGACGGCATTGCGGTTGCAATGGCTCTCGCCATTCTGGATGCCGACGACATTCCCCACCCCCGTCTTGAAGTTATGCTCACCGTTGACGAGGAAACCGGTATGTATGGCGCTGCGGGTATTGATGTTAGCTCCCTCAAGGGCAAAACCCTCATCAATATTGACTCCGAGGAGGAGGGCATTTTCACCGTCAGCTGTGCCGGCGGAGCCAGAGTTAACTGTTTCCTCCCCATTAACCGTGAGGAGGCCTCCGGTGACTTCGTGAAGGTAGAGATCGACGGTCTCAAGGGCGGCCATTCCGGAGTGGAAATCGATAAGGGCAGAGCAAATGCAAATATCCTTATGGGTCGTTTCCTCAGTCTTCTTCCTGCCGGCAGTTTCCGCATTTATTCCATTGCCGGCGGCAGTGCGGATAACGCAATTCCTCTCCGCTGTGAAGCTGAGCTTTTCGGCTGCGCTCAGGATATAATCGCTGCCGCTGAAAGAGCCGAAGCTATTTTCAAAAAAGAATACAGAAACACCGATGCCGGCGTCTCTCTTACGGTAAGCCCCGGCAAGCTTCTCTGCCGGGCTGCGCTGGATGCCGAGAGCACTCAAAAAGCATGCGACCTTCTTGTTCTTGTCCCCAACGGAATCCGTGCAATGAGCAGCGATATTCCCGGCCTTGTTGAAACCTCTCTCAATCTTGGCATCCTCAAGCTTGGAGACAATACGCTCCGCGCCTCCTTCGCTCTGCGAAGCAGCGTTGGCAGCCGCAAGGAAATGCTGAAAACAAAGCTTTCCTCCGTAGTGCGCGTTCTTGGCGGACATGTTGAAATTACCGGCGATTATCCCGCCTGGGAATATCGGGCCGAGTCTCCCCTCCGTGACCTTATGACCGATGTTTACCGCCGCCAGTACGGTGAGGAACCTCAGGTTCTTGCCATCCACGCGGGTCTTGAGTGCGGTCTTCTTTCCGCAAAAATCCCGGAGCTTGACTGCGTTTCCATTGGTCCCAATATGAAGGATATCCATACCACCTCCGAAAGAATGTCCATTTCCTCCGTGCAAAGAGTCTGGAAATTCCTTCTTGAGGTTTTGAAGGAAAGCAAATAAAACAGCAAAAGAGTCTGTGGAAAATTTTCCACAGACTCTTTTATTCTTAAATCGCACTTCAGACCCCCACCTGTTGACATTGTAAACAAGCTGTGATATGATGTGTTTACAATGTAACCTACGTACCTGATAACAGAGCAAAGGAGGTTAACCAATGTCTTTGAATGAAGTTCGACTGACACCAACGGAATGGCACCTTATGGAGTGCCTGTGGGAGCATGCCCCGCGTACCGGCAGGGAGGCAACAGAGTATATGGCAAAAAATGTTGGCTGGACCCGCTCCACTACGCTTACAATGCTTCGCCGTATGACAGAAAAGGGCTTTATATGCTGCGATGAAACTAGCGGAATTAAAAGCTACTCACCTCTGATTTTTCGCGAGGAAGCAGCATTGCAGGAAACGGAAGACTTTTTGGGCAGAGTTTATCACGGCTCTATTAGTCTTATGCTGTCTGCCATGACTGAGAAAGCAACACTCAGCCGCGCGGAAATTGACGAGCTCTATGACATTCTTAAAAAAGCGGAGGAGGCGAAACAGGAATGATTGAATGGATAATCAGCTCCTCACTCCTTATTCTCGCCGTAATTGCACTGCGTGCTGTTTTTAAGGGAAAAATCAGACCTCTTTTTCAGTATGCACTTTGGGGAATAGTCCTTTTACGTCTGCTTATCCCCTTCTCTTTTTTCGAAAGCTCCTTCAGCATAATGAATGTTTTAAGTTCCCTGCGCTCTGTTGAGATCGCGCAGGCTGCCGAAGAGCTGAGCGGCTATGAGGGCTTTGACCTTGATGTTAATCCTCCCCTTTCTCTTGAAACCGAGGAGGAATTTGTTTCTTACCCGGGCGAGGTTTACGCCTATCACTATGGTGACAGCGACCGCAGTTTTCCCACAACTGTGCTGAATAACGTTAATGAGGCTGAGTTTCATAGGCTTGAAGCTGCGGTAAAAACACGAAATATTCTCATTCCCATCTGGGCGTGCGGAGCATTCGTTGTGCTGGGTGTATTTTTATGGAGCAATCTGCGTTTTAACGCAGGACTCCGCCGCGGCCGCGGATCTAAGCTTGAAAGCGGTGCCGCCATTATCCCCGTATATGTTTCCGCCGCTGTTGAAACTCCATGTCTTTTCGGTATTTTCACCCCTGCGATCTATGTAACGCCTGAGTGCGCGGAAGATGAGCGCACACTGCGTCACGTCCTTGCTCACGAAAGCACCCACTACCGCCATGGAGACAACATTTGGGGTGCTCTTCGCTGCCTTGCCCTCGCTCTGCATTGGTATAATCCCCTTGTCTGGTGGGCAGCTATAATGAGCAAGCGTGATGCGGAGCTTGCTTGCGACGAAGGTACTTTACGCCGCCTCGGCGACTCTGAGCGCGTTGACTATGGTCGTACCTTAATTGGTCTAACCTGCTCCCGCGGAGATTTCTCCTCCCTCGCTCTCACCGCCACCACTATGACAGGCAGCAAAAGAAGCATTAAGGAACGTATTATTTTTATTGCAAAGAAGCCCAAAATGGCTTTATACACGCTTCTGGCGGTGCTCATCATTGCCGGCCTTGCCATTGGCTTCACCTTTTCCGGAGTGGACAGCGGATTTAGCGACCGTGAAGCCCGCAGGGAAGCAATATCACTTGCAAACAGCGTGGCAATGGCCAATTCCTGCCGTATTGAGGGAAGAGGGGAAATACTCCGCTATGAGGGAGCTCCTGCCGAGGCAAATCCCGAAACCAATGTTCAGTATGTGCGAGTAAGCTATCCCACTAGAAACGGTCTCCAAAAAATTAATGTGGAGTTTTGTATGACCGACGGCAAGGGTCAGCATTATGACGAACCCTTCTCAGCTACAAGCTGGCTATCCCGCAGCTATACTCAGATTGTGCCCGTTCCTGCAGACTACATCGAAAGCGTTCATATTTGGCGCGATGGCTATGCCCCTCCCGTAATACCTGAGGCTTACCGCGAGGAAATTAAAGAGTATGTCACCAAATTCTTCTACGCCGATGAATATCCCACCGGAGCATTGATGGGCGACAGCGCAAATGATGCTGGCTTTACCGTATTCATGAAAGACGGCAGCAGTGTAAGCTTCGGAATGGGCTACGCGAAGATTGACGGCCACTTTTATAAGATCGCAAAGCCCGAAGAAACTCCCGACTGGCTTACGGAGCTCTTGGTGCTTCCTGTAAGAACCAAACCTGCCTACGGTGATCTTATAAAAATTGACGATACCATTAAAGTCGAAGTTGATCCATATATAATCTCTTATGCTGTAGATATAATGATTAGTCAGATTGACCACTATGTCTTTATGCGTGGCATAGAAATTATAGATGCAAAGCTGACAGCGCTGGAATGCATCAGCACCGGTGCAGCTGACCAATACGGAAATGCTGTGGAAATGTACCGCGTTGAGTACCGCCTTCTACCTAAAAACGCCGACGGCATACTTCTGACCGACGACATGAAGATGGAAGACGGTTGGCTGACGGAATGGAGCAGCGAGGGACAACCCTATATGCTGTTTTACCTCGGAGACGGTAACTACCGTGAAATTTTGAGATTTATCAATACCGAAGAGCTTGACGCCACATATTCTACAGATACTATGCTGGAACGTTACGGAAATAAATATACCGCGGCAGCCATGGAGATTTATCATACGTTTGTAGGTCAATATGGGTACCAATTTTATGTTATGCTTGGTACCGGCGGTGCACCTATTCCGCCCTACTACCACGAGAAGCATAGAGTTACATACTTTCCCGATAGCAACGGTTGGCTCTCCGGCAGCGGAAAGCCCCTCGACCCAAATGCGAGCTTCCCCACCGTAACAATAAGCGATGATCCTGATGATGTAAATTCCGACTTTCTAGCCTTTAATCGATTCATAGAACACGGCGAGTTGGAAATCCGTGATGAAAACTTCAATATTCTTGATTTAAGCCCTCAGGTATTTTATGATGGTTCCGACCTCTATGCCCTGCCCCCTGGCAACTACCATGTCAGCTTTGACATCACCGTTCCCGGAAAATACATTTCCGAGCTTGGCGAGCACGAATGGACCAAGTATATGTGCATATTCCGGCTGGAGGTTGTAAATTGGGATAATTATTCCGCCACAGTTTCAAATTGAAAATCAGCAAAGCCAAATTTATAGTAAAGACCCGTGACATTTATCACGGGTCTTTACTATTTCGTAAAATAATCTGCTGGTATATAATAAAAAAGGCACCGCGCACTTGAGCGCGATGCCTATTTAATTTATTCAGCGTTGCAATAGGGCTCAATAACGACATATTCGTCACCGGCCATAATGAAGAGATCCATCTGCATTCCGCTAAAGTTATTATAATAGTAGTAAGAAGTACCATCTGTAAACTTTTCCTGTCCGTCATACTCAAATCCCGCGGAATTGAGGTAATCCGTGTATTTATCAAAATCACTTGCGCTGTACTCATAGATGAAAACGCCGTACAAAGGATCGTAGCCATCTATAACATACTCAAAATCGCCCTCAAGGAAGTTCCAGTCAACAGAAGAGCCAATGCAGTCAGACTCAGTAACATGCTGATAGGTATTGACCTTGGACTCCAAATAATCCTCTAAAGTATAGTCATAGAACATATAGGAGCGGCTGACTTCCCTGTCAAACCATTCTCTGTATTTTTTGATGTCCCAATGCTTATTCATCTCAAGCTTGTCCAGATTATCGATTTTCACAGCCAGATTGAGATTTTCGCCATCGGTATAGCTGAAGGCATTGACGCCAACGACCTCGCCGTACTGGTTAACAAGGGGACCGCCACTGTTTCCGTTGGAAATTGCAGCTGTAGTCTGAATGCAGGGAATATGACCAACGGTTCTGGAGGAATTTGAAATGATACCGTTGCTGAAGGTACCGTCAAGGAAACCGAGAGAGGAGCCTACTGCGTAAACAGTTTCGCCGGTACGAACGCTCTCTTCAACGATATTCAGATAGTCATTACCGGTAATATCGACTTTAATAACAGCCAGATCAAGCTGCTCATTGAAATCCACAATTTCAAGCATGGTATATGTTGCGCCGCCATTTACATGAACATCTACAACCGTTGCGCCGTCGATAACATGATAGCAGGTAACCAAAGTTCCCTGATCATCTATAAAGAAACCGCTTCCGGTTCCGCCGCCATCACTCAGACCAACATCGAGGGTAACTGTTCTCTGCTGTACATACTCTGCAAGCTCAGGTACATCCATAGCCACCTTGGGTTCCTCTGTAGGAATAGGCTCAGGAGTCTTTGCCACTTTGTCTCCGCTGTCATCGCATCCGCTGAGCAGAAGACTGAAAATCATAGCAAACACAATAAGAAGATACAAAGAACCTCTAAACTTTTTCATAGGTTTCTACTCCCCTTCTCTATCTCTATATAATAAAAAAGTTTAGCATATGCAAAAATTTTTGTCAATAAATGTAGAAAAATGTAAAATTATAGACATTTTCGAATAAACAAAAAGGCACCGCGCATTGCTGCGCGATGCCTTGGCAGGGGCTGAAGGGATCGAACCCTCGGCCTACGGTTTTGGAGACCGCCGCTCTACCAGCTGAGCTAAGCCCCTTTATCTATATAATAAGTGGTGGACCGTCAGGGACTCGAACCCCGGGCCGACCGGTTATGAGCCGGTTGCTCTACCAACTGAGCTAACGGTCCATATAAGCAATGCCGTCACGGCATACGTGACGGCATTACCGTAATCATGGCGCCTCCTGTTGGACTCGAACCAACGACCCTGCGGTTAACAGCCGCATGCTCTACCGACTGAGCTAAGAAGGCATATGCGAGCCTGAGAAAACCTCAGGCTCTTTTGTGTTGGCGTTGACCTATCTTCCCGGTCCGTCTCCAGACAAGTATTGTCGGCACTGGTGAGCTTAACTGCCGTGTTCGGAATGGGAACGGGTGGACCCTCACCGTTAAAAACACCAACTAATGGTACACCTTCAGGGACTCGAACCCTGGACACCCTGATTAAGAGTCAGGTGCTCTACCAACTGAGCTAAAGGTGCATATATGGTGACCCCTAGGAGAATCGAACTCCTGTTTGCGGCGTGAGAGGCCGCCGTCTTGACCGCTTGACCAAGGGGCCGATTATCAACTGCACCCTCAAAACTGAACAAATGAGAATTTAATCGAAGTAAGGCATGCCTGCATATTTCATTGTAGGTCAAGCCCTCGGGTTATTAGTATCGGTCAGCTGA
>SVKK01000019.1:12547-32489 GCA_015068425.1 Oscillospiraceae bacterium | reverse complement strand
AGCGAGATCGCCAAGGACGGCGCAGGTCTTATCATCGTTGGCGCAACCTCCCCCGACGGAAAGACCGGACGCCCCACGGTTACCGGCCTTGTTGCAGACAGCGATACTCAGATTCCGGGGCTTGCCCGTCTGGCAGAGGGTATGCATAAGTACGGCGCCAAGTGCGTGGTGCAGCTTCAGCACCCCGGCCGTCAGTGCGCTGTTCCCCGCTATAACACTATGTCTGCCACCGATATGGTAGTTAAGCTTCCCTGGAGCGCAGGCCACGAAATCGTATATGAAAACGCGGAGGAGAAGGGTAAGCCCGTCCGCGCTATGACCACTGAAGAAGTTGTTGAGATGGTTGACCTGTTCTCTGAGGCTGCCTGGCGCGTTAAGCAGGCAGGCTTTGACGGCGTTGAGCTGCACGCAGCTCACGGATATCTGATTTCTCAGTTTATGTCTCCTTATCTCAATAAGCGTATTGACCGTTGGGGCGGCAGCTTCGAAAACCGTATGCGCTTCCCTCTGGCCATCATCGCTTCCATCCAGCAGAAGTGCGGCAAGGATTTCCCCGTTCTGGTACGTTACTCCGTTGATGAATGGGTTGAAGGCGGCCGCGACTGCGAAGAGAGCGTCAGAGTTGCTGTTGAGTTCGAGCGTGCAGGTGTTGCCGCTCTTGACCTGAGCCAGTGCATCCAGGAGAGCCCCGGTGCAGGCTTCGACCCCATGCAGTATCCCGAGGGCTGGACCGACTATGCCTCCATCGCAGTTAAGAAAGCTGTTTCCATTCCTGTTATCAATAGCCATTCTCTGCGTAACCCCAGCTATTGTGAGAAGCTGATAGCTGAGGGCACCACCGATATGGTGGGTCTTTCCCGCCAGATGCTGGCCGACCCCTATTGGGCTGTTAAGGCTTATATGGGCAAGGACGAGCAGATCCGCCGTTGCATTTCCTGCCTCACCGGCTGCTGGCAGGAGAGCATGATGGCAAAGAAGGAAATCGGCTGCGCCATCAACCCCGCTTGCGGTCATATGGAATTTGACAATATGAAGGCTGCAGAAACTCCTCTGAATGTTGCCATCGTGGGCGGTGGCCCCGCAGGTATGGAGGCTGCCCGTGTTGCCACAGTTCGCGGACATAAGGTCACTCTGTTTGAGAAGACCGGCGAGCTGGGCGGCGCTATTCTGGGCTGCTGCATGGCTCCCGGCAAGGAGAAAATGAAGTGGTATGCCGACTGGATCCGCAATCAGGTCAAGGAACTGAATGTGGATGTCCGTCTGCACAGCTGCCCCGGTGTTGAGGAATTGAAGAGCTATGATATTGTACTTAATGCCACCGGTGCTACCAGCTATGCTCCCGAATGCATAGGCAAAGAGCGTGTGGTTCCCTTTGAGGAAGCCATTGCCTGCCCCAAGGTAAACTGCCCCTATCATCCCAAAGATCGCACCATGCGCAGAATCGGTGAAAAGGTTCTGGTTTGGGGTGACCACTATGCCGCTGTGGATACCGTTACCGCTCTTGCCGCAATGGGCAAGGATGTCACCGTTGTTACCGATCGCAAGGAATTCGGCTCCAGCGTTGAAGTTATCCACATGTATGTTATGCGCAAACGCTTCGCCCAGGGCGATGCCGAGGCTCTGGACAGCAAGCCCTATAAGTATCCTGTAAAGGTTCTGGAAAACAGCACCGTTTACAGCATTGAAGAGGGCAAGGTTGTTGTTATGGACAAGAACTTCAACCGCACCGAGCTGGAGATAGACGATGTTGTTACCTGCCATACCCGTTCCAACACCGCTCTGTTCGATGAGCTCTGCGCCGCCGGCGTGCCTGTCATCAACGCAGGTGACAGCAAGAGCCCCCGCAACCTCCATGCTGCCGTATTTGAGGGCGCTCTCTTCGGCCTGAAGCTGGAGGAGAAGCTGCTCATGAACTCCAACCACAGCGTGATGAATAATCTGCCCATGGATGTTTTCGGCCAGCTGACCAGATAAAAGCAAAAGTACACAAAAAAGAGCGAACTGATTTATCAGTTCGCTCTTTTTTAATATTGATATGAATTGCAGCAAATAAAGCTGCTGAGTTTTGTGTTTGAGGGGGGATTATGCGTCCAGGGCAAGGCGGGCAGCGCCGCAGATGCCGGCATCGTTGCCTAAAGAAGCCAGGACAAAGCCGGTCTCCTCCGCTGCGGGGAAGGCGTAGCCGCGGAAGGCAGCGGAAACGGAATCGATTATAATCTGTCCTGCTGCGGAAACTCCGCCGCCGATAACGAAAACCTGAGGGTCGCATACGCAGGAAACGGCAGCCAACGCTCTGCCGAGAGTGTCGGCAAAGGTAGCCACAGCTTCCAGAGCCAGAGCATCTCCGGCCTTGGCGCAGTCAAAAACATCCTTTGCGGTTAGGGGTTCAAGAGAGCTCATAGCGGAAGCTTTTCCCTCTTTCAGAAGAGCCTTGGCCACGCGAACTATACCTGTCGCGGAGGCATACTGCTCAAGGCAGCCCCGCTTTCCGCATCCGCAATACTCGCTCTCGTCAACAGAAACCTTGATATGCCCGATCTCACCGCCGGAGCCGTGGACGCCCGAAAGGAGCTTTCCGCCGACAATTATTCCGCCGCCCACACCGGTTCCAAGGGTCACGAAAACAACGTTGTCGCAGCCCTTGCCGCCACCGAGCCACATCTCGCCGAGAGCCGCGGCGTTTGCATCGTTAAGCACCTTGACGGGGAAGCCGCAGAGCTTGCCCAGCTTGTCGGCAACATCGCCGCCCCAACCGTTGAGATTTACGCAGGGCTTAACGTAGCGGTCGTGCAGAACTGCGCCGGGAACACCTATTCCGCCGCCCAGAACGAGGGAGGGGCTTATTCCGCTTTCTGTCAGCCTTGCCTTGAGAGAATCGGCGATATCGGGCAGAATGTTTTCTCCGCCGTTTTCGCTGCGGGTGGGGATTTCCCATTTATCCTTAAGCTCACCCTCGGCGGTGAAAATTCCCAGCTTAACGCTTGTTCCGCCAAGGTCAATACCAAAAACATATTTCATAAGTAACACCTCGTAATAGCTTCGTTTATTTGGCTTTGCTCAGAAGGGCGATTGCCTTCTTGCCAATAGCATCTCTAAAATTCAATGATCTCAAATTCCATGTTAAGAAGGTCGGCAAAAAGCAATTTTCCCTCAAGGGAGGAGACTCTTCCGCACAGAATTTTTAAGGCCTCGGCAGCCTGCAGTCCGGCGCATATGGCGGGGGTGGGGCATAGGCAGCTGCTGGGAGAGGGAAGAAAGTCGGAATAGAGATTTTTGAGGAAGCTGCTGCCGGGCTTTACAACGCTTACCTGAGCGTTCCAGCCATTTATGGCGCCGTGGACGAGATAAAGCCCTCTTTTGCCGCACTCCTCTTCGAGGAGGATTCTGTCGGAAGGGTTATCCAGAGCGTCGATGACAATGTCCGCACCTTCCAGCATTTTTTCTGCATTTTCAATGCTGAAAAACTCTTCAAAGACTGTGAGCTTCACGTCAGGATTTATCTGTTGTGCACGCTCCGCGGCAGCACGTGATTTGCTCATACCCAGGGTGCTTTGAAGGCTCAGCAGCTGACGGTTGAAGTTGGTTTCTTCAAAGCAGTCGCCATCGGCAACGGAGAGTGCGCCAACACCGGCTCTCACAAGATATTCACATATATATCCGCCCAAACCTCCGCAGCCGGCTATGAAAACATTTTTGCCGTGAAGAAGTTCCTGTTCGGACTCACTGATGCTTGGAATGTTGCGCAAAAATCTTTTATCCATAAGCGTCATCTCCTATAATATGGAGTATAAACGCAATGGGACAAAATTTCAAGCGGAGCAATTGCAGGAGAAAAAACTGAAGGCTATGGTGAAATATAAATTTTTTGCAAATAATATAAAAGTGAGCTGTTGAAAGATTGCGTTAAAATATTACTTGTGATAAAATGCTAAAATACGGGAAAAAAATAATTAAACATTAAATTTATGAGGAGGACGAAAAAATGGCAGAGAAAAAATTCCCCTGGGGTCTTGTGGTGGCCGCCGGTGCAGTTGCGGCTGTTGGTGTTGTAGCATACATTAAGAGAGAAGAAATCAAAGAGTTTGTAAACAAGGTGATAGTCAAGATCGAAGACGAGATCATCGAAGAGATCGTTGAAGAGGAGGGCTACTGCGAGCTGGACACCGACGGTGACGGCGAAGTTGACACTGTTGTTCTGGATACCGATGGCGATGGCGACGCAGATACCATTGTTGCATCCATCTGCGAAGAAAGCGACTTCGCAGAATAATCAAAGCAAAAAACAGGAGTCTTGACAAATGATCCTTTTGCCCTTCTTGATAATTAGCCTTGCTGCTGATATAGCGATTTGTGTATCTTCGGATTTCGAGGGCTGGATGCTGGTGCTTATGGCAGTAGTGATATTTGTGGCTGCCTTTATTGCATCGCTGATTCTTTATGTCCTTGTTCTCGGATTGGTTTCGCTGTTTCTCAGGGAGGATGCGGAGAGGACACAGGTAGATAAATTTTCCAGAGTTGTCGTTCTCTGCACGGTTGCCATTATAAATGCGCTTTGCCGTGTGAGAATACATACCGAGGGCTTTGAAAGACTGCCCGAGGGAAGATGGCTTTATGTCAGCAACCACCGCAGTGCCTTTGATGCGTTGACGGCCTGCTGGGTGCTGCGCAAGCAGGGAGCTGCGTTCATTATGAAACCCGCCATAATGAAAATACCCATAGCAAATGTTTTTTTGAAACGCGCGTGCTTCCTGCCCATTGACAGAGAAAATGACAGAGAGGCGCTTAAAACCATAATTAAAGCCACTCAGCTTATTAAGGCTGATGAGGCATCTATAGCAGTTTACCCCGAAGGCACGAGAAGCAAAGGCGAGGGTATGCTGCCTTTCAGAAACGGAGTTTTCAAAATTGCCCAGAGGGCAAAGGTGCCCGTCGTTGTGGCATCCGTAAAAAACTCCGAGAAAGTTATGCACAATTTCCCCTGGCGTCATACCGATGTTTATCTAAAGGTGTGCAGGGTTATAAGCCCCGAAGAAATGGAGGGGCTTAAGACTATCGACATAGGTGAAGAGGCAAGAAAATGTTTGATGCTCGAAGGCTGCTGACAAGAGAACAAGTGCTGACGGTGCCGAATGCCATGAGCGCGTTCCGCATAATCTTGATACCATTCATTATCTGGACTTATGCCGATGATCGCCATTATCTGGCGTTTGCGCTTGTGCTGCTGTCCGCTCTTTCGGATATGCTGGATGGACTGGTGGCACGAAAGCTTAATATGGTTTCCGATTTCGGAAAGTTTATAGACCCGGTGGCCGACAAACTTACTCAGGCAGCTCTCCTGATATGTCTTATGACCCAACATAGACATATTTACATTCTCTTCATTATCCTTGCGATAAAAGAATTGGCCACATTGGGCTTGGGTGCTGTTGTGTTCAAGCGCCATGATTCCGTCAATTCCGCAAAATGGTACGGAAAGCTCTGCACAGTTGTGTTCGAGGGAACTATGATGCTTCTTATGGTGCTTCCCAATGCATCGGAGGAGCTGGTGCATCTGTTTATGTTCATATGCGCCTGCGTTATGGTTTTTGCATTCATTATGTACACCCTTTTTTACCTGAAAATGCTCGTCCGGGGCAGAGAAAGAAAAATAGACGCAGAATGAACTACGAAAAAGCTATGGCTGTATTAAGCCGTGGCTTTTTCTGTTTATTGATGGCTTGTATAGAAACTGAAAGTGTGTTATAATAAATCGCAAATCCGGATAAGGACAAAAAAACAATGGATTGGAAGTTTATCCTTATACAGGCCATCGGACTTTTGGGTAATATAGCGGTTATATCCGCCGTGCAGTTTAATAATCGCAAAGTGGTACTTGGCGCACAGGCTTTGGCCTGTGTACTTTGGAGTGTGCATTACGGTGCGTTGGGAGCGGTGACAGCTCTTTGCACAAATTTTATTTCCCTTGGCCGTTCGGTGGTATTTTATTTCAATGATCGCCGCTGGGCGAAAAGCAGAGTATGGCTTTGGCTGTTTCTGGCTCTTTTTGTCGGCAACTCCCTTCTCACGTGGGAAGGGTGGAGAAGTATCCTGCCGGGCATAGGAATGTGCGCCACAACTCTCGCGCTTTGGACAAAGAACGAGAAGAAACTAAGGCTGCTTTATCTCTGCTCATCTCCGCCCTGGCTTATATACAACATACTGTGCGGATCCTATTCCTGTACTATAGTGGAGATCATTGCCCTAATATCCTATATTTCTGCAATTTACCGCTTCGACATAAGAAAGACAAAAGCCAAGGCGGCTAATTGAACAATATCACTTTTATCAGAGGTGTTAAAAGATGAAGAAAAACGGTGCGTCCTTAATATTGCTTTTGGTGGTGCTGGTGGCATCTTTTGCGGTGAGCATATACGCCCTGAGCAATGACAGCGAGCCTGTAAAGCAGCCGGACATTGACATAAGCGTTCCGTATGATCCCACACCCTCACAACCTGCAAATCCCGGAGCAAATGTGAGCGTGGCTACGCCCAGTCCCAGCCCTTCGCCGAGCCCCACCCCCACACTTCCTCAGGCACCCCAATATACACCCAAACCCACCCCCAAGCCTACTCCCAAGCCCACCCCTGCTCCTACGCCGAAGCCCACTCCCGTACCAACTCCACCTCCTGCACCCACTCCTACGCCGATTCAAAATGTCAGCGCTTCCGGAACCTTCGTTTCTGATACGGGCACAGGGCTTAATCTGCGGGTGAAATGGACTTCCTACAAGTCCGGTGACAAGGATATGCTGAAGATAGATGTGGACGTCAGCCACTACAGTTTCTATACCTCATCGCTTTACGAATCCATTGAACTGAAGGTTAACGAGGGCACCTATTGGGCAACCAGTAAGGACATCTCTTATGACGGCGCAGATCTCCGTTACACCGACATGGCGGAATTTGATGTTCTTGCGAAGAAGGGTGAGAATGCAGTGAGCGTTGTCTGGAATTATAATGGCTCCTACTCCGGTATAGGTCTGCCCCAGATCACAGCCTCCGGCACAGCCGTTATCCCCTGAAATCAATAATGAAAATCCCGATTTCATACGAAATCGGGATTTCTTTTTGCAGAAAATAAAATCAACTAATAGTTGATAAATATATCGCATTTATAGAGCGACGGTGTAAAAATCTTGACTTAAGACTGTAGAGGTTATATAATCGCTATATAAGGAGCGATGTGTATATGGAGAAAAAAAGTAAAATAAGCTATTTGAGCTGCAATCGCGGCGAAAGATATAACGCGGAAAATGACAGAGCGGCGAACTATATAGGCAGGCGTATTGCCGCTGCCCGCTGTCAAAGAGGACTCAGCCTCTCCGCCTTTAAAACACGTCTTGAAAGCTTCGGAGTCAGTGTCAGTCCCGCGGCCATAAACAAGTGGGAAAAAGGGGGATCCACACCCAGTGCATATCAGCTGATTGCAGTGAGCAAGGCGCTGGAGCTGGCGGAGGATATGTCATACTTTATGAGCAGTGCCGAGGAAGAACTCAACGAGGAAGGGCTTCGCCGTCTTGCCGAGTACAGGGCGGACCTTGTGGCATCGGGACATTACAGGCCTGAAAAAGAGTGCGTTATTGAATATATTGATATGCCGGTGAGCCGACTGGCGGCATCTGCGGGAACAGGTGTGTTTCTGGATGAGGAAAATTTTGAGAAAGTGAGCTTTCCTGCCGCCTCTGTGCCCAGGGGCGCACGCTTTGGCGTGAGAGTTTCGGGAGACAGTATGGAGCCGGTTTATCACGATGGACAGATTGTCTGGGTGCAACCCTGCGAAAGCCTGAAAATAGGAGAGGTCGGAATTTTTATATGTGATGGAGAGGGCTATCTGAAGGTTTACGGAGAGAATATGCCCGATGAGGAGCAGTGGTCTGAACTTGCCGACAGCTACGGTGCGGTGAGACCACAACCTGTGCTCATTTCTTACAACAAGGCCTACGAAGCGCGAAAAATATCTCCGGACAGCGATTTTCGCATAGTGGGCAAGGTGCTTTGACAGAAAAGGAGGGAGCAAGTGAATACGGTTGAAAGAGTCAAGGAGCTGGCTGCGGAGCGGGATATGACGCTGTTCCGGCTCAGCAAGCTGTGCGATGTTCCTTACTCCACAATTAAAAATACGGAGCTGCGTTGCGGCCAGCTGGGTGTGGATACCATAGAGCGCATCTGTATCGGTCTGGGAATACCCCTGTCCCGATTTTTTGAGGAAGGCTGCTGAAGCTATGCAGGGCAATCCTTTAAAGGTGTATGTGGGGGTAAAGGCCGATTTTCAGAAAGACGGTATTATGATACCCAGAGAGATCACCTGGGAGGACGGCAGGCGCTTCGAGATTGACGCGGTGCTGGACATAAGGCAGGCTGCGGCATTGCGCGCGGGTGGTCATGGCGACAGATATACCGTTTGTGTGGGTGGACGCTGCAGCTTTCTGTTTTTCGAGCGCAGCCACCAGCAGGTGGGCAACTATATAGGCCGTTGGTTCGTTGAAAAACGGATGTAGAAAAAACAGCAAAAGTCCCGTTTATCGGACAGCAAATCCGGGATTATAGAGCCATAATAAAAAACAAAGGAGATGTGCTTTATGACTTTGCTTATCGGATTTGCAGCTGCCGTTTTTCTCGCTATACCCATTGAGGCTTTGGCCAGATATGTGGATAATCATCATTGATGAAAATCAAAAGATAGAATATTAAAACTCCTTTTGGGGGAATACTACCTGAGTATCTTCTTCAAAAGGGGTTTTTCTTTTGCAGGGAAAAGTAGAAATATGCGGTGTGAACACCGCGAAGCTGCCGGTGCTTCGTTCCGGCGAAACAGACGAGCTGCTCCGCAGAACACGCAGGGGCGACAAGGCGGCTCGGGAGGAACTTATTCAGGGCAATCTGAGGCTCGTGCTTTCGGTTATACAGCGTTTTGCGGGCAGGGGAGAAAATGTAGATGACCTGTTTCAGGTGGGCTGTATAGGGCTGATAAAGGCCATAGACAATTTCGATCCCAGTCACGAAGTGCGCTTTTCAACCTATGGAGTCCCGATGATAGCGGGAGAGATAAGGCGCTATCTCAGGGATAACAGCGCGCTGAGAATTTCAAGAAGCGTAAGGGATACGGCCTACAAGGTGCTTCAGGCCAAGGAGAAGCTGACCGCGGAAAAGGGCCGGGAGCCGGATGTTTCGGAGATAGCGGAGATGCTTGGACTGCCAAGGCAGGAAGTGGTTTTTGCCATGGATGCCGTGTGCGAGCCTATGAGCCTGTATGAACCGGTTTATACAGACGGAGGCGAGAGCGTTACAGTTATGGATCAGGTGGGTGACACCCGCAATACGGACGAGCACTGGCTGGAGCAAATTGCTCTGAGCGAGGCTATGGCAGCGCTGAGTCAAAGGGAGAAGCGTATACTATCTCTTCGGTTTTATGACGGGCGAACCCAGATGGAAGTAGCTTCGGAGATAGGTATATCCCAGGCGCAGGTATCCAGACTTGAGAAAAATGCCATAGCACAGATCAAAAAGCAGATATTCGTATCATAAAATAGACGGCGCGGTGTATAAGCGTGCCGTCTATTTTTGACGTATAAAGAATACTTTCTAATAGGAGGTTGAGGATATGAGATGTGCAACACTCAGGTACAAGGAGATAATAAACGTTTGCTCCGGCCACAGATTGGGATTTGTGGGCGATGTGGAGGTGGATATGACCACAGGACAGCTTTACGCCCTGATAGTTCCGGGACGCTGCCGATGGTTCGGTCTCCTTGGCAGGGAGGAGGACTATGTAATACCCTTTGATTGCATAAGGAGAATAGGGGAGGATATAATCCTTGTGGAGATAAGCGGGGAGTACAAGCGGGAGAAGTGCCCCAAAAGGCCGATTTTCTGACAAAAAAGTGAGAAAAAACATAGAAAAATCAGGGGATTTATTGAAAATAACACTTGCAAATATACTTGGTGTTTGGTATAATACCAAGGCATTACGCATGGGAGTGGACTTTCCGTCTGTGGCATAAGCTTGGCGGATGGGACGAAGCTCCCAGAGGTAAAAAACTAAATTTGGAGGAAAAAACGTAATGGCAGTAGTATCTATGAAACAGCTTCTGGAGGCCGGCGTACACTTCGGTCACCAGACCCGCAGATGGAACCCCAAGATGTCCGAGTACATCTACATGGAGAGAAATGGTATCTATATCATTGACCTTCAGAAGACCGTAAAGAAGCTCGAAGAGGCTTATTCCTTCGTTCGCAGCGTTGCTGAAAACGGCCAGTCCGTCCTTTTCGTCGGCACCAAGAAGCAGGCTCAGGACGCAGTTAAGGAAGAGGCAGAGCGCGTTGGTATGTTCTACGTCAACGCTCGTTGGCTCGGCGGCATGCTCACCAACTTCAAGACCATGCGCACCCGCGTTGAGCGTCTTGCTCAGCTGAAGAAGATGCAGGAAGACGGCACCTTCGATATGCTCCCCAAGAAGGAAGTTATCAAGCTTCTCCACGAGATGGAAAAGCTCGAGAAGTATCTCGGCGGCGTTAAGGAAATGAAGAAGCTCCCCGGCGCTCTTTTCGTTGTTGACCCCCGCAAGGAGCACAATGCCATCGCTGAGGCTCGCAAGCTCCACATCCCCATCGTTGCTATCGTTGACACCAACTGCGATCCCGACGAGGTCGACTATGTTATCCCCGGCAACGACGACGCTATCCGCGCTATCCGCCTGATCTCCGCAACCATGGCTAACGCTGTTGTTGAAGGCCGTCAGGGTGAGGACGCTGAAGCTGAGGCCGAGGCTACCGAAGCTGAATAATTTATACTGAAAGATATTAGGAGGAAATAATCATGGCATTTACCGCTCAGGATGTTAAGACTCTCCGCGAAATGACCAACGTTGGTATGATGGACTGCAAGAAGGCCCTGACCGAGACCAACGGTGATATGGATAAGGCTGTTGAATGGCTCCGCGAAAAGGGCCTCGCCAAGGCTGCTAAGAAGGCCGGCCGCATCGCTGCTGAAGGCATGAGCTACGCCCTCTCCGAGAACGGTGTCGGCGTTGTTGTTGAAGTTAACTGCGAGACCGACTTCTGCGCAAAGAGCGAGCTCTTCGTCGCTTTCGTTAAGGACATCGCCAAGGTCGTTCTCGAGAACGATCCCGCTGATGTTGACGCTCTCATGAACTGCAAGTACCCCGGCTCTGAGCTCACCGTTGCTGAGACCATGCCCGAGAAGGTCATGTCCATCGGCGAGAACCTGCAGATCCGTCGTTTCGTCCGCTACGCAGAGAACACCTCCGTCGTTTACGTTCACGGCGGCGGCAAGATCGGCGTTCTCGTTAATCTGGCTGTTGAAGGCGGCATCGATGTTACCGAGATCGGTAAGGACGTTGCTATGCAGATCGCAGCTCTCAACCCCCGTTTCTGGGATAAGAGCCAGGTCAGCGAGGAAGTTCTCGCTGAGGAGAAGAGGATCGCTCTCGCTCTCATGGACGCTGACCCCAAGATGGCTTCCAAGCCCGCTCCTGTTAAGGAGAAGATCGTCATGGGTAAGATGAACAAGTTCTACGAAGAGAACTGCCTGCTCCAGCAGGAGTTCGTTAAGGACGGCAGCTTCACTGTTGAGAAGTACATGGCCAGCGCAGCCAAGGCTCTCGGCGGCTCTGTAAAGTTCGTTGACGCTGTTCGCTTCATGACCGGCGAAGGCATCGAGAAGAAGGTTGAGGACTTCGCAGCTGAAGTCGCAGCCCAGATGAACATGGGCAAGTAAGCCTTAAAGGAACAAATAAAAAGAGCGATGACCGGATTGCAAACTGGATATCGCTCTTTTTTATTGTCTTGTCAAAAAAGAAAGTGAATAAAAAAACCGCGTATCACAAGGATACGCGGATTTTTTTATTTATCAGTTTTAACCTTTGCGGTTTTTGCGGCATATTTCTTTTTGAATATCTGCTTTCTCAGCAGGAAGATGTTCAGCACCACGAAGAGAGTAGCGAATATGCAAAGACACATGATGGTCTTACCCAGACCCTGAGGAGCAACGCCTACCAGCAGGAAGAGGGGGAAGCCGAAGAGAATTGCCCAAGGCTGATGGTAAACAAGGTTATCGCTTGCCTGAGTTTCAAACTTGGGGTCGATTTCGCGAAGGAGTATCATACCTGTGGAAGCGGTACCGGTCTGCATGCCGTAGATGGAGAGGAAGGCCTCGTGCTCATAATGGGGGAATACACGCTTGCAGATATAGCGATGGTAGATATAGGTGGCGACCGCGCCAAGCACGCAGATGATGGAAAGGGGGACGATGAAGCTGGGGGTGAGGAAGGCGCTCAGGTCAATGGCTGCGATGGAGGCAATGACCATAATATCAAACATAAAGCCGGAGATGCGGTTGAGCATAAAGGTGTTGGTATAGTCGCGGTGCATAAGTCCGCTCTTGCGAAGCTTGGAGAGAATGAACTTTACCAGCATACCGAAGATGGTGGAGAAGAGGAACTGGAAGCCCCAGATCATACTTTGGATTGTGCCGCCCAGTCCGCCGAAAACGCCCATTTCAATGAGGCAATTGACACCTTTCATGAAAAGGAAGGCCAGTATGTAGGCGATGAAAACGAGGGCGACCTGAATGGTGAACTTATCCATACTCTCGGAGAGAGGAATTTCGTTCTTGCCGGAATAATGGTCGAGAGTCATATCGTCCTGAGCATTTTTGCCTATCTCGCCGGAAATGATACCCTTCTTCTGAAGACTGCGGAGAGCGATAACGCCGCCGAGAGAGGAGGCAACAAAGCCCATGGAAGCAACGGCATGGCCAAAGGAGGTGCCGTTTTCAAAGCCGTAGGTGACCTCATAGGTGTGACCCCAGGTGTATGCCTGTCCGGGACCCTGACCGTAGCCGAGAGGGAGGAGAATGCCGGAGGCGAAGAAGCTGCCGATGAGCTTGAAGAGGATGACAGTGACGATAATTCCGACTACCGCCTGAAGGAGATAGCCGTTGACAACGGCAAGACCGGTGTCCATGGCGCCTGTCTTGGAGCGCTTGTCTGATTTTTTATCCACACTGCGAAGAGCCATGGCGGCAAAGCCAAGACCAAGACCGTGGTAGGTGAGAATTTCAAGAATACCGTTTTGATAGAGAGGAATATGTAAAACCTGCTTGAAAAATGTATGCACAATGAGCAGGATAAAGCCGCCAAGCACGGAAGATGGTATCATCAGTCTGCGGAGGGGGGCAATGGTGTTGCGAAGGGTGTTGGCGAGAATCATGGACGCGAAGAGCAATGTCATGGTGATTATGAAGCTCCACACGCTGTGATCCCACAAATTCATACCTGTTGTCATATATAATAAACCTCCTTTAAAATGGTGCGTATTAAGCATCGAAAGGTAAAATTTTAAATTAAACACGATATATTATTGCACATTTGGCGAAAAAAGTAAAGAAAAAGGGAAATATCTTTACAGAGCCAAGATGCCGCAGTATAATGATACAAAATTACAGGAGGCGGAATAATGGAGAAAATAAACGGATATATCGTTGTTGACCCCGACCACGTGTGCTATAACTTCTCCCGCGGCTTTTGGTCCTTGGACGAGGAAATGGATGCCTGCCACGGCTGCAACCATTATGACGATGAAAACAGCACCTGCCGCTGCGCAGCGAATAACGAATAAAAAAGAGACCGCATAGATGCGGCCTCTTTTTTTATTCGAAATCCTTAAGATATTTTCTCACGGAGCGGTTCATCTCTCTGGAAAAATCCGAGTTGAACTTAAAGTTACTGAAGCTTTTCAGCCAGTCCTCATAGCTGCGCTGACCGGCCTTGTAAGAGAGCATTTGACGGAGCTCTGCCTCGTCCATATCTCGGTAGCCGTTTTCGTGGACTATATGTTCCATAGCACAGCGTTGGGGCTTTTGTCTTTGCTTTTGCTGCTGGGTAGGATGTCCGAAGACCAGCATGGCCGCGGGGAAAACCCATTGGGGGAGGCTGAGAAGGGCGCTGAGGCCTTCTTTTTGCTCCAAAACATCGCCGATATAGCAGGAACCTATACCGAGACTCTCTGCGGCCACAACGGCGTTCTGGGCGGCAATATTAGCGTCGGAGACAGCAAGAAGAAGATCGCCGGGACCGGGGGCGCGCTCTGCGCAGCCGCCGAATGTGAAAGCCTTGTACCACTTGCGGCAGTCGGCAAGGAAAATAAGCACAAGAGGAGCCTTAGCTATAAAGGTCTGATTATCGCAAAGCACGGAAAGAGCCTTTTTCTTCTCGCTTTCTGTGATATCCAAAATGGTGTAAAGCTGCTGATTGCCGGCGGTAGGAGCCTGAACGGCAGCTTCCAAAATGGCGGCTTTGTCCTCGGGTGAGATGTTTTCCTCTGTGTATGCTCTCACGCTTTTGCGTTCATTGAGGGAGCGGATAATGTCGTTCATAATTATTCCTCAGTTTCTCAAACTGTGCATAGGCGCGGGGATACGTCCGCCGCGGGCAATGAAATCTGCTGCGGAGCCTTTATGGACGGACATAATGGGAGCGCTGCCCAAAAGTCCACCAAAGTCAACGGTGTCGCCAACATCCATTCCGGGAGCGGGGATAATTCTGACGGCGGTGGTTTTCTGGTTTATAACGCCTATCGCGGCTTCGTCAGCAATAATAGCGGAGATAGTTTCCGCGCTGGTGGAGCCGGGGACGGCTATCATATCAAGACCCACGGAGCAGACGCAGGTCATGGCTTCCAGCTTGTCTATGGTGAGTACGCCTGCCTTGGCGGCGGCAATCATGCCCTCATCCTCGCTGACGGGGATAAATGCGCCGCTGAGACCGCCCACGTGACCGGAGGCCATTATACCGCCTTTTTTGACGGCGTCGTTGAGCATGGCAAGAGCGGCGGTGGTGCCGTGGGTACCGCAGATTTCAAGACCCATCTCTTCCAAAATTCTTGCAACACTGTCGCCGATGGCGGGAGTGGGGGCAAGGGAGAGGTCAACAACGCCGAATGGCACACCCAGCCGGCTTGCAGCCTCCTGAGCAACAAGCTGACCCATTCTTGTTATCCGGAAGGCGGTGCGCTTTATGGTATCGGCAACAGCGTCAAAGCTTTGCCCTTTAACCTCTTTCAAAGCGGCGTGGACAACTCCGGGGCCGGAAACACCCACGTTTATGACGCATTCGCCCTCACCCACACCGTGGAAGGCGCCTGCCATAAAGGGGTTATCTTCGACAGCATTTGCGAAAACAACAAGCTTTGCGCAGCCAAATCCGCCGTTATCCGCGGTGAGGGCGGCGCAGCTTTTTATTATCCGTCCCATAAGGGCAACGGCATCCATGTTGATGCCGGCCTTGGTGGTGGCAACATTGACGCTGGAGCAGACTATATCCGTTTCGGCAAGAGCTTCGGGGATGGACTCGATAAGGCGGCGGTCACCATGCGTGAAGCCCTTATGGACAAGGGCGGAATATCCACCGATAAAGTTTACGCCGCAAGCTTTGGCGGCGGCGTCCATAGCCTTTGCAACTGCCACGGGATTTCCGTTTTCGCAGGCTTCGGTGACAAGGGCAATAGGGGTTACGGATATGCGTTTATTTACGATGGGTATACCGAATTCTCTTTCTATTGCGCAGCCCGTCTCAACAAGATGCTCCGCCTTACGGCAAATCTTGTCATAAACCTTCTGAGCGCAGGAACCCATATCGGGGTGGGCGCAGTCCCGGAGGGAGATGCCCATAGTAACGGTTCTTATATCCAGATGCTGATTATCTATCATATCCAGCGTCTGGCGGATATCGGAAATCTGAAGCATGATTTGTGCCCTCCTCAGATCCTGTGCATAGCGGTGAAAAGGTCGCGGCGCTGGATGCGGATTGAAAGGCCGCTCTCCTCGCCCTTTGCGGAAAGGGCGGCGGAAATTTCATCGAAGCTGTGGGGAGAGGTGGCAGTATCCACCAATATGGTCATGGTGAAAATACCCTCCATTATGGTCTGACTTATATCCAGAATATTTACGCTCATATCTGCAAGAAGGCAGCTTACATTGGCAACGATACCAACCCGGTCCGCACCTATAACAGTCATAATTGCTTTCATTTTGGATTTACCTCCAATTCCTGATATAGGGAAATCATACTCTATTGATAAGCGATTTGCAAGAATATAAAAATAACGCCGCGCCCCTTGGGAGCGCGGCGACAGAATTTCTTTTACCAGTTGTCTTTTTCCTCCGCGTAAAGCTGGGGGAGAATAGTTGCAAGGTTGCTGTATTCCTTGATGTTGTGTCCGTAAAGGGCACGGGGAACGAATTCGGGAATAGATTCTCCGTCGGGAACAAGCTTCACAAGCTCGCCCTTTTCGTTGGGACCGTAACCCATCCAGAAACGGGAGCAGAACAGTATTCCACCCTCGGTTTTTCTGGCAAGATGGGTCATCACGGCGGGGGCGCTGCCTATACCGTAGGCGCATACCATTGCGAGACAGTCATCGCTGCCAAGGAGACTCTCGTCATAGCCTATTTCGGAGGGGCGGCGGAAACAGAGCAGCAAATCTTCGGGCCCGCCAAGACCAATATTTTCCTTAATCTGATGGTTCATACCCCAGGTTTTCTGGGAAACGGGAACAGCGGGGTCGAGAACATAGGAGGGATCGTGGGCGCGGGCATGGAAGTGGTCATCATGATCCCAGAGCTTATAGCGCAGATCGCTGCCTACACTGTGCCAACCAAACCACCAATCGAACATCTCTGCGGTAACGCCGGGCATAAAAGTGGTGTTTGCGACAAAACCGGTGCCGTTGGGGGCTATGGTGAAACCGTTCTGAAGACCGGGAACATCGGCGTGCTGGAACTTGGCGCGATCCTCAAAGGGGAGTGCGCTCTCGGAAGGGGCGGCAGGTCCGTTCCAAATATCCAGCTTTTCCTGAGGAATATCGGCAAGGGGACGATTAAAATATTTTGCGTAGGGCAGCTTAGCTTCTTCGGGAGTGAGAATGGGAAGTTCCATAGTGTTACCTCGCTTTCAAAAATGGAAAAAATGTGTCCTTAATATAAAAATATTATCATTTTATTCTTGTGTCAAGAGCATTTCTAATGTATTATACCTAATAGGATAGTTGCCTGGGCTGTGCGCCTGTGGAAGACAGTGCTATCCGAAAAAACATATTAAGAAGAGGAGATAATCCAATGAAAGACACCAAAAAGGGACTGAACAGCTTTGGTCTCAAGGGTTGGTGGGTCGTAATCTTCGTTGGCCTGCTTTATTACGTAAGCTCCAACGCAGTTGACCTTCTCAATGTTACTACCACCCTTTTCGCACAGGTTAAGGGCTGGGACGAAAATGCTCTGCTTGTATTCTCCGGTCTCGGCGGTTGGGTAGGCGTTATCCTTACCCTCATCTTCGGACGCTGGATCGCTAAGAAGGGCGTTAAGATCCCCACCGTAATTTTCCTTGTCATCTTCGCAGTGCTCTACTTCCTGAACGGCCGCGTCAACTCTGTTGCAACTTACGGCGTTGTTGTCGTCCTTCTCTCTGCTGTTTCCAACAGCATCAACCTGGTTTCCACCAATGCTTATATGTCCAACTGGTTCCCCCGCAAGAAGGGCATTGCTCTCGGCTGGTCCACCATGGGCGCTCCCATCTCCAGCGCAACCTGCATTGCTATCTTCACCGGCATTTTCGCTGCTTCCCATGGCAGCCTTGCCAACCCCTTCCTGTTCTTCGCAATTCTGACTCTGGTCGTTGCTATCGTTGCCCTCCTTGCTGTTAAGGCCACCCCCAAAGAGGCCGGCGCATATCCCGACAACGATCCCGCTATGGCTGATGTTCCCGTTGAAAATCCCCAGTCTCCCTGGACTGTAAAGAAGCTTCTGGGCTGCAAGAATATGTGGTTCGTTGCTATTTCCTTCGGTCTGCTGTTCATGGCTCTCGTTGCTACCATGACCCAGTTCATCCCCCGCATGATGGCCAGCGGATTCACCATGGATCAGGGCACTATGTGGCTCTCCATCGCTTCCATTCTCGGTATCCCCGGCAGCTATCTCTGGGGCGTTCTTGACCAGAAGGGCGGCACCAAGCTTGCTGTTATCGTATTTGCCATCTACATGGCTGCAATGCAGTTCCTCCTTGCCATCTTCTTCGGCAACCAGATCGTTACCCTTATTCTCATCGTTCTCCTTGGCATACTCATCGGCGGTATCTGCAACCTGCTGCCCTCCATGGTCATTCAGATCTTCGGCGGCCGCAACTTTGCTGCAGCCAACAGCGTTGTAACTCCCATCGTTGTTGCTCTGCGTACCACCACCTTCATCGTTATGCCTGCTATCCTCGGCGCAACCCACGGCTCCTTCCAGGCTCTCTCCGTATTCTACGGCGTTCTCTCCGTCATCGCTATGGTTCTCGCCATCTTCATGACCAAGGACACCCTGCCCGAGCCCGAAGCAAAGTAATCAGACTTTGTAAATATACATAAAAAATCCCTTGCCCGAAGGCAAGGGATTTTTTATCACACAAAGCTGGCAACGGTTTCGGCGGGGACAGAGCAGGGGCTCAGTTCAATAAGTTTCAGCACGGGACCGGGACGGTCGTAACCGGGGTGCTCTGTGATTTCGATAGAGGCGGTGAGCTCTATCCACTGGCTGTTTTCAAGGTCAGCGCGGCTGTTGCCAACTGCAATGAGACCGGCAAAGGCTATATCGTCGGCGCAGCAGGTCATCATCTGGCGCCCAACGATGAGCTCATCTGCCTCCAGATCCTCACTGAGAGCAACCTGCGCCTTAAATTTAACCTTTTTCCCGTCGTAGCTGTCAAGCTCCTCGTTTAAGTCTCTATACCACAGAGCATAGTCTGCGTCGGCTATTTCTATGAGCTTTGCCTTTTTGTTAAAGGGCAGGGGATCAACGATGTCGTCGTATTTAACGCTGCCGTCAATTGACTCATAAGCAATGTCGCAGGAGCGGTTTGCGGCGCGGACTATTTTGTGATAAGGCATAATGTCGGCGTCCTTGGGGAAGCGGTTGAAGACGATAAGCTCGCAGCTTTTCAGCTTGTCGTAACAAAGCTGACGCATGTTTGCGTTATAGCTGAGAAAGCTGGTGGCGTCGGCAAACATAAACTCCTGATAAACCGCCCATTGGGGAGGCATGTTCATATAGAAGTCGTCCAGCATCCACATTCCGTTATATTCAACCAAAACACGCTCCGCATTGGCCTCAAGGAACCAGCGCTGAAGATTTTCCTCGCTGAGTTCCTCCACATCTTCAACATAACGGAGAAAAACATTGGGGGAGGCAAAGGTGTCGGGGCTTAGCTCCTCCATACCCTCCTCGCACATAATGAGCAGGGTGCGTTCTCCTGAATTGAAACGTGGATCTTCGAGTGTTTCCTGAAGAAATTTGGTTTTACCTGCCTCCAAAAAACCGGTGAAGAGATATACCGGAACTTCGATCTGGGACATCTCAAAAAGATCTTCCTGCATGGAATGACCTCCTTAAACCTTAAAAAGCTGCTTCAATGCGCTTTCGTTTATGCCGCTGCCGATGACGCAGAATCTTCCGATGATGCCTGCACCGCCGCGGCGGATATCCGCATCCCCGGGCACATAGTCAAAGTGTATCCACTGTCCGTCGGTGGAGTCCACAATGCCCTTGGCACGAAGTATCACGCCGTATTCTTCGGCATTTTCAAGCTGGGCAAGAATGGAGCGGATACCCTCCTCGCTGAATTTCGCAGCGGTTTCCATTCCCCAGGATGCGAAAACCTCATCTGCATGATGGTGATGATGCTGGTGGCAATCGCAGTCTTCGTCGTGGCACTCATGCTCGTGGTGATGGTGATGATGCTGGTGGCAATCGCAGTCGGGGTCGTGGCACTCGTGCTCGTGGTGATGGTGATGATGCTGGTGGCAATCGCAGTCGGGGTCGTGGCACTCGTGCTCGTGGTGATGGTGATGATGCT
>SVKK01000019.1:0-12447 GCA_015068425.1 Oscillospiraceae bacterium | reverse complement strand
GTGGTGATGGTGATGATGCTGGTGGCAATCGCAGTCGGGGTCGTGGCACTCGTGCTCGTGGTGATGGTGATGATGCTCGTGGCGATCGCAGTCGGGGTCGTGGCACTCGTGCTCGTGGTGATGGTGATGATGCTGGTGGCAATCGCAGTCGGGGTCGTGGCACTCCTGCTCATGATGATGGTGATGATGCTCCATCTCTTCAAGCTGCTTATCCAGAGTGTCGCAGCCCTCGATGGCTTCGAGGATTTGTTCGCCGCTGAGCTTATCCCAGGGGGTGGTGATTATGACAGCGTCGGGATTTTTCTCCCGAAGCAGTTCCACAGCCGCGGAGATTTTATCATCGCTGAGATTTTGGGTTCGGCTGAGGACTATGGCAGCAGCGTTGCTGACTTGATCATTATAAAACTCGCCAAAGTTTTTCATATACATTTTGCACCTGGCGCCGTCGCAGACAACGGTGGCGGAGGCGATGGAAAGACCGTCAACCGCAGAAACAGCCTTGATAATGTCGCTGAGCTTGCCCACGCCGGAAGGCTCGATAAGTATTCTGTCTGGAGCATACTCCTCAATAACCTTAGCCAGAGCCACGGTGAAATCGCCAACGAGAGAGCAGCAGATACAGCCGGAGTTGAGCTCGTTAACCTGAATTCCTGCGTCCTCCATAAATCCGCCGTCAATGCCTATCTCGCCGAATTCGTTTTCAATGAGGACGATTTTCTGACCGCAATAGGCTTCGGAGATAAGTTTTTTTATAAGAGTGGTTTTACCGGCACCCAGAAAGCCGGAGAAAATATCAACTTTTGTCATTAATAAACACTGTCCTTTGCTATGATTTATCTAACACTGTATTATACCACTGTAGCATGCTGCGTTCAACAATTTTTGGGATTTAGTAAAATTATACCCATTTATATTCCGATATATTGCTAAAATGTTCGCTGTTTCCCCACTTCGATTGACATAAAGCGATTAATTTAGTATAATGACTGTGTTTGTGTATCGCGGACGATTTGCATATCGAATTTTCAACATCAGGAGATGTATTTATGGCAAAATATTGCATCAAATGCGGAAAGGCGCTGCCAGAGGGCGTGGAAGTATGCCCCGACTGCAACATAATTGGTCAGTCTGAATCGGATGCCGCCCTTTTCACCAAGCTTACATCCAGTGCTGATGCATGGAGAGAGAGCGAGGAGGAGGAAAGAAAAATCCTCAGGCGCGCAGAAAACTTTCATAAAAACAGAAAAACCATAATTATAGCTGTTATCTGCGCAGTTCTTGCAATTGCGATTCTTTTCTTGGTGCTGTTCAATCTTCCCGCGTCCCGCGTTGTCAGAGCTCTGGACAGAGGCGAATATGTCATGGCACAGGGTATATGGCATGAAAAGATGGACGAGGATGATTTGAACGAGCGCATAGAGGAAAAGCTTTTGGAAGAGGCACAGAAGCTGTGCGACGCGCTCGCCGCAAGAAAAATGAGTGACACCGAGGTTAAGTCTGCCATGGATGCTCTCTATTCTTTCGGCGGATTTACTAAAGAGCTTTTTGCCCCTATTCAAAAGACAATGGATGCTCTTCTGGAGTCTTCGGGAAATATGGCTCTCGGCGGCATGTATTTTGCCACGGGGGATTATCTCAAGGCCTGTGACAGCTATAGACTTGTTTTGGAAAATGACGCACTTTATGGTGAAGCGCAGGCAAAGGCTCAGGAGGCTCTTGATGCATATGCCGCCAGCGTGATAGATGACGCAAGCGTGCTCATTGCAGAAAATGAATACACCGCTGCTATCGAATGCCTGAAAGCCGGCGACAGAGTTCTTGGTGATTACGGAACCTTCTCCACTGAAATAGACGGGAAAATTCAGGATTGCTACAGACTCTATGAGACCTACATACTTGTCAGTGCCGAAGCCCTGGCAAAGACCGAGGACTATTTAAGCGCAAAGGAAACAGTCCGCGTGTGTGTTGAGGAATACGGCTATTCAACCGAGGCTCTTGCCGCAGCTTTGGAGCAGTACTCCGTTCTTGCCGAAAAGCAGCTGGTGACCTCAACTCTCGTAAGTGCAGAAACTCTTTATACCTCCGGAAAATATGCCGAGGCCTTCAAGGTGCTCGATGAGATAGTTGAGAAGGTCAGCGGAGAATATAAAACTCAGGCTCAAAATGGCATCGTTGAGTTCGAAACTCGCTTTGGCAAGGATATGTGTGCCAAGGCCGACGAAAAGTACGGAGGAGACCGCGGAAAGGTCGCTGCAGCCATTGCCGATTTGGAGGCTGCACTGGAGATCCGAAATCTTGATACCATCAAAGATAAAATTGCGGAACTTGAACCCCTGCTTCCTCTTGACCTTATCAGCGAGGCTTACTCCAAGAGAGTGGGAGAGGTAAACAGAAACTCTACCGAATTCACCGCTATCGAAGGCACAAAATACCACAAATGGATGTGGGGCAGAGACGAGGCCAACATCGAGTTCAGCCTTGATGCAAATTACGACGTATTTGAGGCTATATTTGCCTTCCGCGGCAGCAGCGACGATAAAAAGAGCGCCTATTTTGATATCTATTTGGACGGAGAGAAGGTTTATACCAGTGAAACTCTTTCTGCCGGAAGCGAGAACCCCGTTGTTCCTGTAAAGGTTGATGTGGGCGGAGCAAAGCTTATGAAGATAGTTTTCCACTGTGATTATGAGGCATCTCCCGGACAAAATGGCTACAGCTATCACGCCATCTGCGTTCCCGAGGTATACAAGCAGGACAAATAAAGCACTGACATTGTGTGCTGTGTAAATACAAATATACGTGAGCGAAAGACAACAGACTGCACAATTTTTGTGCAGTCTGTCTTTTTACCCCTGCGAGGGAAGTGAAAATCTGTCAATTTAACGAGTTGAAATGTTTGAACAGATATATTAGAATAAATATATAAAATTTATTACCACCGTATGAAATTTGCAGGAAAGCTTTCCATATCAGTCTCATAGAATGAGTGTAAGCTGAGCTTGACCGCAGATGGACGGTATTCTGGAGAAGCCCGGCAGGAAAAGCCCGGGGGCCGAAGGTGCAAGACTCTTATGCAGAGTCAAATCTCTCAGGCAAAAGGACAGAGAAAAAGGCGGAGAGTTCTGCCTGTATTTTTCGTTTATGAGGGTGCACCGTTTTGGCGCAGCCTCATTTTGTTTTAAGCAAGAATTGAAGAAGGAGACAGTGCTTATGTTTATGGAAAAACTGACAGATTTTGTAGGCGTGCTCAATGGCTACGCCTGGGGTCCCTGGATGCTAATTCTTCTTGTGGGTACGGGCATCTATCTGAGCTGCCGTGTGGGCTTCATTCAGTTTGGCCGTTTCGGCTATGCAATGAAGAACACTCTCGGCAAGATGTTTAAGAAGACTGAGGCGGGAGAAGGTGAGGTAACCCCCCTGCAGGCTGTTACAACTGCCCTTGCGGCAACCGTCGGTACGGGCAATATAGCAGGTGTCACGGGCGCAATCATTGTCGGTGGTCCTGGCGCCGTATTCTGGATGTGGGTCAGCGCCCTCTTCGGAATGGTTACCAAGTACAGTGAGGTTGTTCTTGCTGTTAAATATCGAGAGCGCAATGAAAAAGGCGACTGGGTCGGCGGTCCTATGTACTATATTAAAAACGGTCTCGGCAAGGGCTGGGCGTGGTTGGGCGCTGTGTTCTGTGTCCTTGGCTGCTGCGCCGCCTTTGGTATTGGCAATATGACTCAGGTTAACACCATTGCCTCCTCTATAAATAATGCCATTAATGAGTTTGGCGGTGATGTAAGCTCCAACTGTGTTCAGATATTTGGACAGAGCGTTCCCGTAACAAGCATTGTTATAGGTTTTATTATTGCAATCATAGTGGCTCTGGTGCTTTTTGGCGGTATTAAGCGCATCGGCGCTGTCACCGAAAGATTGGTTCCCGTAATGGCAATAATTTATATTCTTGCCGCGCTTATCGTTGTGCTTTGCAACCTCCGTGCGGTAGGTCCCGTGTTTGCTATGATCTTCAAGGGTGCATTCAGCGCCGACGCTGCAATTGGCGGTGCAACCGGCATTGTTATAATGCAGACCATTCAGAAGGGTATCGGACGCGGAGTGTTCTCAAATGAGGCAGGTCTTGGTTCTGCTCCCATTGCCCACGCAGCATCGTCCGAGAGCAATCCTGTGAAGCAGGGTCTCTACGGCATATTTGAAGTGTTTATGGATACCATTGTTATTTGCACCCTTACCAGCATTTCCATGCTCGTCTGCTGTGCAGATGCTCAGGCAGGCGGCATAAGCATAGACTGGGGCTCCAGCGCCATGGACTCCACCGCTCTGATGGCGGCCTCCTTCGGAACTGTTTTTGGAGGAAAGATCGGCTCCCTTATCATTGCCGTGGGCATTAGCCTTTTCGCTCTTTCCACCGTTCTCAGCTGGTCTTTGTACGGCACCCGCTGCTTTGAATATCTCTTCAAGGGCAAGGGCGTAAAAGTTTATCAGATCATTTTCGTTGCTGTTATTTTGATAGGCTCCACCCTGAAGCTCAGCCTTGTATGGGATATAGGCGATACCCTCAACGGCTTTATGGCACTGCCCAACCTTGTGGCATTGCTTGGCCTCAGCGGCGTTGTAATCAAGCTCACAAAGGAGCATTTTTCCCAGCTTAAGAAGTAAGCTGGCAAAACGTCAATGCCCCGCGTTTTAGAATGCGGGGCATTTTTTTCTTGCAAAAAGCTCTGAAAAAAGTTAAAATAGCAAAAATAATAATTTCTCGCGCAGGTATATTTCTATGGATGAACTCAAAATTGTTTTTGCAAGCAACTTAATAAAACTTAGAACTCGGGCGGGTATGACCCAGGCGGAGCTGGGAGAAAAGCTCCACTATTCCGATAAATCCGTTTCCAAATGGGAGAGGGGCGAGTCCGTGCCCGATGCCTATGTCCTTAAATGTATAGCGGAGCTGTTCGGCGTAAGCGTGGATTATCTCATCTCCTCCCACGACCAGTGGGAAAAACCGGTAAATCCGGGTGATGAAACCGAGGTATACAGCCATATGTTTATCACCTTGGCGACCATAGCTGGAATATGGACCTTAACGGTGATAGAATTTGTTGTTGCGTGGCTTTTCGGTCAGGCCCACTGGATAAGCTTTGTGGCGGCTGTGCCTATATCCCTTATAACGCTTTTGGTCTTCAATTCCATATGGTTTAGAGGCAAAAACAATATGTTTATTGTGATGGGGCTTGTGTTATGCATCGTTGCTTTAGTATACTTTTCTCTTTTTGAAAACAATTTCTGGCAGCTGTTTTTCATTGCAATTCCTGCCGAAGCGGTGGTTGTTCTTAGTTTTCAGATAGGAACAAGACACAAAAGAAAGAAAAATAAAGCATAAAATAAGGACTCTACTATCAGTAGAGTCCTTATTTTATGGGTAGAGAAGCGTGCTGTTGGGTGTAGAGACGCTTTTTTGCATAGTAGCTTGTGTTTTAGTCTTTATTGGGTCAATAATAATCGCAGAGGACGGGAATGCCGTCCTTTGAATATTTCCCAAGGAGAATCATGTAATGAGCAATTTTGTACTTAGCAGCTGTTCCACCGCCGATCTTTCAAAGGAGCATTTTGAAAGCCGGGGAATTGAATATATTTGCTTCCACTATCAGCTGGATGGCGTGGAATATCCCGACGATCTGGGTGAGACCGTACCCTTTGATGTGTTTTACAAAAAAATGACCGAGGGTGCGGAAACTGCCACCGCGCAGGTAAATATTTCCGAATATCTGGATCATTTTGAGCGTTTCCTCAAGGAAGGCAAGGATGTTCTCCATGTATGTCTTTCCTCCGGCATTTCCGGCTCCTATAACAGTGCAGTGAATGCAGCTCTCATTGCCGCTGAACGTTATCCCGAACGCAAGATCTATGTTGTGGACTCTCTTGCGGCATCCTCCGGCTTCGGCCTTCTGGTTGACAAGCTGGCCGACCTCCGCGATGAGGGTAAGAGCATTGATGAGGTTCGCGATTGGGCAGAGGAAAATAAACTGAACCTCCAGATTTGGTTTTTGTCCACTGACCTCACCTTCTATGTGAAGGGCGGACGTATTTCCAAGGCTGCGGGAATTTTTGGCGGAATTCTCAACATCTGCCCCCTTATGAACATGGACTATATGGGTCGCCTTATCCCTCGCAGCAAGGTAAGAGGTAAGAACAAGGTTCTTCAGGAGATAGTCAAGCGTATGGAAAGCTTTGCCGCTGACGGCTATGACTATTCCGATAAGTGCTATATGTGCCATAGTGCCTGCTATGATGATGCCCGCATCGTGGCTGACGCCATAGAGGCCAAGTTCCCCAAGCTGAAGGAAAAGGTGCTTATCAATAATATCGGCACCGTTATCGGCAGTCACTCCGGACCCGGCACCGTTGCCATCTTTTTCTGGGGCGACAAGAGAGTTGACTAAGAATATCGGTCAGAAAACTAAAAAATAAAATGCAGACACCCGATTTTGTCCGGGTGTCTGCATTTTTCCTTATTTAGCGGGTATTCCGTTTTCACAAGGCATACCAATCTGGCATTTTCCGCAGCCGTAACGAGGGGGGAAAAGCTCCTTCGTGCGGTTTATGAAGTCCGAGCAGGGGGCATTATTTTTCTCCCGTTTGCCAATAGCGGAGGAGGGGCAGCGCAAAGCGCATGCTCCGC
This sequence comes from Oscillospiraceae bacterium, assembly GCA_015068425.1. Classification (GTDB taxonomy): domain Bacteria; phylum Bacillota; class Clostridia; order Oscillospirales; family Oscillospiraceae; genus SIG459. Next base: position 5,768 of record SVKK01000019.1, on the reverse strand, counting down.
AGAAGCTGCAATATTCATATGGCGAACTGTAGGATCTTGACGTGGGGGCAATGGGAGCATCGGTTATGATGCTTCCAAAACGTCCGCAAACGCCAAGCTCAGTTATAAGATGCTTGGCAAGACCGAAAGTGCCCAAACCCGCAGCGTATGCCGCGTGTCTTTCGGACCAGTTTGCGGCGAAAAGAGGACCTCCGGCAGCTGCTCTGGCATCGTCTTTTGACACAGTGAAATCCGGGCTTGCGGAAGGAATAATGGCCTTGTAGCCCTCCGCTTCAAGCTCGGCAATAATTTCGTCGCAGGCCTTGAGCATAAAGCTCTGCCCCTCAATGCGGGCGTGGAGCCATTCGTCGGAGGGGTAGGGAGAGCCGGGTCTGTCGCAGACTCTTATTTCATCTGTGTATGAAAGGAAAAAGGATATAACGCTTTTGGCTCCGGGGAGCCAGTCGCAGGGCAGGCGGAGCATATCGCCGTAGGCCTTAAAATCAGACTTCATCTCAGGGAATATGGGATCTTCAGCATCAGCGCAGCCAACAAGGCTTTTTTGGAAAATTTTCATTCCGGCAAGCTCGGGTCTTAAAGCCAGCTCGGCGGGAATGCGGTTTGAATCGCTTTCAAGTATGAGTTTTTCAAGGATAGCTTTTATATTATTCAAAGTCATTGGCTTCCAATTCCTTTATAGATAGCAATAAGTTTTTATTACGAATCAAGCTTTATGCTGAGAAGTCCCAGCTTCATAACCAGATGGCGAAGGAAGGGTACGTACATAAAAAGGCGTTTAACGCACTTAATAAGCATTTTTAGGCGAAGCCTTGCGGTTTTGCGGCGGTATGATGCGTGGATATTGCCGCCTTCGCAAATGGCATCTGCCAGCGCTTTTGCGGAGAGAATGGCGGAGGATATACCCTCAAAGGAACTGGGGCTTATAAAGCCCGCGGCTTCGCCAATGAGGAAAAGGCCGTTCTTGCCGGTCTTGAAATCCGCCATACGTCGGGGGCGATAAACCTTGCAGGCCTCGGTTTTCAATGCCTCCCCGAAACGGAAACCGTATTTTCCCTCTATGCGCTCTTTCTGTTTTTCGAACAGCTGACGGCAATTTTGAGGGAGAAAGGAGCCACCGTAGATAAAATAACCGTCTTTATGTATGCTCCAGGAGCAGCTTTCGCTGGTGACGGGGTCAAAAATGCAGGAATAGAAGGGGTTGGAGTCCTCGAGCGCAGCAAACCACTGCTGGATAGAGATGTAGTACATTATTTTTGAGGGGAAGAAGCTGCGGCGTACTATGCTGTTTGCTCCGTCCGCTCCAACAACAAGGCGGCTTTTAATCTGAAAAAGGGAGCCTTCCCGACGTAGACTGAGGACATAGCCACCCTCGCTAGGCTCAATGGCGACGCAGCGAGCGCGAAGACGTTCCACGCTTTCGGGCGCAAGGCTTATAAGCCAACGGTCAAACTTTTCTCTGTCCATATTGAGATAAAAGCGGGAATAATAGCGAACAAGATCCTTTTCAAGATCTATGGTCTTGACGGAGAATATCTGAGGATCAACCAGTATGTCCTTGGGCAAAGTCAGGTCGAAGGAGGCGAGAGCCTTCTGGGCGTCGGGAGCGAGAAGACCTCCGCAGGGTTTGCATTTTCCCTCGCTTGCGCCATCGATGAGAAGCACCTTCCCACCACGGCTGCCGATAAGGCGGGCAAGGGTGCTGCCAGCGGGACCTGCGCCCACAATGGCTATATCATAATTATCCATAGCTTAAAGATTGCCGGTGGCGTACATAAGGGCGGTGAGGGCTGCCACGGGAGCGGTCTCGCAGCGGAGAATGCGGGGACCCATTGCGCAGAGCTTGATGCCAACCTTGCTTGCCAGCTCCGCCTCATAGGGCTCGAAGCCGCCTTCGGGACCGGTGATGATGGCGGCGGAAGAGATTTCTCCGGCGGCCTCAATAGCTTCCTTGAGCTCAACGCGGTCTCCCGTCTCATACATAAAGAGGGGAAGGTCGGTTTTTACGGCAATGTCAAGAGCCTCGGCAAAGCTGCCCACGGCACTGACCTTGGGGATAATTCCTCTGCCGGACTGCTTGGCGGCCTCCTCGGCGATGCGCTGCCAGCGCTGCACCTTTTTCTCCATACCCTTCGCGTCGGGACGGGCAACGCAGCGATGGCACATAAAGAAAACTATCTCGCTGGCGCCGGATTCGGTGCATTTCTGGACAATATAGTCGCTGCGTTCACCCTGCTTGGGAATACCCGCCAAAATGGTGCAGTGCACGCTTGGCTCGGCGGGGCAGACAACGCTTTCGATAACCTCTGCCTCCACTGCGTCGGGGCTGAGGGTCTTGATGCGGCAGTAATGGTCATTTTTGTTGCCGTCGCAGATTACGATTTTATCACCCACCTTAAGGCGCAGCACCTTGATATGGTCGGCATCGGAGCCGGAGATATAGGCAACGCCGCCGGCAATATTACTGCCGGCCATAAAAAATCTGGGCATGGTTTTACCTCCCTGATGTATTTTCGCTTTTGGGAATTATCTCATATTTTATGCTCTATTGCAAGATATAGACGAACAGGACAAAATAAAAAAGAAGCACTGCGATGCAGTGCTTCTTTTTTTGAAAAAGTAAGGGATAACTTACTTGATTTCGACCTTTGCGCCAACAGCTTCGAGCTTGGCCTTGATCTCTTCTGCCTCTTCCTTGGAAACAGCTTCCTTGAGAACAGCGGGGATGCCCTCGACCTTTGCCTTTGCCTCTGCGAGACCCAGACCGGTGATGCCGCGGACTTCCTTGATAACCTTGATCTTCTCAGCGCCGAAGTCGGTCATAACGACGTCGAACTCGGTCTTCTCTTCAACAGCAGCAGCAGCTGCGGGAGCAGCAGCAACAGCAGCAGCAGCGGCAGAAACGCCGAATGCATCCTCAAGAGCGTGAACGAGCTCTGCGAGCTCGAGAACGGTGAGAGCCTTTACTTCTTCGATCATAGCATTGATTTTTTCGCTAGCCATTTTAATTTCCTCCTAAAATTGTGTCTTGTGCAGCTATCTTACTCAGCTGCGGTTTCGGGTTCGGCAACGTAGCCGTTCTTTTCTGCGATCTGATTCAGGACCACGGCGAGGCTGGTGATGGGAGCAAGCAGAGTGCCAAATACCTGGCTGTAGAGAGCGTCCTTGCTGGGGAGTGCGGAGATCTCGGTGATCTCGGACTCGGTGAGGACCTTGCCATCCATGAATGCGGCCTTGATGGTGAAGATGTCGTTCATCTTCTTAGCGTAGTCATTGATGATGCGGAAAGGAGCGATGGGGTCGCCGGTGCTGGTTGCGAGAGAAGTGGTACCATTGAGGATACCATTCATTTCCTGCAGACCGCAGTTGTCAAGAGCAAAGCGGGTGAGGGTATTCTTGACGACAGAGTATTCAACGTCGTTCTTGCGCAGTTCGGTACGCAGTTCGGTGTCCTGAGCAACAGTGATGCCCTTGTAGTCCACGAACAGGCCGGAGCTTGCGTTCTGAATACGCTCGGTCAGTGCTGCGACAATTGCCTGCTTCTCGCTGAGAACTTTTGCGTTCGGCATTGTTTACACCTCCGGGGTAATTTCGTTGCGCCCGAAAAAGAAAAAATCTTCATATCCGCAAAGACATGAAGACAGAAAGCAATCAAGTTATTGATGCTGTCCTCGGCAGGATTTCCGCTTTCGCCACCTGCTGTCTTTGGAGCGCCCCAATATAATATCAAAAGCATATTCACTTGTCAAGAGATTTTTCTCTGTGTTTTCAATGTTTTTTTACAGTAATTTTAATGCCGAGATTGCCAAAATGCACAAAAAAGTTTAGAATATAAGCATATCATAAATTAGCGCGGAGGTTGAAATGAAAAGTGCATATTTCGAGAGAATAATCTCTCTTTATTCCGGATATATCACATGGTCCGCTGAGCTGATGCGCTCTTTCGGCGGAGTTAAAATTTTCACCCAGCTTTTCACAGGCGGAGGTCAGTATAAAAACAGGGAAGAGCATATGGTGTTTTTCAAGGCTGTTGAAGAGGCAGCGGGAGAGTATTATGATGCCCTGAAAAACGGCAGCGCGCCAAAGGAGGAGCTTGCCGAGCTTTTGAGCTTCGTCCTTATATTCTGCCACGAGAGGGTGGATGAATGGGGCGACTGGATGCTGATGGCAGCAGAGAAGCATTTTATTCCATTTGTGGATTTACTGGAAAGGGAGGAGGCGCTGAGCCTCTATGAGCCTTACCGCCGCCTCAGACGGCGCAACAAAGGGCTTCCCCCTCAGGATGAGATACTAAAAAAGCTCAAAAAGCTCTCAAAATGAGAAAATAACTCATTGCAAATGTAACAAATGTACGGACAAGTTATTGCAAATCATTCGAAAACGTTGTATAATCATTCAATCAAATAAAATTGCTTCAGCGCAAGAGATGCGTTTAACAAATGGAACGCCGGGCGTTCCGGAAGGACAATACAATGGAAAAGAACCCTATACTCCTCAGCACCCTCTCTATGGACAGCGATATTCCCCTTTACTCTCAGCTGGTCAGCATCGTAAAGCGCAATATTTCTGCAGGCACTCTTAATACCGGCGATCTCCTCCCCAGCGAGGCAGAGCTGTGCAAAACCTTTGATATTTCCCGTTCCACCGTGCGACAGGCCATAGGCGCTCTGGAGAGCGAAGGTCTTGTTGTGCGCAAGCAGGGCAGAGGCACCTTTGTTGCCGAGCCCAAAGTCCGCAGAAAGACAGAAATGGTATATTCCTTCACCAGTGAAATCAGCTCCATGGGCATGACCCCCTCCTCCACCCTTATCGAGTTTGAAATTATCGACCCCACTCCCGATATCGTGAAGGTGCTTGAGCTCAACGGCACCGATTCCAAGGTATACCGCTTCGTCCGTATCCGCCATGTGGACGGCGAGCCCCTCATCCTCGAAACCAGCTTTTATCCCCAGTATATATACCCCAAGCTTACCAAGGAGCTGCTCCAGACCCACAGCTTCTACAGCCTTCTCTACGAAGTGGGCGTTATTCCCGCCAACGCGGTTGACTCCTACGAGGCAGTGCTGATGAGCCGCAAGGAAGCGGAGATGCTAAACTCCAAGCCCGGCAGCTGCGGTTTCTTTGTTCAGCGCCGCACCTTTACCGAGTCCGGAATGGTCTATGAATTCACCCAGAGCCTTATGCGCGCAGACCGTGTGAAGCTTGATGTGTTCCTCCATAAGGACGGAGTTTCCTTCTCCCGCAGCGTGGATAAAAATAACTGATACATATACCCTGCGGCCTGCCGCAGGGTATATCTTTGCGTTTTTTGCCGGAGCAGAGACTTTTTTCATTACGGGGAATTTATTGAAAAAGGCAGCATACAATATATTTTGTGCGGTATAAAATTTTTGACAGTATCATTTGCAGAAAAACCGGGGAAAAAAGGGAAAAATCCGTAAATTTCTTGGTAAATTTTGAAAAAAGATATTTACAAATTGATAAACTTAAGGCATAATAAGCACGTACCAAATGTATGGTACGTTTGCAAACAAATAACTACTCTCAGGAGGAATTTTTATTATGAACAAAATCAAAGTCGGTATTAACGGTTTCGGCCGTATCGGACGTATGGTCTTCCGCAACAGCATGAACCATCCCGAAATCGAGATCGTCGGCATCAACGACCTGTGCTCTGCAGACTACCTTGCATACCTGCTCAAGTATGACACCATGCACGGCAAGTTCGACGGCGAAGTCAGCTACGAGGGCAACAATCTTGTTGTCAACGG
>SVKK01000018.1 GCA_015068425.1 Oscillospiraceae bacterium | reverse complement strand
CCGAGTGCGCATGGGTCACCTACGGCGGCAGCGAGGAACTGGAGGAGCGCTACTGCATCCGTCCCACCTCCGAGACCCTTTTCTGCGAGCACTATGCAAATATAATCCATTCCTGGCGCGACCTGCCCAAGCTCTATAACCAGTGGTGCAGCGTCCTCCGCTGGGAGAAAACCTCCCGTCCCTTCCTCCGCCACCGTGAGTTCCTCTGGCAGGAGGGTCACACCATGCACGCCACCGCCGAGGAGGCAAGAGAAGAAACCCACCGCATGCTGAATATCTACGCCGACTTCCTTGAGAACACCCTTGCTATGCCCGTTGTTAAGGGCCGCAAGACCGAGAAGGAAAAGTTCAACGGCGCAGAGGAGACCTACACCGTTGAGTGCATGATGCACGACCACAAGGCTCTCCAGTCCGGCACCAGCCACTATTTCGGCGACGGCTTCGCCCGCGCCTTTGACATCACCTACACCGGCAAGGACAACACCCTCCATTATCCTCACCAGACTTCCTGGGGCGTTTCCACCCGTATGATAGGCGGTCTTATTATGACCCACGGCGATAACAGCGGCCTTGTGCTGCCTCCCCGCATCGCCCCCATCCAGGTCATCGTTCTCCCCATCGCCCAGCACAAGCCCGGCGTCATTGAGAAGGCTCAGGAGCTTATCGACCGTCTTAAGGCTGTCGGCATCCGCGTCAAGGGCGACTTCAGCGACAACAGCCCCGGCTGGAAGTTCGCTGAGTACGAAATGAAGGGTATCCCCCTCCGCATCGAGATCGGTCCCAAGGATATGGAGAAGAACCAGTGCATGACCTGCCGCCGCGATAACGGCGAGAAGGCCATTGTCTCCCTTGATGAGCTGGAAAGCGCCGTTCCTCAGCTCCTCGAAGCAGTTCAGGCAGGACTCTTTGAGAAGGCAAAGGCAAATCTGGACAGCCATATTTTCGAAGCTCACTCTCTGGAAGAAGCCAAGGCTCTTCAGGAGGAAAAGGGCGGCTTCATCAAGACCATGTGGTGCGGTGACCTTGAGTGCGAAATGGCAATGAAGGAAAAAGCCGGTATGACCAGCCGCTGCATGCCCTTCGAGCAGGATGAGATCGACGAGGTCTGCCCCATCTGCGGCAAGAAGGCCAAGCATATGATCTACTGGGGCGTTGCATACTAAGCCTCAGGGATAAGCAATATAAAAAGCCGACTGCAAAAGCAGTCGGCTTTTTTTGCAGCCTGTCAAAGAACTTTGCTGCTGAGTCAGACAATTGAGCAGCGGGGGCGTGTGTAGGGGCAAAGGGCCCCTACACACGCCGCAAAGCGGAACGGTCAAGACCGTTCCCTACAGGCACCACGGCAAAGGACTCCCCGTAGGGCGGGGGCTTGCTCCCGCCGTTTTCCCTCATCAGTCAGCTGACGCTACAGCTTCCCCCAAGGGAAGCCTTTAATTGCGCACCCATCGTAGGGCGCGATGACCTCAGCACCGCAAATGCTTAAGGCCCCCTCTGACGAGGGGGCTGTCTGCATAGCAGACTGGGGGAGAGAAACAAGCTGCGGCGTATCTCTCCCTCCGTCTTTTGCCTGCGGCAAAATCCACCTCCCTCGTCAGAGGGAGGCTTTGATGGCAGGAGTAAATCCAAGCTCCCGCAAAGGCTTCCCCCCCAAAGGAAGCCTTTGCGGTGAGTGAAAAAAGCGGGCCGGAATACCGACCCGCTTTTTCTTTACATCTTTTCCCTTATTCTTTCATAGAATTTCATCTTGGGCAGATAGCGGATGAGGGCGAGACCCAGAGTGAACATCACAAGCGCTTCTCCGATACCCACCTGAGCTCCGTAAAAGCCCCAAAGCAGGACAAAGGGTGCGCTGTCTCCGGCGCTTATGCCCATATATGCCAGCACAGCGCCCACGATAAGGGCGTTGAACACCACCGGCGCGGCGCAGACCAAAATGCAGCGCCACCAGCTTCTGAAATTTCCGCTTCTGCCCAATGCCGCTGCGCTGAGAGCGCAGAGCAGAGTTGCCAGAGAGCCGAAAACCACATCCAGAGGTCCGGCTGGGCTGAGAAGATTTGCGATTATGCAGCCGGCGAAAAGTCCCCATGCCGTTGATGGGAAGAAAAAGGTCAGCACGCACAGCGCCTCCGCCACACGAAACTGTATTCCGCTATAGCTCATAAAGCCCAGAGCCATCGTGAGGGCGGCATATATGGCCGCCACCAGTGCGGAAAATGCCAGCCTGTGCACGGAATTTTTGTTTTTCATAAATAAAAGCCTCCATTTTTTGATAACAAAAAACGGAGGCGCAAAGCTCTTATCTTCGGGCAAAAACCGCCCTTAGTCCATTTTTTGTTCGCGCCTATGTGCGCGGGCAGGGTCGTGGAAACCTGCCGTATTCGTTGCTGTGCGATTTTAGCACATATTAAGCGGAAATGTCAACTCAATCTTCCGCGAATTCTCTGAAATCCTCCTCGCTGGCGAAGAGCATATAGCGTCCCTCATAAAATCCCCAATAGCCTGCCTGAGTATAGTATCCTCTCATTTTCTTTGCTCCTTTACCTTTTTTCTGTCTTTATTCTACAAAGGAGCCTGTCCCATTTAACGGACAAAAGCCGCCCCCGACAGGGGCGGCTTTTGAATTTTTTTACATACTCTCAAGGAGCTTTTTTGTATATTTCTCTTTGGGATTATCGAAAATTTCGTCCACTGTGCCCTGCTCGATTATCTCGCCGTCTTTCATGACCATGACCCGGTCACAAAGCTGATAGATAACATTCAAATCATGGCTGATGAAAAGATAGCTCAGCTCCTTTTCCCTGTGCACTTCACGCAAAAGCTCCAGTATCTGGGCCTGAATGGTGACATCCAGGGCGCTGACTGGCTCATCTGCGATGATGAAACGGGGACGGCGTATAAGAGCGGCGGCTATGCTCACCCTCTGGCGCTGACCGCCGGAAAGCTCCCGGGGATAGCGCTTGGCAAAGTCTCCTCCAAGACCCACTCTCTCCAGCATCTCCAGCACACGGCGGCGGCGCTCCGCCTTATCGTACTTTCCGTAAAGGCGCAGAGGCTCCTCCACTATCCAGCCGATGGTTTTGGAGGGGTTGAGACTGCCGTAGGGATCCTGAAAAACCATCTGGGGACGGGGGGTATGGTGGATAATTTCCCCGGTATAGGGTATCATTCCCAAAATTGCCTTGCTGAGACTGGATTTTCCGCAGCCGCTCTCCCCAACGAGACCCAAAATCTCGCCCTTTTCCACCCGAAAGCTTACATTCTTAACGGCGTGCTGGATTTTTCCGCGGGTTAAAACTCCCCCTGCGGAATATTCAACGCTCACATTATTGACTTCAAGGACTTTTTCTGCCATCAGTCTTTCCTTTTCTCCCGCTTTGGTATGGCGGCAATAAGCTTTTTTGTATACTCTTCCTGAGGATTATTGAAAATCTGCTCCGTGGGCCCCTGCTCCACTATGACTCCCTTATGCATAACGGCAACGCGGCTGCAGAGCTTGCGCACCACATTCAGATCGTGGCTTATGAAGAGAATTCCCACGCCCCTGTTTTTGTTGACCCGCTTCAGCAGCTGGATTATCTGAGTCTGCACCGTCACATCAAGGGCGGTGGTGGGCTCATCGGCAATGAGCAGCTTGGGGTCTATTATGACGGCGGAGGCTATCATGGCTCTCTGGCGCTGACCGCCGGAAAGCTGGTGGGGGTATTTTTTGTAGATAAGCTCAGGGTCGGGCAAGCCCACCTTTCCCATAAGCTCCAGAGCCAGCTCCTTCCTCCGCTTTGCAGGCACATCCGAATGGATGCGGAGAACCTCCTCAATTTGCTCTCCAACCCGCATAAGGGGGTTGAGGCTGGTCATAGGCTCCTGAAAAATCATGCCGATTTCCTTGCCCTGCACCTGACGAAGCTCCGAGGGGGAAAGCTTCAGAAGATCTCTGCCCCGGAAATTAATCTCGCCGGATATGCGCACATCGCCCCGCAGAAGACCCGCAAGAGAGAGGGCGGTTACGGTTTTGCCGCTTCCGCTTTCGCCAACGATACCCAGAGTTTCTCCCTCCTCCATATGGAGGTCTATGCCGTGAACGGCCTCGGCTGCGTTGCGTCCCGTGAATTCAATAGAAAGATTTTTAATATCAAGCATCGCCCTTGCCACCTCCCAGTCCATCAGAGATGAGGCCAAAGCCCAGAATAAGAAGCACTATGGTTATGCCGGAGCTGAGAGGATACCAGGGGGCATCGGAGAGAAAGCTCTGGCTTTCGCTGAGCATGCGACCCAGACTGGGGTCAGGCGGCTGAACGCCTATACCCAAAAAGCTCATGCTGGCCTCCGCCAGAACGGCATTATTAAATCCGATGGCAACGGCGCTGAGCAAAACGGGAATAACATTGGGCAGGATATGGACAAACATTATCCGCAGATCATTCGCTCCCATCAGCTTCGCGGCACGGACATAGTCCAGCTGCTTCTGTTTTGCAAACTCGCTTCGCACAACGCGGGCGAAGGAGGGGATAAACAAAATGCTCAGGGCAATTATTATATTGTATTTACCCGTGCCCAGAAGGCTTATAAGCACCATGGCCATCAAAACACTGGGGAAGGCGGTTATAACATCGCTTATACGCATAAGCACTTCGTCCACCCAACCGCCGTAATAGCCCGTAAAGGCGCCTATGAAAATTCCCAGCACAAGACCGATTGCCACGGTGGAAGCGGCAATGATAAGGGTCGTGCCCGCACCCTCCAGCACTCGGGAAAAAATATCCCGCCCGAAGTTATCCGTGCCCAGAATATGCTGCAGGCTGGGACCATCGCTGCGGGCGGAAGCATCCATAGCGGTGGGGCTGTAGGGGGTCCAGAAAAAGCCCAGCACAATAAGCGCAATCATAAAAGCGGTGATTGCGCAGCCGAATATTAAGTTGTAATTCCGGCGTTTTTTCATGAGTGGGTCCTTTCTTATGGGAAATGGGAGGCTTTGGAGGTTCAGGTGAAGTCTCTGTCTATATTCACAACTCCGTAGCACTTGGGGAAGCGGCGCTCTATCTCCGCTTCGATTAATTTCTCCGCTTCTTCATCGGAAAGCTTAAAGTTTGCGGGCAAAACCGCATCGAAAATATAGTTTGTGTGGGTGGTTCCCGGCACTACCCGGAAATCATGGATGGTAATGCGCTCATCTATACCCTTCACCATCTCGGCAACGGCCACTCTCGCCTTTGCCGTCACCTCATCACGCAGGTCGATGGGGTCCATATGTACAACGGCTATGCAGCCTATCTCCCGCTGAAGCTTGCGTTCCAGATTATCTATGGCATCGTGGAGCTCATATATATCTCCGCTGCCGTCCACCTCCGCGTGGAGGGAGACTATAACACGGCCGGGACCATAGTCGTGGACGATAAGGTCGTGTATGCCGCAGACCTCAGGAGTGCTTAAAACGATTTTTTCAATTTCCTCCACAAGCTCCTTTTCGGGAGCCTTGCCCAAAAGAGGTGCAATGGTGTCCTTCGCCGCAAGATAGCCCGCGCGGAGGATGAAAATAGCCACCAGAACGCCCACATAGGCATCGATGTTCACGCCCGTAAAGCGGGCTATGAGCATACTTACAAGAACAACCGCGGTGGACACAGTGTCGGAAAGGCTGTCCGTTGCCGTTGCCAGCATTGCGGCGGAGTTTATCTTTTTGCCCACCGAGCGGTTATAAAACCACATATAGACCTTCACGGCGATGGATGCAAGCAGTATGGCTATGCTGAGCCAACTCGCGGTGACGGCTTCCGGGGAGATTATCTTTTCCACGGAGCTTTTGCCCAGCTCCACGCCCATAAGGATTATGAGAACGCTTACGGCAAGGCCGGAGAGATATTCAATTCTGCCGTGACCGAAGGGGTGGTCCGGATCCGGCTTTTTGGAGGCAAGGCGGAAGCCAAAAAGGCTTATGAGGGAGCTACCCGCATCGGAAAGGTTGTTCACCGCGTCCGCAGCTATGGCAACAGAGCCGCTGAGAACTCCCGCAATATATTTTCCTATGAAAAGCAGAACATTCAACCCAATTCCCAAGGCAGAGCAAAGAAGCCCGTAGCGGGTGCGCACGGCGGGCGATTTATAGTTTTCTCTGTCAGCAATGAAAAGTTTTGCCAAAAGCTTAAGCATAATTTTCTCCTTGTTAGTAAACACCTCATCCGTCATTTGCTCCGCAAATGCCACCTTCCCCTTGAGAGGAAGGCTTTGCCGCGGCGAGGCGGGATTTATCACATATAGAGCTTGGCGAGACCGCCCTGGCTGGTCTCTCTGTAGCGGCGGTGGAGATCCCGTCCCGTTTCATACATGGTCTCCACCACCATATCGAAGCTGATGCGGCGGGTGGAGGCCAGGAAGTTGGCAAGGCGCAGAGCGTTTATTGCGCGGATAGCGGCAACGGCGTTGCGCTCGATGCAGGGAATCTGAACAAGACCCTTGATGGGGTCGCAGGTGAGACCCAGATGATGCTCCATAGCCACCTCAGCGGCATATTCTATCTGTCCTATGCCCATCTCGTGAAGCTCCGCAAGGGCGGCGGCGCACATGGAGCAGGCTGTGCCTATCTCCGCCTGACAGCCGCATTCGGCGCCGGAGATGGAGGCATTTTCCTTAACAAGATTTCCGATAACTCCGCCAACGGCAAGGGCGCGGACTATCTCCTCATCGGAGAAGCCTTTTTCCAGCTGCATATAGCGCAGAGCCGCAGGCACAACGCCGCAGGCGCCGCAGGTGGGGGCGGTTGCGATTACGCCCGCGTCCGCATTATGCTCAGCCACGGCAAAGGCGAAGGCGCAGACCATTCTGTCCTCCCTTGTTGCGTGGGATTCATCAATATGGCGCTTGTTGAAAAGGTGCTGAGCCTTGCGCTCAACGCCCAGACCGCCGTGGAGGGTGCCTGTCTCTCTCAATCCCTGATTGATGGCGGCAACCATAGTATTCCACACCTTGTGGAGATAGTCCCAAATCTCGGGCCCTTCCCGCAGTTCCACATAGTCGCTGATGCGTATGCCGTTGCTGCGGCAGAAGCCCGCGATCTCAGCAAAGGAGTTTTCGGGATATACATCCTCGCCCTCCACGCTGGGTCTGCCTTCAATCTCAATGGCACCTCCGCCAACGCTGAGAACACGCATTTTTGCAACTTCCTCACCGGCTTTATAGGCATAAAGCTCCATAGTGTTGGGGTGAACGAAGTCTTGAGGGGTGGTGTCGAACACAAGCTCGGTGCGCTTTTCTCCCAGCACATCCAGCACAGCTCTGTCCGTGCAGTGGCCAAGGCCGGTGCGGGCAAGAGAACCGAAGAGGACAACCTTGAAGGAATCGGCTTCGGGGTTTTCCTCCAGGAAAAGACGGCAGGCTCTGTCCGGTCCCATAGTATGGGAGGAGGAGGGACCGCGGCCTATTTTATAAAGTTCACGGAGAGATTTCATAGTTATAAACTCCTTGTTGAGAAGAATTCAAATCGCGTGGCGGGCGGACACATCGGTCCGCCCCTACAAAGGGTACGAGGTGTAATCCTCGTGGCGCCGAGCAGGCGCCTCTACGCAGCAGCGTCCCGAGCGGAAAACGAGGCCTGCACGCTAAGTTTTAGGTTCTGATTATGTGGCGCCAATATTTTGTCTATTTCCGCACCGAGGGTGTTTCCAAAGAGGGGCTTTCTCTGCCCCTCTTTGGTGGACTTTTCTTTCCATATTCTTTTCGGACATACGAAAAGAATATGGCCGCCGGAGGCAACAATCCCTCCGCCTCACATTCGTTCGGCACCTCCCTTTACACAAGGTGCGGAACATTGCGGAACGGTCAAGACCGTTCCCTACAAGTGAAGGCTTTAGGGTGGTGGGCGAGAGGGCAAATGTCCTCTACTGCAGGCGGATGCGGGGGTCGATATACTGATAAACCACATCCGCAAGGAAGTTTACAAAAAGAACCAGGGCGCTTATCAGCATAATAATGGAAAGCACCACGGGATAATCACGGTTGCCTATGCTCATAATGAGCATTCTGCCTATTCCGGGAATAGTGAAAACCTGCTCTATAATAATGCTGCCCGCAACAATATCCGCCAAGGTTACGGCAAGGAAGGTTATAACGGGGAGCATGGAATTTCTAAGTACATGGCGCCAGAGTATGCCGGAGCTTGTGTTGCCTCTGGCACGGGCGGTGCGGACATAGTCCTCGCCCATTTCGTTTATAATGCTGCTGCGCAGCAGCTTCACCGTCATGGCGCTCTTGGGGAGAGCTATGGCAAGGGCGGCGAAAAAGAGATACACGAAAAATTTTGAGGGATCTTCATCAAAGCTTACGAAATCGCCAACTATGAAAAGCTTCATGGCGAGGCCGAAAATGCTTGTGAAGAGTATGCCGATGAAAAATGGCGGAACGGACATAGTTATCTGATTAAGCACAGAGAACACACGGTCGATTATTCCGCCGCGGAAGCGGGCAAGGAAGATGCCCACAGGAATGGAAATTATTATAACAAGCACAAAGGCTATTGCGGAAAGGCAGGCCGTTACAAAAACCTTGCCCTCCAAAAGCTCATTGACGGAAATTCTGTAGCCGTAGCTTATGCCCAGATCCCCGATGAAAAAGCCCTTCAGCCAATTCAGATAGCGCTGAGGCAGGGGCACATTCAGCCCCAGCTCCTCCCGAAGAGCTTCCGCCCGCTCCTCAGTGTAGTCCGTACCCAATATGGTGTCCACCGGGTCGGCGGGGATTATCTCAAAGGCCAGAAAGGCCAGCAGAGAAATGATAAGGAGGGTGACTATCATCACGCCTGCCTTTTTCAGTATGTAACGCATAGTCATCCTCCTTAAAGTTTTACCTTCGGCAAAACAGGTAATAGGTAATAGTGAAGAGTGAATAGCTGTGGTGTCGGCATTGCCGACCTATTCAAATCATCGCGAAGCGATACAGCAACTCTTCACTTTTCATTTTTCGCTTTTCACTCAACAAAGTGCACTCCAGCCAGATCCATAACATAGATGGGGTAGAAAACATAGCCCTCAAGTCCCTTGCGCACAGCCACAAAATCGCAGGGGTCCTGAAGATAGACGTTGGATGCGTCCTCAGTGAGAATTCTCTGAGCCTGCTTATAGAGGGCAATCTGCTCCTCCTCGCTTGTGGCATAAAGGGCGGCGTTATAGGTTTCGTCATAACGCTCGGAGACATAGTTGCTCATATTCTTGCTGTGAGTGCTCTCATAGCGGGCCAGCAAACTCTGGGCAGTCATAGCGCCGGAGGCATCGAAGCCCAGAATGGTGCCGTGGTAATTGCGTCCCTTATAAACCTCGTCATACCAGGTGCCCCACTCAACGGTGTCGATAGTGCAGTTGATGCCAACAGCCTTCAGCTGCTCCGCCACCACCTGAGCGGTATCCACATGGAAGGGATAGTTGGAGGGGACGGTTATAACAAAATCGAAGCCGTTGGGATAGCCGGCATCGGCCAGAAGGCTCTTTGCCTTGGCCACGTCATAGCTGTAGTAATCGCTGAGATCCTCGTAATACTTGGCAAAAGCGGGATACATATTGCTGCCCACGATGAAGCCCTTGCCCTCGGAAACGAAGTCCAGAATCATCTGACGGTCAACGGCATAGTTGAGGGCCTGGCGGACACGTATGTCCTGCAGAGGCTCATATGCATTATTGAGGAAGAGAGCCTGAACCAAATTCATGCTGCCTTCAAGGATGTTGAAGTCGGTCTCCAGACCGCCTATCTGGGTGCTGGTGAGGTGGGCGCAGACATCAACAGCGCCGCTCTTAAGGCTCATTACCAGAGTATCGCCGTTTTCGATGATTTTGAAGGTGACCTTTTCCAGATATGCCTTCTCGCCCCAGTAATCATCAAATCTTTCAAGAATCAGGTTTTCCTGAGCCTTGCGGGATACGAATTTGAAGGGTCCTGTTCCTATAAGACCGTCCTCGGCGGGATTGCTGCCCTCGGGGATAATGGCGCAGTTGAGGAAGGCCAAAAACTCAATATAAGGCTCATAGGTTTTAACAATGACAGTTTTTTCGTCTATAGCCTCCACGCTCTCCACGGCGGAGAAGGTGGAAATAAGGGGAACGCCGGTATCGAAGCCCGCAACACGGGAGATGGAATAAACAACATCCCCGACCGTCACTTCGCTTCCGTCATGGAACTTGACGCCCTCACGCAGAGTAAAGGTGAAGGTGTCTGCATTGTCTCCAATAACATAGTCGCTTGCAACAGCGGGGATCAGATTTCCGTCAGTATCAGGCTTAACAAGGCCTTCGAATACATTGAACAGGACTTCTCTGGTTCCTGCCGCCGCCATAGTGTGGGGGTCAAGACTGTCGTCCAGGTCCTGAGCTATGCCCACGGTGATTTCGCCGCCGTAGACAGGCTCTTTTGCTGCGGAGCCGCTTTCCGCACCGGGTTCAGTGCCGGGCTGGGCGGGAGCGTCCTTGCCGTCTCCGCAGCCGCAGAGTACAGCAGTAAGCATAAGCACAGCCAGAAGGAGTGAAAGTATCTTTCCGAATTTCTTCATAGGGGTTTCTCCTTTGAAAGTTTCTCCAATATTCTATTGTTTTGCTCATACGCGCTAAAAGTATACTCCATATACAGAAATTTTGCAACGGTTTTATGGAGCGGGCGTTTTTATACCCTCCGCGGTGATCGTAGGGAGGGGGCTTGCTCCCTCCGCAAGCCCTCTCAGTCACCTCCGGTGACAGCTCTTCCGGAGGGAGAGCCAAGTGGAGCGGCGATTGTCCGCCTCCTGCAACTGTTCACGAGGAGAAATCCCGGTGGCGTCGAACAGACGCCTCGGTGCAGCAGCGGCCTGAGCGGCATACGAGGCAAGCACTCTAAAGTTTAGAATTTAATTATGTGGCACGATGTATTTTCTCCCTCTGCACTTGGGAGAGTTTCCAAAGAGGGGCTTTCCTCGCCCCTCTTTGGTGGACTTTTCTTTCCATATTCTTTTCGGCCACGGGAAAAGAATATGGCCGCCGGAGGCAATCCAAAAATCAACTTCCCTCCTCGCAGCTTTTATGGGCGGACACACCGGTCCGCCCCTACAAGAAAACCATTAGTGCCGGTTTTCAGCCCATAGCAGCAGCGAAGAAATCGAAGAGCCAAAAAAGTTTGAATAATTCTCAAAAATACTGTAAAAACTTCTTTACAAGAGAAAATTAATATGGTAAAGTATATGAGCTTGTGCCCGCGTGCTCAGTTTTGGGTGCCCCTTTCTGCCCCAATACTTAGCTGCAGGGTATGAAAAATAAGAAAGGATGTATTTATTATGATCACCAAAGACCAGAAGACCGTAGTTATCGAAGCTAACCGCACCCACGAGACCGACACCGGTTCTCCCGAAGTTCAGATCGCCATTCTCTCCGAGCGCATCAAGCAGCTCACCGAGCATCTGAAGAATCATCCCAACGACGACCACAGCCGTCTCGGTATGTACAAGATGGTTGGTAAGCGCCGCCGCCTGCTCGACTACCTCATCAAGACTGACATCGAGCGTTATCGTGCAATTATTGCAAAGCTGGGTATCCGCAAGTAAGTTATTTTTGCGATATCCTTCTACTGAAGGTTATGAAGGTTTATTTTATGGGGACAATTTAATATTGTCCCCATAATTTTTGCCCGAATCCCCCCCAAAAAACACTTGGGAGCACCCATATTTTAGTATTTGGAAATTGAGCCGAAGGCGCTCGGCTTCGTTTCCAAGTGCTAAAAGAAACGGGCGCTCCTGCAACACAAAATATAAAAAAGGAGTGCACACAAATGATTATCAGACACAAGCAGTTTGACGTTAAAAACTACGAGATCGAGTACTGCGGCCGAAGCCTGAAGATGCAGGTAGGCAAGATGGCTGAGCTGTGCAACAGCGCTGTTCTCGTTCAGTACGGCGAGACCACCGTTCTCGTAACCTGCACCGCATCCGCCCGCCCCAAGGACGGCATCGACTACTTCCCCCTCTCCGTTGACTTCAACGAGAAGATGTATGCTGTCGGCCGCATCCCCGGCTCCTTCATGCGCCGCGAGGCAAAGCCCTCTCTCCCCGCAGTTCTGGCTTCCCGCCTCATCGACCGCCCCATGCGTCCCCTCTTCCCCGCTGACCTTCGCAACGATGTTATCATCTCCTGCGATGTTCTCAACGTGGACCGCGACTGCTCCCCCGAGATCACCGCTATGATCGGTGCCAGCGCCGCTGTCAGCATCTCCGACGTTCCCTTCAACGGCCCCATCGCCGGTATCGTTCTGGGTTGGGACGGCGAGAACTATCTCTTCAACCCCACCAAGGAAGAGCGCGAGCGCAACCTGATGACCACCACCATCGCAGCTACCCACAAGAAGATCGTTATGATCGAGTCCGAAGCCAAGGAAGTTCCCGACGATGTTATGTTCGAGGGTATTCTCCAGGCTCATGAGCAGCTTCAGTGTGTTCTCGACCTCATCGACAAGATGGTTGAGGAAATCGGCAAGCCCAAGTTTGAGTACGCCAAGGCTTCCTTTGACGATGAGCTTTTCGAGAAGCTGGTCGCCAACGAGTTCGAAGGCATGGAGTACTGCATGGACACCGACGACAAGAACGTCCGTGAAGAGCGCGTCAACGAGTGGATCTCCGCTATCGAAGAAAAGTATCTTGAAGAGCATCCCGACCTTATGCAGTATATGGACGAGATCCTCTACAAGCTCCAGAAGAAGGTTGTCAAGAAGTGGCTGCTTGCAGGCAAGCGCGTTGACGGCCGCCAGATGAACGAGATCCGTCCCCTCGCCAGCGAAGTTGGCCTCATCCCCGCCGTTCACGGCTCCGGTCTCTTCACCCGCGGTCAGACCCAGGTTCTCTCCATCGCAACTCTCAACACCCTCTCCATGTCCCAGAAGCTGGACACCATCTGGGAAGAGGAAGAGAAGCGCTTCATGCATCACTACAACATGCCTCCCTACTCCTGCGGCGAGGCACGCGCTGCCCGCAGCACCGGCCGCCGCGAGTACGGCCACGGCGCTCTCGTTGAGAAGGCTCTCGAGGCTGTTATTCCCGAGGTTGAAGACTTCCCCTATGCTATCCGCGTAGTCAGCGAAGTACTCTCCTCCAACGGCTCCACCTCTCAGGGCTCCATCTGCGGCACCACCCTTGCTCTTATGGACGCCGGCGTTCCCCTCAAGGCTCCCGTTGCAGGTATCTCCTGCGGTCTCATTCAGGACGGCGACGACTTCACCACCTTTATCGACATTCAGGGTGTTGAAGACTTCCACGGCGAGATGGACTTCAAGGTAGCAGGTACCAAGAAGGGCATCACCGCTATCCAGATGGACCTCAAGAACGACGGTCTCAAGCACGAGATCGTTAAGGAAGCTTTTGCTATCACCAAGGAAGCCCGCTTCCAGATCCTTGACGAAATCATGCTCAAGGCTATTGCTGAGCCCCGCAAGGAGCTGGCAAAGAGCGCTCCCAAGATGATCCAGATGAAGATCAACCCCGACAAGATCCGCGAAGTTATCGGCTCCGGCGGCAAGGTTATCCAGAAGATCACCGCTGACACCGGCTGCAAGATCGACATCAACGACGACGGCAACATCTTCATCGCTTCCGAGGATATCGAGGCCTGCCGCGCTGCCCGCACCACCATCGAAAACATCGTTTTCGAGCCCGAGGTCGGCAAGCTCTATTACGGCAAGGTTGTCCGCATCATCCCCATCGGCGCTTTCGTTGAGCTGGTTCCCGGCAAGGACGGCATGGTCCACATCAAGGACCTGGAGTTCAAGCGCACCGAGAAGGTTGAAGACGTTCTCAACATCGGCGATATGACTTGGGTCAAGGTCACCGAGATTGACGAGCGCGGCCGTGTAAACCTCAGCCGCAAGGACGCTATCAAAGAGCGTGAAAAGCTCGGTCTGAAGGACTAATTCGATTAATAAAAAAGGACTGACGAATTCGTCAGTCCTTTTTTTGTTAAAGCCTTCTCTTTAACGCCCCCACGCCCTACGAACAAATTTGGGCCGGCCGGGTGTCCGGCCCCTACATAGTTTGTATGAGTGCCAACAGAAACATAACGAGGTGAAATCCACGTGGCACCAAACAGGCGCCTTGACGCAGCAGCGGCCAAGCGGAAAACGAGGGAAGTACACTAAGTCTTCGGTTTTGATTATGTGGCACAATGTGTTTTCCATTTCCGCAACTTGGGGAGTTTCCAAAGAGGGGGACTTGAATCCCCTCTTTGGTGGACTTTTCTTTCCATATTCTTTTCGGCCACGCGAAAAGAATATGGCCGTCGGAGACTATTTGGCGCGCCGGGCGGCCATGGGCTCGCGCCCTACGTATATGAGCAAACAATTTCGGGCCGGCCGGGTGTCCGGCCCCTACATAGTTTGTATTAGTGCCGACAGGAATAATTACGAGGTGCAGCCCCTGCGGGCACCTCACCCGGCAGGGAAGGCTTTGGCAGCTACGGGTGCAGCACTTAAAAGAACTCCCCGCACTTTGCGGAGAGTTCTTTTTTCTTTTACTTTATTATTCGCCGCCGCCGGGGATGAGGGGATAGCAAAACAGAACTTCGCCGCCCTTATCATAGCAGGTGAAAAAGCTCTCGTCGGTTTTCATCAGGCAGCCGTTCCAGATACTGTCCCAGCTTCCCGCCTCGGCATAAAGCTCCATATCGGCGGTGTAAAGATCCGCTCCGACACCTCTATCCACGCCGTCTCTGTATACCGCCACATATTCCTCGCCTGTAAATCGGTCGAGGACTGTTTCAAAAGTAGACATACCGTGGGAAGCCGCCGGGAACTCATACACATTTTCCAGATCCCAGCTTATGAGCCTGGCGGAATTTGCCGTGTCGCCGTCCCAGAAAACGATATACTCAAGAGCGCTGACGGGACCCGTTATGAAATTGCGCATAAGTTGCTCGGTGTAACTGTTTGCGGCGCCGCTCAGGCGAAGACTTTTACCGCTTTCCACATCCCTAAACTCAATTCCGTCTTCGTTGCGGAAACAGATTAGAGGCTCCTGACCCATATAGGACACCCGCTCCCAGCCTTCGCCGAAGGGCAGATTGCTTCCGTCGGAGAGATAGAGAGTTCCGTCCCACACATAGCCGAAGCCAAGACTTTGAACATTCTCCTTATCCTTCAGAATTTCCCTTCCGTCAAGAGTATATATATCGCTCTTATCGTCCTTGGTGGCGCAGTAGCCGACATCCAAGATTTCCACGAAATTATAGCGGTGGGGGACTACCCATTCGCCTGCGAAGTTGACTATGCCCGCGCTGTAGCCGCCTCCGTCCAGATAGGCGCGGATGGCGTTTTCGCCCACGAAATCGGCACTGTACCAGCCGCCGCAGAGCACATTTCCCTTGGCGTCAATGAGGTAGGATTCATTGCCCGCGCCATCGGAAAGCCACGCAAGCAGATATCCGTTCCGGCCGTCATAAATATCCGTGCCGTAGCTCAGCTCCAGAGCGCCAAGCTTCAGGTCATCCTGAGTCATAAGCACATTGCCCTCGAAGTCATAGATTACAAACTCGCTGCTTTCGCTGTTTCGGGAGCAGAGAATGCCGAAATCAAAAACCATCACGCAGAAATAGCTCTCGGGGCTGACGAAGCTTCCGTCAAGGCTTGCAAGAGTATAGACTACTGCTGCGCCCTCGGTGCGACCCAGCTTCAGCATGGGAACGCTGTGCTCAACTCCGCCGCCGGTATAATAGCAGCAGCGCTCAACCTCTATATACACCGGGTCGCAGATTATCCGTCCGTTTTCATCGAAGAGGCCGTACAAATTCTGCTGTCCGCCCCATTCGTCATAGTTGGCGCGGCCAACAAAGGGATATATAGTACCGTAGTCATCGCTGGGGGCAAGAGCGTCTATCCATTCCTCCTGCAGTCGGGTGAACTTTGCCTGAGGCTCGATGCTCTCGCCAAGGGCGCTCCAATCGGTTTTCACCACGAAGCCGCCGGAGGTGGCGGTTTTTTCGGGGGCATCAGTGAGATCCATTACGGGCACATAACCCTCGCTCTCCACAAGGCGCTGACCTTCGGCGCTCTGCAGCCACTCAAACATAACTCTTGCGGGGCTATCGGAGGGCTCATCTGCGGCAATCACGGTGTAGTAATTGCTGAGATGGGGATAAGCGCCGCTTCTTATGTTCTCGTCGGTGGGCTCAACTCCGTCCACGGAGATAATTTTCAATCCATCGGCCATACGCATATCGTTGGCATAATAATAAACTGAGTAGCCGATAGCGTTTGCGGAGTTATCATAGCTTTTCACATACTCCATCAGCATACCCATGCTGCCCGCCATATACTCGGCAGGGGCTTCCATCATGGGGACATCCTTCATAACCAGCTTTTCCATAAGAGCCTGGGAGCCGGCACCTGCGTTGCGCTGGAAGGGGGCAATGGGCTCATCGGCGCCGCCAACTTCGCTCCAGTTTTTGATCTCACCGCTATAGATGCCGATTATCTGCTCGGTAGTGAGATTATCCACGCCGTTAGCTTCGTTCACCACGAAGATCAGGGCATCGGTGGCGATGGGCTCCATCTCATAGGCAAAGCCCTGCTGCTCCAGCTCTTCAAAAACACTTTCGGCGGGCACGCTGGCTATGAGAATATCGCAGTAATCCCACATCAGATTGCGGTAAGACTGGCTGGTGCGGTTAAATTGAGTGAGTGCTTCGGTATCCTCACGGTTTTCCCCCAAAAGCACGCTTGCCGCTGCCTGTGCCAAAGGCACAAGGGAGGTTGAGCCGTCCATGGCAGGCATATTCTCCCGGGTGAAGGCAAAGGGAGTGCCTTCAATCTCAGCCTCACTTTCGGGAGTGGGCTCCGGAGCAGGCTCCGGGCTTGCCTCGGGCGCAGAGGTGGGCTGGGCAGAAGGAGCCACAGGCACTTCTCCGCAGGCCGCAAAAAGGGAAATGCAGAGCAAAAGTGCCATTATAAGGCTTATCAATCTTTTCGTCATAGTATATACGCTCCTTTCACGGGTGCGCTTTTTTGTTTTTATACATTTATATTATATCATATATACCTATTAAGACGCAATTTTTTCCGTAAAGTTCCCGGGGTGGAGGGTTTTTGCGGTTTGGCGGCGGATTTAAGGCCCCCTCTGACGAGGGGGCTGTCTGCGCAGCAGACTGGGGGAGAGAAAATCTGGCTGCGGCGTATCTCTCCCTCCGTCTTTTGCCTGTGGCAAAAGCCACCTCCCTCGTCAGAGGGAGGCATTAAACACCTCTCCGTCTGCCCTTTGGGCAGCCACCTCCCCTGATAGGGGAGGCTATAAAGGCGGGCAATGCCCGCCCCTACGAGAAGTGCTCCAAAACATTACGAGGTGAAAACCCAGTGCTGCCGAACAGGCAGCTTCACGCAGCAGCGTCCTGAGCGGAAAACGAGGGTAATCTATAGATTAGGATGCTCATTATGTGGCACGATGTTGTTTCTTGCTGCACACTTTAGGAGTTTCCAAAGAGGTCTCCTCTTTGGTGGACTTTTCTTTCCATATTCTTTTCGGCCACGCGAAAAGAATATGGCCGTCGGAGGTATGAATCCCTCCGCCCCTTCGGGGCACCTCCCTTTACAAGGGAGGCTTTAAACGCCTCTACCTCGAGAGGGGGGGCTTTAAAGCGGGCGGGCAATGCCCGCCCCTACAGTGGGTGCGGGGATTTGCGGGCCGGCCGGGTGTCCGGCCCCTACAGGGAGACCTTTGGTACGATGCTTGTAGGGAACGGTCTTGACCGTTCCGAAAAAACACCTCATCCGTCACGGCTTAAGCCCTGCCACCTTCCCCAAGGGGGGAAGGCTTTGGGCGGCGAACAATTAAATTGCATTATCCCACAGGAGGTGATATGATAAATTAAATCGCTGCATCGGGAGGGGAAAATGAATCTTTTAATTGCCAAGCGCAACGGTATGAGCGGGGAGGAGATTGCCGCTCTCGGAAAACTGGGCTTCAACATAATTGAGGACGCCAGAGACTATCTTCCCTACAAAGGGGATAAGAGCCGGGTTGAGGCTGTTATCTGCTACCAATTTTTCAACTACAACGATATAAGAGAATTTCCCAACTTAAAGCTCATCCATCTTACCAGTGCGGGCTACGACCATATGCCCCTTGATTACATAAAGGAAAAGGGCATCACCCTTTACAACGCAAGAGGACTTTATTCCGTGCCCATTGCCGAATTTGTGCTTTGGGGGGTCCTTTCCCTCTACAAGGAGGCGGAATATTTCCGCGCTCAAAGAGCGGAGCGGCGCTGGAAGCAGCTGGGTCAGCTCCGTGAAATAGGCGGAAAAACCGTCACCATACTGGGCGCAGGCAGCATTGCCACCGAGATAAGCAAGCGCTTTTCCGCTTTGGGCTGTGCCGTCACCGCCCTTTGCCGCCACCCCCAGCCCAATCCGGAATTTTTTGCCGTTAAAAGCATTAACGAACTGGACTCTCTTTTGCCCGATACGGACATTCTCATTCTCGCCGCGCCCCTCACGGATGAGACTTATCACATAATGAATTCTCAGCGCTTCGCCCTTATGAAAAAGGGCAGCTGCTTTGTAAACATCGCCCGGGGCGCGCTCGCCGAAACCGCCGCTCTTATCTCCGCACTGGAGCGCGGACAGCTTTCCGGGGCGGTGCTGGATGTTTTCGAGGAAGAACCACTCGGCGAAAACCATCCCCTTTGGGAGACCGAAAATGTAATTTTAACTCCCCACAACGCATTTGCGGGGGAGTTTAACGGCCACCGCTGCTTTGCTATGATGGAAAAAGACCTCAAAGCGTGGATGGATGAACATAAACAGGAAATAATATAAGGAGGAATATATAATGAAGAAAGAAGCTCTTGAGGTTTTGATGAACCGCCGCAGCGTCA
Organism: Oscillospiraceae bacterium; assembly: GCA_015068425.1. Lineage (GTDB taxonomy): Bacteria > Bacillota > Clostridia > Oscillospirales > Oscillospiraceae > SIG459. Next base: position 16,592 of record SVKK01000018.1, on the reverse strand, counting down.
GAAAATTCAAAGCCGAGCAGATCACCGAGGAAGAACTCCTCACCGTTCTTGACGCAGGCACTTATGCCCCCACCGGACGCAACATGCAGACTCCCTGGATAATCGCCATCCAGAACAAGGAAGAGCGCGACGCTGTAAGCAAGCTCAACGCTCAGATTATGGGCGCTCCCATCGACCCCTATTACGGCGCTCCCACCATCATTATCGTTGTGGCTCCCGATGACATTTTCGGAACCATCAACTCCTCCGCCGTACTCACCAATATGGTAAACGCCGCCTATGCCGCAGGACTGGGCTCCTGCTGGATCCACCGTCCCGACCAAATGTTCGCCACCGAAGAGGGCAAGGCTATGCTGGCAAAATGGGGCATCCCCGAGGGTATGAAGGGCGTTGGCAGCATTGCTCTGGGCTATGCCGACACAGAACTGCCCACCGCTCCTCCCCGCAAGGAAAACTACTACAGAATAATAAAGTAAAAATCGAGGATATAAAAATGACTGTTGAAACCGCAAAAGCCTCCCTTGCCGCTCTTCAGGCAAAGCAGGCAGCCTATGGCCACGCACTGGCTCTTATTAACTATGACGGCTCCACCACCGCCCCCAAGGGCACTGCCGCCAACCGGGCTCAGACTATGAGCATACTCAGCGCCGAAAACTACCGTCTCGCCACCGGCGAGGAAACCGTGGAGCTTCTTGAGTTTCTGGATGCAAACCGCAGCGAGCTCAGCGACAAGGAAGTCCGCAGCGTTGAGCTGCTGCTCAAGGGCATCCGCCAGCTGAAAAAAATCCCCATGGATCAGTATATCCAGCTGCAGAAGCTTCTGGTTGAGTCCGACCACGCATGGCATGTTGCCAAGGAAAACAACGACTGGGACTCCTACCGTCCCTATCTTGAAAAGGTTTTCGACTTCCATAAGCGCATAGCCGCATGGGTCGAGCCCGAAAAAGATCCCTATGACTACTGGCTGAACGAGTTTGAGGAAGGTCTCACTAAGGAGCGCTGCGACGAATTCTTCGCCACTCTGCGCAGCCGCATCGTCCCCCTGCTTGATGCCGTTATGGCCGCTCCCGCCCACAACAGAGATATGCTCACCGGTCATTTTCCCGCCGACAAGCAGGAGGAGCTTGCTTACTGGCTGATGAAAACTATCGGTCTTGACCTTGAGCATGTTGGTCTCGCCACCACCGAGCACCCCTTCACCACCTCTCTCGGCTCCCATTTTGACGAGCGCATCACCACCCGCTACGATGAAAGCGATCTGGGCTTCTCCCTCTTCGCCGTTATCCACGAAGGCGGCCACGCCCTTTACGACACCGGCTCCGCCGACGATCTGGCCTACACCGCTCTTGACGGCGGCGTAAGTATGGGTGTTCACGAAAGCCAGAGCCGTTTCTACGAAAATATTCTCGGTCGCTCCAAGGCCTTCTGCAGCATCCTCTTACCCAAGCTTCAGGAGCTTTTCCCCCAGCAGATGGAAGGCTATACTGTCGAGGATCTCTACCGTGCCGTTAACTGCGTCCGCCCCAGCCTCATCCGCATTCAGGCAGACGAGCTTAGCTACGCCCTTCACATTATGATCCGCTACGAAATGGAAAAGCGCTATTTCGCTGGCGAGCTTGCCGTTGCCGATTTCCCCGCAACCTGGAACGCTCTTTACAAGGAGTATCTGGGAATAGATGTCCCCAGCGACAGCGAAGGCGTTCTGCAGGACAGCCACTGGTCCTTCGGCGCTATCGGCTACTTCCCCTCCTACGCTCTGGGCAGCGCTTACGGCGCCCAGTTCCTCCGCAAGATGGGCGAGAGCGTGGATGTTGCCGGATGCATAGCAAAGGGTGACTTCGGCCCCATCAACAGCTGGAACAAAGAGCACATCTGGAGCCACGGCTGCCTTCTCAAACCCACCGAGCTTTTCGAAAAGGCCACCGAAGAGAAGTTTGACCCCAATATTTTCTGCGACTATCTGGAAGCCAAGTTCAGCGAGCTTTATAATCTCTAAAACGCACAAAAAGCGGCTCAAAAGAGCCGCTTTTTCTTCGTTAAGGATGTGTCAATATTCTCCTTAAAGCCTTGACATTGAGTGGGCAAAGGACTATGCTGTTTAGGTTAATTATATTAATGTATTACTACGGAAAGGTGGTATGCATATGAGCAAAAAAACCAGGATAATAAGCCTCTGCCTCTTTGTTGCGGTGCTTATCCTTCTGCTTGTGGGAATAATCCTCACAGGGGGAGAGGGCGAACACGGAGACATTCAGCTTCTTATGCGGGACGCTGTGCTTCACGAGGAGGGAAAGATAAGTCTCTTCGGTCTTACGGAGGTTAACCCGGCCCTCATTTCCGCATTTACGGTCACCGCTGTACTCCTTGTGTTCGCCGCTGCAATGCGCATCTTCGTCATCCCCCGCTTCAAGCTTATACCCGGAAAGCTTCAGATGCTTCTGGAAACCGCGGTGGGCCTCTTTGACGGAATGGCAAAAAGCAACAGTCCCCACAGAAACGGCTTTCTTGGCGCCTACATCTTTGCCGCCGGCGCCTATATCTTTATAGGCACGCTCTTCGAGCTCTTCGGTTTTCAGGCTGTCACCGTTGCAGGCCACTCCATAGCTCTGCCCGCCCCTCTTTCCGACATTAACGCCGCCATCGCGATGGGCTGCCTTTCCTACTGCATCATCCTCTCCGGCGGTATTGCAGGCAACGGATTGAAGGGCGTTGGACTCACTCTCAAGGACTTTTCTTTGCCTATCTCCATGAGCTTTCGTCTTTTCGGCGCTCTGCTCAGCGGACTTCTGGTAACCGAGCTTGTTTACCACTATCTGGCTCTGTGCTTTGTGCTTCCCGTTATCGTGGGCGTGCTCTTCACATTGCTCCACGCCCTCATTCAGGCTTATGTTCTCACAATGCTCACCGCATTGTTCTACGGCGAGGTTTCCGAGCGCCACGAGCCCAAGACCAAAAAATCCAAAGCCAAAAAGGCTGCTGCCTGATTTATCAACATATAAACTCTACTTTATTAAACGGAGGATAAAAATATGAACACCAAGACCCGCAGAATTATAACCCTTATTCTTATGATCGCCGTTTTCTTCGCTCTTTCCGTAAGCGCCTTCGCTGCTGACGGCGCAGAAGCCGCCGCAAGCGCAGAGGAAGCCGGCAGCAAGCTTCTTGGAAACAAGGCCTACGCCGCCGCTATCACCATTGCCATTGCCGCCGCTGCCGGTGCTATAGGCATGGCCATCGCCATTTCCAAAAGCGCTGAGGGCATTGCCCGCCAGCCCGAGGCAGAAGGCAAGATCCGCACCACCCTTATGCTGGGTCTCGTTTTTATTGAAACCGCCATCATCTATGCCCTTATTGTTGCAATTCTCATAATCTTCGTCCTGTAACGGGGGAGGTAACACAATGCCTTTGAACATTAACCTTCAGCAGATATTGCTGCATCTTTTCAACTTTGCAATTCTGGGTTTCGGCCTTTACTTCCTTCTCTATAAGCCTGTGAAGAAGTTTATGGACGGCCGCACCGCCCAATACAAGGCAATGAAGGATGAGGCCGACGCATGTCTTGAGCGCGCCAAGGAGCAGGAGGCTCTCTCCGCCAAGCGCTTTGAGCAGCTTGACGAGGAAATGGCCCAGCAGCGCCATCTCGCTCTCGCCGAGACCGAGGCCGCTTCCGCCCGCCGCATAGCCGAGGCCGAGGAGCAGGCAAGAAAAATCCTCCTCGACGCCCGGGAGAACGCCATTCGCGAGCGCGATGACCTTATGCTCTCCGCCCGGGAGGAAGTTTCCGAAATGGCTATCTCCGCTGTTAAGAAGCTTATGAACGAATCCGTTTCCGAATCCTATGACGATTTCCTTGATGCTGCAGAAAGGAGCGCCCAGGGATGAAAGGCTTTGAAAAACGCCCCGTGGCCACGCTCTATTCCCCCGAAGCTCCCTCTCAGGCTCAGAAAGAGCGCTTTGAGAGCTGGCTGCTCAAAAAATACGGGGAAGAAGTTTGCCTTGAATGGGTTTGCGATGCCTCTATTTCCGGCGGTTTCCGCCTGAAGGTCGGCTCCGAGCTCTACGACTGGACCACCGAGGGACGTATCGCCCAGCTTGGCGAGACTATCCGCGGCCTGGGCCGCAGCAGCGACAAGCTTCTGCCCCTTCTCCGAGGCACTCTTGAAAACTGGAATCCGGAGGCTATGCCCCAGGAACTTGGCACCGTTATAAGCGTCAACGACGGTATTGCCAACATAAGCGGTCTTGAAAATGTTGCCTACGGCGAAATCGTCCTCTTTGAAAACGGCGTGAGAGGTATGGCTCAGAACCTGAAGCTGGACAGCGTTGGCTGCGTGCTTTTCGGCGACACCGAGCTTGTCCGAGCAGGCACCACCGCCCGCCGCAGCGGACGCACCGCAGGTATGCCCGTCGGCGAGGGCTTTCTCGGCCGCGTTGTTGACGCTCTCGGCAGCCCCATAGACGGCAAAGGAACCATCATCGCCGATGGCTACCGCCCCATCGAATCCCCCGCTCCCGGAATTATCCACCGCGCCAGCGTTTCCAGACCTATGGAAACCGGTATTATCTCCATCGACTCCATGTTCCCCATCGGACGCGGTCAGCGCGAGCTCATAATCGGCGACCGCCAGACCGGCAAGACCACCATCGCCCTTGACACCATCCTCAACCAGAAGGGCAAGGACGCCATCTGCATCTATGTTGCCATCGGTCAAAAGGCCTCCTCCGTTGCCCAGCTGGTGGAAACCCTCCGCCGCCGCGGCAGCCTTGAATACACCATCGTTGTTGCAGCAACCGCCAGCGACAGTGTTTCCCTTCAGTACATTGCGCCCTACGCTGCCTGCGCTTTGGGCGAATATTTCATGAATTCCGGCAGAGACGTGCTCATCGTTTATGACGATCTCAGCAAGCACGCCATTGCTTACCGCACACTGAGTCTCCTTCTGGAGCGCTCTCCCGGACGCGAAGCCTATCCCGGCGACGTTTTCTATCTCCACTCCCGCCTGCTTGAGCGGGCAGCTCAGCTCAGCGATGATTGCGGCGGCAGCATGACCGCTCTGCCCATAGTAGAAACCCAGGCCGGCGACGTTTCCGCATATATCCCCACCAATATTATCTCCATCACCGACGGACAGATTTTCCTCGAAAGCAGCCTCTTCCACGCAGGTCAGCGCCCCGCCGTTAACGTTGGTCTTTCCGTTTCCCGCGTAGGCGGCGCCGCCCAGACCCCCGCAATGAAAAAGGCAGCCGGCACCATACGCATTGACCTTGCTCAGTTCCGCGAGATGGAAGTTTTCACCCAGTTTTCCAGCGACCTTGACGAAGGCACCCGCCGCCAGCTCAACTACGGCCAGAGCCTTATGCGTCTGCTGCGCCAAAATCAGCACCGCGCCTATCAGCAGTATGAGCAGGTCATCCTCCTTGTTGCTATGCTGAATAAGGTCATGGTGGATATTCCCCTCTCTCAGATTAGCAGCTGCTGCGACGGTCTTTTGGACTATATGCGCTCTTCCTGCTCAAACATCTGCGACAGTATCACCCAAGGCCGCAGCCTCACTCCCGAGCTGAAGGACTCCATAATTTCCGCCGCACGAAAATATGTGAATTCTGTACTTTCCTAGCCTGGTAGACATAGTCCGAACCCGTTTTTGAGGGCATACTCGTCAGCATTGCTGCGTTGCCGCCTTTTGAAGGGCGAAAGCCCGTCTGCAAGAGCCCGCCTTGCACTGTCTTAGTGTATGGCCTCAAAAATCTTCGACTCCCCGAGTGGGGATTTTTGTGTCGGGCAAAATTGAATTATGCAGGTGGGCTGTCGCCCACCAAAGAATGAAATGAAGTCTGGCGCTAAAATCCACCTCGCGGAGCGTGTTCGGATTATATCTGCCAGGCTAAAGAAAACAGGTGATGTTTCCCTATGGCAAGCACCAAACAGATTAAAAACCACATAGCCAGCGTTCAGGATACCCGCAAAATCACCAAAGCGATGCAGCTCATCTCCTCCACCAAGTTCCGCAAGGCCAAGGACGAGCTTGCAAAAACGCTGCCCTATTTCAGCGCTCTTCGCGGTGAGGTAAAACGCATTTTCCGCAGCGTTGAAGGCTCCGACAGTCCTTATCTCCGCCCCGTTTCCTTCGGTGAGGGTGAGGACGAGCTTTGGGGCTGCCTTGTCATAAGCGCCGACAAGGGACTGGCAGGCAGCTATAACCAGAACGTTCTGAAAACTGCCGACGCTCTCCTTCGCCGCCACGGCAACACCCGCCTTTTTGTTATCGGCGAGGTTGGTCGTCAGCATTTTCGCCGCAAGGGCAGAGCAATAGAAGAGGATTTTCTCTTCAGCGCCACTGCTCCCACCGTTGACCGGGCAAGACTTATCGCCCACAGTCTCCTGCGCCTTTACGACAGAGGGGAGCTGAAACGCATTTATATCGTTTATTCCAACCTCAGTAAAGGCTTTCTTGTGGAAAACCGCTGCACCCGTCTGCTGCCCCTCCACAAGGACCACTTCTCCGCCCCCGACTTCGAGAAGGCAGTTGAAGAACCCTTTGAGTTCCGCCCTTCTCCCGAGGTGGTTTTGGGACAGGTTATCCACAGCTATCTTTCCGGCTTTATCTATAGCGCCCTTGTAGACAGCTATTGCTGCGAACAGAGCGAGCGCATGCACGCCATGGACAGCGCCACCCAGAATGCCGATAAGCTTCTGGCGGAGCTTTCCATCGAGTATAACCATCTGCGCCAGGCAGCCATCACTCGGGAAATCACCGAAATTTCCGCCGGCGCAAGAGCGCAGAAGCACAATGAAACCAAGGAGGTGCAGCTCCAGTGACCACCGGCAAAATTATTCAGATCTCCGGACCTGTTATAGATGTGCGCTTTGAAGATGCCAGCCTTCCTTCCATTAAGGATGCGCTTCGGGTCTCCCTCAATGGCACTGAACATATTATGGAGGTAGCTCAGCACGTGGACGCCTCCACCGTGCGATGCATTATGCTTTCCGACAGCGAGGGTCTTTCCCGCGGCATGCGCGTTGAAGCCCCCGGCCACGGCATAAAGGTTCCTGTAGGTCAGGCAACCTTGGGCAGAATGTTCAATGTTCTCGGTCAGCCCATAGACGGCGGCGAGACACCGGAGGCAGAGCGCTGGGAAATCCACCGCAAGCCCCCCGCCTTTGACCAGCAGAGTCCTGCCGTTGAAATTCTCGAAACCGGCATCAAGGTTATAGACCTTCTTGACCCCTATCCCAAGGGCGGCAAGATAGGCCTTTTCGGCGGCGCAGGTGTCGGCAAGACCGTTCTTATTCAGGAGCTTATCCACAATGTTGCCACCCAGCACGGCGGTTACTCCATATTCGCCGGCGTTGGCGAGCGCAGCCGCGAGGGAAACGACCTTTGGACCGAAATGCGGGAAAGCGGTGTTATTGAAAAGACCGCTCTGGTCTTCGGCCAGATGAACGAGTCTCCCGGTGTACGTATGCGCGTCGGCCTCACCGGCCTCACCATGGCGGAATATTTCCGCGAAAGGGAGCATAAGGACGTTCTTCTCTTTATCGATAATATCTTCCGCTTTGTTCAGGCAGGCAGCGAGGTTTCCACCCTTCTTGGCCGCATGCCCTCCGCCGTTGGCTACCAGCCCACACTGGCATCCGAGATGGGCGAGCTTCAGGAGCGCATCACCTCCACCAAGAGCGGCTCCGTCACCTCCGTTCAGGCGGTTTATGTCCCCGCCGACGACCTGACCGACCCCGCCCCGGCAACCACCTTCTCCCATCTGGACGCAACCACCGTTCTCAGCCGCAGCATTGCCGAGCAGGGTCTTTACCCCGCCGTTGACCCTCTGGAATCCACCTCCCGCATCCTCGAGGCGGACATCGTTGGCGAAGATCACTACCGCATCGCCCGCCGTGTGCAGGAGCTGCTCCAGAAATACAGCGAGCTGCAGGATATAATTGCCATTTTGGGTATGGAGGAGCTCAGCGACGGGGACCGCGCCACCGTTAACCGCGCCCGCCGCATCCAGCGCTTCCTCTCCCAGCCCACCCATGTTGCCGAAAAGTTTACCGGCGTTCCCGGTGTGTATGTTCCCCTTCGGGAGACCCTCCGTGGCTTTGACGCGATCATCTCCGGTCAGCTTGACCACCTCCCCGAGGCAGCCTTCTTCAACGTGGGCACTCTGGAGGATGTTTACGCCAAGGCCGCAGCCATTGAACGGGGTGAGATATAAATGGATAGCTTCTATATCCATGTTCTCGCCGAGGACCATGTTGTCGCCCGCGGAGACTGCCTTTCCATGGTGCTGCCTTTTGATGACGGTCTTTACGGCATTCAGGCTCACCACAGCAACATGATAAGCGCCATCTTCCCCGGAATTTTGAGCTGCACTATGGCCGACGGCAGCACCGTCCGCGCCGCCGTTTCCCGGGGTCTTGTGAAGGTTGAAGACAACGACGTTTTAGTGCTTGTTGAAAGCGCGGAGGATCCCGAGACCATCGACCTTCCCCGCGCCCAGCGAGCCGTCAAGGAAGCTCAGGAGGTTTTGCACAGGCAGCACAGCCTTATGGAGCAAACCGCGGCCGAGGCAAGCCTTGCCCGCGCCCTCAACCGTATCCGCGCCAAAAGAAGCTCTGATTTGGATAACAAATAAATCAAAAAGACCCGAAGAATTTGCTTCGGGTCTTTTTTTCACCGCGATCAAAAGACCATCGAAAAAAACACCTCATCCGTCATTTGCGGGTGGTGGGTGCGAAACCATTACGAGGTGAAATCCTCGTGGCGCCGAACAGGCGCCAAGGCGCAGCAGCGTCCCGAGCGGAAAACGAGGGATGCACACTAAGATTTGTGTTCTTTTTAGCGGTCTTATGATAAATCATTATTCCAATTGCAGCTGCGATGTGGTATATTCATTTGGAAAAGGATTAAATCCCCCTCAAGGGGCAAAATATACCATATTCACGAAAAAAGGTGAAAACTTATGAGAAAAACAAAAGTTATATGCACTTTGGGCCCCGCCGTTGATTCTGTGGAGGCCATCTCCCGTCTGCTGCGTCTTGGTATGAACGGCGCCCGCTTCAACTTTTCCCACGGCAGCCACGAAAGCCAGCTGGCCACCTTGGAAAAGCTTCGCTCCGCTATGAGCGAGACAGGGCTTTCCGCCGCCATCATTCTGGACACCAAGGGTCCGGAAATAAGGGTTAAAACCTTCGCCGAGGGAGGCGTTGAGCTTAAGGAAGGCAAAATGTTCACCCTCCGCACCGACTCCGTCGAGGGTAATGCCGAGCAGGTATCCGTCACCTATCCCGGCCTTGCCGAGGATATCTCTGTTGGCAGCACCATACTTGTGGACGACGGTCTCATCTCCCTCAAGGTGGAGAGCATAAATGCTCCCTCCATCATCTGCCGGGTGGAAAACGGAGGCAGACTTTCCAATAATAAGTCCATCAACATACCCGGAGCCTCCATTTCTCTTCCCGCCCTCACCGAAAAGGACAAATCCGACCTGCGCTTCGCCGTGGAGCAGGGATTTGACTATATTGCCGCCTCCTTTGTCCGCTCCGCTTCCGATATGGCGGAGATACGCTCCTGCCTTGACAGCTGCGGAGGAGAGCACATCCGCATTATTGCCAAGATAGAAAATCAGCAGGGCGTGGATAATCTTGAGGAAATCGCCCGAGCCGCCGACGGAGTTATGGTCGCCCGCGGTGACCTTGGAGTGGAGATCCCTGCCGCAAAGGTGCCTTATATACAGAAAAAGATGATTAAAAAATGCCGCGAGATGGGCAAAACCGTCATCGTTGCCACCCAGATGCTGGATTCCATGATCCATAACCCCCGCCCCACCCGTGCCGAAGTAAGCGACGTTGCCAACGCTGTTTATGACGGAACCTGCTGCGTTATGCTCTCCGGGGAAACAGCCAGCGGCAAATATCCCTTCGAAAGCCTGAAAACCATGGTGGACATAGTCTGCGAGGCGGAGGAGGGCATGGACTACTGGAAAAAGTTCCAGAAGGGTCTGGCCGCCAGCTCCAACTCCGGCATATCCGACGCGGTTACCCGCACCTGCTGCCTTATGGCAGCGGATCTGGGCGCAGCCGCCATCCTCACCGCCACCCAGAGCGGCTACACCGCCCGCCTGATAAGCCGCTTCCATCCCGCCTGCCCCATTATGGCACTCAGCCCCGACCCCATAGTCTGCCGCCAGCTAAACATTGTCTGGGGCGTTCAGGCATTCCGTTCCCGTGAGTTCACCAGCACCGACGAGATTTTTATCCGCTGCGGCGACACCGCTCTTGTCAAGGGCATAGTAAAAGAGGGCGACACCGTTGTTATCACCAGCGGCGTTCCCGTTGGACGCACCGGCAGCACCAACCTTATCAAGGCCGAGGTGCTTTAACAAAAGATGAAGACAACTTCCGATTACTGCCTTGAAACTTTCGGAGAAAAGCTTTATAAGCTCAGTCTGGACGCAGGCTTCACCTGCCCCAACCGGGATGGAAAGCTGGATAAGCGCGGCTGCATTTTCTGCTCCGCCGGAGGCAGCGGGGATTTCGCCGGAGATCGGGCGCTTAGCATAGATGAGCAGATTGAAAAGGAGAAGAGCCGAGTAGCTGCCAAATATAAAGGCAGCCGCTACATAGCATATTTTCAGGCCTTCACCAACACCTATGCCCCCGCCGAAGAGCTGGAAAAGCTCTTTATACCCGTGGCAGAGCGCTCTGACATAGCCGCCCTGAGCATAGCCACCCGACCGGACTGCCTTAGCGGGGATGTTCTGGCTCTTTTGGAAAGGCTCAGCCGCATTAAACCTGTATGGGTGGAGCTGGGACTTCAGACAATTCACCCCGCAACAGCGGAATATATCCGCCGGGGCTACCCCCTGGAGGTCTTTGACGAAGCGCTTGAAGCCCTCAAGGCTCTTGGAATACACACAATTATCCATCTTATTCTGGGTCTCCCCGGAGAGACAAGGGAAGATATGCTCGCTTCCCTCCGATATGTTACGGGAAAAGGCGCCGACGGAATAAAACTCCAGCTGCTCCATGTTCTGGAAGGCACAGACCTTGCGGAGGATTTTAAGGCGGGAAAGTTTTCCTGCATGAGTCTTGAAGAATACGCCGCCCTTGTTGCCGACTGCGTGGAGATAATCCCCGAAAACACCGTTATCCATCGGCTCACGGGAGACGGACCCAAAAAAATACTGCTTGCGCCCCTTTGGAGCGGAGACAAAAAGCGGGTTTTGAACACGGTGAACGCTCTGCTCCGCCAAAGAGGACTTATTTAACATACAAAGAGGACTTATAAAATGGAAAAGATAATAAGTTACCTGAAAGAAAAATACCGCCTAAGCTCCATGATAGTCAGCGGCGACTATGCCGAGGGAAACATCCGCAGCGAAAGCGTTTTTGAGGCCATAGCTATGGGCGCAACAAGCCCCTATGCCCACGAATGCTCCGAAATCGATGGCGTAAAGCTGGATGTGCTCATCTATCCCCGTGAGATTTTCTACGGTGAAATTGCTCTTGATGACTTTGAGCAGGCTCACGAGGGTCTTGTTGTTTTGGATGAAGACGGAATGGGCAGCTGGCTCAAGCGCATGATAGCCCAGCAGATCGCCTCCATCCCCCTGAAAAGCGATGAGGCAGTGCTGGACGCTCTCCATTGGTGCGAGTCTATGGCCGAAAGAGCCGGAACAGAGGACGCGGAAGGGCTCTTCTGCCGCCACTGGCTCCTCACCGACAGCGTTGAGGTCTACTCCGATGTCTGCGGTCTGCCCTTCCTCAGCCCCAAAAAGACCATGAGCAAAATGGCAAAAGCCGACCCGGAAGCCGTGGAAATACATCTTCGGGCTATGGGCAGCATGGATCACGGCGCCCTTTTGGCCTGGGTGGAGCTTTTGAAAGAGCGCTTTCAAGCAAGAAAAAAGAGTGAATAAAGATTTAAAGCAGGTGGAGACTCCACCTGCTTTTTTATGTAACGCCGCAGTCATTTGCGGGAGGGCATATTGCCTCCCTCTGACGAGGGAGGTAGGTTTTGCAAAGCAAAAGCCGGAGGGAGAGATTCGACGCAGTTTGTTTCTCTCCCCCAGTCCGCTGCGCAGACAGCCCCCTCGTCAGAGGGGGCCTTTACGCTGCAGGCGTCAGTTTTTGCAAAAAAGAGAGATGCTCATGCATCTCTCTTTCTCATTTTTTCAAAAAAATCTTTCAGCAAAGCGCTGCTTTCCTCTGCAAGCACTCCGCCGTAAATGGCTGTATGTCCGGGGTAAGCCTCCTCAAAGAGATTCAGCACGCTGGCGGCAGAGCCCGTCTGCTCCTCCCTTGCACCGTAAACCAAGGTTCCAAGGCGGCTCATTATCATAGCTCCCGCGCACATGGGGCAGGGCTCCAATGTGACAAAAACTTTGCAGTCATCCATTCTCCAGTCGCCGCGGAATGCAGCGGCTGCCTCAAGAGCCTCTATCTCCGCATGTCCGGTGATGCTGCGGCGCTCTTCCCGGCGGTTGCGCCCTCTGCCTATTATATTTCCGGCGCCATCCACCACAACGCAGCCCACGGGGATTTCACCCTCGCTTGCCGCCTCGGCAGCCAATATAAGCGCCTCCCGCATATATTTTTCCATTTCCAACTTCATCACCGCCCAGGGTTTTTTTATATTTTACCCAAGGACAGTTTCTTTGTAAAGCCTTATTCCTCCGCCATACGGTAGCCCACGCCCACTTCCGTGAAAACATATCGGGGCTCGGCGGGGTTTTCCTCGATTTTTCTGCGGATATTGGCCATATGCACTCTCAGCACCTGATTATTGCCCTTTGCCGCAGGACCCCAAAGCTCCTTCAGTATGGAATCATAGGTTAATACCTTGCCCGCGTTCTTTGCAAGAAGACCCACAATCTTGAATTCATTCTGGGTCAGATGGACATTTTCACCCTTTACAAGCACCCAGTGCTTATTATAGTCCACAGTGAGCTCTCCCACCTTGAACACTCCGCCGGGAGTGATGCTGCCGAGGGCAGACGAATGAGTATGGCGAAGGGCGGTGCGTATGCGGGCAAGAAGCTCCGCAGTTCCGAAGGGCTTTGTTATATAGTCATCCGCCTCCGCATCCAGAACCTGAACCTTGTCCCTCTCGTGCATACGGGCGGATACCACGATTATAGGCAGGCTTGTCCAAGTTCGGACAGAGCGGATAACTTCTATCCCGTCCATATCGGGCAGACCCAAATCAAGGATTACAAGGTCGGGGCAATGGGAGCTTATCATAGAGCAGCCCTCCTTGCCCGTATAGGCGGTGATGACGTCGTATCCGTTGGCAGAGAGCACCGCCGTCATAAAGTTGGATATGCGGGGCTCGTCTTCAATAATCAAAATCTTGGAGCGTATCTGCATTTTCATCCTCCTCGGTTTCCGTGATAGGGAGAGTGAAGCTCACAATGGCGCCTCCGCCATCCCTGTTTTCCGCCTTCATTGTCCCTCCGTGAGCCTTTACTATAGTCTGGCACACGCTGAGACCTATTCCCATCGTCCTTCGGGAATCGCCTTTTCTGTCATCGGCAGGCCCCTGCACTCTGCCCTCAAGAAGGTTCGCTATTGCCTTCCTGTTTATTCCCGCGCCGTTATCCTCAACAGATATGCAGGCCATCTCACCCTCGCGGCTCAGAATAAGATTTATCATATCCGCCCCCTTGGCGTGGAGCGCCACATTCACAAGCAGATTGATTATTACCTGCTCGATGAGCATCGCGTCCACTTTTGACATTATAAGCTCATCGGGGATAGATGTTTTCACTTTCATAGCCGGATACTGCTTGCGGAAGCGGGAAAGCGCCTCACCCATAAGCTCCTCAAGAGCCTGGGCTTCCGTGTGTATCTTCGGCGCCTCGTTGCCGCCTATGCGGGTTATGGACAAAAGGTTTTCCATCATATTTATAAGCCATTCAGCCTCGCTTCTGGCGTCCTCCAAAAGGCGCTTTCTGTCCAAGGCGGAAAGCAGAGTCTCATCCTCCAAAGCCGCCAGAGTTCCCACAATGCTTGTAAGAGGCGTGCGCAAATCGTGGGAGATGGCGCGGAGGAGGTTGGCCCGCATTTTTTCCTTTTCGGCCTCCATTCGCATCTGCTCGCTTTTTCTTGCGCGGCTCGTCAGCGTGCAGGTAATTACAGAGACGATGAACATGCAGAAAAAGGTTATGGGATAGCCCGTCAGATAGAAGTTGAAATGAAAGTAGGGAAATGTAAAGGCATAGTTAACGGCCACAACGGACAAAACCGAGGCCACAAGACCGAAGAAAAAACCGTCCGTCAGCAGGGATATGAGCAAAACTACCAGCACAAAAATCAGGGGAACATGGAAGTCTGTTTCGCTTATTGGCTGAAGACCGAAGCACACGGCGAAGCCGCAGGCCAGAAGACCCACGCTTATGCCGATATCCCGAAGGGATATTGGAAATGTGCTCCTCAGCCATTTTGTGAATTTGCGTTTGCCGATATTCATGACAAAGTTCCTCCTTTCCCCTCGTCAGACTGCAAATTTTTACATATATATTATAACACGAAGATGAATTCTCGGGGATAAAAAAACCGTTAAGAATAGTCCCCTTGGCCTTAACGGAAGTTTAACGTTAGCGCAGGCCTGCTTTACACACAGTTAACGCTCCCCAATGGTACAATAATGCCAGCAAACGAAAAGGAGTTTTTTTATGGCAAGAACATTCGAAACCGATATTGTTATCACCAAGGAGCTGGGAGAAACCGAGTCCATTCAGTGGAAGGGCGCTCCCGAGGCTTTCCCCCTGGTTGAAGATTTCAACAGAAAGTTTATATATAACCGCTGGATCATCTGCGCAATCGTAGCCGCATTGATGGTTGCCGCCTACGGCATCATTAACCTCACCATGGGCGTCAGCATCTGGCTTCTCATAATTGGCCTGCTGGTTGTTGCATATTTCATCTTCCTTCCCTGGTTTGACAAAAACAGCGTTTACAAAAACTGCAAGTATTACATCACAAACGACAGAGTTATCCTCTATTACGGCGAGCGCGAGCTCTATTCTCTCCCCATCAAAGGACTCAAGGTCAATATTACCGATGCCCAGGAAGGCTGCATTCATGTTGAGCTGGGCTCCTGCGTGGGCACTAAGGCCAAGAAGCTTCGCGTATGCGCTTTTGTCCCCAAAAAGGACGACAATGGCAATGTGACCGGCCTTGTTCTCTATAATGTTGAAGACAATGATGTTCTCAGAAGGATTTTTTCCTGATCTTCCTCTTTTTTCCCCGGATCGGCAGCATAAAAATGCTGCCGATCATTTTTTTGCCTCTCTATCACTGGTTTTCGACCTTGTTTTCTGACGGAAGATTATATATTTGTCTTACCAACACAAAGGAGGCAGAATTTATGCCCGCAAGCACAAGCAAGCGCCTGATGCGCTCTGTTGCCTACATACCCGTTGAAGATATACTTCCCGGCCAGATGCAGCCCCGCCGACATTTTTCCCGCCAGGGACTGGAGGAGCTGCGCGCTTCAATAGCCGAGCACGGGGTGCTTCAGCCCCTCACCGTCCGCACACGGGGAGACTGTTTTGAGCTAATCGCCGGCGAAAGAAGGCTTCGCGCGGCCAAGCTGGCAGGACTTTGCGAGGTTCCCTGCATAATTATGGACGTGGATATGGAAAAGTCCGGCGTGATAGCTCTTATCGAAAACATACAGCGTCGGGATCTGGATTTCATCGAGGAAGCGGAGGCTATAAGCCAGCTTACAAGGCTTTTCGGTCTCAGCCAGGACGAGGTGGCAAGAGCTTTGGGGAAAAGCCAAAGCGCAATCGCCAACAAGCTGCGCATCCTCCGTCTTGAGCCAAGAGTGCTGGAGCGTCTGAGGGAGGAAGGCCTTTCCGAGCGTCACGCCCGTGCGCTGCTCCGCCTCGATTCCAGCGAAAAGCAGTTCGAGGCACTGGATTTCATAATTGATCAGAGAATGAATGTGGCAGCCGCCGAAGATTTCATCGCCCGCTTGTCCTCACCTCCAAAAACCGAGGAGACCAGGCCTATCCGCAAAAAGCCCTTTTTTGTTATGAAAGACCTGAGAGTTTTTATGAACACCCTCAACCGCAGTCTTGACCTCGTTCGTCAGGGCGGTATAGACGCAACCTTAAGCCGGGCGGAAACGGATGCGGATTTGGTGTTCACCGTAAGAATTCCCAAGGAGCAGGCGAGAAAGTGAAGCCGAGTGGCGCGGTGGGCCGGACCGGCGTGTCCGCCCTCTGCGAAACATTAGGAGGTACAGCCCCTTTGGCGCCGAACAGGTGCCTCGAGGCAGCAGCGTCCCAATGCCGGAGACAAAAACCTCTCCGTCGCGGCTATGCCGCGCCACCTCCCCTAAGTAGGGGAGGCTTTGGCGGCGGGCGATTCGTGAATCGCCCCTGCGGGTGCGCTATCGTAGGGAACGGTCTTGACCGTTCCGAAATAACACCTCATCCGTCTGCCTTCGGCAGCCACCTTCCCCAAGGGGAAGGCTTTTAACGCAGTCAGAACCACCCGTATAATGAAGTTGTAAGATAAAGGTAGACACATGGAAAACCACCATGTTGTCTACCTTTTCTTTATGCTAAAATACAGTTGG
>SVKK01000017.1:8287-40880 GCA_015068425.1 Oscillospiraceae bacterium | reverse complement strand
GACAGGGTCATTCTGGTACTAATTCTGGTACTAAAAGTTCCGCGGGGTGCAAGTGTTCCGCGGCACTTGGAAAAGATCACACAGAATGGACAAAACGGCAGATTTCAGACAAAAAAAGACCTGAAATCTTACGATTTCAGGTCTTTTTGGTGGAGATAAGCGGGATCGAACCGCTGACCTCTTGAATGCCATTCAAGCGCTCTCCCAGCTGAGCTATACCCCCATATTTTGTTGCGCAGGTCAGACTGCAAGAGGTATATTAGCAAACAAAGCCACAAATGTCAATACTAAATTTAATATTTTTAATAATAAGGGAACGGCAGAAGTTATGCCGCTCCCTTAAATTTTCTGAATTTTCAACAAGGCGCAGGGCAGGGGGAACTCGGAATATGAAAAATTTGGGTTCGGGCATGCAAAATCGTTATAAAACATTTGACACAAAACAATGACATTGGTATACTGGTAATACCACTATACCAGCAACACTTCTGTGGAGGTGCTTATGCCGAACATGATACAAAAAACAAGCGTCAGCCGACAGGTGGCTGACCACATTCTTGACCTTATCGAGAGGGGAGAGCTGAAGCAGGGAGACCGACTTCCCGGAGAGCGGGAGTTCGCTGAACAGCTTGGCATTTCCCGTGTGCCCCTCAGGGAGGCGATCAGCGCCCTTGCCCTTATGGGGATCGTGGAGAAACGCCACGGCGAGGGCAACTACATTGCCGAGTCCAACCTTCAGGTTTTGGGACAGATACTGCGCACGAACACAGCCCTTGACCGAAGCCTTGTGGATGACCTTTTTGAGACCCGAGGAATGGTGGAGGGAACAAGCGCCAGACTTGCCGCCCGCAACGCGGTGTCTGAGGATATATCAGCAATACTGGAAGCGATTGAACTGATGGAGGCGGCAGTGCCTGCCTATATTGCGGGAGATAAGCTGCTTGCTGAGATGCTGGAGCTTGACGATTTGTTCCACCTTCGCGTGGCAGCGGCATCCCATAACAGGTTTTATATTCAGTTTGTGAACATCATGCATGCAGCCGGTACGGACATGGGCCTCTACGAAAAGGCTTATGGACGACACCCGGAGAAATACTATGAGTCGCTGGAGTACCACAAGTCTTTGGCGGAAGCCATAGAGGCGAGAGATGAGATTCTTGCCCAAGACATAATGATGCGCCATATCGAGTCCATACGGATTGGAACTGTGAGCGCAGAGAATGAGAACTAGGAGGAGAGTATGAAAGAAAATTTTGTGCTTAAGGATTATTTGAGCGCCATCGAAATAGGCGGAATTGACTCGGCGGGCGAAGAAAAGCTCCTTTGCGAAAGCCCTTGCGCAAAATGTGCCGAAGAGGGCGTGAAGGAAATAAAAACTGCCTGCCGTGCCTGCATAGCAAACTGCGGCGCAATCGCAACTGTGAAGAACGGAAGGGTTATCGGTCTTCGCGGCAACCCTCAGGATCCTATGAGCAAAGGCCGCCTTTGCGCCAAGGGGCTTTCCGGAATTCAGGCTCTATACCATCCCAACCGTAACAAATACCCCATGAAGCGAGTAGGGGAGAGAGGCAGCGGACAGTGGAAGCGTATTTCCTGGGACGAGGCTCTGGACACCATTGCCGACAAGCTGATGGAGACCCGGGAGAAATACGGTGCCGAGGCCGTATTCTGCTCCACCGGTGGCGGCGGCAACCCCGAGATTTGGTCTATAGCAAGATTCTGCAATATATTCGGTACTCCCAACTGGTTCGAGCCCGGTTGCGCCCAGTGCTATCTGCCCCGCGTGCTGGCATACACAATGATGTACGGCGGAATGGACCCCAGCATAGCCGACTCCAACGCTCTCGAGCTCTATTTTCCTGATGATACTCCCATCAAAGCCCTCGTTCTCTGGGGCACGGATCCCTCTTATTCCTGCCCTGCATCCGGCGGTGGAATGGTGGTTGACCTTCGCGCAAAGGGCGTAAAAACCGTTGTTGTCGACCCACGTTTCACTCCCGACGCGGCAAAAGCTGATGTATGGCTTCCTGTTCGTCCCGGCACTGATGTTGCTCTGCAGCTGAGCTGGATTCGCTATATTCTTGAAAACAAGCTCTATGACAGCGAGTTTGTTATGAAGTGGACCAACCTGCCTTACCTTGTTGACACCGAGAGCAAAATGATGCTTCGCGCCGGCAGCGAGGATACATATATGGTTTGGGATAAGAAAACCCAAAGCGCAAAGCCTCTTGAGTATCCCTGGAACGATGAGCTTGATGTTGCTCTTGACGGTGAGTTCACCGTGGACGGAAAGCTTTGCAAAACCGGTTTCCGCCTTCTTTGGGAAAGCTGCGAGGAGTATACTCTGGAGAAGGCCGGGGAGATTTGCGGACTTGAGCCCGACAGGATAGAGGCGGCAATCCGCGTATTCACCGACAACATCCCCAGCGGACTTTCCATAGGAGTTGCCACCGACCAGAACCCCAACTCCGTTCAAGCCGCCATGGGGGCAGCCACCATTGACCTTCTTATGGGCAATGTTGAGCGCCCCGGCGCGCTTATGCAGCGCTTCCGTACAAGCGGATGCTTTGATATGCCCAACTATCCCGTGCCCGCAGCCCTTGGACGCCTTCCCGCGGAGCAGCTCCGCAAGCGCCTTGGCGGAAAGGAGCACAAAGGTCTGGGTATCTGGTGGGCAGGCTCTCCCGGAAAAATACTGGACGCAATTCTCACCGAAAAGCCCTATCCCCTGAAAATGTGGATAGACCGATCCGGCAATAAGCTTGCCGCTACGGCAGAAAGCAAGAAGTGGGAAGAAGCTATCCACAAGCTGGACTTCATCGTCCATGTCTATATGTATCCCACTTCCTTCTCCGCCTATGCGGATATCCTCATTCCCGCGGAAGAATGGCTGGAGACGGATATGCTGGTTGAAACCTGCAACACCCTGGTTGCCCGCCAGGCGGTGACCCATCTCTGGGAGACCGTGGACGAGACTATGTTCTGGTCTATGCTGGCAAAGCGCTGCGCCGAAAAAGGTCACGAAGCTATGCAGAAGGCCTTTGATGCCGAGTATATGGGTCACGATTTGCCCTACTGGAACAGCATGGACGAATTCCTCAGCCACTGGGTGGAGCGCCTTGGCATGAGCTGGAAGGAATTTTGCGCCAAAGCCCCCATTGAGTATCTGCCCAAGGATCAGTGGCGCAGCTACTATGTATATAAGCAGCCCGACCCCAAGAACGGCTATAAGCCTGTGGGCTTCCCCACACCCAGCAAGAAATGTGAGATTTATCTGGAAAGCATGATAACTCTTGGACGCACAGGCAGACCCTTTATGCCCATTGACCTTGAGCCTGCCGACGAGGACTACTCACCTCTGCCTTACTACATGGAGCCGGTGGAAAGCCCCCTCAATGACAGCGAATATCCCCTTACATATACGGGCGGACGCATACCCTACTTCCACCACAACACTCTCCGCAACATTCCCTGGCTGCGAGAGATGTATCCCGCTCCCGAAATGTGGATAAACCCGCTGGATGCGGAAAAATACGCCGTAGAGGACGGAGACTGGGTCTGGCTTGAGTCACGCCGCGGCAGAACCCGGGGACTTGCAAAGGTCACCGAGGGAATCAAGCCGGGAACCGTTTATATGGAGAGATTCTGGACTCCCGAAACTCTCAACACCGAGACCCACGGCTGGAAAGAAATGAATGTAAACCTGCTGACAAAGGTCAGCGCCCCCTATAACCCCGAAGTGGGTACCTATACCCTCCGCGCATTTCAGGTGAAGGTGTATAAGGCAGAGGGCGCACCCGAGGGCGTATGGCTTGATCCTCAGGATTTCAGAGCCTGGCTGCCTGTGCCCAGCAAAGCCACCGAGGAGGTGCACGTATGAAACAGTATACATTTGTAATAGACTGCGACCGCTGCATAGGCTGCAAGGGCTGCCAGGTGGCCTGCAAGCTGCAGAACACTGTGGCTCTCGGTCAGGGACGCAACAAGGTTTGCACCATTGGCCCCAGCGGCGTTTTCCCCAATCTGGAAATGTACTTTATGACCGCGGTTTGCCAGCAGTGCGCAGAGCCCTCCTGCGTTAATGTATGCCCCACGGGTGCTTGCTACAAGGATGAGAGCGACGGCGTTATCAAAATTGACCGCAGCATCTGCATGGGCTGTGGAAGCTGCAAAAGAGCCTGCCCCTATGATTGCATAAACTCCAACAAGGAGCTTCGCGTTGCCGATAAATGTGATCTTTGCGCTTCTCTCCGGGCAAAGGGCGAAGAGCCCGCCTGCGTGCGCAACTGCTCCGGAAGCGCGCTTCATTTCGGAGATTTGAACGACCCCGAAAGCGATGTGGCGAAGCTTCTGGCGGCAACGGCTGCGGAGCATATCCACACTCTCCGTGATGAGGGTAACGGCCCTACCGTGAAATATATTCTCCGCCACGCTCAGTGGAAGGATGTTTTGCCTCAGGACTGCATTGAGCACAGTGCCTTTAAGAAGGGAGGACGCAAGATATGATGATAAGCAAGGAAAACGCCCGTAGGAGGGCGGAGATATACCGTTTTCTCTCCCGTTGCTACAAGGTGGAGATAGACGGAAAAACTCTCTCCGCTATGAAAAATATGAGTTTCCCCGCCGCCGAAGGCAAGCTGGGAGAGGGCTACGCCATGCTGCGCAGCTATCTGGATTCCTGCGGCGAAAATGCTATCGAGGAGCTGGCTGTGGACTACGCAAGAGTGTTTTTAGCAGCAGGCAGCGCCGACGGCGCAGCCGCAATTCCCTGCGAATCCGTTTATGCCAGCCCCGCAAAAATCTATATGCAGGAGAGCTGGGAAGAGGTATGCGCCGAGTATGCCCGCTTCGGAATGGCTAAGGCGGACGGATATGATGACCTTATGGAGGATCATCTTGCCCTTGAGCTTGAATTTATGGCTTATCTGGCGGAGAAGGGTGAATACGCCGCACAGAAGAGCTTTTTAGAAAAGCATCTTTCAAACTGGGTGGGCAGCTTTGCCGCAGATATAGATAAGTATGCACGGTGCAGCTTCTATAAGGCCATAGGCCGCATCACCGAGGGCTTTATTGCGCTTGACGCACAGCTTCTTGCAGCGGTTGAAAAGGGAGATTTGGAAGTATCCCGCAGCTTCTCTGTGAGAAATGAGAGAATGAGCAATATCCTCGCAAAGCTCAGGGAGAACTACCATGTCTATGCACCCATGCGCTTTACCAAGAGAGGACCCAAAGGCAAGGATCTTATCCGCTACGGCGAGATTAAGGAGCTTACCGATATAGTTTATAAGGAAAAGTCCAATTTCTCTCCCAAGGAATGCATTTATCCCGTCTCCCAGACCCTTTTCCGCTTCGATGCTCAGGATTGCACTGTGCAGGAAAAAGACGACGACAAGGGTATCATCATAATCTGCCGCGCCTGCGATATCAATGCCTTTAGACGCCTCGACAATATATTCCTCAATAACGGCGAAGCAGACCTTTTCTACGGCAGAATGAGGGAAAAGGTGAAGTTCATCCTTCTGGAATGCAGAGAGAGCTTTGAAAACTGCTTCTGCGCTTCCATGGGAACCAACAAAGCCACCGGCTACAGCGCCGCGATGCGCATTGACGATATCTGCGCCCTTATGGAGATTTGCGACGAGGAGCTTCTGCCCTATTTCCTTGACGAAGTTCCCATAGAGTTCGCTCCTGAATTTGTTAAGGAAAATCCTCGAAAGGCTAATATTCCCGCAATAGAGCGGGATAAGCTTGGGGAAATCTGCAAGATGGAGTTCTGGAATAAATATGACGATGAGTGCATAGCCTGCGGCGGCTGCTCCACTGTCTGCCCCGGCTGCTCCTGCTTCGACACCGTGGATGTTATCTATGACGAAACAAGCATGGAAGGGGAGCGGAGAAGAGTTTGGTCAAGCTGCATGCTCCGTGATTTCACACAGACAGCAGGCGGCGGAATGGCAAGAAAAACTCAGGGCGCCAATATGCGTTTTAAGACTCTCCACAAAATATATGACTATTGCCGTCGCTTTGGCGGAGAGCATATGTGCGTTGGCTGCGGCAGATGCATAGACCGCTGCCCAAAGGGCATTGATTTTCTCGACACAATAAACAGCTTCGCTGAGGCGCTTGAAAAGTAAGAGGGGAGTGACATATAATGAAAAACATAATGCTGCCCACACCTCATAAAATTCTGAGGGTTTTGAAGGAAACCAATGCGGAATATACCTTCCGCGTTGAGTATGACGGCGAAACCGACCACGGACAGTTTTTCCAGCTTTCCATTCCCAAAATAGGTGAAGCGCCTATTTCCGTAAGCGGAAAAGGGGAGGGCTATGTGGAGTTCACCATCCGCAAGATAGGCCGTCTCACCAACGGCATCTTCGGTCTTGAAGAAGGCGATAATCTTTTTATGCGCGGTCCTTACGGCAAGGCTTTCCCCGTGGAGGATTTCAAGGGCAAAAACCTTGTTGTAATCTGCGGCGGAACGGGTATGGCTCCCGTGAAAACAACCCTCAACTATTTCCTTGAAAACAGAGCGGAGATCGAAAATGTGTATCTCATTGCCGGCTTCAAGGATATAAACTCCGTTTTGTTCACCGAGGATCTTGAGAAATATGCCGAAAGCTTCAACACGGTAAAAACTCTCGATAATTCCTCCGCACCCGGCTTTGAGACGGGAATGGTAA
This sequence comes from Oscillospiraceae bacterium, assembly GCA_015068425.1. Lineage (GTDB taxonomy): Bacteria > Bacillota > Clostridia > Oscillospirales > Oscillospiraceae > SIG459. The sequence goes on along the minus strand of SVKK01000017.1, from coordinate 34,197 downwards.
CCGCCCATATCGGCAAGATACCCTTTGCGGATTTCGATGACTATAATGTTGTCATAGTAGGCCCTCCCGCGATGATGCATTTTGCCGCCCTTGAATGCCTTAAATGGGGAGCGGCGGAAGAAAAAATCTGGGTATCCTTTGAGCGGAAGATGTCCTGCGCTGTGGGAAAATGCGGACACTGCAAGATAAACGAAACTTATGTATGCCTTGAAGGTCCTGTTTTTAACTATACAAAGGCAAAGGAACTTTTTGACTGATAAATAAATTTTGAGAAGGAGAATGACACCATGTGCAAATATCCTAATCTTTTCAGCCCTCTGAAGATCAACAATAAGTATACCTTCAAAAACAGAATAGAGAGCGCCCCTATGGCCTTCGGTCTCATCGCTCTCGACCCCGATGCCGCAGACAAATCCTTCCGCAAGCTGGAGAGTATTGCCCGTGGCGGCGATGCCTGCGTAGCCGTCGGCGAAATTGATGTAAACTTTGTGGACGCTGTCCGCATCCCCCTGCCTCCCGTGGACTTCACTCAGACTGAGGGTTACGCTGTGGACAGAGTGGGCGAATATGCCCGCCGCATCCATAAGCACGGCGCAATAGCAATCTGCGAGCTGAGCCACCCCGGTGCGGAGAAAATGCCCTTTGGACCCAATGAAGAGGCTATAGGACCCAATGACGAGGTTCGTCCCAACGGTGTTCATGTCCGGGCTATGAACGAGGACGATATGGAGCGCATTGCCAACGACTTCGTAATAGGCTGCAAGTTCCTCAAGGCCGCAGGCTATGACGGAACCATTATCCATGGTGGACACGGCTTCCTCTTTACCCAGTTCCTCAGCCCCACCTATAATAAGCGTACCGACGCTTATGGCGGAAGCCTTGAAAACCGCGCCAGATTCCCCATTATGATACTTAAGAAGATGCGTGAGGCCATGGGCCCCGACTTCATCATTGAGCTGCGTATCACGGGTGATGACGGCTATGAGGGCGGCGTAACTCCCGAGGAGACCGGCATGTTCTGCCATATGCTTGAGGGCATTGTTGACCTTATTCAGGTCAGCGCCGGCATTTATTATGATGCCATTGCCACCCACCAGTTCTCCTCTATGTTTGTGCCCCACGGCTGCAACAGGGGAATGTCCAAAATCATCAAGCAGTATACTTCTCTGCCCGTTGGCGTTGTGGGCGGCATAAATGACCCCGACCAGATGGAAGAGATCATAGCCAATGGCGAAGCCGATTATATTGTTCTCGGCCGCCAGAGCCTTGCAGACCCCGATCTTGCCAATAAGGCAATGAGAGGGGAGGAGGACACCATCCGCCGCTGCCTGCGCTGCTTCAAGTGCTTCCCCGGCTCCCCCGAGGAGGGCTATACCGATCTGCCCTTCACCAGCAACGAGCTGGCAAAGATTGTGGGCGCATGCACCATCAATCCTCTGGCAAACCTGCCCTTCGACCATTATGAGCTGCCCGAAGCCAAAGAGTATAAGCGTGTTCTTATCATCGGCGGCGGCCCCGCAGGTATGGAAGCCGCAATAAGAGCTGCCGACAGAGGCCACAAGGTCATTCTCGCCGAGAAGGAAAGCTTCCTTGGCGGTATGCTCTTCTTCACCGATGTGGACACCGATAAGCCCGACCTGAGAAACTTCAAAAATCTTCTCATCCGCGAGGTTGAGCGCAGAGATATAGAAGTTATGCTTAATACCGAGGTGGACGAGGCAATTATCAAGTCCATCGCACCCGAGCATATCATTATTGCCACCGGTGCTGTACCTGCCTGCCCTCCCATTCCCGGAATCGAGAAGGCATATCAGTCTCTTGAAGCTTATAAGGGTAATGTAGTTCCCGGCAAGAAGGTCGTTATGGTTGGCGGCGGTCTCATCGGTGCTGAGCAGGGTCTCTTCCTTGCAAAGAGCGGCCATGAGGTGACCGTTGTTGAAATGCTGCCCAGAGTTGCAAATGAGTCCTACGGCATGTATCGCGAGGCTCTTGCCCGCGAGATGGCAAAAGAGAATATGACTCTCCTTGAAAACACCCGCTGCCTTGAAATCGGCGAGAACTTCGTTAAGGTTCTCCTTCCTGACGGAAGCGAGAAAACTCTTGAGGCAGACACCGTGCTCCACGCTCTCGGCATGAAGTCCCGCAGCGTAGAGGCTCTCAAGGCTGCCGCCGGCGATATTCCCGTGGCGGTTATCGGCGATGCTATCGCTCCGGGCAAGGTTGACCAGGCAACCCGCGGCGGCTACATGGCTGCTATAGAGATTGCATAATAGTTAAAGGAGAAAAAATATGGACTTTATGCCTCCAATCGCTCAGCGCGATATGCGAGTTCAGACTGCTGTTTCCCTTCAGGAGCCTGACAGAGTTCCCTTTATTCCCACTTTCAATAATTTCTTCCAGCTCAACTATGGCGTCTCCTTCGGAGAGAGCATGAGAGATCCTTCTGTGCTTGGCCCCAGTGTGGATGCTGTGCTGGACCGTTTTGAGCCTGACCTTGTGAATTTGCCCTCTGTGTTTCCCGCACCGGCCATGGAGCGCATGAAATCCACCTGCGCCCGTTTTCCCGGCAAGCTCTATAATCTTGGGGACGATGTGCCTTATCAGTATATTGACAAGCAGTTTTTGAAGGACGAGGAGTTTGATGATTTCCTCCGCGATCCCAGCTGGTTTTTGTTCAGCAAGGTGCTTCCCCGCAAATATGCCGCCTTGGAGCCTCTTGCCATGCTCAATCCCAACTCTATGTGCAATAGTGTCATTTATGCTCTGTCTGCCCTCGGCACGCCTCCCATGCAGGAAACTCTGCAGGCCATGATAGATACTGGCAAGCACATAATGGAGAATCTGGGCAAGGTGGGTCAGCGCGCTGTCCACTGCGTGGAGCGCGGATTCATCCCCTTTGGCGGAAGCGTTTGCATGTGTCCCTTTGATGAGTATGCCGACCATATCCGTGGAATAATGGAAGCCTGCATGGACTGCATTGAAGACCCGGAACGCCTTGAAAAAGCTCTTGAGATTTGCGAAAGACATTTCCCCACAAGCATAGCCAATGCAAAGATGCAGAAAGCAAAATATGTTTTTGTGCCTCTCCATTGCGGTATGGATAACTTCATGAGTCTGGAAAACTATAAGCGCTTCTATTGGCCCGGACTTAAGAAACTGCTGAATCTGCTTATAGACGAGGGGATGACCCCCATCGTTATGTGCGAAGGTAAATACCAAACCCGTCTTGAGGTTCTTGCCGATGTGCCCAAGGGCAAGGTTATCTATTTCTTCGAGGATGTTGACCTTGTGAAGGCCAAGGAAATTCTCGGCGGCACTGCCTGCATAGCCGGCGGTATGCCTACGGAGTATCTTATGTATGGAGATAAGCAGAGAGTTATTGACCACACAAAGCGCATGATTGACCTCCTTGCGCCCGGCGGAGGATATATCATGAGCAACAGCCTTGCCCTCGACCAGGTAAAGATGGAGAATATGGAGGCATGGAAGGACACAGTATTCAGCTACGGCAAATATTTGAAATAATAAATAAAATCCGGACTGCAACACGCAGTCCGGATTTTATTTATTCTGTTTCAAATCAGACAAAACGTAATTTATCAAAGATTCAAGCGCTTTTTAATAGTGGCGGGAACACCTGCAACCAAACAGTTTTCCGGTATGTCCTCGGTGACAACGCTTCCGGCTGCTATTACGCAGCCCGCGCCGATGGTAACTCCCTGCAGGACGGAGACATTTGCTCCAAACCAGCAATTATCTCCCACCACGATTGGCAAGGCTCTTTCAAGGCCTTTGTTTCTTTCCTCATAGTTTAAGGGGTGGGACGCGGTGTAAAAACCGCAAAAAGGACCGATGAATACATTTTCACCGATATGAATTTTTCCGCCGTCCATAAAATAACAGCCGTGATTCACAAATGTACCCTTGCCAAAGTCGGTGTATATGCCGTAGTCGAAGTAAGCAGGTGCCAATACGGTAAGCCCCTCCGGCAGGGTGGTGCCAAGGAGCTTCTGCAAAGCTGAGCTTTGTTCCTCGCTGCCCGGCTTTGCCATATTAAAATCATAGCACAGCCCCTCCGCGGCGCTTCTCTCTTTCAGCAGGGCCTCATCGAAATTCGCATCATGCCATTGGCCGCAAAGCATTTTTTCCTTTTCGGTCATTTCACTTATCCTCCTATCAAAAAGATGCGGCTGAAAATATTTTCAGAAGCTTGCGATAACTTCGGGGGTAAGGTTTTCAAGAAGGGCAATGATCATTTCAACGGTGGTTTCAAAATCCGCACCGGAGCTTATGCAGTTGGTGGTGTGGGCGTAGCGGACGGGTATGCCCGCAACAACGGAGGGAGCACCGTCTAAGGTGGTCTGGATTGAGGCGGCATTGTTTCCGCCGCCTTTTCTCACTGCCTCCTGAACGGGGATGCCCTTTTTCTCCGCCAGATCAAGGGTAAAGCGCTGGAAGCGGGGAGAGCATATTGCGGAAACATCCATGTGGCGGAACATGGGACCTTTGCCCAGAGCGGTTTGGATGGCATATTCCTCGGTGAAGGTGTCGTCAGCGGGGCAGCCTTCCATAACGATTGCGGCATCGGGTTTTACGCGGTTTGCAGTGACCTTGCTGCTTCTGAGACCCAGTTCCTCCTGAGTGGAGAGAACGGCAACCACATCGCAGGGCAGTTCCCGTCCTTCCAGACGAAGCAGCGCCTCAAGCATGGCGGCGCAGCCTATGCGGCAGTCAAATCCCTTGCCGAAAAGAAGATCATGCTTTTCATCATATTCAAATTCTGTTGCTGGAACGGCGGGCTCGCCTATGCGGATATGGAAATCCTCCTTTGCCTCCTTTGCGGAGCGGGCACCGATATCGATAATCATATCGTCAATTTCCATACCGGAATTTTGCCTCTCCGCGGCGCTCATAAAATGAACGGGCTTTGCAGCGATAATGCCCGGGATATATTCTCCGAGAGCGTTGCGTACAAGAACCTTGCTGGAGGGGAGGGCGTTTTTGTTCCAGCCCCCAAGAGGGAGGAAACGGAGGGTTCCGTTTGGCTTGATATGCTGGATAATGAGACCCACCTCGTCGGAGTGGGCATCCAGCATAACGATGGGCTTTGAGCCGGTGTTTTCCTTGCGGTGGATATAAAGGTTGCGGAGAAAATCTTCCTCCAATTTGCCTATGCCTTCCGCATATTTGCGTCCCACAGCAACAACGGCATCTTCAAAGCCGGAGGCCCCGGGAGAGTTGGAAAGTTCCCTGAGTATGTTAAGTGAGCGCTCTTTCATAAATGGGTCTCCTTTTTTTCACGCTGTTTTAGCCGAAGAGCTTTATGAGCTCTTCAGCGAAAATGTGGGTTTTGGCATTTTGCGCAACGGAGGGATATATGATGTTTACCGTGCAGCGGTAATCGAGAGGCAGGTAGGTGTAGGAACTGTTGTTGATTGCATTGTCCCAATCCGTGAAGAACATCACACCCTGACCGCAGGACATTTTGAAAAGTGCGGAAGCAAACTGCCCGCAGTTTTTGAAGCTGGGATAGAAGCCGGAGTTTTGGCAAACGCGCTTTACAAGGGTGCTGAATTTCTTTTCAACATCGCTGTCAAAATGCAGGAAATCCACGTCCTTCAAGTCGGAAAGACTCTGCACATCCTTGAAATATGCATTGGAGTAGAGCAGGCCGCAGCCAGTATCCGTAAGACGGCGAACAGTGAAGCCGTACTGCACGGGGGGATGGAACTCGTGGCTTATGATTATATCCAGCTTACCCGATTGGAGCTTGGAAATAAGGTGGGGGATAGACCCGCACTCCAAACTAAGGCTTACAGAAGGATAAAGTCTTTCAAAATGTTCGATTATTTTGTCGTAAAACTTGGAGGGGTTCCATGTTTCGGGACAGCCCAGTCTAACAGTGCCGCTTAGCTTGGAGAGAGAGGCCTGTATCTCGGCTATGAGCTCATTATAATTTTCAAGACTTGTCTTGAAGAAATGGTAGAGAGCCCGTCCGGCGGCAGTTGGCTGCAAAGCGCCTATTTTGCGCTCCAGCAGGTCAAAACCCAACTCCTCCTCCATTTTGGATATGCTTTTGCTTATCGCGGGCTGGGAAATAAAAAGAGCCGCTGCGGCTTTTGCAAAGCTGCCCTCGTCAACAACCTTCAAAAAGCAGTTTATCTGTCCGTTTGTCATTTTATCATTCCTCCGTTTTCGACGGATTAACCAAAAGGTTATAATTATTTTACAACATTTTCAGTAGCTAATCAAGGCATTATGATATATAATTTTATTGCGTGAAAAGATGGCGAAACTATGCCCTCTTTAGTGCCTCATAAACAATTTTGAACACCTATTTTGTTGCTGTTAGTTAATTGACAATACGGCTGCAAGAGGTGTAAAATATTATGAAGCATTGTGCTGTAACAAAATGCAATTTTTGCAAAAAGAAAGGAAATATGGCTATGATTAAACGTACTTATGAAGAACTGGAACCCTATTTTCCTGCCGGCCACTTCGGCGTGACCTGCAAACGTTACCACGGCAAAGATGAAACCAATGCAGACAAGTTCTGGATCGGCATTTCCGAGTTTGAACCCGGCGGCGGCGCAGACTGGGCATATGACGATAACCCCCTGGAGAAGGTTTACTTCGTCCTCGAAGGCGAAATGACCATCACCGACAAGGAAGGCAATAAGTATGTTGTCGGCCCCATGCAGTCCATCTCCTTCCCCCCCAATGAGGGCCGCGGACTTGTAAACGCAAGCGACAAGCCTGCAAAGATGCTTGTTATTATAAACTATCCCCAGGCATAACAAATAATTATTAACGGAGGAAAACCAAAATGGTTGCTGTTGAAAAAAGTTTTGTAAACAATATGTTTTCCGTTGAGGGCAAGGTTGCTCTCGTTACCGGCGCTACCGGCGCTCTGGGCTGCGTTCTCGCAAAGGCTTATGGCTATGCAGGCGCAAAGGTCTTCATGACCGGCCGCAATGCAGGAAAGCTCCAGGCTCTTCAGGACGAGTTCGTTGCTGAAGGCATCGACTGCGCATTTGCTACCGCTGACCCCTCCAATGTTGAGCAGTTCGACGCTGTTGTTGCTGCCTGCGTTGAAAAGTATGGCCGCATCGACATCCTGGCTGTCTGCCACGGCTACAACAAGCCCATGAACGTTCTCGAGCAGTCCGTTGAGGATTGGCAGTACATCATGGACGCAGACTGCAAGAGCGTTTATGTTGTCACCAAGGCTGTTGCTCACCAGATGGTCAAGCAGGTTGAAGAGACCGGCGTTAAGGGCGGCAAGATGGTCGTCGTCACCTCTCAGCGCTCCAAGCGCGGCATGGCTAACTACACCGGTTACTGCACCTCCAAGGGCGGCGCTGACCTGATGGTATCCTGCCTTGCATGCGACCTGAGCGCAAAGTACGGCATCTGCGTAAACTCCATTTGCCCCACCGTTTTCCGCTCCGAGCTCACCGAGTGGATGTTCGACCCCGAGTCTGCTGTCTACAAAAACTTCCTGGCCCGCGAGCCCATCGGACGTCTTGCTGAGCCCTCCGATTTCGTTGGCTATTCTCTCTTCCTCTCTTCCGATGCTTCCAACTTCATCACCGGCGCCAACTGCGACTGCTCCGGCGGTTACCTGGTTGTCTGATAAAGCGAGGCAAAGGCGAATATGGAAATCAAAAATGTACTTATCGCCGGCGGCGGCATGATGGGCAAGAACATTGCCTTCGTGTTCTCCTCCAATCCCGCATACGATATCACCGTTTATGACCTTTTCCCCACCGACGTTTACGCCGGCATCCGCAAGAACACCGAGCCCCTCGGACTTCCCGAGGAGGAGCTGGAGGCCCGCCTGAGCCGTATCAGCTTCACCACCGATCTGGACAGCGATCTTATCAAGAAGGCTGACCTGGTTATCGAGGCTGTTTTTGAGGATATGAAGGTCAAGCGCGAGACTTTCGCAAAGCTGGAAGAGCGCTGCCGTCCCGACACTATCTTCTGCACCAATACCTCCGTTATGAGCCCCAGCGAGATCAGCGCCGAGCTGAAGTACCGCGAGCGCTTCGTCGGAACTCATTTCTGGAATCCCGGCCATCTCATTCCTCTGGTTGAGGTTGTCAAGTCTGACGCCACCAGCGATGAGACCGCCAACACCGTTATGGAAGTTCTTGCTGCTGTTGGCAAGGAGCCCGTTCTCTGCAAGAAGGACGTTCCCGGCTTCATCGCAAACCGTATGCAGCACGCTCTCTGGCGCGAAGCCATCTCCATCGTTGAGAACGGCATCGCCGATGCAGCAACCGTTGACAAGGCTGTTAAGTATTCCTTCGGTCTGCGTCTGCCCCAGCTGGGACCCATCGAGAACGCCGACATGGTTGGTCTTGACCTGACCTACAACATCCATGACTACATTCTCCAGCACCTTGAAGATTCCCACAAACCCAGCCCCCTGCTGACCAAGCTCCGCGAGGAAGGCAAGCTCGGCTTCAAGAGCGGCGAAGGCTTCCAGAGCTGGACTCCCGAGCAGATTGCCGAGTCCAATGCCGCCCTGAACGAATATCTCGTTCGTATGCTCAAGAATAACTAAATTTATAAACATATAATCTTAGGAGGAACCTTAAAATGGGAAAAACCGTATTTGTTGACCTGACCCATCCTTTCAGCGCAGAAATTCCCCGTTGGCCCTACTTCGATAAGCCCGACATCGTTGGTGCTCATTCCATGGCTAAGGGCGGCGTTCTCACCCAGAGAATTACCTGCACCATGCACACCGGCACCCACTGCGATGCTCCCCGTCACGTTATGGAGTATGAGTTCGACGGCCGTCGCGCTCGTTATTCCCACGAGATGCCCATCGATGCTTACACCGGCCAGGCTGTCGTTCTGAAGATCGATATCGAGCCCTGGGGTCTTATCACCGATAAGCACCTTGACGCTGCCTGCGAAAAGTACGGCATCAACCAGGCTGACCTGGAAGGCAAGATCATCTGCCTGAACACCGGTATGCACCGCCTGTTCGACGACTCCAAGGCATACTATCACTATGCTGCCGGTACCGGCGTTGAGGCTGGTAAGTGGTTCGTTAAGAACAAGGTTAAGTGCGTTGCTATGGACGGCCAGGCTCTTGACCATCCCCTCCATACCGCAATGAGCCTTAACGGCATGACCCGTATGGATCTGCTGGGCGCAACCGGCGACACCCTCATCAACGAGTACAAGAAGCTCTTCGGCGAGGAAGCATGGGCTGAGTTCGATAAGTTCGACTACATCCGCCTCCACGGCCAGGAAGCTTACGACGAGAAGTTCGGTGATCTGGAAGCTATCGGCTGCTGGGGCACCTGGGAGCCCTGCCACAAGCAGATGCTCGGCCACGGCATCGTTGGCGTTGAGAACCTGGGCGGCGACCTCGACATGATCCCTCCCGGAGTATGGTTCCGTTTCAACTGCTTCCCCCTCCGTTGGTACATGGGCGACGGTTCCATGGCACGCTGCTCTGCTGAGATCGATGAGGACCTCCTCGTCAAGGGCGTTCCCGAGCGTACCTACAAGTACTGCGGCACCGGTTACGGCGAGCCCGAAGGCAACGGCGCAAGCGGCCTCGAGTACATGCAGAAGCTGTTCAACCGCAACAAGTAATCCATATTGAAACTCAGCGGGGGAGTCCCCAAGGCTCCCCCGCATTTTAAAATTAACGCAAGTTTTTATTTTATCAAAAGGAGATATCAAGATGGCAAAGAAAACCATCATTACCGTCGCAACCACCGGCGCATGGCCCAAGAAGGAGAACAACCCCAATGTTCCCATGACCCCCGCCGAGATCGTTGAAGACGTATATGCTTGCTGGAAAGCCGGCGCTGCTATCGCTCACCTCCATATGCGTGATGACGAAGGCAACGGCACCATGGACAAGAATAAGTTCCGCGAGACCGTGGATCTTCTCCGCGAGAAGTATCCCGAGTGCGACATTATCCTCAACCTCACCACCTCCGGTGACATCTATGCTTCCGACGAAACCCGCCAGATCCATCTGAAGGAAATCAAGCCCGAGATGGCATCCTATGACTGCGGTTCCATGAACTGGATGCACAGCGCACTGTTCCTCAATACCCCCGCTTTCCTCACTGAGCTTGGCAACAATATGCAGGAATGGGGCGTTAAGCCCGAAATCGAGGCTTTTGACCCCGGCATGATCGCAAACGCTGCTTACTACCTGAAGAAGGGCGTTCTGAAGGCTCCCCTCCACTTCCAGTTCTGCATGGGCTGCGCAAACGGCATCCCCGGCAACATGAAGAACCTTGTCTTCATGAAGGAAACCATGGAGTCCCTCTGCCCCGGTTCCACCTGGAGCTGCTTCGGTGTTGGGCACTGCGCTCTTGAGATGCTCTACGGCGCTGTTGCAATGGGCGGTCATATCCGTGTAGGTATGGAAGACAATGTTATGTATGCAAAGGGTCAGCTGGCTGAGAGCAACGTTCAGTTCGTTGAGCGCGCAGCCCGCGTTATCCGCGAGTTCGGCAACGATGTTGCAACTCCCGCTGAGGCCCGCCAGATCCTCGGTCTCAACTAAATGAGCTGGGGACCCTGCTTTTTCTATTATGAGTGTCCCTCCTGCGGAAAGAAATTCAAGTACGCAACGGATATGATACCTGTCTTTGGTCCCGACTTCGGCAACTGCCCCAAGTGCGAGACCGCAGGCAGCTTTCTGAAAGAGGGCGCCCGTACTCCTGATGATATGGACTTTGAGGAAGTTTCAGACTAAAGTCCTGCATTCAAAAAACAGAAGGGAGACAATAAAATTGTCTAAGTTTATTTCCATTGAAGAGGCCGTCAAGCTTATTCCCGACGGCGCATCCGTCATGTTCGGCGGCTTCATGGGCTGCGGCAATGCTCATAAGTTTATTGATGCCCTTTCCAAGAGCGGCGTTAAGGATCTTACCATGATCTGCAATGACGGCTCTATGCCCGGCGGCTTTATGGGTGAGGATTATTACGGTGTTGCAAAGCTCATACATAACAAACAGGTTAAAAAGCTCATCGCCACCCACGTGGGTCTCAACCCCGAGGTTGGCATTCAGTCTTTCGACGGCTCTCTGGAGACCATCCTTGTTCCCCAGGGTTCCTTCGTTGAGATGATCCGTGCTTCCGGCGCAGGTCTGGGCGGCGTTCTCACCCCCACCGGCGTAGGCACCATCATTGAGGATAGCCCCCTCTGCCTGGGCAAGCAGACCATCAATGGCCGCGACTATCTGCTGATGGCTCCCATCCATGCAGATTTCGCAGTTATTTCCGGCTATAAGATCGATAAGGGCGGCAACGTTTGGTATAAGGGCGACACCAGCAACTTCTCCATCGCCATGGCCACCGCAGCTGACACCGTTATCGCTGAGGCTGAGATGATCGTTGAGCTGGGCGAAATCGCTCCCGAGGATGTTCGCACCTCCGGCGTTTTCGTTGACTATGTAGTAGAAGGAGGCCTGTATCAGCGTGGATAAAGCACAGATTAAGGAATTTATCGCAAAGCGCGTTGCAAAGGAACTCAAGGATGGCGACGTTGTCAATCTTGGCATCGGTCTTCCTACCCTGATTCCCCAGTTCCTCCCCGAGGATGTTCATGTTATCCTGCAGGCTGAGAACGGCATTATCGGTGCCGCTCCCGCAACCGCAGAGACCATAGATCCCCTCCATGTTGTTGATGCCAGCGGCCAGCCCACCTACGTTTCTCCCACCGGCTGCTATATTGACTCCATCACTTCCTTCGGCCTCATCCGCGGCGGCCATGTTGACGCCACCATTCTCGGCGGTCTGGAAGTTGACGAGGAAGGCTCTCTTTCCAACTGGATCATTCCCGGAAAGAAGATGCCCGGTATGGGCGGCGCTATGGACCTTCTGGTTGGCGCAAAGAACGTTATCGTTGCTATGGAGCACACTGCAAAGGGTAAGCACAAGATACTGAAAAAGTGCCGCCTGCCCTACACCGCAGTTAACTGCATCACCAAGATCATCACCGAGATGTGCGTTCTCGAATGCACCAGCGAGGGTCTGCTCATGACCGAGTATAACCCCGAGTTCACTCTCGAAGAGATCCAGGCTGCAACCGAGGCAACCCTCATCATCAGCCCCGAGCTGAAACCCATGGTCTGAACCTGAGCGACTTTTCCCTCTGTGAAGGAGGAGGGAAAAAGCCGGGAAAAGATATAATATGCGAACCCCCCAATCTATTCTATTCTTACACTTGGAGGTTGAGTCAACTATGATCAACACTAATCATCGCATTGATTTTTACCCCGAGAAATGCGTTGGCTGCCAGCTTTGCTATAAAGCCTGCTTCGTCGATGTAATTCGTTGGGATAAGGAAAACAGAAAGCCCGTTATCAAGTATGTTGAAGACTGCGAGCATTGCTTCTATTGCGAGTTCGTTTGCAAGAAGGACGCCATCAAGGTTATCCCCAACTATGCAAGCGAGCACCTGATGCAGTCCTTCGAGCAGTACAAGTGAGGTGTAAAAGATGAAAGAATACAAGAAGCTTCAGTGTGACGTTCTCGTCCTTGGCGGCGGTATCGGCGGTCTGACCGTAGCAACCGAGATTAAGGAAGTCAATCCCGAACTTGATGTTCTCGTTCTGGAAAAGAACTTTGCCGGCTATGCAGGCAAGGCTAACCGCGGCGGCGGCGTTCTCCAGTATTTCGATCTTTCCCGCGTTGATCCCGAGCTCTTCGTTGGTTTCCATACCCATGAAATCGGCGGTCTCTTCACCGATCAGCCCCTCATGAAGAAGTATGTTTCCATGAGCGGCGAGATGCTTGAGAAGCTGGACAGCTGGGGCGTTGTTATGCCCAGAGCTGAGGATGGCGGCTACCGCGTTATCCCCACCGGCCCGTTCACCGCTATGATCTGCATCGACCTTGACATTACCCTCAGAGTTCGCCGTCGCGCAGAGAAGCTGGGTGTCCGTTTCATGGACAAGACCGTCTTCTCCGACCTGCTCACCGAGGGCAACACCGTTACCGGTGCTGTTGCATTCTCCGTTCTTGACGGCGAATACTCCGTAATCGCAGCCAAGAAGGTTGTCCTTGCAACCGGCAGCCAGAACTACCGCGTTGGCTCCATGTGGTCCAACGGCCGTGGTGACGGTTATATCGCAGCTTTCCGCGCAGGCGCTGAGCTCCGCAACACCGAGTTCGGCAACTTCGCACAGCTCGTCCGCATCAGAAGCCACAACGAAATGGTCTTCGGTGAGAACTACATGTATAACGCAAAGGGAGAGCATATCACCAAGAATTTCTGCCAGCACAGAGAGACCGATATCTCCTCCAAAGCTATCCGCGAGTGGTACATTCAGAACACCACAGGCAACGGCCCTGTTCACCTTGACTACGGCGATGAGCCTCAGATGAACCTTGAGCTTCTCTGGGAGCGTCCCTACGGCAAGAAGTTCCGCGAGCTCAACGACGGCACCGGTGCCACCGTTGATACCGATCTGGAAGTTTGCCCCATGCTCATCGGTGAGCAGTCTCCCATGAAGGTTGACCGCAACTACAGAGCTACCATCGATGGTCTCTATGCAGTCGGCGACTGCAGCTACTGCGGTTCCGGCCTTGCAGGCGCTGTTCCCGCACCTCCGGGACGCAACCGCGGCTCCGGCATTCTCAACGCCGTCTTTGCTGGTCTTGTGGCTGCCCGTGACGTTGCTGCCTGCGATTTCAGCGGTGAATTCAAGGCTCTCTGCGATAAGCAGATCGAAGCTGCTATTGCCCGCGTAGAGGCTCCTCTTGCTAAGGAAACCGGCATCAAGCCCGAAGCTGTTATCGAGGTTGTTCAGCACGCTATGGCTCCTGTTGAGCAGTCCGTTATCATGCACGCTGACCGTATGGCAAAGGCCATGGAAATGGTCCAGCAGGCAAAGGCAATGCTGCCCGAGATGAAGGCAGGCGACTACCATGAGGCCATGAAGTGCCTTGAGGCAGAAGCAATTGTTACCTCCGCAGAGCTCCACTACCTGGCTTCCGATATGCGTAAGGAATCCCGCGGCTGGTTCCTCCGTGAGGACTATCCCGAGATGGATAACGCCGAGTGGTTCAAGTGGATCGATGCCAAGATGGTTGACGGCAAGATCGAACTGAGCACCGAAGAGCTGCCCACCGAGGATTGGTTCATCACCAAGGAAGAACTCATCACCGGTCTCGTCCCCGTTACCGAGGAAGAGAAGCAGACCGATCTCTATAAGAAGTATTATCTCCGTGAGATGACCAAGCCCAACCCCATGAAGTTTATGCATGTTGGCGAGCCCAAGGATGGCACCAAGGCACAGCATCCCTATGACCTGAACAAGCTCTTCGATGAAGGCTACATGGACATGGAAATCGGCTTCGCTCAGCTGCCCGACGGCGGCGCAACCCTGGCAAACCTCACTGAGATGCCCGGCGTTACCCCCGAGATGTTCGACTTCTGGTTCGCATGGCACGGCCTTGAGGATCTCAGATACAAGGTTTGGGACCGCGAGGATCACTACTTCGCACGTTCCCGCAACCCCGAAAAGGGTCTTGATAAGTCCCTGAGCATGAAGGAGCGTTACTGGGATACCATCCATGATGTCGACGAGAACTGCGGCCTTGGTAAGGAGCATATCCAGATCAACTTCCGCAATCCTGCTGACATCGGCTTCGATCCCGAGAAGCTGAAGGATTTCAAGGGCACCATCGTTTGCGCAGGCAACGAGTATGCTCCTGTTATCATGTGCCACTTCCTCCGTCCCGTTGAAGGCGGCTGCGAGCTGCGTACCCGCTTCTGGTTCGGCTACAGCATCATCGGCGGCAAGCCCGTCAAGGTTCTCCCCGATGGCGCTCAGTTCCCCCTCATCCCCGTACAGGCTCTTCTCGCCCACAACATCAAGGAGTTTGCAAACCTGGCAGCTATCCTGCCCAGCATCTACGAAGAGTATCACGCAGACTTCGAATAAGAAAAAAGTCTCTATTTTTCAGGGGGCTCTCGAAAGAGAGCCCCTATTTTTTTGTTGGGGATGTAATAAAAGCTGCACATCATGTTTTTGATGTGTAGCTTTTATTACATTGATGAAAGCATTTGAGACCTACAAATATGTGTGGTTTGCACATAAAATGTATACATATAATTGTATCCGAATGCATTCCCCGCAAAGGGGATGTAAGAATTTTGTATATACCGCGTGGAGGGATAAAATGATCAGAACCAAACACGTAATTGAATTTTACCCTGAAAAGTGCGTAGGCTGCGGCCTGTGCTATAAGGCTTGCTTTGTGGATGTTATCCGCTGGGATGCGGAGGCAAGAAAACCTCTTTTCAAATATGTTAAGGACTGCGAACACTGTTTTTATTGCCAGAGCGTTTGCGCAAAGGACGCTATAAAGGTTATCCCTGATTATAAGAGCGAGAGCCTGCGCCAGTCCTTCGAGCAGTACAGATAATGGAGGGCAGCAAAATGAACCGTAGCGATATTAAATGTGATGTTCTCGTAGTCGGCGGCGGCATAGGCGGTCTTGCCAATGCTGTTTCCATTAAAGAGAAGTGGCCCGAGGCCGATGTTCTCATTATTGAAAAGCAGACCGCAGGTTTTGGCGGAAAAGCAAACAAGGGCGGAGGCGTTCTCCAGTATTTTGCCCCTCAGAAGGTCAAGAGCGAAGATTTCCTTGCTTTCCATGTGAATGAAGTTGGCTGCTTCCTCGGCCATCAGGAGCTGATGATGAAGTATGTCCAGATGAATCCTCATCTTCTGGATAAGCTGATAGAGTGGGGAACTGTAATTCCCCGGGAGGAAAACGGCGAGCCCCGCATTATCCCAACAGGTCCTATGACCGCGATGATCTGCGTTGACCTGGACATTACCCTTAGAATAAGACGCACTGCCGAAAAAATGGGCGTTCGCATTATGGATAAGACCACAATGTCCGATATCCTTGTCACCGATGGAAGAGTTACCGGCGCTGTGGCATACAGCATCCTTGACGGCACTGCATATGTTATTTCCGCCAACAGCGTTATCCTTGCCACCGGCAGCCAGAATTACCGCCTTGCATCCATGTGGAGCAACGGCAGAGGCGACGGAATTGCAGCGGCTTACCGTGCCGGTGCCAAGCTGAGAAATGTGGAATTTGGCAACTTCGCCCAGCTTGTTAAGGTTAACAGCCATAATGAGATAGTTTTTGGCGAAAACTTCATGTATAATGCAAAGGGAGAATTCGTAACCCGCAACTTCCGCGACCACCGGGAAAGCGACATAAACAGCAACGCGATCCAGGAGTGGCTCAGACAGATGAGCGAGGGCAACGGCCCTGTCCACCTTGATTTCGGAGAGGACAGAGCAAAAAACCGCACTCAGGATCGTATGTGGGGCCGTCCCTACGGACGCAAGTTCCATATTCTCAACGACGAGAACGCAAACGCTGTTGATAAAGATATGGAGGTTTGCCCCCTCTTCATCGGCGAACAATCTCCCGTCTATGTTGACCCCGATATGCGCACCTCTATAAACGGCCTTTACGCTATCGGCGATATCAGCTATTCCGGCTCCGGCATAGCAGGTGCCGTTCCCGCACCTCCGGGACGTAACCGTGGCTCGGGCATACTCAACGCAGTGTTTGCCGCAGTGGTTTGCGCAGAGGCAGTTGCTGCCGCTCCCAAGCGTCCCGCGCCTCCTCCTTCTGAGGAGCAGATTGCCCAGTGCATTGAGCGCATTTATGCTCCTCTCAAGCGAGAGGAAGGCTGCGCTCCCGAAGATGTTATCGACCTTATTCAGGACGCCATGGGTCCCGTTGAGCTCTCCGTTGTTATGAATGAAGAGCGCATCAACAAGGCACTGGCCATTGTTGAAAAGGCAAAGGAACTGAGCAAGAGCCTTAAGGCCGATGATTTCCACGAGCTGCTTTCCTGCCACGAGGCGGAGGCAATGGTTCTCTCCGCAGAACTTCATTACAGAGCGTCCCTTCTCCGCAAGGAGTCCCGCGGCTGGTTCCTCCGCGAGGATTGGCCGAAGCAGGATAACGAGAATTGGCTCAAGTGGATTATCGCTCAGAATGTTGACGGCGAGATGAGCTTCACCACCGAGGATGTTCCCGTTGAGCGCTGGCCCATAAAGCCTAAAGACACTGTCTTGAAGAGAGTTCCCGTCACCGAAGAGGAAATAAACTCTCCTCTCTATAAATACTTCAATCTTCCAATGGTGGAAGCAGACCCCGCGAAGTATGCAGCGGTACAGATGCCCTTTGACCAGTCCAAGGCTCACGCCATTCAGGATATGAATAAGCTCTTTGATGAAGGCTATCTTGATATGGAGCTTGGCTACTGCAACCTGCCGGACGGCACAGGTGTTCTTGCCAACATTACCCAGATGCCCGGTGTTACGCCTGAAATGTTCGACTGGTGGTTCGCATGGCACGGCGTGGCTCCCATGCGTTATAAAATCTGGAATCCTCAGCAGCATTATTCCTGCCAGACCCGCAATCTGGACAAGGCGCTGGATAAGTCTCTGAGCATGAAAGAGCGCTACTGGGACACTGTGCACGATGTTTTCGAAGATGTGGGCAACGGTCCCCAGCCTGTTCTCATAAACTTCCGCAATCCCGTTGACGTTGGCTTTGACCCTGAAAAGCTGAAGAACTTCAAGGGCACCATCGTCTGCGCGGGTAATGAGAAGAGCCCCACCATTATGGTTCATTTCATCCGTCCCGTTGAAGGCGGATGCGAGCTGCGCAGCCGCTTCTGGATAGGCTACAGCGCAATAGACGGCAAGCCCGTCAAGACCCTGCCTGACGGAATTAAGCTGCCTTTGGCTCCCGTAAAAGCGCTGCTTACTCACAACATTAAGGAATTCACCCATCTTGCAGCAATACTCCCCAAGCTTTATGAGGAATTCCATGCTGAGTTTGAAGAATAATTAAAATAGAAGGCAAAAAGTATAGAAAGGAGAATTTCATGAAAGTAATTCGTGGACTGTGCCGTGTTTTCACGGTGCTGTGTATGATTTTCGTCTCCGCAATGATGCTGCTTATGGTGGCTGAGGTGTGCTACCGCACTTTCTTCAACCGCTCCATCATCGGCGGTACCGAGTGGGCCCAGATTCTGCTTCTGCTTAATATGAGCTCCTTTGGCGCATCTGTTCTTGCAAACAGACAGGTTAAGGTTAATATCCTTACCGAAAAGCTCAGTCCCAAGGCTCAGGTTATCCTTGATATAATTATCCTCTTCCTTGCCGCTTTGGCTATAGCTGCTCTGTCTGCTGCCCAGTTCGGCTACACCATGACCAGCTTCAAGCAGAACATTTCCTATGTAAACATTCCCGTTCCCCAGTGGCCGTTCGTTGCCGTATTTGCTATGAGCTACGGCGTTGCTGCCATCACCGGCATTCTGCTGGTTGTCCGCAAGATAATCAGCGCGGTTAAGGGTAATTGGGAACTGGAGGCTGCACTTGAAGATACCGATGAACTGTTTGCCTTCGGCCAGACCGGTGTTATAGCCGCCCGTCTTGAAAAGAAAAAGGCTGCTCAGGCAGCTAAAGCAGGAGGTGAGAGCTGATGTCACCTGAAATGATAGGTCTTATTGGAATAATCGTACTGCTTGTTCTCATAGCTCTCAAAATGTGGGTTGGCGCAGCTATGGCACTTGTCAGCATTATAGGTATTATTATTCTTAAGAATACCGGTGTTGCCTGGACTTCTGCCGGAACCTCTGCATTCAAAAACCTGAATACATACGCTTTCACCGTTATACCTATGTTTACCCTGATGGGTATGATAATATCCGAGTCGACAATGGGCACTGACCTTTATGCAGCCGCATACGCATGGGTCGGACGCTTCAAGGGCGGCCTCGCATCCGCCACCGTTGTTGCCTGCGGCGTTCTCGGAGCTATTTCCGGTTCTTCCAACGTGGGCGTTGTTATTATGGGTCGCGTTGCTCTTCCCGAAATGAGAAAGAACAACTATGATGATTCCTTTGCCTGCGGCTCTGTTGCAGCCGGCGCTCCTCTCAGCATACTCATTCCTCCCAGCATGGCCTTTATCACCTACGGTATCATTACCGAAAACTCAATCGGACAGCTGTTCATGAGCGGTGTGGGTGTCGGTGTTATCCAGATGATACTTTACATCGTGGTCATCTATATAATGTGCACCATCAATCCCAAGCTGGGACCCCGCGGCCCCAAGGTGCCCTTTAAGCAGATGATGAAGAGTCTTCTGAAGATCGTTCCCATTATGCTTCTGGTTATTCTGGTAATGGGCGGCGTTTATGCCGGCTTCTTCACCACCACTGAGGCAGGTGCAATCGGCGCATTCGGCTCCATAGTTATCGCCTTCATCTTCCGCCAGATCACTGTTAAGAAGTTTACAAAGGCTCTCAAAGAGACCGCAACCCTCTGCGGTATGATCTTCTTCCTCATTGCATCCACCTATCTCTTTGTTACCTTTATGAGCCTGAGCCGTCTGCCCATGCTTCTTGCCAACCTTATTGTTGGCCTGCAGGTTCCCAAGTGGGTAATTGCTGTTGCTCTCATCGTTCTCTATTTCATCCTCGGCATGTTCCTGCCTGAGACTCCCATGGTGCTTCTCACCATTCCCGTTCTCTATTCCGCTCTTATGAGAGTAGGCTTCGACCCCATCTGGCTGGGTGCTTTCGTAGTAAAGCTCATGGCCATCGGTTCTATCTCGCCCCCTGTCGGCATGACCTGCTTCACAATGGCCGCCGTTACGGGAGAGCCGGTAGACAGAATATTCAAGGGCGTTGTGCCATATCTCGCTGTTGACGTGGTCATCCTTATACTGATGATCATCTTCCCAAGTATTGCAACCTTCATACCCAGTATGATGGCAGCATAAATAAATAAGCAAGTGCATACAAAATAAAAAGGAGGAAACAAAACATGAAAAAGTTCCTGTGCGCACTTCTTGCAGTTCTGATGGTAGTCAGCATGTTCGCCGGCTGCGGCAATCAGGCTCCTGCAGCTCCTGCTGCTCCCGCTGAGCCCGCTGCCCCCGCTGAGCCCGCTGCTCCCGCCGAGCCCGCAGCTCCCGCTGAGCCCGCTGATACTCCCGAGTACACCGGTCCCGAAGTAGAGCTGGTATTCAACTTCAACGCATCTGAAGAGCAGAGCCCCCAGTATCTGGCAGCTCTGGAGCGCATCACTGAGCGTACTGACGGCAAGGTCACTTTCGTCAACTACTTCTCCAGCTCCCTGATGAGCGCTAACGACTCCATGGATGGCCTTGGTGCCGGTCTGGCTGACTTCTCCGACGTCACCCTCTCCAACTTCAAGGATGCTTTCCCCTACACCCAGCAGGTCGTTTCCTATCCCTTCCTTGGCTTCACCAGCCTTCCCATGGCAGCTGACGTCATGAACGACGTTATCCTCAACAATGAGACCATGCTCGCTGAGTTCCACGCTGTTAACATCCACCCCATATTCATCGTTGGCGTATGGGGTACTGCAATGGCATTTGCAGAGGATGTTGAAATCTCCACTCCCGATACCGTTGCCGGTATGAAGCTGGCTTGCGACAATCCCCAGCTCATGCAGTTCCTCGGCAGCGTAGGCGCAACTCCCGTTTTCCAGATTCCCCCCGATTATTATTCCTGCATCACCAACGGTGTTGTTGACGGTCTGATCAACGGTCTGAACGTTATCGGTATCTTCGGCGCACTGCAGCCCGCAAAGAGCGTTTACATGTTCGAAAACGGCGCTTCCACCGGCGTTAAGGCTATCTGCATTAACTATGACACTTGGCAGTCCCTCGATCCCACTCTCCAGAACATCATCATGGAAGAGCTCAACTACAGCGAAGAGTACTGGGAGATGAGCTACGAGTGGTGGACCACCTCTGACCAGAGCTGGATCGACATGGTTGCTGCAAGCGGCAATCCCATCCGCTACATCGAAGGCGAAGCTATGCAGGCATGGCGCGACGGCGTTAAGCCCTTCGGCGACAAGATGCTCCAGGATCTTTATGACAAGGGTTACACCGAGGTATTTGACATTCTCCAGATCTGGCAGGATGCCATTGCCAACTACGACGGCAAGTACGAATAAGCCGATAAGCCCTGTTAATCTTTAAAGCGAAAAAAGGAAGTCCCCTCGGGGACTTCCTTTTTTGCTGTTATATTGGATTA
Source organism: Oscillospiraceae bacterium (assembly GCA_015068425.1). Taxonomy (GTDB): domain Bacteria; phylum Bacillota; class Clostridia; order Oscillospirales; family Oscillospiraceae; genus SIG459. Next base: position 13,079 of record SVKK01000017.1, on the reverse strand, counting down.
AAGCTCGTTTACAATATTTATGGGTCGCTGGCCATTGGAAACGGCCTTCACATTGCCCCAGAAATTGCGGTATGCAGAGAAGAATACGGACTTGGTTGTTCCTGCAACATGGGGGGAGAGGACCACTCTGCTGCAATAGGGCTCGGGCATAAGCAGAACGGGGGAGTCGGCGGGAACGGGTTCCGGCTCAATGGTGTCAAGACCTGCACCGTAAATCTGTTCTGCCATAATTGCATCGGCAAGAGCCTGAGTATCAACAACAAGACCGCGGGCGGCGTTGATGATTATTGCATTGGGCTTCATAATAGCAAGGGCTTCCTTATTTATGAAGTTGGTGGTGCTGGGGGTTACGGGAACATGGAGGGTGATGACATCGCAGCTGGAAAGAAGCTCTTCCTTCTCCAGATATGTGATGGAGTATTCCTGCTCAACCTCGGCGGAAGCGCGGAAGGGGTCATAGTAGAAAAGCTGGCAGCCGAAGGGGAGAAGACGTTTGGCAAGCTCCTTGCCTATAGCGCCGAAACCAACAAGACCAACCTTCTTGCCGATGATATCTTCAAGTCCGTCATTTATGAAACGGAGCTTTGTCTCGTTTTGATTTCCGGCGCGGACCTGAGCATCACCTTCAATGAGTCTGTGCATAACCGCAAGGATAAGCATAACGCTGTGCTCGGCAACCTGAGCTGCATTTACGGCCTTGTTGTTGCAGACAAAAACACCGGCAGATTTTGCGGCCTCAATATCAATTTTGTTATAGGCAACGCCCTCGGCCTGAATCATCTTGAGTTTGGGCATAGCCTCTATCATTTTCGCGGTAACGGGGAGGACGGAGTCCACCAACAGAATTTCAGTATCTGCAAGCTTATCCATAGCCTCTTCTTCGGTGTACTCCAAGGGCATAAAGAAAAGCTCCGCATCAGCGGGAACCATTGCGGGATCAGAATAGCTTTCAAAACGCTTCCGGGAAGTTATCAGAGAAATTTTCATAGTAGCCTCCTTAATTTCACTTTCACATATTAGTATACGAAAGTATTATAAACTGTCATCGGGAATTTTGAAATAGAAAATCGCTGTTTATTATGTAGAAAAATGTTATGCCGATGTATTAAAATTGCACAAGGTTGTAAATAAAGTTTGACGGTGTAACAAAAATGTATTATCATAATGTTAAAATTACAGGCTTTAGGCGGGTGAAAATATGAAGTTTTTCCAGCTTGAATATATGATGGCTGTATGTAAATACGGCAGCATTTCCAAGGCTGCGGATGAACTGCTGGTTTCCAGACCTGCTGTTTCCAGAACGGTGAAGGATTTGGAGCAGGAGTTCGGTATTGAGCTTTTCCGACGCACCACCTCAGGCGTTGCGCTTACCGAAGCAGGCATCGTTTTTTACGATAAATGCATGAAAATTGAAAAAATGGTGGCGGAGCTGCGCACAGAGATGGAGGCCATTAAGGATGCATATTCTTCTGAAAATGACCATTGGCTCAATATAGGCCTGACCTTTACCGCCCGCTGCTGCATTCTGCCCTTCCTTGGGGCATTTACAAAGGAGTGTCCCCATGTCCGACTAAAAATGCCCGATATAGGATATTCATTCCTTGACAGCAAGATGTTTGATCAGGAGCTCGATGTTCTCATTTCCCTCAGCGGAGGAGAGGATATTGAGGGAATGGACTATATAAATATTGAGGAGTCCGGCTTCGTCTTCTGCTGCAACAAGGACCATCCTCTTGCGGGCAGGAAGAGCGTTTCCATCCATGATATAAAGGATGAGCCTTTGATTGGGCTCAGCGGACTTGACCCCAAGCATAACCAGACGGTGATGCTTTATGAAAAACACGATCTGCACCCCAACTTTGTTCACGAAACAAAGCAGGTCTCATCGGTCAAGCAGATGATAAAGGAAAATCTCTGCAGCAGTGTTCAGCCCCGGCAGAGCATGGAAAATGACCCGGACATAATCACTGTGCCCATAGAGGAGTCCGAGAAGATTTATCTGCGTATTATATGGAACAAGGATATCCGCCATAAGAAGGCCTTTAACGATTTTATAGCCTTTGCCCGCAGGTATTTTGAGACTAAATAAGTAATATAAAAAACTCCGGCTTAGGCGGCCTCACATAGGGATTTGCACGGTTTTGAATAAATCTTTTTCCACGCAGCTTCCTCCGCTGATCTTGAAATACACAAAGTGTTTCCGCGCTCAACGGAGTTGCTGCAAGAAAAAATCTGATATTCAAAACTGCAAAGCACTCCAAAGAGAAAGATTTTTCTGCAAGACAATTAAAAAATCCACGGCAAGGCTGTCGCCTGCCGTGGATTTTCTTTGCAGTATTGCGGGAAAAGATACTCTTTGGAGCGTATAAATCCCCATGTGAGTCCGCCTTTAGCCGGAGTTTTTTTGTGTGGTACATATAAATTTTTTACACCCATGAAAGCATTTGTGGACTTCAAAGCGGGGGCATATATTTATAAAATAATAAACAGGAAAGTATATGCTTTTAATATAATGTCAGGAAAGGGCTGTTAATTAATATGAAAACTTATCTTGAGCCTCAGACTGTTTTACCTGTATATGATGAATGCGATGTGTTGGTAGTAGGCGGCGGCAGCGCCGGCCACTCCGCAGCCATTGCGGCAGCAAGAGCAGGCTGCAAAAATGTTATTATTATGGAACGCTACGGCTATATGGGCGGCGATGTTACCGGCGGCTATGTTGTGATGGTTCCCAAGCTCTCATGGTATGATAAGAGTTTTGTCCGCGGTCTTCAGGAAGAGTGGTTCACCCGCCTTGCTTCCATTCCCAATGCCGTTATGGGTCCCGACCTTAGCAAGATAGGCAAGGACGATGACCCCGCGCTTCTCCACGCGTGGGCAAGAATTCACGGCTGCGTCAGCGAGAGCAAGCCGGAGCGCCTTGTCCGTGCCGTTTACTACGAACCCAACCAGATGAAGATAGAGATGGACAAAATGCTTCTGGAGCATTCCGACTCCATCCGCGTTATGTGCCACTGCTGGGGCACAAAACCCATTATGGAAGGAAACGTCTGCAAGGGCGTTATCTTTGAGAGCAAGGAAGGACGCAAGGTAGTTCTTGCCAAGGTTGTTATTGATGCAACCGGCGACGGCGATATCGTACGCCAGAGCGGCGCCCCCTTCTCTACTCTTGCCGACGGCAAGACCCGTTGTTCCAACACCGCTCTTGTATGGAGAATCGGCGGAGCAAGCTGGAACCGCTATCACGAGTGGCGCCTTGCCCATCCCGAAGCAAACCAGGCCTTCCGCGAGGGCTTTGCGAAGGTTTGCGGCTTCCGCGCCGTTCCGATGCCCACTCCCTCCGACGATATTTGCTGGATAAACAACTGGCACGGTGATATGGACTGCTCTCTTATCAAGGACTGCACCCAGACCGAGCTCAACACCCGCGCAACTATGAGAGATGCCCTGGCTTACCTGAAGGAAGCCTGCCCCTACGCTTTCGGCGATGCGTTCCTCTATGATATTGCTCCCCAGCTGGGTACCAGAGGCAGCTGCCGCATAGGCGGTGACTACCAGATGACCACCGATGACTTTGCCTTTGCAAAGAAGCACGATGACGTTATCGCCTGGCATTCCACCATCTGCCTTATCAATGACTGCGCACCTATCGAAATCCCCTATAGAGCCCTTCTTCCCCGCAATGTGGAGAATATTATCGCTCCCGGCCGCCATATTTCCGCGGATAATGTGGCTATTGACTGGTGCAACCTTATTCCCCAGTGCGTTGGCACAGGTCAGGCTGCAGGTGTAGCTGCCGCCGTTGCCGTTAAAAACGGCTCCACCGCAAGAGATGTTGATATACGCACGGTTCAGGATATCCTAGCGGGTGAGCAGGATGTTCCCCTGCCCAGAAACGGCCATACCGATATCAGCTACACTGAAGTATGCGAGGCGCACGAATACGGTCTATATTCCGAGCTTGCCAAGAAAGAGCGGGAAAAAGCCGGAGCTCTCAAGGACTACAGACAGTGGTAAACTAAATTATGGTCACAGCTTTGAAAAAGGCTGTGACCATCGAGTGCGTTTATGGAGACAGAAAAATGAGTATAAGTCTTGAACAAAAAATTAAAGATTTTGCGCTCAACGAAGTTGGAATGGACAAGGTGGGCATTGCAAGCATTGATAGATTCAATGAGTCTCCCGAAGGTTTGCACCCCACGGATTTCCTCCCCGGCTGCAAGAGCGTTATAGTTTTCTGCACCCGTCTGCCCGATGGCGCGGTCAATGCCACTTTGCGCACCTTTGAGGACGAGATGTATGAGCTTCATGGAATTTACGGCGCTTACGGCTATGTGGGTGCTCCCAACTATGAGCTTCTTTTTGCAAACTATAAGATTTCCCGCTTCGTGGAAAAGCTTACCGGCTGCGCCGCTATGCCCAACACTGCAGGTCCTACCCACGGAGCAAAGATGATGAGTATGCGCCACTGCGCCTACGCGGCAGGCTTGGGCGAGTTCGGCTGGAGCTCCCTTATGCTCACCCCCGAGTTCGGCCCCCGCAACCGCTTCGGTGCGGTTTTGACCACTGCAGAGCTGACAGCTGACCCTATGTATGACGGCCCCAGACTCTGCGACCCGGAAAAATGCCATATCTGCGAAAAAATGTGCCCCACCGGTGCAATTCCCCCTTATGAGAAGGGTAAGGAGCGCCTTGTTTGCTCCGGCGGCAAGGAAGTTGGTTACAGCCAGATAAACTGGGCAAAATGCCGCATCATGTGCCACGGCACCAGAGCCGAGTTTAATGAGAGCGG
>SVKK01000017.1:0-8277 GCA_015068425.1 Oscillospiraceae bacterium | reverse complement strand
GGGGAGGATATTGTCCCCCGGGATGTCACCGATCCCCTTGATGAGGATCTGGGTGTTATCAACAGCTATTTCAATAAAAATACCCGCCAGAATTTCCATCAGCACAACCCCTCATGGAAGTGCGGCAACTGCCTTGCCTATTGCCCCGTTGGAAACTGGAAGGAGCGTTTTGCCGATACCGGATTGAGTCATGCCAACACCGGAAAATTCATCGATGAATGAGAGGGGGGAGAGCGCTGTGAATGCCACTGAAAACTTGAAAAACTACATACTCACGCGCTGCGGTCTTGACGCAGTGGGAATTGCTCCCGCCTCCGCTCTTGCCGATGAGCCGGTTGGGAAACGCCCCGAGGATATTCTCCCCGGTGCAAAAAGCATCATCGTTTTTATCCGCGCTATCCCCGACGGAGCATTTCAGGCTGCCTTCCGTGCAAAGGAGGACGGCAATGCCGATGCCTTCGCTTCTTATGCCGCTTATGCAAGAGAGCTTACCCCCAATATGAATCTTTTCTTTATGCAGCACCGTGTGGCTCAGTTCATTGAGCGTAACTTTTTCCATACCGCAACTGCAATTCCCTCCGGCCCTATGCAGAATGTTACCTCCACCAACAAGTCTCTTCCCGCCTTCGTGGGCGCCAAGAGAGTGCATTATGTGCTCAATTCCGAGCGTGCTGCCATGGCAGCGGGTCTTGGTGAGATCGGTTGGAACAATGCCTTCCTCACAAAGGAATTTGGCCCCAGACAGGCCATAGGTCTTGTGCTGACAAGCATGGAGTTTGAATATGATAAGCCCTATTCCGGAGAAAAGCTCTGTGATCCCCGTAAGTGCGGAATATGCGCAAAGCTTTGCCCTGTGGGAGCCATTCCCGACGCCGCCGGTGAAAGCGAGGATATGGGAGTTTGCGGCAGAAGCTGCGCCGTTGCAAAGCTTAATACCAACGCCTGCGCGGTAGCTTCCCTTGCCCTGCGCAGGGAGTTTTCCGGAAAGGTAAAAACACCCGACCTTATTATGACAAATTCTCCCGATGATGAGGAACTGGCAGAGGCTTTTGCCAAAAAGCCTTTGAATGATCATGCTCTGGGACATCATCCCAACTATTTCTGCGACCTTTGCACCCTTTATTGCCCCCTTGGCAACTGGAAGGAGCGTTTCGCGGATAAGGGTCTTTCTAAATTCGATGGGGAGGGCTTTGGCAAATGAAGAAGATAATTGTTCATGCCGGTTTTCACCCCGAGGTGAAGAGAGAGTATAATGGCGAGCATATATACAAGGTTGTAAAAATCCGTGAGGGAGTTGCGGGAAAAGATTTCCATACAAATTCCCGCCTCAACGATGAAACTGTTTTCTACGGTCTGGATAACGGGGGCTGGATAAAGTCTCTGGGCAACGATAAGTATGAGACCGACTGGACAGGTGAGGAGCGTTGGGGTAGAGTTGAGGAAGTGGAGTATGATGAAAAGGGAGAGGTAGTCTCCGCTCAGGATCTTGGATTTATCATACTTCGCGTTGACAGAGCCAAGGGGATTCTTTGAAGGCAGGTGCAGAGGATATGATTGATTCCGTAAGCATAAAAGAATATATCAAAACAAAATTTGATATGGATCTTGTGGGAATAGCAAAGGCCTCCGCCCTTGCTTCCGAGCCTTCCGGCCACCGAAGCGAAGATTTGCTTCCCGGAGCAAAGAGCATCATCGTTTTTGGAAGAGCCTTGGCGGACGGAGCGGTTCAGGCTATGTTCAGAGCCCACGAGGATAAAAAAATTCAGGCGCAAAGCTCCTATGCCGCTTACTGCGACGATCTCGCGCCAAATTTTCTTCTTATAAACGACACCTTTAATATCAGCTCCTACATTGAAAAAGAGTTTGGAGCAGTTGCAATGCCCCTTCCCTTCAATGTTCAGCAGAGCATGGTTTGGGATAACTATCCCGGAAAATTTTTCGCCGACCCCTACGGTCAGGGAATGCCTCTTGATATCTATAAGGCCGCATTGGCTGCAGGCCTTGGGGAGTTTGGCTGGAGCAACCGCTTCCTTACCGAGGAATTTGGTCCCCGCCAGATGCTAAGCGCCGTTATCACAACTCTTGAGTTGGATGCGGATAAGCCATTCGAGGGCAAAATATGCCTTGGCGAAAGCTGCGGCATCTGCGCTAAGCTTTGTCCCACCGGAGCAATTCCCTCTCACTGCAGCGGCTGCGCCGCAGAGAAGAACGTTGAGGGAAAAAGCTGCGCTGTTGCTGCAATCAATCCCCGCAGCTGCACCGTTGCCGCCCTTGCGCTGAGAAAGGAATTTCAGGGACGTGTGCCCGTTCCCGACCTCATAATGAATAATGAACCCAGCGATGGAGAGCTGGCAGCAGCCTTCGAAAAAAAGCCCATAAACGGCCTTTCCATCGAGCATTATCCCAGATATTTATGTGAGCGCTGCCTTGTTTACTGCCCGGCAGGCAAGTGGAAAGAGCGTTTTGCTGATACAGGATTTACAAAAATCTGCCAGTGAGGTTTGTATGAATATTAATCCCAAATGGGGAGACTGGGCCAAGAGACCCCCGGTTATTTCCCCCGAAAGCTGCAGTCAGATTTATGAAACGGATGTTCTTGTCATTGGTGCCGGCATATCCGGTCTTTGCTGCGCTCTCAGCGCCGCACAGGGCGGAACCAAGGTCACCTGCCTTGAGAAATTCGGCAAATATACTGCCCGCGGCTTTAATATAGGCGTTGCGAATTCAAGCTATATGAAAGAGCGCGGCTTTGAAAACGACACCGACGCTGTTGCCAGAGAGTGGATAAAGCGCTGCGCCAACCGCTGCGACGAGAGCATTGTGCGCCTCTTCCTCAATAAAAGCGGAGAGGCTATGGACTGGCTCATTGAGCTTCTTACCCGCCCGGAATACGGCGTGCGTCCCGAGCTTCAGGGCTGCCTTTATAAGGGCGAGACCTATTACGAGATAATGGGTTCCCATCTTTTCTATGACGGACCCATAAGCCGCCAGGGAAAGTTTGGAGGTCTCAATGATGTTCTCGAATGTGTTTACAGGGAAGCTGTGAAAGAGGGCGTCCGGTTTATTTTCAACAGTCCTATGGAGCAGCTTATTGAAGAGGATGGACGCATTACCGGTGCGATTGCCAGACAAAAAAGTGGCGAGCTCATCGCTGTGAAAGCCCGCAGGGGAGTTGTTCTTGCAACGGGCGGCATAGGTGGCAACGAGGATATGTGCGACGACCTTTGTCCTCTTGCCAACAAGGTGGCTGCCAAGGTCTGCGGTCCAAAGGGCAGCGACGACGGAGACGGTCATAGAGCTGCCCTCTGGGTGGGAGCAGCCTTTGAGGATGATGCTTTCCCCACAATTTTGCATCCCCAGGCTTACCGCCACGCAAACTTCTGCTTTCTTTTCGTTAAGCCCGACGGAAAACGCTTTATGAACGAGGATAACTATCTTCAGGCACGCAGCCTTGGTGTTATCAAGGCGGGACTCAAATATGCGTGGGCGATAATGGACTCCCGTTGGCGTGAAAAAGTTCCCGAAACCCTCAAATACGGAGGCGGCATATACTGGGGTCACGATTTTCCCCTTGGCAGAAGACCCGAGTTCCAGCTTGAACACGAGGAAGAGCGAATGGAATGGGGCATGAAAATCGGCTGCACCGTAATGGCTGATACTCCCGAGGAACTGGCCGAGAAAATGGGTGTGGATGTTGAGGGATTTGTGAATACTCTCAATGAGTATAACCGTATGTGCGCAGAAGGTAAGGACACCCTCTTCGGCAAGCGCCCCGAGCTGCTGATCCCTCTGGATGAGCCACCCTATATAGCCCGCAAGTACGGAACGGCTCTGCTCTCCGTTGTTGGCGGAGTAAAGGTGGATACTCAGATGCGGGTGCTCAACGGAGAAAGAGAGCCTATTGAGGGGCTTTATGCCATAGGTAATACCGCAGGCGGACGCTACGGAATTGATTATCCCATGATAATTCCCGGCAACAGCCATGGAAGCGCGCTCACCTTCGGCTATCTTCTGGGCAGACAGCTTTCGGGCAAATAAAAACTATGAAGAAAGCAAGAATAATCGAAAATAAGTGCAGGGGCTGCGGCTGCTGTGTCCGCTCCTGCCCTATGAATAATATCACCCTCGGCAAAAAGAAGGCGGAAAGCGGCGATGAGTGCAATGGCTGCGAGAAATGCATAAAAGCCTGCCCCTTTGATGCTATTGAACTGAATTACGGAGGAAATTAATATGCTTAGCAAGAGAGAAAATTTTCTTGAAACTCTGAAGAAAAACGGCAAGCCCGACAGACTGGTAAAGCAGTATGAAGCCATTGGCTTTGTCTTCGGTAACCCTGTCACAAGCTATGTCCGCGGCACAGCCTTCCCCGGAATGCCTCCCAAAAAGGACCGCTGGGGCACTGTAAGCATCTGGCCCGAGGGCACTCCCGGCGCAATGCCCCATATCACTCCCGAAACCAAGGTTATTCCCGATATAAGCTGCTGGAGAGATTTCACCAAGGTTCCCGACCTTATCGCCAACTGCGATGCTGAGGAATGCTGGCTTCCTTATCTTGAAAATCAGGCAAAGGTTGGCAGAGAGGGTAAGATCATAACCGCCCTTGCCCCCACCGGAGTTTTCGAAAGACTTCACTATCTTATGGGCTTCGAGGATACCTTCATCAATCTCTATGAGGAGCCGGAAGCAATGCAGGACCTCTGCGAGGCAATAGGCGAGTACCGCCTGAAGGGCTTCAAGCTGATGGTTGAGCATTCCCATCCCGAGCTTATGCTCTCCCACGATGACTGGGGCGATAAGAGAAATCTCTTCATGCCTCCCGAGCTTTGGAGAGAGTTTATCAAGCCTCAGTATGAGAAGGCCTATAACTATCTCCACGAGCAGGGCGTTATCATTCTTCACCACTCCGACAGCTTCCTTGAGCCTATCATTGAGGATATGATAGATCTGCATATCGACATCTGGCAGGGCGTTCTCCCCCAGAACGATATTGTAAAGCTTCAGGAGCAGATTGACGGACGTATGGCTCTTATGGGCGGCATTGACGCTGCAATTGTGGATAGACCCGACTCCACCGAGGAGGAGATCCGCACCGAGGTTCGCCGCGCCTGCGATACTTATTCTCCCGGCGGAAACTTCATCCCCTGCATCACCTACGGTATGCCCGGTACAATCTATAAGGAAAATAACGCAATCATTGACGATGAGATAGACCGCTTCAACGCAGAGCACTTCGGAATTAAGTAATCCACTTTTCCCATTTGGAGGAAGTCTTTATGGCAGTTAAAATTCCCGCTATGTCACCCACATGGCCCGGTGTGGAAAGAGAAAGCCCCATAAGCCCCAGAGAGAATTTAATGTTGGCTCTTGACCATAAAAAGCCTATATGGATGCCAAATCTCTATGCCGATTCCCAGATGGCAATAAGCCGCTGCAACCGCGACGGCGTTCCCAAGGACAGAGACGGCTATGACTGGTTCGGCACATACTATGCCTATTCTCCCACTGTGGGACTGAATCAGCCCGCAGGCGGCGTTTTTGATGAAGTCACCGAGTGGAGAGAAAAGGTGAAATGGCCGGATCTTCAGGCCATAGACTGGAAGAGCGATCTTGAAGGCTTCAAGCGGGACGAGAGAAAGGCTCTCTATATGCGCTTTAGCAACGGCATTTTTGAACGTCTCCACGCCTTCGAGGATTTTGAGCAGGCGATGGTTGATCTCATCACCGAGCCGGATGAGTGCAGAGCTCTTTTTGAGCGGCTCGCAGACTATAAAATCGAGCTTTTCAACTGCCTCAGGGATGTTTTCCCACTGGACTACATAGTTGCTGCCGATGATTACGGCACCGCTCGGGGACCTTTTTTCTCCACAGAGCTTTTTGAGGAAACTCTGCTGGAGCCAACCCGCCGCTTCGTTAAGGCAGTGCAGGCGAGGGGAACAAAGTTTATCGCCCATTCCTGCGGCAAGGTGGATGCCTTCATTCCCTATCTTGTTGAGGATATAGGCGTTGACGGCCTTGAAATCCAGGACATAAACGATATTCCGGCCATTATGGAGAAATACGGAGACCGGGTGCTTGTTGAGATCAAGGCCGACCCATATATCGTCCACGATGACGAGGCGGATGCTGAGAAAATGCTTTCTCATATCCGGGATATAGTGGACCGCTACGGCGCTGCAAATAATCCCGGTTCCGGAGCTGCCTTGAATCTCCAGAGCAGCTTTAAGGATAAATACTACCTTATGGAAGAAGAGCTTTATCGCTATAGCCTTGAAAAATATAAAGGGGAGCAGAAATGATGAATACCAATACTAACTATAATGTCGATGTTCTCGTATGCGGCGGCGGTGTTGCCGGTGCTGCTGCGGGTATTGCAGCCGCAAGAAACGGAATGAGAACTCTTCTCGTTGAAAAGCGCGAATCCCTGGGCGGCCTTTGCACCAACGGTTATATAACCGGAATTGCAGGTCATGTTGACGGCCTTTGCGAAGAATGGGTCAACCGTCTTGCCCAGCAGGGTAAGGCACTCATCCGCCCCCATCTTCCTGCTGTTGAGCCCGAAAGCGGCAAGGTTATGCTGGAGCATATGGTTCTTGCTTCCGGCTGCCGCATTCTCTACGGTCTGCACCTTGCGGACTGCGTGGTCAATAACGGACGCATCGAGTCCGTTATCGCTTACGGCGCAGGCGGTAAGGTGGAAATAAAGGCCAAGGTCATTATTGACACCACCGGCGACGCTATCGTTGCAAATGCCGCAGGTGTGCCCTGCGAGATAGGCAATGCGGAGTTTATGGGGCTCAATGAGTCCACATCCATGGGCTTCCGCCTGTCTTATGTAAACTACAAAAAGTATAAAGAAGCTTGGGAGGAGTATAAGCAGTGGCTTAAAACCCGTCCCATTGAAGAGCATCTCAACTATCTGGTGTATAAACAGAATGAGGCTATTGCAAATGGCGACTTGCCCTTTATCGTAGCTCCCGGCGCGCTGGTTTATCCCGTGGTGGGAAGCAATAATGAGGAGTGTATGGATGTTACTCTGGACGCAACCCATTCCCACTATTGCCGCAACGACAGCGTTGAGGATCTCTCCCGTCAGATCGTTGACCAGCACCGCAAGGTTCTGATGCTTGTAGACTTTATGAAGAAGTATATGCCCGGCTTTGAAAACTGCGCCCTCACCCATTTTGCCGAGATGAACGGCACCAGAGAGAGCCGCAGAATTGTTGGCCGTTATATCTATACAGCCAAGGATATTTGCAACGCGGAGAAGTTTGAAGACGGCATTGCAATATTCCCCGAAGTGCTGGATGCCCATCATCCCACCTCCAGTAAGGGTGATGCAAAGCGCCATATCCATCTTCCCGAGCCTGTTCCCAACGGCGTATGCCGCCCCTCCGAGGATGACGACGATTTGTTCATGCATCCTTTCGTGCCCATGGGCGGATATGAGGCTCGCCCCCATCCCAGAAACTTTGCCGAAGTTCCCTACAGAGCTCTGGTTGCCGATGGGGTGGATAACCTCCTCTCCGCTGGCCGCTGCCTCTCCGCTGACTGGGATGCAATCGGCGCTGTCCGCGTAATCGCAACCTCTATGACCACCGGTCAGGCTGCGGGCAATGCTGCCGCCCTCTGTGTACAGAAGGGCATAACTCCCGCCGAGCTGGACGGAAAGCTTGTCCGTGAGATGCAGAAAGCTCAGGGCGTTCCCCTTGATGAGCCTCTCAAGGGCTACTGGGCAAGAGTCCGCGATATGGAAGGCGAGGTTGTCATCAGCAAGGATATGGCAATGCTCCGCGACAAGGACGGAAACACCAGTTTTATGGCATAATTAATCAAATAAAAAACTCCGTATGAGAAGTCATACGGAGTTTTTGCTGTTGATGTGTACGGTATCGCAGTTTACACATATGGGTTTGCATTGAACAGGCGAGATGCTCTTATTTTTAAGTCTCCGACGGCCATATTCTTTTTGAGCCTGCAAAAAGAATATGGAAAGAAAAACAGGCCAAAGAGGGGCGAGGAAACCCCCTCTTTGGAAACACCTAAAGTACGGGAGTAAAAAAGCATTGTGCCACATAATCAAAACCCGAATTTTAGTGTGCATTCCTCGTTTTTCGCTCAGGACGCTGCTGCTTTTTGGCACCTGTTCGGTGCCACCACCATTGTGCCTCGTAATACTTGGAAAGATATGTAATGTAAAAGCAAAAAACTCCGTATGAGGAAATGAACTGTACCGTTAAAAACGGACATTGAGAAAAAACACCCCCAGTTGTAGTATAG
>SVKK01000041.1 GCA_015068425.1 Oscillospiraceae bacterium | reverse complement strand
ACAGATAAGCCATCCACGCCCTTGCAAATAAGCTGCCTGAAAGGCTGCGTTTTGCAAACCGTCCATGAGATGGCTCGTGACGAAGCTCGCCATGGCAAGGCTCTCAAGGGTCTGCTGGAGCGTTACTTCGGCTGATTTAATCCTTAACTTATTAAATAACAAGGACCGGGCAGAATTATCTGCTTGGTCTTGTTATTTGAAGAAAAATGTTGCCAATGCATTGGTGAAGGTGTATTATCGGATAAAGAACATATTTCTTTGTTCGATAATAAATTTAGGAGGAGAATAGATGAATTTTTCCACGAACTATATTCAGGGCGTAACCGCTGTTATTAAGGAAGCCCAGAAACTGAAGCAGTATAAAGCTATGCACCTGGCTTTTGCAATCGTAATCGGCGTTCTTATGCTGCCTTTTGCCATTGCTGCACTGGTCTTTGCCATTTCAATTTATGTTTTCGGCTATCTCTTTTCTGTTATTTCCGAGCCTGTTCAGAAGCTGCATGAGCTTCTCAAGGGCGAGGGTCGTGAGCTTAAGCATGCAACTCAGTTTATTATTTACTTCCTCTCCTGGAGCTTTATTTTCAGCGCCTACGCATTCCTTTCTGTTCTCGCTGTTGTGCTGAACATACTCTACAGCATTTTTGCCATTCTTACATATATTGCCACTCTCGGCGGTATCAAGTTCCATGTGTTTGCACGCAACGAAGATATTTCCGTTGATATAGAAGGCAAGCATAATCTGGTTGTTCTTATTGTTTTCGTATCCGTGATGGGTGTTCTGCTTGTTCTTCTGCCCCTCATAAAGACCATTGTTTTTGCTGCTGATCTGCCTGACGGTTTCCTGACCTTCAAGCTCTTCTTCACCATTTTCGGTACGCAGATTATGGCTCTTAACGGCTGGAGAGCACTTTTCGCAGCTGTTTATTCCGCATTCGTCTTTGCCCCTATGACCAGAAAAAAGATTGAGGAATAAGCTTATATAACAAAAAAGGAGCCTTCGACAGGCTCCTTTTTTTATGTTTATTTTGCTTCAATAATGGCTGCGGCTCTTGCAAGCGCGTCATCAATATTGTCGCAGAAGTTTTCTTCGCCGATTTCTTCGTAAATTCCGGCCTTATGGAAAAACTTCATAGGTTTTTCGTTAACATGGCTCATAATGAGGGTGATTCCTTTTTTATGGCAGGTTTTTATAAGAGCCTCGAAGCTATGAATACCGGTGGCATCAATTACGGGAACGGATCTCATTCTTATAATGACAACTTTATTCTTGCTCTGGCTGATAACGCGGGTGAGCTTATCTGCAGCGCCGAAGAATATGGGACCGGTGATTTCATAAACCATAGTATTGCGGGGAACGGATTTGAAACGTATTGCTTCGGGGTCATTTTCGTCGTTAACGGTTTTCCAGCCTTCGATGCTTGTTTCGTCGCTCATTTTCTTCATAAAGAGCACGAGCGCCAGAACAAGACCGGCTACGATCGCAACAACAAGGTCGAATATAACGGTGAGAAGGAAGGTTGCAATAAGAACAAGGTAATCGGTAGCAGGAGCAGCCTTGATTATGCCTACAAATTCACGCCATTCGCTCATGTTATAGGCGGTAATAAAGAGGATTGCGGCAATGGCGGGCATGGGGATGAGCTTTGCATAGGGCATAAGAATAACGAGCATAGCGAATAGCACTATAGCGTGCACCATTCCGGAAACGGGAGTGCGGCCTCCGTTTTTAACATTAGCTGCGGTGCGGGCGATAGCACCGGTTGCGGGAATACCGCCGAAAAGGGCAGAGCCTATATTACCAACACCCTGAGCTATAAGCTCGGTATTTGAGTTGTGGCGGGTACCCACCATACCGTCAGCAACAACACAGCTGAGGAGGGACTCAACGGCTGCCAGAATTGCAATGGTGAAGGCGTCGGGAAGGAGATCGGTTATGGTTGCAAGGCTAAGGTTCTTGGGAAAGGTGAATGCAGGGGGAGCAGAGCTTATATCGGGATAAAGAGTTCCGATGGTGTTAACGGGAAGGTCAAAAAGACCAACAACAAGCGCGCAGACTATAACCGCGACAAGAGAAGGAGGCACTCTGGGGAGAAGCTTGGGAAGGAAAATAAGAATGGCAAGAGCGATAAGTCCAACAAGGACTGCCCAGAGATTGATGCTGCCGAAGCATTTAACAACCTCTATCAGCTTTTCAAGAGTCTCAACGGGACTGTGGTTGAAGGTAAGGCCGAAAAAGTCCTTGAGCTGGCCGATAAGTATTGTTACTGCTATGCCGCTTGTAAAGCCGGTTGTAATGGTATAGGGAATGAATTTGATGAGCGCGCCGAGTTTGAATACACCCATAAGAATAAGCATAATACCTGCAAGAATTGTTGCGATAGCAAGGCCTTCAATTCCCTTTGTTGCAACAATGCCGGCAACAATGGTTGCGAATGCCGCAGTGGGTCCGCTTATCTGAACGCTGCTGCCGCCAAGGAAGGAACATACGAAGCCGGCAACAATGGCTGTGTAAAGTCCAACTGCAGGGCCAACACCGGATGCGATTGCAAGAGCGATGGAGAGGGGAAGGGCAATAATTGCAACGATAATACCGGCTATAAGGTCGTTAACGAACTGTTTTTTACTGTAATTTTTCAGACCGATGAAAAAACTGGGCTTAAAAAATTTCATTTTTATCTCTCTCTTTTATATGATTATTATTTTTTGTACGAAAAAGCTTTAATATTATAAACTTATTGCACAGATAATGCAATAAGTTTTTGAGCAATATGACAAAAAATAATGATTATAATTACCTAATTGTCTTATTAAAATCCAATTGATTTTGGAATGATTTATATATATAATTGTGCTATAAATTGATAAGCGAGGTAATATTATGAATATATGGCACGGTATTGACCCCAAACGCATTTCCCCTGAAGATTTTATTGCTGTTATTGAGATCAGCAAGGGAAGTAAGAAAAAATATGAGCTGGATAAGGAAACCGGTATGCTTATTCTTGACCGCGTTCTTTATACTTCCACTCATTATCCTGCCAACTACGGATTTATTCCCCGTTCCTACGGTGATGACGGAGACCCCCTTGATGTTCTTGTTATTTGCTCTGAGGTTCTTGAACCTCTTACTCTTGTTCGCTGCTATCCTATAGGCTACATTTCCATGCTTGATGGGGGCAAGCGCGATGAAAAGATAATCTGCATTCCTTTTGCAGACCCGGTTTACAACACAATTAAAGATATAATGGAACTTCCCAATCATACCTTTGATGAGATGGCTCATTTCTTCACTGTTTATAAGGCTCTTGAAGGTAAGGAGACCATGGCCGGAGATGTTAGCGGCAGAGAAGGCGCAGTTGCAGTTATTAAAGAAGCGCTTGAAAATTATATTAATAATTTCTGCAAATAAAAATAAAAGAGACAGGCAAAAAGCCTGTCTCTTTTATTTTTATTATTCGCCAAGAATATAGGCAAGAAGAAGGTCAAGCGTGGCGTTCAAACCTTCGATATGAGTTCTTTCCATTCCGTGGCTGCAGTAAACAGCCATACCGAATGCCGCGGCGCGGAGGTTATTGCCTGCGCGCTGTGATGCGTTGGCATCAGTTCCGTAACGATAGAAAATATCTACGGAGTGGTTAATATTATTTCTTTCGGCAATCTCAATTAGTTCGCTTGTAAGGGCGTAGTTATAGGGGGCAGTGTTATCCTTGGCGCATATACTGACGGATTTTTCATTTCCGTCAAGATCAGGGCCGATAAGACCGATATCGACGGCTATAAAATCGCTTACTCCTTCAGGGACATAGGTTCCGCCAAGGCCAACTTCCTCGGCATAGGGGAAGGAGATAATAGTTTTATATTTTGGCTTCAGATTGTTTTCCTTAAGATACTTGATCATATTAAGGCAGACTGCCACAGCTGCTTTATCATCGATGAAACGGCTTTTTATATATCCCTTGTCGGTAATTTGAAATCTGGGGGAAATGGAGATAGGATCTCCGTGACGAATACCAAGAGCGACAACATCCTCTTTGCAATGAACATCCTCATCAATGATAATCATAATATTTTCTTCGTCTCGACTCATAGTGCGGGCATCATCGAAAACATGTACAGAATGAGAGGAAACGGTAACAAGACCGCTGTAGCATCGGCCGTCACGGGTATGAATGTGAACAGTTTCTCCCTCAATAGAGCTGAAGTTTATACCGCCCAACTGTCGAACGCGAATCATGCCGTTGTTGTCTATACGACGTACGATAAGACCAATTGTATCAAGATGAGCGCCAACCATAACGGTTTTGCTGTTATCGCAGCCATCAAGGGTGATATATGCGGTGTATTTGTTGTCATAAGTAACATCGCATCCAAGAGAAGAGGCTATCTCCTCAATAAGCGGATTCATCTCTCTGAAATATCCTACAGGAGAGGGAACATTAACGATTTTCTCAAAGAGAGAAACTGTATACATAGGGTCATAGTTATATTTCATTTCTGAGCCTCCGTTGTTTTTATGTACGAATTATAGCATATTAAAAGACAAGAATAAAGAAAAAAGGAGCTCTTCTGAGCTCCTTTTTGTAATTTTTTGGATAAATCAGGGACGAAGACCCATGCCGCCTTCAAGAGTAAGGGTCTCGCCGGTGAGATATTTGAAGTCGGGATGAGCAAGCTGAACGCAAACGCGTCCAATCTCGGTTTCAACATTGCCGTAGTGACCCATGGGAGGCATTTTAACATTGGCCTTAAATGCTTCGGGATAAGCATTTGCCCAATTTTCAAGCTGTGCAGTCCATGCAAGGGGGCAAATAACGTTAACATTTATTCCGTCGGCACCCCATTCGGTAGCGGCAACACGGCTAAGACCGCGTATACCCTCCTTGGCTGCGGCATAGGCAGACTGACCAAAGTTTCCGAAAAGACCTGCACCGGAAGCGAAGTTTATAACGCTGCCGCGGCTTTCCTTAAGATAAGGATAGCAAGCCTTCATATAATAGAATGCTGCATAAAGTCCGGAATAGAGGGCAAGATTAAACTGTTCGGTGCTGTGGTCGGCGAGAGGAACACCGGAGGCGGATGCCTGAGCATTATTGATGAGAACATCAATTCTTCCAAAACTCTCAATGGTTTTATCCACAACAGCCTTTACAACTGCTTCGTTATCAGCATTTGCGGAAACATCGGCCTGAACGGGGAGAACATTTACGCCGTACAGCCTTTCAAGTTCTTCCTTAGCTTCTTCAAGCTTTTTAACATTGCGTCCGGTAATGACGATATTGGCACCTTCCTTGGCATAAGCGGTTGCAATTCCATATCCAATGGAGCCGCAGCTTCCGTCAGAAAGGGTGGCGCGGCCGGCGCCGGTGATGATAACGGTTTTTCCGGTCAAAAATCCCATAATAAAATTCCTTTCGTAATGTTTTTGTTCCAGTGATTAAATTATAAAAGTTTGTAGTATTTTTGTAAATAGCTAATTCAAAAGTTAAAAATTTAATTAATATTTTGTTTATTTACTTAAATATCATATCAAAAAAGTTAAATTCTATATTTAAAATATTGAAGGAAATTCTTGTATATATGAAAATCTTTGCTTATGGCTGCAGACCCTATGATGAAATGAGTTGCTTTGAAAAATATTCTTCACTTTTTGGCCTTGATGTTAAATGCACAAAGCAATCTGTCAGTGAGGATAATATTTACCTTGCTGAGGGAAGTGAGTATGTGTCCGTGCTGACTAATCCAATAACTGATACTATGCTTGATTCATTCAAAAGTATCGGCGTAAAGATGATTGGAACGAGAACTGTTGGCTATGATCATATCGATTGCAAATATGCAAAGAGTATCGGGATTAAAATTTCAAATTCCTCATATAGCCCGGATGCTGTTGCGGAGTTTACTCTTATGCTTTCCTTGATGAGTTTGCGGAATATGAAGCGTATAATTCAAAGATCTTCAATTAATGACTTCACTCTTAAAGGCTTAAGGGGCTGCAATTTGTCTGAAAGAAAAATCGGAGTAATAGGGACAGGGACTATCGGTAAAAGATATATAGAATTATTAAAGGGTTTTGGCTGTGAGATTTATGCCTACGATCCTTCACCCGAGGAGATAGAAGGAGTAATATATCTGCCGCTTAAGGATTTGTTTTCAACCTGCGATTTGTTTTCACTGCATGCTCCTCTGCGCAGTGGTACAAGGCATATGATAAACAGCAGTTCTTTGGCTCTGATGCCGGAGGGGTCTGTAATCATAAATACTGCAAGAGGAGGGCTTATTGATAGTAACGCACTGATTGATGCTCTCAATGAGGGCAAAATAGCTGCCTGTGCCCTTGATGTTATAGAGGATGAGTTTGATTTATATTACTATAACAGGAAGGCGGATGTAATAAACAACAAGCCTCTTGCTATACTTCGCGACATGCCAAATGTTATAATTTCGCCCCATATTGCATTTTATACATCAAAATCTGTTGATGATATGGTGAGAAACTGCATTCAAGCCTTTATTAATGATGAAGCCGGAGGAGAAAATCCATTCCGAATTGTATAGAACTTGACTGTTGCGCCAATTGATGTTATGCTCATTATGTGAGGTGAGCATATGCCAAAAGATATTTATATTAAATGGGCAAGAGAGCTTCAAAGCCTTGCTCAGGCTGGGCTTCATTACAGTAAAGATAAATTTGATATAGAAAGATTTGAGCGTATACGAGATATTTCCGCGGAAATGCTATCCGAAATTAGCAGCACACCTCTTGAAAAGGTTAAAGATATTTTCTGCTGCGAAAAGGGATATCAAACTCCAAAGGTTGATGTCCGCGCGGCGATAATACATGATGGGAAAATACTGCTTGTAAAAGAAAACAACGGACTTTGGTCATTGCCGGGAGGCTGGGCCGATGTTGGATTAAGCGCCGGAGAAAACGCTGCCAAAGAAGCAATGGAGGAAGCAGGCGCAATCGTTGAGCCTATGCGCCTCGTGGCCCTTCTCGATTGGCAAAAAAACAATGGTTTGGGTATGGTTAGCGCTTTAAGCGTATATAAAATATTCTTCCTCTGCAGCTATTTAGGCGGTGAATTTAAGGAAAATATTGAAACAAGTGAAACAGGCTGGTTCTCACCGGACTCTCTTCCGTCCCTTTGCCAAGAAAAAAATAACGAAGAGCAGATAATGCTTTGCTTTGAAGCCTATAATAATGAAAATTTCACATGCCGTTTTGATTAAAAAAATCCGCAGACAATTGTCTGCGGATTTTTTTATCAACTCTGATATTCAAACTGGAGATAGTACATTGCAACGGTGTCGCCGTCTTCAATACCCATTGCCTCAAGACGGTCAAAAACTCCGGCCTCGCGAAGAACGCGGTCAAAGTAAACTCGCCCGTCAACATCGTTGAGGTTAGTGCTGTCAAGAAGTTTTTCAAGCCAGGGGCCTTCAACGATCCAATATCCCTCTTCGGGATTTTCAATAGTGAGCTCTGCGCTTGTATCGATTGTGGGAACAGGGGGAACATAGTCAGCTTCGTAGTGAACAACAGGGGGAAGGGTATCGAGCAGAGATGCGGCGTGCTTAACAAGCTCCCGTGTGCCCTGATGGGCAACGGCGCTCATCTCAAAGAACTGATATCCCTGTGCTTCCACATGAGCCTTAAAACGCTCGATAGGCTCCCTGTCATCGCCAAGAAGGTCACACTTATTTGCAACAACAATCTGGGGACGGGATGCAAGTTCTTCACTGTAATCGTGAAGCTCCTTGTTTATTGCCTCGAAATCTTCAATAGGATCGCGGCCTTCACTGCCTGCAATATCAACAAGGTGAATGAGAAGACGGCAGCGGTCAATATGGCGAAGGAAGTCGTGTCCGAGTCCTGCGCCCTCGCTTGCACCCTCAATAATACCGGGGATATCAGCCATAACAAAGCTGACGCCCTCAGTGACGTATACAACACCCAGATTGGGGAAGAGAGTGGTGAAATGGTAGTTGGCTATTTTGGGATGAGCCTTGCTTACAACAGAAAGCAAAGTGCTTTTGCCAACATTGGGAAAGCCAACAAGACCAACATCTGCGAGAAGCTTAAGCTCAAGGACTATCTCTCGCTCCTCTCCGGGGAGTCCGGGCTTTGCAAAGCGGGGAACCTGACGGGTGGGAGTTGCAAAGTGCTGGTTTCCCCAGCCGCCTCTGCCGCCTTTCGCAATAATAAAAGGCTCATTATCGGACATATCATGGATGATGAGACCCGTTTCCTTGTCGCGGATAAGAGTTCCTCTGGGAACCTTGATAACAAGACTTTCGCCGTCACGTCCGGAGCAGCGTCTGCCCTGACCGTCCAGTCCGTTGGAAGCGACGTATTTACGCTTATAACGGAAGTCCATAAGAGTGGACATGTGGTCATCAACAACGGCGATGATGTCGCCTCCGCGGCCGCCGTCACCACCGTCGGGACCGCCGGCTGCAACGTATTTCTCACGGTGGAAGGCAACAGCGCCGTTGCCGCCCTTGCCGGCGATAACTTTTATAGTGGCTTTATCAACAAAGGAAGTTGCCATATATATGACCTCCTTACTAATTTCTAAGTTTATTATATTTCAAATCCCGCTCTATAATCAAGAGGGAAGAGAAGATATAAGCATAAATAAAGACCGGACGCGATAATTATCGAGTCCGGTCTTTTAAATCCTCAATTACTGAGCGATTTCGTAAACAGAGACCTTCTTGCGGTCCTTGCCCATGCGCTCAAACTTCACAGTGCCGTCCACGAGGGCGAACAGAGTGTCGTCGCCACCCTTACCAACGTTGGTGCCGGGGTGGATCTTGGTTCCGCGCTGTCTGACAAGGATGTTGCCGGCCAGAACGAACTGACCATCGGCTCTCTTGGGTCCGAGACGCTTGGACTCGCTGTCGCGACCGTTACGGGTAGAACCCATACCTTTTTTATGTGCCATTAGGTTACACCTCCATGTGTCAAAATAATACTCGCGGAAAAATTATGCGTTAATAGCTTCGATCTGAACCTTGGAATAAGGCTGTCTGTGGCCCTGGGTCTTGCGATAACCTTTCTTGGGCTTCATCTTGTAGACGCGGATCTTCTTGCTCTTGCCATTTTTGACGACGTTGCCGGTAACGACTGCGCCCTCAACAACGGGAGTTCCGAAAACGGAGGACTCTTCGTCGATGACTGCAAGAACCTGGTCAAACTTAACGGTTTCGCCGGCTTCGACGTCGAGCTTCTCTACGAAGATAACGTCACCCTCGGCAACACGGTACTGCTTGCCACCGGTTACGATGATTGCATGCTTCATTTGGTTGCACCTGCCTTTCTTTTTGCAGACTCGCTTTTAAGGTGGAAACCACATTTCACTTAAACCTTCTCAATGCGGCCATAATAATATATCACGCAGTTTTGTCAATGTCAATAGAAAAATAGCTATTTTTTCATTAAAAAACCACAATATTTGGGGGTGCTAAGCAGTTAACTTAACACCCCCATGAAACGAGTTGGTCTGTAAGCCGGGTTCTGTCTTAAACGACCATCTATCTGTGGCCTGTCGTTGCCAACAGGCTCAAGCCGCCTCCCCGGAACGGTCGGGCCAACCTATTGTTCCTCCACGGCGTTGCTCCGGATAGAGTTTACAGCGCCAACGTGTCTCCACGCGGCGAGTGGGCTCTTACCCCACTTTTCCACCCTTACCTCAACAAGCTGAGGCGGTATATTTCTGTTGCACTTGTCCGAGGGTCACCCCTGGCGGGCGTTACCCGTTATCCTTGCCCTATGGAGCCCGGACTTTCCTCACGCA
>SVKK01000002.1 GCA_015068425.1 Oscillospiraceae bacterium | reverse complement strand
TTCCGTTCCCCCTGTAAAATCGGGTATTTTTCTTACTTGAAGTAACGCTTCAGCAGGCCTTCCAGAGCGCGGCCATGGCGAGCCTCATCGCGTGCCATTTCATGGACAGTATCATGAATAGCGTCAAGGCCATTCTTCTTTGCGCAGACAGCCAGATCAACCTTACCTGCGGTAGCGCCGAACTCACAGTCAACGCGCCATGCCAGGTTATCCTTGGTGGTAGCCTTCATGTTGGGCTCCAGATCCTCGCCCAGGAGCTCTGCAAACTTAGCGGCATGCTCTGCCTCTTCATATGCTGCCTTCTCCCAGTAGAGACCGATCTCGGGATAGCCTTCGCGATGGGCAATACGAGCCATGCAAAGATACATACCAACCTCGCTGCACTCGCCCTGGAAGTTTGCCATGAGCTGCTCGAAGATGTATGCTTTATCTTCAGCGGAGATATCGGGATTATTCTTAACAGTCTTTGCATACACGCCGTAATCATGCTCGGCAGCAAGCTTCATCTCGCCCTTGACTTCTTCGAACATCTGTGCGCCAACGTGGCATACAGGGCACTCAGAGGGAGCAGAATCACCGGTGTGGACATAGCCGCAAACTTTGCAAACGTACTTTTTCATAACAGAATCTCCTTTTTCATTAATATTTATATTTTTAATTATATTTTCTTCATTAACTGCGCCGACTTTCTCAAAATCCTCAGCGCCGTGCTTGCAGAGGGGACATACAAAATCTCCGGGGAGAGTGTCACTTTCATGGATATAACCGCAGATCTTGCAGCGCCATCCGTTTTTTTCAGGCTTAGGTGCCTGATTTTTTACAGTGGACTGATAATAAGCATAAGTTGCAGATGCTTCATCGGATAAAACCTTCGCGCCTGTAAGCTCAGCTATATACATCTGGTGGCTTCCCAAGTCCTGGGAGGAAACAACCTTGCACTGGAAAAGTGCATTTCCTTCCGCCAGATACCTCAAGCCGTTTTCGGAAACGGGAGAATTGGGGAAATAAGAGAACTTATCCTCCTCCCTTCCGCTTGTCATTCCAAACACCCTATAGGTTTCATAGGGAACGCTTTCGGAAAGCACTGTAAGGTTAAACTTACCGGATTTTTCAATGAGCTCGTTGGTGAGATTTTTCTTAATCACGCAGATGGAGATCATTCTGGGTTCGGATGCACACTGAATGGCAGTATTAATAATACATCCGTTTTCCTTATCACCATGCTTTGTGGTTAGAAGAAACAATCCATAGCTCATTTTTCTGAATGCTTTTACATCCAAAACTAAGCACCTTCTTTTTCAGAACATTTTCTGCATAAGCCGTTAAACTGGAGTGAATAACCGGTAATGTTGAAACTATTATCAGCTTCAAATTTACCTTCCTCAAGCATAACAAGAGGAGCAAGCTTCACATCACAAACTTCACCGCAGCTTCTGCAGTGAGCGTGATAATGATTAAAAACTTGATGGTCGAAATGATCGGCTCCGTTTGTTATATTTACTTTCATAATAGAGCCGTTTTCTGCCATTTTATTCAGTACTCTGAAAACCGTTGCCCTGCTTATAGTTGGATGACTCTCATGCACGGAGAGATAAACCTCATCGGCGGTTGGATGGTTCGCCATCCGGCAAAGGGCAGAATATATGATTTCCTTTTGAACTGTATTGCGTTCCTTCATATATACCTCCTTTGTCTTATTCTTTACAATTAGGATTATATATCATTAAGGATGCATTGTCAATAGGAAATTTATTTATTTTTCTTTTTTTATTATAAATATTAGTCCAAAAATTAAAAGGAGCATCAAAACAGAAATTGCAAGCAGCATATAAAAGGTGCTTGTAAATCCTCCACCTGAACGGTCCTGCAAAATTCCACTCAGATAAGGCCCTATAAATGATGCAGCTATGACGCAGAAATTACTTATGCTATGATTGACTCCAAAATACTTTGGTCCGTATAGATCATTAATAACTTTTGTCGCAATAGTGCTTCCTCCTCCATATACGATGCCCACAAAAATCATGCCGACAAACATTAGGGCGCTTATGCCTATTCTATCGGAAATTATAAGCATTACAGCAGCGATAACCAGCATAACATTAATAAGCATCATTGCTTTATACTGCCCAAGCTTATCAACCAATAGTCCTACTACCGGTCTTCCGCATCCGTTGAAAAGGCTGATCACCATTCCCAAGCTTGCTGCAAGGCCGAAATACGCTGCTATATTAGCGGCGGAATTTATGACAAGCAGACCGCTGCAGCCGGCAAAGGTGTTCCAAAGAAAATAAATCCAGAAGCTGAGGCTCGAAACCATCTCTATTGGTTTTTTGCTTGGCTTCACCTCAAGTTGGCTGTTATTTACAGAAGCAAGGGGCGGTTTCTTTACAACAAAGGAGGAAACAAACAGCATTAAGGAAACTGCAACAGCCATAATAATAAAAATGTTGAAAATCCCTATTTTCGGGCATATGTATTCGATAGCAAATGCAAAGACAATGCTGCTAAGCCCCATCCCCATCATCATTATGCCGGTAACAAGCCCAACCCTTCCGGGAAACCATGGGGATATATTTGCCATCAGGGCGTTATACCCCATTCCTATACCAAATCCGCCTACAACAGAGTACGAAATATATAAAAGACGAAGGGCGTTTTCTGCCTCAAGAAAACGCATCATACCCGCTCCAAAATATCCCAGAAGAATTAAAACAGAGCCTATGCGAAGGGAAATTGCCGGAGTCCTTTTTTGCACAATTTTGCCTCCAACAAATCCACCAACACAAAAAGTGGACATCATTATGGTGAAGCACAGAGATAACTGGGCCGCAGTATACTCTGGAAAAATATTATTGACCTCTATGCGAAGTACTGACCATATATACATCACACCAAGGAAAAAATAGGCAAGGGTTCCTACTGTTACCATTAGTACGCCATTTTTGACCTTATTCATACAATCCCTCCCGGGAGTCAATTTATGATTTCAATTTTATATGAGCCTAAAAATTTTGTCAACTTAACACAAGAACATTGCATTTTATAATGCTATTTGTTATATTATAAAGGTTGATAGAATGAAACGCACTACTTTCAGGAATAAGGTGTTATCATATATGAATTTTCTCAAAAAGCTTTCCGCGGATATTAAAAACCGCCTTCCGATATTAGTCATTGAAGGAGTTATATTTCTCGTTCTTTTGGGTGTTTTCTTTGGTCTTCTTTCCAAGCACCATAATGAGCCCACCACCATTGCAGGCGTTGACCCCGCCTATGTGGATCTTATCCCTGACTATTATTTCCATCAAGGATATGTCCCCACAGTGGATCCCACCGACAGCGAGTCCACTCCTCTCGAGGGTGTTGTTATTCCTACTCCTCCCCCCACTCCAACTCCCCTTCCCAGCTTTGAGCCCTACTCCCTTGAAAGCACACTTCCCGAAAACCTTATTAAAACTGTCGGCATAAATATCGACGGTACAACCCTTGGCGAAGGCGAGAAGTATGAAGCCAGTGAGGAAGAAACAGTATTTTTCGGCTATGGTGACGACTATACCGACGCAAACGGAATCATCACCTTCCGCGGAAACAACTTCCGTGATGGCGGTTCCTATGGCTATGCGGGTCTTGAAGAATTTAAACTCGATGATGCCTGGAACTACACCACCGGAACCCTTATACATAACGGTGCTGTTTGGTCCGGAAGTGGCTGGACCGGACAACCGCTGATTGTTAAATGGCCCAGAGAGACAAAAGCAATAATGAATATGTATGACTGGGCAAAAGAAGACGATGAGCTTGTGGAAGTTATATATGCCACTATGGACGGCAATGTTTACTTCCTTGATCTTGAAACAGGAAAGAAAACCCGCGATGTTCTGAACATGGGCTTCACCTTCAAGGGCTCCGGCGCACTTGATCCCAGAGGTTATCCCATCCTTTATCTTGGCGCCGGCTATGACTCCTCCAAGGGAGTTTCTCGAGCCTTTATAATCAGCCTTATTGACTTCTCTATCATGTATGAGTTCGGTAATATGGACAAATTCTCCCTCCGTGGAGAACTCTGCTACTTCGATGCTTCTGCGCTTGTGGATGTTGAAACCGACCAGCTTATTTATCCCGGCGAAAACGGAATTGTTTACCTTATGAAGCTGAACACGCAGTATGACGTGGAAGCAGGAACCGTTTCCATCAATCCTGACAACATCCGCAAATGGCACTATTACGGCAAGCGCACAAGTCTTTACTCATACTGGGTAGGTATGGAGGGCAGTCCTGCCATCTGGTGCGGTCATATGTTTTTATGCGACAACGGCGGAAACCTTATGTGTCTTGATCTAAACACTCTTGAGCTTGTATGGGTTCAGGATATTCTGGACGACTCAAACGGCACCCCTGTTCTCTCCATAGAAAACGGCCATCCCTATCTTTATGTGAGCACATCATTCCACTATGGATGGAGAAGCTACAATACCGCAGATGTTCCCATCTGGAAAATTGATGCCGAAAACGGCGATATCGTATGGCAGAAAAATTACAAATGCTACACCGAATCCGGTGTTTCCGGCGGCGTTCAGTCTACCGTTGCCCTTGGCAAAAATGACTTGGACGGCTATATCTATGTTACAGTCGCAAAAACCGACCTTAACAACAACGGCGTTCTCGCCTGTATCGATTGTGAAACCGGAGAAGTTGTTTGGGAGCACAAGGCTTACTACACTTGGTCCTCACCCGTTCTTGTTTATAATGAGGATGGCAGCGGATATCTTGTTTACTGCACCTACGGTCACACAATGTATCTTATGGATGCCAAAACCGGTGAAGTTCTTGACAGCATTGGACTTCTCGGCGGTGTTGAAGCAACTCCCGCAATTTATGAAGATATGATTGTTGTAGGAACCAGAAAATGTCTTATCTGGGGCATCAAAATGTCATAACAATAAAAACGTCCTGTGCGTTTGCACAGGACGTTCCTTTTTCAGCAAAAACAAATCAATAGTTGCTCTTCTGGTTCTGGTTATTCTGCTGCTGATTGTTCTGGCTGTTCTGCTGATTGTTATTCTGGCTGTTCTGTTTAGTGTTGCTCATTGTATTATACCTCCTTTTTGGAATGCAAAACTATTTTGCCCTAACAGTGTTTTATTATACGCCGGATATAATTATTAAAATTTTTCCTTATTTTTATAAAAAAAAGCTTGCATTTTGTTTTATCATATGTTAATATAATCGAGCGCTGAGAAATCAGCAAATTTAATATCCGGGTGTAGCGCAGATGGTAGCGTGCTTGAATGGGGTTCAAGAGGCCGCTGGTTCAACTCCAGTCACTCGGACCAAATAAAACAGTCATCCTAATGGGTGGCTGTTTTTATTTTACTCTGCCTATGTTTGACTCAGCGGTCTCACTAAACACCGTTGGCGTTTTTACAATATGGCTTATTGTTCAACTCCAGTTACTCAGGCAAAAAAGAACCTGTTCTTTTGAACGATTTCTTTATAAATTTCTTGTAAATATATAAAAATTTTTAATTAAGGACTTATTTAATTTTTAAATCTATGTTATTCTGTTACAAATTGGTACTAAAATGACTCAATAACACAGGAGGTGACGACTTGAAGCTTATAAATCCAAAAATGAAAGCCAAGCTCCATGAAGCTTTGGCGGCTGTAACTCCAATTTTAATAATAGTACTGGCTTTGAGTCTCACAATCGCGCCTGTTAGCCCAAGCATTATTTTGAGTTTCCTTTTCGGCTCTGTAATGGTTATGATCGGAATGATGTTCTTCACTCTGGGCGCTGAGATATCAATGGTTCCTATGGGTGAAAAAGTTGGATCAAAAATGACAAAGAGCAAAAATGTTCTTCTAATTTGCACCTTGAGCCTTATTCTTGGAGTTATTATTACTATTTCCGAGCCAGATTTGCAGGTATTGGCCGGACTTGTGCCCTCCATACCCAATCATACTCTGATTATCGCCGTCGCTTTGGGTGTAGGAATTTTCCTCGTCGTTGCTGTTTTGAGAGTGCTTCTCGGCATTTCTCTCTCCCGTCTCCTTGTTGTTCTTTACGTTGCTGCTTTTGTGCTAATTTTCTTTGTTCCGGCAGATTTTAGAGCCATTTCTTTTGACTCCGGCGGCGTTACCACCGGTCCCATGACAGTGCCCTTCATTATGGCTCTTGGCGTTGGTATATCTGCCATTCGAAGCGACAGAAATGCATCCGATGACAGCTTCGGTCTTGTGGCTTTATGCAGTGTCGGTCCTATACTTGCAGTTCTTATCCTCGGTATGGTTTTCCGTCCCGGCGAAAATGATTACGTCGTTTTGAAAGAACTTGATATTAGTAACACTGTTGAGCTGCGCAAAATGTTCACCTCTTCCCTTCCCTATTATTTGAAGGAGATCGCTGTTTCTCTTTTTCCAATTGTTGTATTCTTCGGTCTTTTCCAGATTTTTTCTCTGCATCTTAATAAAAAAAGTCTGAAAAAAATTTTAATTGGTCTTGTCTACACATATATTGGTTTAGTTCTTTTCCTGGCAGGCGCAAATGTTGGTTTTATGCCCGCAGGCACTTATATTGGAAGCGTTCTCGCCTCATCTACGTTCCGCTTCATTCTCATCCCAATTGGTGCACTAATAGGTTATTTTATTGTTAAGGCAGAGCCCGCTGTTTATGTTCTCAACCATCAGGTTGAAGAAATAACCGAAGGCGCTATTTCCGCAAAGGCAATGGGAGTCAGTCTCTCTGTGGGCGTTGCTGTTTCTGTTGCTCTTGCTATGACCAGAGTTCTTTTGGATATTCCCATTCTGTATTTCCTTATTCCCGGCTATGCGGTTGCACTCGGACTCAGCTTTGTTGTTCCTAAAATATTTACTGCAATTGCATTTGACTCCGGCGGCGTCGCTTCAGGTCCTATGACAGCAACATTTTTACTTCCTCTTGCGCAGGGCGCCTGCGTTGCTGTTGGAGGAAACCTCGCTTCCGACGCCTTCGGTGTTGTGGCAATGGTAGCTATGACTCCACTTATTACAATTCAGGTTCTTGGTCTTATAACCCTGCTTAAACAGCGCAAAAATAAAACCGACGGCACATTGGGTTATGCTTTCGACGAAGATGCCATTATCGAACTTTAATTAATGCTCCGGAGGTTAGCCTATGAGCCAGCTTCATTTAATGGTTACAATAACCAGCCGAAATTTAACTAAAAAATTTATAGAATTCTATAAGAATTATGGTCTTGAAGTATCCTTTCTCTCTCTTGGAAAAGGCACTGCATCAAATGATATTTTGGATTATTTCGGACTTGACGGCCCGGAAAAGACTCTGCTATTCCATATTGTCAGCTCAGAGAAATGGAAACCCCTTAAACGGGAGCTTCGCAGAAAGATCAACATTGATATTCCGGGCATTGGAATCGCCTTTCTTGTTCCTTTGAGCAGCATCGGAGGCGCAAAAGCACTTAATTTCCTTGCAAGCGGACAGGACTTTGTTAAAGGAGAGGAATCTGTTTTGAAAGATACTAAATATGAGCTTTTGGTTGCCATCGGCAATCAGGGCTATTCAGATCTAATAATGGACGCTGCCAGAAAGGTTCACGCAGCCGGCGGAACTGTTATCCACGCCCGTGGCACAGGCAGTCATCTTGCGGAAAAATTTATGGGAGTTACTATTGCTCCCGAGAAAGAAATGGTATTCATCGTTGTTCGCAAGGATCAGAAAAACAATATAATGCGCTCCATCATGGACGAAGCAGGAATCAACACCGAGGCAAGAGCCATTGTCTTCTCCCTTCCCGTTACGGATACTGCCGGTATGCGGCTGATGGATGATATGGACGAAGAATAAAAAATACTGCTGCAATTACTGCAGCAGTATTTTTTATATCAGAGATTGACCGTTTATTGTAAGCTTAAATATCATTCCAAGCGCGGCTGCGGCATTGCGGCACATTATCATTCTCTGCATAAATATTTCGAAGTAATCCATAACCGAGCTATAGTTGGTATCAACATCAAGCACCAGCGTAACTGTTTTTTTGTCCTCGCTTATAATCAGCTTTGATTCACGAACGGAGTAGTTTACTCTGTCATGAATATCAAAACTATTTTCATCTCTATTGCGGACTCTGCTGCGTCTGACATCGCTTTTATCTGCGATTATCAAAGCTGCCGCTATTGGGCTCACCGGCCTCCCGGTTCCCTCATCGTGATTGCCTATTGCAGTTACAATTTCCGCAATTTCATCCGCAGCCATTTTCTTCTCATTTAGAATGCGAAATGCCATTATTGCACCCGACTGAGAATGTTCAACACGATTTACAAGGTTTCCTATATCGTGCAGATAAGAGGCAATGCAACCGATTTCCTGTTCACGCTCGGAATATCCAAGTTCAGAGAGAATCATCTTGCAGTTACGGGCCACAAGACCCACGTGGGCAAAGCTATGCTCTGTAAATCCAAGAGCAATAAGAGATTCATCAGCTTTACGTATATATGTTTTAATTGTTTCACTGTTTTTAATATCTTCAAAGCGCAGCATAGCATACTCCTTTGTATTTTATAGTTATATACTAAATAAATTTATTAAAAAAATAAAGAGAAGATATGTAAATTATCTATTAATAAATTTATTGCCGGTGTGTATTTTGCGTAAATCATATGATATACTCGAAAGAAAGGAGTGGATTTTATGAGATTTGTTACACTTGTTGAAAACACATGTGTACCCGGCTTCGGTTGCGCTCACGGTCTTTCAATTTATATAGAAACTTCAAAACATAAAATTCTATTCGATGCAGGTCCTGATGGGGAGCTTCTGATATCAAACGCGGAAAAGATGGGAATAAAGCTTTCTGAGGTTGATATTGCGATCATATCTCACGGTCACTATGACCACACCGGTGGATTAAGCGGCTTTTTGAAGCTTAACAGCAGCGCTAAAATTTATATGCACACACTTGCTTATAATCGCCGCCACTTTGCCACGGAAAATTGCGGTTGGCGATATATAGGCCCTGATATGGAGCTCCTTAAAAATTATTCACAGCGTATAATTCTCACCGAGGATTTCTTATCCATAGACGATGAACTGGCGCTTTTTTCTCGCATTCCTACTACGGACCTGCTCCCAGATGGAAACAGCAGCCTTTATGAGGAAGTAAATGGAGAAAATGTTAGCGACAGCTTCCTTCATGAGCAAAATCTTATAATATGCGACGGAGGCAAGTCCGCGCTATTTGCAGGCTGCGCCCACCGCGGAATTATTAATATAATTCGCGGCTTCAATGAAATTATTGGAAAACATCCAGATTATGTTATTTCCGGTTTCCACCTTACCAACCCGGGTCTCAAAATCGATGCTCCTGATGAACTGGTTTTTGCTGTTGCCAACGAGCTTATAAAATATCCATGCAGGTATTATACCGGTCACTGCACCGGGGAGAGACCTTTTCTGCTCCTAAAATCCATGCTGGGTGAAAATCTCCACGCCCTCAAAGGCGGTCTAGAAGAAACACTTTTATAAAAAAAGCATAGTATATATCGGGCGCTTTTTTGCGTCGTATCATGAAGAAGGTATACTATGTCGCCTGCTTATAAACTTAGCGAGCTTTCTCCGGGTCATAGCGCATATATTTATGCTGTTGACGAAATTAATCATGGCGCAAGGCTTGCCGAATTGGGGTTCTATCCCGGAGCATCTGTTAAAGCTCTTTTTTCCGGTGTTTTCGGCGAGCCAAAGGCCTATATGGTTCAGAATACTGTTATTGCGTTAAGGCGTACGGAGAGCGAAAAAATACTTGTAAACGAATTACTTTAGAGCGCGTCTTTGACGCGCTCTTTTATCATATTTTCAAAATTGGCATATAATGATACAGGAAGGAGAATTGTATGCCGGATATAATAATACTCGCAGGTAACCCAAATGTCGGAAAATCTACCATATTCAACTCCCTGACGGGTCTTCGTCAACACACCGGAAACTGGACCGGAAAGACTGTTGGCAGCACATGCGGATTTATGGCCTTGCACGATAACAATATAATGATAATTGATACTCCGGGTACATATTCTCTCATTGCCAATTCACCCGATGAATTGGCTGCAGCGGAAACAATATGCAATGAGGAATGCAATCATATTGTATATGTATGCGATGCCAGCTGTCTTGAAAAAAGCCTATACCTTCTGCTGCAGATTATGGAAAAACGAGGCGGCATTACCGTTTGCCTTAATTTAATGGATGAAGCTGAAAGAAAAGGTATTTCAATTGATGCCCAGGCGCTCTCCCGTGAGCTCTCCCTGCCAGTTATACCTATGAGTGCATCCAGTGGGAAAGGACTCAACGAGCTTATCGCGGCTATTTCCAATGAAGGATTCAGCGAAATTAAAGATCCTTCATCAACACCAGATATCATAAGCATTAAAAAAAAGGCATCAGAAATTGCTGAAAAAGTCATAATTGCCTCTAAAAATAATTCAATAATTAATCTATTAGATAAGCTTATCTGCAGCAAAATTTTTGGCGTGCCGATTATGCTTCTTATGCTGTTTGCTCTTCTCTGGATAAGTATAAGCGCTGCCAATGTTCCCTCACAGCTTTTAAGCCGCTTATTTTCCCTTGCAGGTACATTGCTGAGAAACTGCGCATTTACGCTGGGTGTTCCTGAAACGCTGACAGGGATAATAATAGACGGTATTTACGGCACAACAGCATGGGTGGTTTCAGTTATGCTGCCTCCAATGGCAATATTCTTCCCTCTTTTTACGCTGCTTGAAGATTTCGGTCTCTTGCCGAGAATTGCCTTTAATTTGGACCCAATTTTCAAATACTGCGGCAGTTGCGGAAAACAGTCGCTTACCATGTGTATGGGACTTGGCTGCAATGCAGTGGGAGTAACTTCCTGCGCTATCATATCCTCTCCCGGACAAAAATTAATCAGCATACTGACAAACAGCTTTATGCCCTGTAACGGCCGATTTCCGACAATTATTCTTCTTGCGGCTATTTTGTATCCCGACGGAGGAGATACTCTCGCACCTGCAGCCGTAATGACTGTTATATTACTCGGCGCACTTATCACGCTTATCAGCACAAAGTTATTGTCCATAATATACTGCAGGAATGAAAAACTTTCTTTCACTTTGGAATTGCCGCCTTATAGAAAGCCTAAAATATGGGATACGCTGGTACGCTCTTTTTATGATAGAACCGCAAAAGTATTGTTCAGAGCGATAAAAGCCTCTGCTCCTGCAGGTCTTATAATATGGTTTCTTGCGAATTTGAAATTTAACGACACAAATCTTATATCCTATATATGTCTTTTCCTGGATAAGCCTGCTTCAATTTTTGGATTGAACGGAACAATACTGTTTGCATTCATTCTTGGTCTGCCTGCCAACGAAATTGTAATGCCGATTATCCTTATGTGCTACACCTCAGGAAGCAGCCTTATGCTTCTACCCGCCGCCGAGGAGGTGGGCAGAATGCTTCGAAACGCCGGTTGGAATGAATGCACAATTATATGTGTTATTATTTTTACACTGTTTCACTGGCCCTGTTCAACAACGCTAATGACAATAAAAAAAGAATACGGTAAAATGCGATATGTTTTCCTATCTGCACTAATTCCCTGCCTTTGGGGCTTTTTATTGTGCTATATAGTTAATCTGATCCTATAAAAAAACAAAAGCCGCTTCAGCGGCTTTCATTTTATCTCTTTATACATTGCGGAAGCATCGGCCTTGTTGGCATGTTCATTTATTTCGGTAACCTGAACTTTGAGAGAGCGCTGGCCAAAGGCGATTTCAATAACATCTCCCACCTTGACCTGATAGCTGGCCTTCACCTGTCTTCCGTTCACGGAAATTCTTTCTCCATCGCAGGCTTCGTTTGCAACAGTACGCCTTTTAATAAGACGGGAAACTTTAAGATATTTATCAATTCTCATATTATTAACTCCATTATATAAATGATAAAGCGGCATAGGCCAACTGGCCCATGCCGCTTTTATCAAAGGGTTATGGACCCTTAAGAAATCAACTTACTTGGAAAGAGCCTCTTTAAGAGCCTTACCGGCCTTGAAGACGGGAACGCGGGATGCGGGGATCTCGATCTCTTCCTTGGTCTTAGGATTGCGGCCCATACGGGAGCCACGCTCTTTAACATCAAATGCACCAAAGCCAACGAGCTGAACCTTCTCGCCTGCTTCCATAGAAAGAGTAATGGTGTCAAAAGTAGCATTGATTGCCTTTTCGCTGTCCTTCTTGGAGAGACCGGTCTTCTCTGCAACAGCGGAAATGAGTTCTGCCTTATTCATTCTTATTCCTCCTGTTATGATAGCGGAAAAATTCCGCAAATAAATAGTTATATCAGCATTTTGAGACAGTATGTCCCAAAAAACGCAGCCATATGAATTTATCAAAAATCCATCTGGTTGTCAAGATAAAACTTCATTTCTTTGCCTTCATTTTGAGCTCTTATAAGCTGATAATATTTCTCCATTTCCGTAACAGACATATCCTCCAGCTTTTTTCCTTCAGCAATAACTTTTTCCTCCATGCTGCGGAAACGCCTGATGGATTTATCACAGGCTTTATGGAGAGCGGTCTCGGGGTCAACGCCGCAATGACGGGCAACATTTACAACAGTATAAAGGAGATCTCCTATCTCCTCTTCAATGTTTTCCTTATTATCGGCCAATATTCCTTCCTGCAGCTCATGAAACTCTTCATCAACCTTCATCATAGCAAAACTAACATCAGGCCATTCGAAACCGCAGTCAGCAGCTTTTTTCTGAACTTTTTCTGCTCTCCAAAGAGCAGGAAGAGTTTCCGCAACGCCTTCCATTGTGCTGGTAACTGTTTTCTGGGCTTTCTCAACGCGCTTTACCTCATCCCAGGTTTTAAGTACCTCCTTGCTGTTTTCACATACCACATCTCCAAAAACATGGGGATGGCGGAAAACAAGCTTCTTGCAGGCAACATCAGCAACGTCATTCAGATCAAAATTGCCCTTTTCCTCCTCAATGCAGCTATGAAAAACAACCTGCATAAGAAGATCGCCCAGCTCTTCGCGAAGATTTTCCATATCACCGGTATCAATGGCATGGGCGAGCTCATAGGCCTCCTCAATGACATTGCGGCGAATACTCTCATGAGTCTGCTCAGCGTCCCATGGACAGCCACCCGGAGCGCGAAGAATAGCCATTATCTTTCTGAAGTCTTCTATATCGTAGTTTTCTTTAATGCGGAACTCTGTCATTTCCATATTCTGTCCTGTCTTTTAATGTATATGCAGAATCTTTGCCAGTTTTTCACCTTTTGGAATAAGCTTCATATCCTCAAGGGTAATTGCTCTTGTTACAATAATAAGCACAATATAGACAAGGGCAGCAA
This sequence comes from Oscillospiraceae bacterium, assembly GCA_015068425.1. Lineage (GTDB taxonomy): Bacteria > Bacillota > Clostridia > Oscillospirales > Oscillospiraceae > SIG459. The sequence continues at coordinate 122,916 of SVKK01000002.1, read as the reverse complement.
CGCCAACACCCACCAGCATAGCAAGAGCCATTCTTGACCAGCCTTCACCGAGGACTGCAGAGGCGAGGCCGTAAGAAGCCCATGCAGCCGCAGCCATAACAAGGCAGCTTATCACAGGACGCAGGAGCATTCTCTTGAGAGAAGGCTTGCGCTCCATGCATCTGCAGAGGAAGAAATAGTTCATTGCGCACATAACTATATAGCAGCAAAGTGTTCCAATGGGAGCGCCAACAATGTTGATATTGGGATTGCCCACCAGCACCCAGTTGACGCCTATTTTAACAAAGCCACCGATAATCATAGAATAAAGGGGATATCTTTCATTTCCGTGAGCCTGCAAAATTGCATTGGAAACAAGGGCAAGACATACAAAAACGGAGCTAATTCCAAGGAGCAAAAGCAAGGATGCTCCGGCCTCGTGGCTATCGGGATATACAACACTCATAATTGGATAGCTGAGCACGCTGAGTCCTATGCCCATAGGCATGCAGATAATGGATGCAATTCTTACACAGCTTTCACCGATTTCGCAGCCCTCCTCCCCTTTCTTTGCGGCAACGCAGGCAGCAATAGAGGGAACAAGAGAAATGGTGAGAGGAGTAATAAATGCAGCCGGAAGATTATAGAGAGTAATGGTCTTGGAATATACACCGTAAAGAACATCACTTTCCGCAACGCTGAAGCCTGCGCTGTTTTGAAGCTGGGACAAAACAAGCTTGCTGTCAATAAGGGTAAAGATACTCATAACACTTGCGCCGAGAGTGATGGGGATTGCAATTGTCATAAGCTTCTTGAATATTTTGCCCGCTTTGTCAGGTACATCAAGCTTATCACTGCTCACAACACTGTAATCACGTCTCTTGCAATAGAACATGTAGATTAGCGCAGCAAGGGAACCGGCGGAAACGCCAAAAATTGCACCTGCAGAGCTAACAGGAAGGCCAAGGCCTTTTCGAGTAAGCAGGAACGCCAGAGCAAAGCCCACAACGAGCTTCACAAGAACCTCAATAATCTGGCTAACAGTGGTGGGAGTCATGTTTCCATGTCCCTGGATATATCCTCTGTAAGCGCTGATTACACAGCAGAAAAACACACTGGGTGCAATTGCAAGAATGCTCTGTGCAGATCTGGGAGAATCCATTCCAACCGCAAACTCAACATGGAATATTGAAAGAGCGGCCGTTCCAATGATACCGATTACCGCAAAGGTAATGAAGGCAACAGAAAAGGTACGCTTAGCCTGCATGGGTCTTCCAAGTGTGTTGGCTTCACTTATCATCCTCGAGAGAGCGACGGGAAGACCGGCTGTGGCAATAGTCAGAAATACATTATAGATGTTATAGGCCATATTAAAATAGCCGAATCCTACATCTCCGAGAATATTGCCAAGAGGAATCTTATATATTGCACCAAGTATTTTGATTAAGACAACGCCGAATGTGAGTATGGCGGCGCCATGAAGATAATTTTGTTTCTTAGAATCAGACAAAATATTTCCTCCGTTAATAATCAGCTTTTAATCAACATAGTGGGTGCGGATAATTTCCTCCCACTCCAGATATTTGTGTTCGTAAAAATGCACTCCATCCCATGTGTCGCGGTTGGAAAGGAAACCTGTTTCGTCAACCATTGTTGACACGCAATCCAGATAATAGCAGCCTTTTTCAATTGTAAGAAGCTTAAGAGCTTCATTATAGGCATTTACATTTGCCATAGTGAAAACGCCACCGGAATCACGCTTCGTATTAACAGGGGTCAAAGATAGAATATAAATATCCGCATCAGGCAAAGAGCTTTGGAGACCATCAATAATACGCGAATAATAATAAATAAACTCCCAAACTTCCATGCCAATCTCGTTAATGCCGAGTTCTATATAGATTTTTGAATAATCGCCTGCTGCCGCTGCTCCTACGGCTGTTTCATATGTACCTATCGGAGAATAAAACTCATATTTGTAGTTGGCAGAAAGAACAGTCATTCCTGTGGTGGAATAATATGTTGGCGTATTAAGTCCGCTGTAATAGCTAAGTCCATCAACAAGACTGTTGCCAATAAAACAGGCATCGTTGAAAAAGTCATCCCCCGCAGCGGCCCGCATTGGAGCGGTTGAACCTACATATCCATTCAGTTTAATCCCGTTACGCGAACTGGGAATAACTATGCGGGAGATAATCGAATAAAGCTCTTCCCTTTCAACCTTTCCTTCAGGTTTGAAATTGCCTTTATCGTCTAAATCGGAAAAAACACCGGCTCTGCAAAAGTAATAAATTGCCTCTGCATAAGGATGTCCTATATACACATCTCTGATGCTTCCATCGAGAATATAGCTTATAACAGGCATATTTTGCCTGGGAAACGCCCTATAGAGCATATGTGCAAGTTCACCGCGTGTAACGGCGGAATTAAGAGTTGCATCCCCTGATGTTATCATATATTTAAGCGCATAATCCACATATGATCTGTGCCAGGGCTTTGTCTCCGGGAAAACATAGTTATCCAAATAATACATGCTGTGGATTTTAGCAGCTACAGAAATGGCCTCAACTCTTGTTAGATAGCCATCACATTCGGCAACCGGATTTCCGGCCGCGCCGGAGGTTGCTGCAGAAAAAACTTTTGCAAGATAATTGGCGCTCTCCAATCCTTCATCGAACTCCGTGAAAAGCCTGTGCTCATGCCGGAAATTATCATAAGGATCGACGAGCCTTGGTTGCCACGCAAAGGACGTTGTGCACAAAACAGATATGAAAATACAAAATGAAAGCGCAAAGCACAAAAGCTTTTTCATAAAACACCACTTAATCGTTAATTGGGAGCTGTATAAGCTCAAGACCGTTTCTTATAGCGTAAAGCAAAGTATTCATCGTGCCGCCTCTGCGTCCGTTATAAGCGGCAATCAAAACAGAAGAGGAATCAACCATATAGCGGTTTCTGTTCATATAGCAGCTGGGAGAATAGTCCTTCTGGATAACGGTTTGATAGTCGCATTCGGAGATAAGACGCAAATATCGGCGCTGCTGTTCTTCGCTCCACCCCTTGTACTGGCCTTCAAATGGAATTGCGGCTTCAACGGTAACATCCGGATGCTCATCACGAAGCTTCATCACGGCTTCACAAAAATAAAAATCACATCCGGTGGCCATCCCGCATATAAAATGGCGCCGTCCGCTGCGATAAACAGCTTCAACCGCATCATAAATGCTTTCCTTGAGAGAAAGACAATTTATATCTTCTTCATTCTTTCCCCAGGGAAGCTTAGACTCTCTGTGTCCCGTAAAGCAGCAGCTGTTTGCTCTGTCCACCGTTCTCACCTCGCATCAGTTTATTTTACTACCATTTATATATAATGTCAAAACCCTATTGCATAATTTATCGAATGTGGTATACTTGCATTAATAATACAGATATCTTCAGGGCAGGGTGAAAATCCCGACCGGCGGTAAAGTCCGCGAGCGCATATCCGCGCATGAATCGGTGCAACTCCGATACCGACAGTTATGACCTTTGGTCAAAGTCTGGATGGAAGAAGATCATAGCGGGCTTTTGCCTTCGCTTAATCTTTATGCATCTGCAGATATATCTGTATGATGCATTTTCTTTTTTGGAGGTAAAAAAAACGTGAACGTTAAACACAGCACCCGCAAACTTACAGCGATGGCAATTATGATCGCAATTTCCGTTGTATTGGTATATTTCATTCATATACCTATATTCCCTCAGGTGGCCTTTCTTGAGTATGATCCTGCAGATATTTCTATACTCATCTGCGGCTTCGCCTTTGGCCCTATTGCTGGCATCTGCGTAACAATTATTGCCTCCCTCATTCAGGGACTCACTGTCAGCGCTCAAAGCGGAGTTTACGGCATATTAATGCATATCATAGCAACAGGCGCATTTGTTCTTGTATCTTCTCTTATTTATCGCAAGCATAAGAGCAAAAAGGCCGCTGCAATCGCTCTTGCCTGCGGCGTTGCAGCAATGGTAATCGTTATGATTCCCGCCAACATTTTTATAACCCCCTATTTTATGGGTGTTCCAAGAAAACTCGTTGTTGAGCTGCTTGGATTCATCGTTGCATTCAACGCTATTAAGGCCGGTGTGAACGCGATCTTAACCTTCCTGCTATATAAGAGCGTATCCAAGCTTTTCAAACACTTTGAGATTAAATAAAAAAATAACCGATGCAATCGCATCGGTTATTTTTTATTTAAAGCTTGCTTCTTATTATTTTGCCGCTGGTGGTCTTGGGAAGCTCATCGCGGAAGACAATGATTCTGGGATACTTATAGGGAGCGGTACGCTTCTTGACATATTCCTGAATCTCTTTTGCAAGCTCATCATTGCCTTTATTACCCTTAGTAAGGACAATGCTTGCTTTTACCACCTGACCGCGAATCGGGTCAGGCTCAGCGGAAACTCCGCATTCAAGAACATAAGGAAGCTCCATAATAACGGATTCAATTTCGAAAGGTCCTATGCGGTAGCCGGATGACTTGATAAGGTCATCTGCACGACCCACATACCAAAGATAATCATCCTCGTCGCGCCAGGCAAGGTCACCGGTATGGTAAAATCCATCATGCCATACAGCAGAGGTTTCACGTTCATTTTCAAAGTAACCCATGAAAAGTCCGCAGGGAGCACCGTCGCTGACCTTTATACATATTTCACCGGGTTCACCGTCAGCTGCTTCCTCTCCCTCCGGGGTGAGAAGATGCACATCGTAGAGGGGATTTGGTTTACCCATTGAGCCAATTTTAGGCGCCATGCCTACATAGTTGCCGATAACGCAGGTGGTTTCGGTCTGGCCGAAGCCTTCCATAATGGAAAGCCCGGTATGCTCGCGGAAGCGGTTGAAAACCTCGGGATTCATTGCTTCACCGGCAGTAGAAGCATGCTTGATGGAACTGAGGTCATACTTGCTCAAGTCTTCCTTAATGAAGAAGCGATACATAGTGGGAGGTGCACAGAAGGTTGTTATGCCGTATTTTTTGAACATAGGCATAATGTCGTCTGCGTGGAAGCGGTCAAAGTCATATACAAAAACAGCTGCCTCGCAGAGCCACTGACCGAAGAGCTTGCCCCACATTGCCTTTGCCCAACCCGTATCGGATATGGTGAGATGAAGTCCTTCAGGATCAACGCAGTGCCAATATCTGGCAGTAACAAAATGACCAAGAGGATACTTGCAGTTATGCGCCGCAAGCTTGGGATAGCCGGTAGAACCGGAGGTGAATATCATCATCATCGGATCATCGCCGCAAATGCTGTCCGCAGTGCGGGCAAAACGGCTGGAGTACATCTCGAACTCCTCATCGAAGCAATGCCAGCCCTCGTATCTTCCGTTGACAACGATTTTATTTTTGATAAAACCGTATTTCTCAATGGCAGGCTCGCTTGCAGCGGTGGAAACGCCGTCAGCGGTGCATATAATGTGCTTTACATGAGCCACATCGAAGCGATAGAGATAGTCCTTTTCAAGAAGCTGGTCAACAGCGGGAATTGCCACAGCACCCATCTTTTCAAGACCGATAAGAATAGGCCAGAACTGCCAGTTTCGGCGAAGAACCAGCATAACAGCATCGCCTTTTTCTATTCCGAGCGAGCGGAAATAGTTTGCTGCTCTGTTGCTCATCTTCTTCATCTCACCAAAGGTGAAGCGATGTTCGCTCTTGTCTGCTCCAACATGAACCATGGCAAGCTTATCCGGCTGCTTTTCCGCGATTGCATCAACAACATCAAATGCAAAGTTAAAACGCTCGGAGTTTTTGAAGGAAATGCTCTTGAGAACGCCACTGCCGTCTTCAACCGGCTCGATGAAGTTTTCCCAGATGCGCTTCTTACCTGCTTCTCGGGTAGCGGTGATGGCAGGCACTGCAGCGCGCTTGGGCTGCATTTCTTCATCAGGGGTGAGAACAATTGCGTAAAACTCGCAGTCGGTGCCATTAGTGGCAATCATGCCGTGAGGTGTAGTGGAGTCATAATAGATAGTATCACCGGGTCCGAGAATCTCGGTATGGTCACCAAGCTGAATCTTCAGATAACCGCTGATGACTATGTCGCACTCCTGACCTTCATGGGTGGTGACTTCTATAGGGCGAAGCTGAGCATCCGCAGAAAACTTACTCTGTACATAAAGAGGCTCGGCAATACGGTTACGGAAACGATGAGCCATATTATAGTAGGTCATTCCGTGAGCCTGCTCAACGCGCTGTCCCTCACCTTTTCTGGTAAGAGTATAGCTGCTGAGGCGGGGGGCGGTGCCTTCAATAAGCTCGGTAACGTCAACACTGAGAGCCTGTGCGCACATATAAAGGAACGCGAAATCCAGATCCTGTTCACCGGCCTCATATGCCAGATACTCATCCAGAGAAATGCCAATTTTTTTGGCCATATACTCTTCGCTATATCCGAGTATGGAGCGCAGCTCCTGAATACGGCTTGCAATTTCTAAAATTTTGAACTGCAAAGCATTTGTTGTCTGCATAAGACAAACCTCCCTGCTTATTTTGGGGAAAAAATAAAAGTCCCCGGAAATCCGGGGACGGAATATACCGCGGTACCACCCTGGTTGCGCGCATAAAGCGCACCTCTTTGAGGCTCAGTCAAGCCCTTTTGCTCTCACGCGGCTTCACGGGAGGCTCTACTTGCCTTTCGGCTTTCTGCTCTCCGGCTCCGGAGCGACAAGCTCTTAATCCCGCCGCAATCTGCTTTCACCAACCGCAGACTCTCTGATGCGCCGATAATTCAGCCCTCTCCTTCATTGCCTTTAGGGTATTAAATTGATAAACAATGATTGGATTATAAACGAAAGCTCCGATTTCGTCAAGCTTTTTTTATCTTTTCAAGAAGCTCCGGAATTTCTTCAAGGGCAGAAACAACATACTCAGGAACAATATCAGTCCTGCCATCTTTTCCTTTTGGATTAAACCAACAGGTATGAATTCCCGCATTTATGCCGCCCTTAATATCACTTGTGAGACTATCGCCGATAATAATCATCTCATCTTTCTCATAAGGAGGCATTGCGGCAAAGCATTTATCAAAAAATTCAATGCTGGGTTTATCCCAACCGATTCGCTGAGAAATAAAAATCTCCTCAAAAAAATGTCCTATATCAGCGCTTTTAAGTCTGGGTACCTGAACGGATTCATTGCCGTTCGTTACCAAATAGAGCTTGTATTTTCCGTAAAGAGATTCCAACAGTTCAACAGCACCGGGAACAAAATAATGGCCGATGCCAAGATTATGATTATAAAGTTTTTGAGTAGCTTCACTATCCCCGTCAATACCCATAGCCTCGAAAAAACGATCAAAGCGTTTAATAAGAACCTGCTGACGGGTAAGCTCTCCCCTCTCCAGCATCTCCCAATGGCGCTTGTTTATCTCGCTGTAAAGACTTATGGTATCCTCAGCAGGTTCTATACCCACTTCCTCAAAGGTCTTCTTCAGAGCAATGTGCTCAGCCAAAGTGAAGTCAAGTAATGTATCGTCAGAATCAAAAAGTACTGCTTTTATCATTTCATTTTCCTCATTTATCAAAAAGGCGAAGTTCGGGGAACTTCGCCTTTTTTTGATTATTAATCAGAGCTTATTTCTTATGATCTTACCGCTGATGGTCTTGGGCAGTTCATCCCTGAATTCAACAATTCTGGGATATTTATAGGGAGCAGTACGCTTTTTGACATAGCTCTGGATCTCCTTGGCAAGCTCATCAGTGGCTTCGGTACCCTTGGTAAGAGTGATGCAGGCTTTTACTACCTGACCGCGAATCTCATCGGGAGCAGCACAGACGCCGCATTCCAGAACATAGGGAAGCTCCATGATAACGGATTCGATCTCGAAGGGTCCGATGCGGTAGCCCGAGGACTTGATAACATCGTCGGCGCGGCCAACATAGTAGAAGTAGCCGTCCTCGTCACGCCAGGCGAGATCTCCGGTGTGGTAGTAATCATCATGCCAGTTATTCTTTGTGGCATCGGGGGCATTGTAGTATCCCTTGAAAAGTCCACAGGGAACTTCATTGCCGGTATAGATAACGATTTCACCGGTTTCACCGTCACCCACAAGCTCACCGTCAAGGTTCATAAGCTTAACATCATACATGGGGTTGGCCCGACCCATAGAGCCAAGCTTAGGAGTTGTGCCAACAAAGTTGCCGATAGTGAGGGTAGTCTCGGTCTGTCCGAAGGCTTCCATAATGGTAAGGCCGGTGGCTTCCTTGAAGCGGTTGAAAACCTCGGGGTTGAGAGCCTCGCCGGCAGTGGTTGCGTGTTTGATGGAGCTAAGGTCATACTTGCTCAGGTCTTCCTTAATGAAGAAGCGGTACATAGTGGGAGGCGCGCAGAAGCTGGTGATGCCATACTGAGCGAACATCGGCATAATATCGTCCGCTGCGAACTTATCAAAGTCGTACACAAATGTGGCAGCGCCACACATCCACTGTCCGTAAAGCTTGCCCCAGAGAGCTTTGCCCCAGCCGGTTTCGGAAATGGTGAAGTGGATTCCGTCTGGGTCAACATTATGCCAGAAGCGGGCAGTTACATAGTGACCGAGAGGATATCTGTAGCTATGGTCAACAGCCTTTGGATAACCGGAGGTTCCGGAGGAGAAAAGCATAAGCATAGTGTCATCTCCGCAGGGGCTTTCCTCGGCGCGGTTAAAGCGGCTGGAATACATATCGTATTCATCATCAAAGCTGTGCCATCCCTCGCGGCTTCCGCCTGCCATAACCTTAAGGCGGACACTGGGACAATTTGCAATGGCCTTTTCTGCCTCTGCAGCACAGCCGCCAAAGGCAGTGCAAACAACTGCAGAAACGCTGGCTGCATTGAAGCGGTATTCAAAGTCCTTCTCCACCAGCTGGTCAGTAGCAGGGATGGCAACTGCTCCCAGCTTATGCAGACCGACAATGATGGGCCAGAATTCCCAGTTGCGGCGAAGAACAAGCATAACTCTCTCGCCCTTCTTGATGCCAAGTGCGCGGAAATAGTTGGCAGCACGGGCGCTCATCTTCTTCATCTGGAGGAAGCTGAAGCGGCGTTCAACTTTGTTGCGGTCAATATGGAGCATCGCAAGACGATCAGGCTCACGCTCCGCGATTGCATCGACAACATCAAAAGCGAAGTTGAATTTATCGGCTTCCTTAAAGGAAATCACCAGAGGTGTGCCCTTGGAATTGACCTTAACCTCCGCAAACTTATCCATATAGTCGGGGAATTCCTTCACGGGAGGCAGTTCGGCAACTTCTGAAGCCTTAACCGCAGAAGCATTTACCATACGACCGTGTTCCCAAACAAGCTCTTCATCCTCATCAGGAAGAACGATTGCACAGAAAACGCAATCGGCTCCGCCAACGGCAATCATGCCGTGAGGGGTGGAGGAATTATAGAAAATACTGTCACCTGGGGCAAGAACTTCGGTATGGTCTCCGATTTTGACTTTGAGAGAACCTTCGATTACAATATCGAACTCCTGTCCGGCATGGGTATCCTGCTCAATGGGAGCAGACTGCTGCGCCTCGGAATATTCATATCGAACCCAGTAAGGATCTGCCTTGCGGTTCTTGAACATTGGAGCAAGGCTCTGAATGGTTATTCCCGGCTCTCTTGCGGTAAGCTGACCGTCACCGCGACGGGTGACAGTGTAGCCGCTGAGGCGGGGCGCACTGCCGCGAAGCAGCTCCATCATTTCAACATTGAAAAGCTCGGCGCACTTATGTATGAAGCTAAAGGGCAGATCAGCTTTTCCGTTTTCATAAAGTTCGCACTCAGCAAGACTGAACTCAGTAAGCTCCGCCATCTGTTCCAGAGTATAGCCGCAGTCAAGTCGCAGGGACTTGATTCGGAGGGCTACCTCCATCATAAGCAATCCGCTGTTTGTTGTTGCCATGATACATACCTCCATATTCCGGGACGGGAAAACAAAAAAACCCGTCTCCAAGTAAAATACTTTGAGACGAGCTAAACTTTAACCCGCGGTACCACTCAAATTGCGCCTCAAAAGACGCCACTCATCGGACTCAATCAAGTCCTTGGCTTTTACGCAGCCTTCACGTGGAATCTTACCTGGACTTCAATCCGCTCAGACTCCCGACTCGGAAGTGATGGACATTATCGGAGTCTTCGTCATCCGCTCTCAGCAAACTGCGGACTCTCTGGGTCGGAAGAGCTTCCATGTCGTCTTCGTCATTGTCATTTGCTGTTATTAAAGCACTTGACCTCTCTTTTGTCAATAATTATTTTCCACAAAAATCACAAATTCTTTATCACTGTAAATTGATTATGTATATAAAATCTTTGTTTTTCATTAATCTTTCTTGACGGAGTTTTTCCCGAGGTCTATAATCTACAAATAGTATTTAATATTATGGAGAAGTTTTTACTTTTTTCTTGAACAAAAGAGAAACGGATATTTTTATGACAGACTTTCTCTCCCTTATGTCCCAAGGACCACGCAAGATTGCCGTTACCGGCCATTTCGGCTGCGGTAAAACGGAATTTGCTGTATCTCTTGCAATGGAACTCGCAAAAATGAATATTCCAAATCTCGCTCTTGCTGATCTGGATCTGGAAAACCCTTATTTCCGATCAAGAGAAAGAATGGAAGAGCTTGAAAATGCCGGTGTTAAGGTTTATTCTGATCCATTCAGGGGTAAAAACGGCAGTGAGCTCCAGACTCTCGATCCAGCTATAAGAACACCTTTGGAGGATAATAGCTGCAGAGTTATTCTGGATGCAGGGGGCGACTTTACGGGAGCAATGATACTCAACCAGTATTCCAAATTCCTTAAAGAAGATACCCAGCTTTTATATGTACTCAACAAGAACCGTCCCGGAACGGCAGATTTGGAAAGCGCGCTCTTTCAGCTGAGGAGTATTGAGGATACTACTTCCCTTTCCGTCAGCGGAATAATATCCAACACACACCTTATCCGTTATACAACGGAAGAGGATGTCATAGAAGGCTGGGAATTTGCTCAGGAGCTGAGTGCTATGACAGGCATTCCCGCCCTATGTGCCTGCTGCATGGAACATCTTGTTCCTCTCGTCAGCGGCAAAGGCTTTGATGTATTCCCCATAGGAATGTACATGAGAGATACTTATCTTGATAAACAAGTTTGATTTGATATATTCGGAGGTAATTATGTTTAAGAGATTTAAAGTTCTTTTTAACAGAGATAAATGCAAGGGCTGCGAGCTTTGTGTAAACTTCTGCCCAATGAAAATAATTGAAATGGACAAAAGCAGCGTCAACAGCAAGGGTTATCATCCCGCTTCCATTGATGCGGACAATATGGAGCTTTGCGTAGGCTGCACCAGCTGCGCTCTTATGTGTCCCGACTGCTGCATCTCTATTTATCAGCTTGAGGAGGGTGAGGAATGAAAAAGATACTTATGAAGGGCAATGAGGCATTTGCTGAAGCCGCTATCCGCGCAGGCTGCAAGTGCTACTGTGGCTACCCCATCACTCCTCAGAACGAAATTCCTGAATATATGAGCCATGAGCTTCCCAAGGCCGGCGGTGCATTCGTCCAGGCCGAAAGCGAACTTGCGGCAATCAATATGGCCTATGGAGCTGCAGCCAGCGGCGGAAGAGTTTTTATCTCCTCTTCTTCTCCCGGAATCAGCCTTATGCAGGAAGGTCTCGGCTTTATTTGTTCCGCAGAGGTTCCACTTGTTGTACTTAATGTATCCCGCGGCGGTCCCGGCGTTGGCGGTATTCAGCCCGGACAGGCAGACTACAATCAGGTTACCCGCGGCGGCTATAACGGCGACTGCAAGATCCCCGTTTTTGCTCCCGCAGGAATTCAGGAATGCGTTGATCTCATTTACGAATGCTTTGACCTTGCCGAGGAGTATCGCAATCCTATGATGATACTGGCAGACGGTATGATGGGTCAGATGATGGAGCCTATCGTTCTCCCCGAGGCAAAGGGTATCACTCCTGTTGACAAAATATCCGAAGAAAAACCCTGGGCCATCACCGGCACAGATTCTCACCCCGGCAGAAATGTTATCTATTCTCTGCGTATGGAGCCCGATGTTCTTGAAAAGCATGTTTATCATCTTTTTGAGAAATATGAAAAAGCCGAAAAAGAGCTTGTCCGCTATAAATCTCAGGGTCTTGAGGACGCCGAGATAGTCTTTGTCGCATTCGGTACCATGAGCCGTCTCTGCGCGGAAGCTGTTGAGCTTCTGGCTGAAAAAGGTATAAAAGCCGGTTTGATTCGTCCCATCAGCCTTTGGCCCTTCCCCGATAAGGCTTTTGATGAAATCGGCGACAAGTGCAAAATCGTTATATCCACCGAACTGAGCATGGGTCAGATGCTTGCGGATGTTAAGTCTGCTGTGGCAGGACGCTGGAAATGCGGTCTTATCAACCGTACCGGCGGCATTGTCCCCTCCTCTCTTGAGATAGTGGAGAGAGCAATTAAACTTTGGGAGGAAGCCAAATGAAAACCATATTTGAACCTACAAAAGGCATCGTCCCTGTTGATAACAGTTACTGCCCCGGCTGCTCCCACGGCATTGCCCACCGTCTCATAATGGAGTGTCTCGAAGAGCGCGGCCGTCTGGGTAAGACTATTGGCGTTGTGCCTATCGGCTGCTCTATCAATGCTCATCATTTTATGAACATCGATATGTGCGAATCCACTCACGGACGCGCCCCTGCTATCGCCAGCGGTATTCGCCGTGTCCACCCCGACAAGACCGTTTTCACCTATCAGGGCGATGGCGACCTTGCCTCCATCGGTGCCGGTGAAATTGTTCACGCTGCGCATCGCGGTGAGAAGTTCACCACCTTCTTCATCAATAACGCCATCTACGGAATGACCGGCGGTCAGATGGCACCCACCACTCTTATCGGACAGAGAGCCACCACCGCCGTTGACGGACGCACCAAGGAGCAGGCAGGTCTGCCCCTCCGCGTCAGCGAAATGCTGGCCACTATTGACGGCGCAGTATTTGTTGAGCGCGTTATGCTCAATAACCCCGCCAATATCCGCAAGGCAAAAAAAGCTATTCACAAGGCTCTTGATGTTCAGGACGCAGGTCTTGGATTCAGCTTTGTTGAGTTCCTCTCCGTATGCCCCACCAACTGGGGTTATACTCCCTATGACGCTATAAAGTGGATGGAGAAAAACATGGCCGAGTATTACCCCATTGGAAATTTCAGATGCCCGGAGGAAATGAAGTAAGATGAAACAGAAACTCTTTTTCGCCGGAAGCGGCGGTCAGGGCACTCTCGCTATGGGCCAGATGATCGCGAAGGCCGCAATGGATGAGGGCAAGGAAGTTACCTGGCTCCCCTCTTATGGTCCTGAAATGCGCGGCGGTACAGCCAACTGCACCGTTGTTGTCTCCGACAAAGCTATCAGCTGCCCCCTTATTAACGATGCTGACGTCCTTGTTGCTATGAATTTGCCCTCTCTTCGCAAGTTTGAAACTATGGTAAATCCCGGCGGCGTTATACTTATGAACAGCTCCCTTATCCCGGAGAAATGTCTCCGCGATGATGTTAAGGTTGTTGAAGTTCCCTGCAACGACCTTGCAAAGGAGCTGGGAAACGAAAAATGCGCCAACATTATTATGCTGGGTGCAATTTTGAAGGAGACCGGCATCGTCTCCCTCGAAACCATTCGCGAGCAGCTTGAGCATATGTTCTCAGGCCGCAAAGCAGCCTTCCTTCCCCTTAACCAAAAGGCACTTGATATCTATACTAAATAACAAAATGCTGAGAGAAATTTTCTCTCAGCATTTTTTATGAGCAAAATCGGTGCTTGCCAATCACCGTTATAAGAGGCCTTGACCATATCCATTTACTTGTTGCAGTTGACGGATTGAAATAATATATTGCTCCGCCCGAAGGATCCCAGCCGTTCATGGCATCTCTCGCGGCCTTGTATGCCGAATCCGCTATGGGTTCATTAAACTGGCCGTCATCAATGCAAGTGAATGCTCCCGATTGATATATAACTCCCGACATGGTGTTGGGAAAAGACGGGTGCTCCATACGGTTGAGCACAACAGCGCCTACCGCCACCTGACCCACATAGGGCTCTCCTCTTGCCTCGGCTGATATAAGTCTCGCCAAAAGCGCCACATCTCCGCTCCCGCTTGATGATGCGGAGCCTTGAGCGCTTATTCCCATATAGGAAAGGGTTTGCTGTCCCGCAATGCCGTCAACCTTTAATCCAAAGCGTTTTTGATACTTCTTGACCGCTTCTTCCGTTGCGCTGCCATAAACACCATCAACAGCACCTGAATAAAACCCCTGCTTTTTCAAGAGAGTTTGTATCTGGCTCACGACAGAGCCTGTTGAGCCTTTTTTATAGCTTGCCGCATCAACATATTGCACAAGGCTGATAATAAGTATATTCACTGCAAATACGACTACGAGAGCAAGACATAGCTTTTTCCTTGTTTCTGTCATAATAATACGCTCCTTGCAAAGTTATATTTTTATTCTGCGAAGGAGCGATTTTTATATGTTATTAAATTTTTGTCACCAGTTGTATAATTTGTGAATTAAACCGCTTCCGATTTCTTCGGGCAGCGATATAGGATAAGATTCATAATCCCACTGATGGTCGGTGAGCGCCATATATTCTGAGGAAACATTGAAAAATTGAAAATGACTCGGCACAAAACCGCAATCCCACGTAGCATCAACGCAGTACCATTCGCCATCAATCTTAACCATATTCCATGCGTGATCCTCACGGGAATAAAATGCGGCACCGACAACGGTTATGCACTCAATATCAAGAATATCCATAAAAAGCTGAAAAGCTGTTGCATAGCCCAGGCAAACAGCCTCTCCCTTCACTATTGCGCCATAAGGCTCATAGCTCTCTCTGGGAGCTGCACTGGGAATATCGTAGTGGCGATAATCGTATTGACAATTTGTGCAAAGCCATTTATAAACAGCCTGTTCTTTTTCAAGCTCCGACATATCATCACTGATAATCGAGTTGATAATTTCAATTAAACTCTTATATAACATTTTGCCTTGAGCATTAAGCTCTGCGTCACTTCCGGCTTTAACGGCGGCAACTATGGCAGCGTTATCCCAAACAGTCATATCGTCAATATCCGGATCAACATAGGGATACCAATATTCGGGCAATTCCCCAAGCTCAGAATGCTCTATAGCTTCGCTCTGTATTCCCTCCGAAACCGAAGGTTCGTCATATTCGGGTAAAGCCATTCCAAGAGCAGAGAAAAAGGCTCTGTCAGCATCCTCGGGGTTTTCGCAAATCAAAACTGCTGCCCAAGCTCCGTCGGAGCTTAAACTTACAATTGAGTTATCGACTATGAATGCCTGCTCGGGGTTATAGCCGAAAAAATCCCCCTGTCTACTGTGCCGATATTCCTCCAATTCATTGAAAGCCATACTGATGTCAACAGTATCGGAAAGCTTGAAAATGCTTATCTCATCAGCTTTCAGAGGGTCTGCACTGCGATAAATAGCGGCATCAATCAAATTTTCGGAATCAAGTCCGTAAAATCCCTGAATATATTTAGCCATTGCAGCTTCATCGTAATTATCATTCACAAATTGAAAATTCTCTTCAGTTAAGTTGATCCCTTCAATAACATTGAGGGCAAGTTCCTTTGCCGTATAATCAGGTAAGCTATCAGCAACAGGTGCCTCTTTTCCGCAAGCGCAAAGCAGCAAAACGAAGACAGTTAATATAGCAACAACTCGCTTCATAGCGCAGCCTCCTTTTTCCATATAGAAAGTATGGAACAAAAATGCATCATAGTTATACAAAAATAAGGACGATTATAATTCGTCCTTATTTTTATTCACTCAATTCACCCCTGAGGTCGGTTTCCATATACTTTTTGATACGCTCACTGCTGCAGCGCTTTGCAAAGAGATAGCGAAGCTTTGTTACCGCAGCTTCCACAGTCAGGTCTCTGCCGCTGACTGCGCCGGCTCTTTTTAAGGCAGAGCTTGTCTCATAAGTGCCGAGCTGAACCTTTCCGCGAAGACATTGAGTGCAAACAACGATTATTGTTCCGTTATCTGCTGCTTTGCTTATAAGGGGCAGAAGCTCCGCATCATACTGGGGAATATTACCAACACCGAAAGCTTCTATTACAAGTGCCTTAAGATTTTCGGTCATAATATTCTCAAACATCTTAAACTGTATGCCGGGAAATATCTTTAAAACCGCAATAGGCAGATCCTCAGCGAAATCCACCACATTGAGCTTTTCACCACGTGGGCGAACAAGAGCATCAATATAACGTATGTCTATTGCTGCGGTAGCAAGGGGAGGGAAATTGGGAGAAGCAAAGGCCTCCATTTCATCTGCAGAAACTTTGGTGGCGCGGTTGCCGCGGAGAAGCTTTTTGCCGAAATAAAGACAAACCTCAGGCACTCTTCCCTCGCCTGCAATAATGATTGATCCGATGAGATTATCCCGCGCGTCGCTTCTGGCATGTCCGATTGGAATTTGCGCACCTGTAAGGACAACGGTCTTGCCCAGACCTTCCAGCATAAAGCTCAGTGCCGAAGCAGTGTAAGCCATGGTGTCAGTGCCGTGGAGAATAACAAAGCCGTCATAGGCATCGTAATTATCCTTTATAGTATGTGCCATGGCGCTCCAGTCACGTATGGAAATATTGCTTGAGTCACAGATATGCTCGAACTCGATAAGCGCCCATTGCGGCATTCCCGAGTGGAAAAGTTCGCTCATTCTTCCAAGCACACGGTGTAGATAGCCGCTTTTTGTGGCGTAACCATCCTCGGTTTCAACCATGCCGATTGTACCGCCAGTATAAATAATCAAAACTTTTTTCTGGAACTGCATCAACATTAATTTCCTTCCGGTAATTTAACATTCTTTCTGATTTTCTTTACAAGAGCGGGTGTGACAAGGGCAAAAACAACAGCAAGAATAATGCTGATTATGAATTTGGGTATAAGCAGACCGAACACCAGCACATAAGAATAATAATTATAGATTATACTGTCCACATAAAGGGCGAGAGTATTCAGCGCCGTTGTAAGTATGCCGGCAATGACAGTAAATACCATAAGTCCAGATACCGGCGGAGAAAAGGCTTTCCGCTTTGAATAAGCACCAACTATCAAACCGCGAACTATAACAGGGAGCATCCAAAGTATGGTTGTCGGCGTAATACCGTAGCCGGAAAAGAAAAGCTGATATATTCCGCTTCCAAGAAAACCTATAAGAGAACCATGGAAGGGTCCGAACATTACCGCTCCAACGATTATCGGAAATGCGTCAAGAGTAAACTTGAAATTTGCAACTCTGAAGGAAATGGAATTAAGAACGACATACATAGCGACAAGAACAGCGTCAATGGCCATCATTCTTATACTCAGGCTTTTTTTCATCTTCATATAAAAACTCCTTTCGTGACAGTTGCCACGAAAGGAGCATAAAAAGTTCCTATTTGGTGGCAGCGGATGCGGGAAAAGCATCGCGCACCAAAAAAGGTGCTTCGTCCTGAGACAACTCCCATCCTCAGGCACTTGACGCGCAGTTCCCTACTCTGTCCAAACTATTAATACACTATATAGTATTACCACAAAATTACTGTTTTGTCATCATTTTTCTGCAGCTTCAAGGGTATGCCTAAGAAGAACCGCAGTTGTGACAGCACCCACGCCGCCCGGCACGGGAGTGACTTGAGAAACGGTCTCCTCAGCTGCGGAAAAATCAACGTCTCCGCACATTTTACCGTCCTCATCAAAGTTTATTCCCACATCAATGATGCACTGTCCCTCACGGAAATAATCCCCTCCGAGAGCCTTTGCCTTACCCAACGCGGCAACAACAATATCTGCCTGCTTTGCAAGCTCTTCAGCGTTTAAACTGCGGCTATGGCAAACTGTTACTGTTGCATTTTCAGCCATAAGAAGCATGCTTACAGGCTTCCCTATTACCATACTCCGTCCGAACACAGCGGCGCGTCGTGAGGCAATGGGTATATTATAATACTTTAATATCTCCAAAACCGCTCTTGCTGTGCAGGGTGCAAAGCCTATTCCCTTTCCGGAATATACATAAGCTGCGGAGCCGCTTGTTACGCCGTCAACATCCTTTTCGGGGGCTATGGTCTCACGAACGGCAGCTTCGTCAATATGGGAAGGCAAGGGCATAAAGACAAGTATTCCGTGAATCTCTGCGTCGCTGTTCAGTTCTTTTATTACTGCGACAAGTTCGCTCTGGCTCACTGTCTCAGGCAGAATTATCTGTCGGGCATCAACATTCAAAGCGCTGCAGCGTTTGAGGATACCTCTTTCATAGGCAATATCGTCTCCCTTCTCGCCAACACGAACAATGGCAAGACATGGATTGATACCTTTCAGCTTAAGTCCGGCACATATTTCCTTTGATTTTTCATTAAGAGCCGCTGCCACCGGAACGCCCTTTAGAATTTCAGCACTCATTTCAGTCTCTCCCAAACTTTTTCATATACGGCATCCGCAATCTTCCAGTGTTCGGACATAAGAACATCCACTTCGCTGTTAAGCTTTTCCGCATAATCTCGCTCTGCCATCATCTTCGTATTTACACGAACATTCATAGCCGCTCCGTACATCGCTGCCCAGAACATAATAACACCTGTTCCCACATCAGAAATGGCGAGAACACTTCCAATCTCCTCGAGACGGCGATGAATTAGAATTCCTCGGCACGCAAGGCGCAAAATTTCCATAGGAGGTTCTGCGGCAAGACGAAGGCAGCGCTCCATCTCCTCTGCGCGGTTTGGGTCATCCTTGGGCATGGAATATGCCCTCGAGAGAGGTTCAAAGGCTTTTGCATCCTCATCCATAAGACTCTGACATTTAAGTCTCAGTTCTTCAAGCTCACATAAGATGGAGCTAAGCTCCTCTTCATATTGAACGTATTTCTTCTTACCATAGGTCAGATTTGCAACCATTGAGCCGAGGGCAGCGCCGAGGGAGGCAGCGAGGGCGCTTGCTCCCCCACCTCCTGGCACGGCAGCACGGGAGGCCAAAAGGGCATTAAAGTTATCGATCTGCATTGCGGAAAAATCCATAATGAACCGTCCTTCAATAAAACGGGAGGCAAAAATCCTCCCGTTTATTAATTATTTGGTACCGAAAATTCTGTCGCCGGCATCGCCAAGACCGGGCACAATATAGCCATGGTCATTAAGGCACTCGTCCTCTGCGGCAACATAAATGTCAACATCGGGATGGGCGCGGTGAACGGCGTCAATTCCCTCAGGAGCAGCAATGATGCACATAAGCTTGACGCTGCGGCAGCCATACTTATTTTTCATAAATTCGCAGGCAGCAACGGCGCTTCCGCCGGTAGCAAGCATGGGGTCAACAATGATAACATCACGCTCGGCTATGTCAGTGGGCATCTTGCAGTAATACTCAACGGGTTCAAGAGTTTCGGGGTCGCGGTAAAGACCAATGTGTCCAACCTTTGCGGAAGGAATAAGAGCAAGCATACCGTCAACCATACCGAGACCTGCGCGAAGGATGGGCACTATTGCAAGCTTCTTACCTGCGAGTCGGCGAACCTTTGCCTCTGCGACAGGGGTCTTTATGATTACTTCCTCAGTGGGAAGGTCTCTTGTTGCCTCATAGCACATGAGCATTGCTATTTCGCTGATAAGAGAGCGAAACTCCTTAACACCGGTGGTTTCCTCGCGAAGGATGGAAAGCTTATGCTGAATTAGAGGATGGTCAAAAACGTGAATGATGCCCATAATAATTCTCCTTTAATTTATTTCGATTATTTATTTTCTTTCATTTTTTCAAGGCGTTCTCTTTCCGCCTGCGAAAGCCTGAGATAAACAGGATTCAATTCTGCGGCGCTAACCGGCTGAACGCCTTTAGCCGCTCTGCAAACTCCCCACGCATTCTGCATTCGCAAACCTTCCGGAGCAAGGGAAACATTCTCAAGCATATTTTTAAGGTAATTATAGCAAAGAAGAGCGCCATCGCCAACTATAACTATATCCGCCTCAAACTGCTTAAGTTCCTCGGCAAGCTCCGCAAGAGATATCGCTCTATCCTCACACAATCTCTTCAGACTGTCATTTTCAAAGGTGAAAAGCGCATTATATACCTGGTTTCGTCTTGCGTCCATAGCGCAGCAGATAATGCTGCCCTCGGGAGCATATTCTCCGTTCCACGCCATTGCTTCGAGGGTGGAAACGCCGACAGCCGGTTTATCCGCACCCCAGCAAAGCCCCTTTGCGGCAGAAACGCCGATTCTTATTCCGGTAAAAGAACCCGGGCCACGTGCAACAGCGACAGCATCTATATCGGAAATTTTGAGTCCTGCATTTTTAAGAAGATCCTCCGCCATAGGCAAAAGGGTGCAGCTATGGGTAAGGCCGCTGTTCTGGAAGCTTTGCGCCAGAAGAGCGCCGTCTTTAGAAATAGCCACGGAGGCGCTTTTCGCAGAGGATTCAAGGGAAAGTATTATCATTATTCTTCACCTATACTGATTTTTCTGCCTGTATCGGAAACCTTTTCTATTTTAACAGTAATTTCGTCACCCTCAAATGCATCGGAAACATTTTCACTCCATTCAACGGCGCAAACGCCTCCGCGGGAGAGGTAATCCTCCCAGCCTATGTCGAAAAGTTCATCCGCAGATCCGAGACGATACATATCGAAATGATAGAGCTCTCTTTCTCCGATGTATTCATTGACAATAGTAAAGGTTGGACTGTTGACGCGGCTATCAATGCCCATTCCGCGAGCCATGCCCCTTACAAACGCAGTTTTACCTGCGCCGAGATCGCCATAAAAAGCGACCACACTTCCCCCGGGAAGGTTTGCCGCAAATTCTGCTCCGACCTGTTCAGTTTCCAATTCGTTGTTTGTATATATTATCATGATTTATTCTCCGTTATTTTTCTATTGTATTATAAACCTAAAATTTGATTGCGTAAAGACCGATATTATGCTAAACTGGGTTGAAATAAAAAAGAATTGATATTATGATATTAATTATGATACCAATTCGATGTAAATTTTCCGTATTATTCGTAATAAAGGCAGGTGAGAACCATTAAACTTCTGAATAAAGCAAAACCATATATCCTTGAATTTACCAAACGCGCCGATATGGTGCTCTTTGCTCTTTGTTTTATTTGTTCCATATTCGGAGTTGTGGTTATCGCCAGCGCTACCAAAGCATATGATGGCGGTTCCTTCAAATACGTTTTTGTTCAGGTTTTTGCGCTTCTTGTAGGAATAGTTCTTTTTGTTGTGCTAACAGTACTTGACCTTGACGTTATTGCAGATAAATGGATAATACTCCTTGTCATCTCCGTTGTGCTTATTCTCGCTCTCGTTCCCTTCGGCGAGGACGACGGTACCGGTAACAAAAGCTGGATTCGCTTCCTTGGTATAGGAATTCAGCCCTCAGAAATTGTTAAAGTTATCTATGTTGTCCTTATGGCAAAACATATCAGCACACTTAAGGAATATAAAAACCTCAACCATGTCTTTTCTCTCGCACAGGTTGCCGCCCATTTTGCCCTGTTCTTCGGTCTGATCATCGTAATCTCCGGCGACCTTGGAAGTGCGCTGGTTTTCTTCTTCATTTTCGCCATTATGCTCTTTTTTGCCGGTTTGAAGCTTTACTGGTTTGTTCTCGGCATTGCCGCTGTGGCAGCGGTTATTCCCTTCGCATGGGAGCACTTCCTGAAAGACTATCAAAAAGCCCGCATCCTTGCTCCTTATGATCCCAGCATTGACCCTAAAGGCGACGGTTATCTTTGGCAGACTAACCAGAGCAAGCTCTCACTTGCATCGGGACGTTTTTGGGGTACCGGTCTTGGAAATGGTCCTCAGACTCAAAACCCCTACTCCAACCCAGCAAAGCACACTGACTTTATATTCTCTGTTATAGGCGAGGAGCTTGGAATGTTCGGATGCATCATCGTTTTCATTCTTCTTATGCTTATAATTATCCGCTGCACTTACATCGGGCTCACAAGTAAAAACCTTATGAGTACCCTTGTTTGTCTCGGTGTTGCCGGAACTCTCCTTTTCCAGACCTTCCAGAATATTGGAATGTGCACCGGTCTTACCCCCGTTATCGGTCTAACGCTCCCCTTCTTCAGCTACGGCGGCTCTTCAATATTCTCGCTGTTTGCTGCAGTTGGACTTGTCTCGGGTGTTAAGTACCGACCGAAGCCGCAACGCTTCTACCACTATAACTAATTACAAAAATACCGTGCCGAAAAAAGGCACGGTATTTTTCATTATAAAATTCAAAACAACTTCAGCTGTTCATTGAAGAAATCGGGACAAATGGGGCAGGCAGCTTCATCGGAGCTGATGGTCATGGAAGCAAGTCTTGCTCCGTATTTTACAGCCTCAGAAAGCTTCATTCCCTTAGTAAGTGCCATAACGGTGCCCGAGAAGAATGCGTCACCGGCACCGCAGGAATCTACGAGACGCACGGGAACTGCGGGACAAATTCCCTTTTCTCCGCCCACTGCATCATAGTATACACTTCCCTGAGCACCCATAGTAACAACTATTGAAGGAATAGAGAGTTTATCGGCGGCGGGAACAAGGAACTCCAGCATCTCCTGAGGACTGAAGGATTCAACATCCGCGCCGAAAACCTTACCGCACTCAACCTCATTGCAGATGAAGCAATCGGTGCGCTGCAGATATTCAAGATGGGGCAAAATCACGCTGAGATTACCTACTATTGCATAGGTCTTCTTGTTATACTTCTCGGCAAGTTCCAAAACTCTCTCTGCTATATGCTCATTAAGGTCAATTTCCAAGACAACATTTTCGCAGTTGGCAATGATACGTTCGCCCTGTTCGTCAATTAGCTTCTCCAGAACGCTGACATCTGGCATGCAGGAAATAGATCCTGCAAGATCTCCGTTTTCATCGAGTATAACAAGCCACATACCAATTCCGTCATGATCGGTTGTAACAGTATAGCTAAGGTCAGCGCCTACATTTTCAAGCTTGCGGGCAACATCCCTGCCGATTGCACTGTCATCAAGCATACTGACAAATGATACAGGCATGCCCACGTTGGCAAAGTTTTCAACCACGTTGCGGCTGACACCGCCGTGGACTATTTTTACCATTCCCAAATTTCTTCCGACGGGATCATACTTTGTTTTTGGGAAACCTTTTACATCAACGAATGTAACGCCTATAACAGCCGTATTGGCCAACTTGTCCACTCTCCCTACAAATAATGAATGGATTATAACATAAGCAGACAATATTCGGCAATATCAACTATGCTATTTCTTATATTTTTCTTTTCCCCATTGAATGATTGACAGTTTTATATCGTGGGAATAAAATGTATAAAAAATAAGACCAAAGGATATTGATATGGATCTTAGCAGAACAAGCTTTTTCACAAAAGACAAAGCATTTTATAAAACGCTTTTCCCAATGATGCTCACGATCGCGCTGCAGAACATTGTTGCCTACAGCGTCAATATGGCGGACAACATCATGCTGGGTACATACAGTCAGGATGCTCTCAGCGGAGCTGCGATTGTCAACCAGATCTTCTTTATGGTCCAGCAGTTCGCCATTTCCGTGGGCAACACCCTTGTTGCTCTTGCATCGCAGTATTGGGGACAGAGCCGCACATCTCCCATCCGCATACTTACAGGCATTGCTCTGAAGCTTGGAATTGCGGTATCTCTCATTCTCGTTGTGCTTTGCCAGATCATACCCGTCCCCATACTTAAAATTTTCACCTCTTCGCCTGATATTATCGCAGAAGGCGAAGTCTATCTCCGCCTTATTTCCTGGACCTTCCTGCTCTTTATGATCACCCAGACACTTATGGCAGCCCTCCGCGCCGTTCAGACCGTAAACATTTCCTTCTGGGTGTCCGCCATCTCCCTTCTCGTCAACGTATTCTTCAATTATATCTTCATTTTCGGTAAGCTTGGTATGCCCGAAATGGGAATTGCGGGCGCGGCAATCGGCACAATCATCGCGAGAAGCGTTGAGCTTGCAATAATACTCATATACATCCTTAAGAAGGACAAAAAGCTCTCACTTTTCGGGAAAGATCTATTTGTGAAAGCTCCTCTTCTCAGAAAGGATTTCACCAAGGTATACATACCCATTATGTGCGCCACCGTTCTCTGGGGCGTATCTGTCCCGATGCAGACCTCCATTCTCGGACATCTCTCCGATAACGCCATAGCTGCAAACTCTGTTGCCACCACCTTCTATCAATATCTGAAGGTCATCGTTGTTGCAATGTCCTCCGCCTCTGCGGTCATGATCGGAACCGCAATAGGCAGAGGCGATATGGACAAAATCAAATCCGACGCCCGCACTCTCTCCTGCATCGACATAGCGATCGGCATTATCCTCGGTCTTGCCCTTGTGCTTTTGAGGAAACCTCTTCTCTCCTTCTATGATCTCAACGGAGAGGCCATAGAGATGGCATCAAATCTGATCGCGATTATGGGTATAATTATGGTGGGAATGAGTTACCAAATGCCTGTCAGCTTCGGTATTTTCCAAGGGGGCGGAGACGGTAACTTCACTATGAAGATGAACCTTATCAGCACGTGGTGCATCGTTATGCCCCTCTCCTTCGCTGCTGCATTCTGGTGGAAACTGCCCGTTGAGTGGGTCGTGGTCGTCATTCAGTCAGACCAGATCTTCAAATGTCTGCCCACATTTATCCATTTTCGCAAATATAATTGGATGAAAAAGCTAACAAGAAGCGTCTAAAACAAAAGGAGCTTTCAAAATGAAAAAGATATTGATACTATTCGTAATAATGCTTTTGGCTCTTCTCCTTTTCACGGGATGCGGATGCAGCCACGAATGGCTTCCCGCCACCTGCGACGCTGCACAAAGCTGCTCTCTATGCGGCGAAACTCAGGGCGAAGCTCTGCATCACCAATGGTCACCCGCCACCTGCGAGGAAAGCGAAAAATGCGCTCTCTGCGGCGATGTGCGGGGAGAAGCCCTGCAGCACAAGTGGGAAGATGCAAGCTGCCTGCAGCCCGAAAAGTGCTCAGTCTGCGGCAAAGAGCGCGGCGAGGCTTTGGGACACAGCGAAGGCAAAGCCGAATACAGCAATCTTGATATAAAGGCCGCAACCGGTGACTGCGTTATATACTGCAAGGTCTGCGGAGAGCTTATGGAATCTTCAAGCGGATCGCTGAAATCTCTCCATAACGGCAAGGAGTTTATATGCACAACTCTGGAGCTCTACGAGAGACTTTTGCATATGCACAAGTATGAGGAATACGATTTGGGCGGCTTCGGAGATACAGATGAATATGGCGGGCTTTTTGCCCTAATATACTGGGATTCAGACTTTATTTCCAGAATGGTTTTCAAAAAAGCCGACGGCAGTGCAGCAACACCCGAAGACACATTCTCCACCGTTTATCTCAATCTGGGCTGGAATAAGGGATTGCTGGATACACTGAGCGAAAACCGCCACGAGATACACTCCGTACCTCTTATGGTAGCCTGCGACCCCACCCTCAGCCACGACGAAGCCCTTGAGCTTTATGCTTCTCTTATGGGAGACGATGAGCTTACTCTTTCTCATAACGGACTTGCATATATGCTTTACTATGACGAAGAAGCCGGAGCTCTCACTATGTCAGTCACTGTTGAATAAGATAGGATACAAATATGAGAAAATTTTCCGTACTGATCATTTTGCTTCTTGCCTGCCTGCTCTTTACTGCCTGCGGTTGTGAACACCAATGGACAGACGCGGATTGTCTGAGTCCGAAAACCTGCGCTCTCTGCGGAGAAACCGAAGGATATGCACTTTCTCACCAATGGCTCAATGCTGATTGCACAGCCCCCAAAACCTGCTCCCTTTGCGGTCTCAGCGAGGGTGAAGCTCTCTCCCATATATGGGTCGATGCGAGCTGCAGCACTCCCGAAGCCTGCAGCATCTGCGGTATCACTCAGGGGGATAAGCTTGAGCATACATATTCCGACTGGAGCTTTGATGTTGACACTATGAGCCGCAGTTGCACTCTGTGCGGCGAGACCGAGACCACAGCTATGGACTATATACTCTACCTCACCACGTCGCTTCAGGGTCGATGGGATTGCGTAGAGGTTCTTGATGAGCTTGCCTATAACGTATTTGGCCCTCAGGTTCCCT
This sequence comes from Oscillospiraceae bacterium, assembly GCA_015068425.1. Taxonomy (GTDB): domain Bacteria; phylum Bacillota; class Clostridia; order Oscillospirales; family Oscillospiraceae; genus SIG459. The sequence continues at coordinate 96,767 of SVKK01000002.1, read as the reverse complement.
TCCTTGAATTCTCCGCTGACGGCAGTATAAGATTTTTTGAAGATAACGAAATAATCGCCGTAACTATGGAATTTATTGAGCTTGAGGAATATGATGGCAAAAAATATTATCATTTTCTCCTAAGCGGCGATAAGGTAATAGATTTATGGTATGTTCCGGAAGATGACTCTCTTTTCTCATTATTTTTGGAGTTTGAACGCCTCGGAGATGAGATTGAAGGATATATAGAAATACTCACGGGCAAATGGGTCATTGACAAAGTTTCTTATGTATTTGACGAAAGCCGCAAAAACCTTGACCGCAGCGAATACAGCGTTGAGTTTTATGAAGACGGAAGTTTCACCGCCCTCCTCGATATAAGGATAGACGGAGCGTGGTCAATTCTTCGGGAGGATATTATCACCGACAAATACGGCACAAGTGTTCTGCTTTTCACTCTGTACGACGGAGATTACTATAACACCACTGTCTATCTCGGCATCACAGAGGAAAAAACCGAACTGGGCTTTACAAGATCAACAAAGGAACAAGTCATTTTCGTAAAGGAAAATTAGCAAGAAAAAGACCGCCATACGGCGGTCTTTTTCTTGCTAAATCAGTCCTGCTCACGGTTATTGTACACGTTCGGATATTGTCATCCAGAAATCGAGCCCCTCAGCGGCTAAGCTGACCGATATAATCCCTATCAATATCCGGCAATTTTTTGATATCGCTGAATATTATCCTGGTATACATATACAGCAGAAACATATGAATTCAAGCTGCCGCTCGGATTAAGAGCGTGGTCAGCGTAAAGACTGCTCTCAATCCACCAATTTTGAAGTGCGTCCATTTCCGAGCTGTGATCCTTGGAGAAATCATTCACCATAAGACTTATAACTACTTTTATCGTTTCGTGTGAATCTTCCACATTCTTAATGGACTGAACATAAGCTTTGCATTTATCCTCTGTTTCAGCAATTTTGCTCGAACTAAAATAATCAAAGTTTTTTCCAAAATATTCCTTATCTACTGCATAGCCCGCGACCCAAAAAGCATAAAAGGCATCCTCTTCACCGTATTTAGCTTTCATTCCATCATAGCCTATCTCGCCAACAGTAAGTACATTATCTTGATAATTGAAGAAATCGGATGAACCCACATTATCCCAAATGGTCACATTACCACTAACAACATAGTCAACATTCATATTCATATATTGAATAAAAATAGCGACTTCTTTATACTCATTTTGATATAAGCGCAATCGTTCATAATCTAAAACATCTATATTTTCTACCTGACTCTTTTCTTTTTCACTCAATGCATTATATTCAGCTTTAACGGCGTCAATTTTATCCCTTGCATATACGAGTTCATCATAATTTTCCATCGACAACGCAGGGAGATCAGCGATCAACATTTCAACGTTTTTAACAGACTCGCTCTTTCCGCATGCAGCTAACATGAAACACAACGCTATTACCAACACCGCCAATGAACCGAATTTTTTATTCATATAACAGCTCCTCCAATACTCTGTATTTACTTCCTTACTAAAATGCGGTTTTATCTCTATAAGCATAGCACATAATTGCGTCTTTGTCTATCTTCGCAGACATATTTTGTTGAAAAATCACCTACACTATTATCAAGAATTAATGTAGGTGGTTATATGAAGTTTGATAATTCTGCCGTAGGAAAAACAATAAAGGAGATCCGAGGCGAGAAAGGCCTTTCGCAGGATGTTGTCAGCGGACTCGCGGGAATTGCAAGAACTCACCTTTCAATGATAGAGAGCGGAACAAAGCAGGCAAACTTTGAAACTATCTGCAAAATTGCGTCGGCGCTGAATATGAAGCCGAGTGAACTTGTAAAAAAAATAGAGATTTATTTTGAATAAGAAAAACAGGGCGGAAATACCGCCCTGTTTTTCTTATTTATAGGTATAGATATATGCTACGGTCTTTCCGCCTCGTTGGATGAAACGCAAAAATTATTAAAGCGCAGCGGCTTTGCCCAGTTATATGTGAAAAACCGCCGCGATGCGATTATAATTTACGGTCTGGCTCACAAAATGGAACTGGACGAAATCAACGACAGGCTGTATGCAGAAGAAGCTACCTTGTGCTGACATATTCGCGCCAATAATATATAAAAATCCGCTATTTCAAAAAGAAATAGCGGATTTTACTTTATAAATATTTAATTAGTCCTGTTCCCAGTTGTGGTAAACGTTCTGAACGTCGTCGTTATCCTCGAACATGTCGATCATCTTGGTCATGTTCTTGATATCGTCCTCGTTGGTGAGCTTGATATAGCCATTCTGGGGAATCATCTCAGCCTGTGCGGAGAGGAGCTTATAGCCCTTTGCGCTGAGAGCTTCGCTGACAGCGGCAACATCATCGGGAGTGGTGTAGACGGTGAAGGTCTCACCCTCTGCCTCAAAGTCCTCTGCGCCGCAGTCGAGAGCTTCCATCATGACTTCGTCTTCATCCAGCTCTTCGTCCTCGTTATCAATGATGATAACGCCCTTGTTATCAAAGCTCCAGCTTACGCAGCCGGAAGCGCCAAGGTTTCCGCCATACTTATCAAAGATGTGGCGAACTTCGGAAGCGGTACGGTTGCGGTTATCGGAGAGCGCGTCAACAATAACAGCGACGCCGCAGGGGCCGTAGCCCTCATAAACGACCTTCTCAAAGTTATCGGTGCTTCCAGCGCCGAGAGCCTTGTCGATGGTGCGCTTGATGTTGTCGTTAGGCATATTTGCTGCCTTTGCCTTTGCGATAACGGTTGCAAGGCGGGAGTTGTTGTTGGGATCTCCGCTGCCGCCTTCTTTAACGGCAACGATCATTTCACGTGCGATTTTGGTAAAAGCCTGAGCGCGCTTAGCATCGGCAGCGCCCTTGGTTTTCTGTATATTGTGCCATTTGGAATGTCCAGACATATATTTACAGCCCCTTGTTATAAATTTTATCCAAGGTATTTTAGCACAATATGTCAAGCTTGGCAATAGTAAAGCGCCAAAAAGAGTTTTATATAACTATTAGTAGGTTTTAGGTATTAGAATCATTTTCCCTGCTGCCGTCGAAAAATCGGTAATATTATTTACGCTTAAAATCGCTTCAGGAGATGAGCAGTTATCTTTTGCAATCTCCCAAAGTTCATCGCCCTTATTAACACGCAGCACAGTGATTGAAGGCTTTTCAGAATTATCTAAGATTTCGTCCTCATTATATGTAATTGCAGATATATATTCAAATTTGACATCATTATAAGCACATATTTCCGCTGTAATTTCAAGCCTTAGCTCTATACCCCCCGGCACCGGAACGACAGTCCAATCAACTATATCGACACTGTTTACAATATAGCTCCTTTTTTCATTCGGCAAGCTCAAAGAAAATTCTGTTCTTCTGCATTCGCTCCACATGTTCTCTCCATTTTTACAAATCAGCGAGAAATTAACCGGAAGTCTTATTTCAGAAGCGCTTACTGTTGGAAATCCCGTGCGCAAAGTAGAATGCATTATATTGGATATAGCGGCTGATGATTCAATAAGCTGTCTTAAATTATCCCTGATTTTAATAGAATCCTGATAATGCTCAAGTTTAATCTCTTTCCTGTCTTGAATTAAATTATATCTGTTGCTGTAGCAATCATTTATATACTCAAGCGCCACAGTATCTCTGCATATCACCTGGATAACGAGATGAAGTTCCAAAGATACTCTGTTTTCGTTTTCGTTATAACTGCAGTATGCTCCACTGGGAATTAGCCAGATATTCTTTAATCCCTGAACTGCTTCTCGTCCAAGTTCTATAATTTGTGAATAATCCGATGAATTTTCAAACCGCGATATTTCATCATGCTTGTTTAAGTAAAACAAACCACTTTTTACCCTGCCCTTGACTATCAGCTTAGTACCTACCGCTTTTACGTCATCCACTGTGCAACTGCATCCGGAGAAAGCTACATTTCCAATCCCTTCTTCAGACATAGGCAATGTGATTTCATCCGTTATTGCAAATGTTTTTTCACAGACGGAGCTGATAAAGCTTACATCTTTGCTGCAAATTTTGCTTCTTATATGTTCTTCGCCTGAAACATTTTTATTAATAATAAATTTTGAGTTTCCAAACGTTGAAATTTCTCCGCCCACTTCCGCGCGCACAAGAATTTTCCTCGGATTCAGAGCTCTGGCTTCCAGCTTTATAAGATCAAATTTGGCACACGCCATATGGCTTTCTTCTATCGAGTCATCCTCAGAAGACAATACTACCGGAACATTTACATCTACAGAATATATTTTGCTGTCCTCACCTTTATAAAGCACATTTGAACAAACATTCACTTCGGTGCGAACTCTTCCACCCGTTATGTCCTTGCTTCTAATCAGCAGCATACCCTCGCAGCATAATATCTCGCTGATATCAGGGAGAACATCAGGAACAACTGTATCTCTGCTTTCTTCTTTTCGCAATGATGTTGAAAATATTTTATTAAAAACGTCATATTCCGTTAAGCCAAGTTTTGCCTCCATTATTTACAGCTCCTTGCAGTTAAATTTCATTAATTCATATGAACAGGCTGTAAACAATAGAACATTTAATGCTTAATTCGCAAACCTAACAAAATCAATACAACGCCAAGCATAAGCCACCAAAATCCGCTTGGGAGCACAAGCGCAAGAATAATCATAATTCCAAAAACAATCAGTAAAACCCCAAAGGGTCCAAGCCCGCCATTACCTTTGCACTTCAAAAAAACACCGCCTCTCCGCTACATACTATGCGGAAAGACGGTGTTTGTTCATTTATTCTCCCACTCTTTATATTGTGCGGAGATTTCATAAAGACGCTGATAGCTCTTATGGCGGGAGGGGTTAATCTCTCCCCGCTTCAATGCCTCAAGGACGGCACATCCGGGTTCTTTCAGATGGGCGCAGTCCAAAAATCTGCATCCTCCGATAAAAGGGCGAAACTCGGGGAAATCATACTGAAGTTCCTGCTTCCTTATCGGTTTCATCTGAGTCAAATCAAAACTGGCAAAGCCGGGTGTGTCGGCTATCATAGTGCCTTCCCCTGCATCAAAAAGTTCCACGTGACGTGTGGTATGACGTCCACGTCCGAGAGCTTCGCTGACTTCTCCGACAGAAACATTATACCCGGGAGCTATTACATTCAGAAGGCTGCTCTTTCCAACGCCGGAGTTGCCGGCAAAGGCAACAGTTTTTCCGCGAATAAGCTCCTTTAACTGTTCAACTCCTTCGCCGGTAACAGCGCTTGTGCGAATTACAGGGTAACCGGTGGATAAGAAAATCTCAAAAAGCTCATCCCCGGGATCCAAATCGCATTTGTTAATGCAGATGATACATCCGCATCCTGCGTGTTCCGCAATAACAGCAACCCGGTCAACAAGGAAGGGGTCAGTAACCGGATTTACGTTGGCACACATCAGCACCAGATAGTCGACGTTTGCAACTGCCGGGCGAACAAAAATATTTTTTCGCTCTTCAATTTTTGTTACAAAGCCTTTTCCTTCGTCGGTAATATCAAACTCCACATAGTCTCCGACGAGGGGGGAAACGCCGTCCAGACGAAATTTACCTCTTGCACGGCATGAGACTATCTCGCTTTCGGTCTTCACATAGTAAAAACCGCTTAATGCTTTAACTATAAGTCCCCTTGGCATTATCAGCCTCCGTCATCTTCGCTTTCGGTTTCTTCCTCGGTAACTTCTTTTGGACCGTTGGAAACCTGAAGATATACCTTATCGTGTTCATTGACAGTGGTATATGCCGGAATACTCTGCCAGATAACTGTACCGGCCGGCATATCATCATCAACATAGGTGATTGTTCCAAGAGTGAGACGGCTGCTTTCCACCTTGCTGACGGCGGTGTGGCGGGAAAGGCCTACCAGATTGGGCATCTGGAGCGTTTTTACATCAGGACCTATAGAAATTGTGATATAGATCTTGCTTCCCATCGGAAGAGTGTCTCCTGCTTCAGGGCTTGTGGAAATAACATAATCTTCAGTAATATCGGCGCTGAGTTCATATACGCATTCAGGTACAAATCCCATTTTCTGAATTTCGAGAACCGCTTCATGATACTCTTTATTCGCTACATCAGGAACCTTTAAAAGCTGAATTCCGGCACTGACAACAAGCTCAATTTCAATTCCGTCCTCATCTCTCATAATGCTCTTATGAGGATCGGGATGCTGGCTGATTATTTCGCCCTCGTTTGCCTCAGAATTCACATCATATGTGGGAACAAAAACAAACAAATTGCGATACTCGCGTGTGTTAATAACCTCTTCATATTGACGTCCGACAAAATCCGGAATATCTACGCGTTCAGGTTCTGCAAATAATCCGCCAAGCCAATAATCCCAGAGCCATACAAAAAGAGCAACTGCAACAATAAGCACAATTCCTATACCCAGAAGCGTGCTGACCGTATTTGCTCTTCTCCTTCGACGCGCGAAGCTCTCCTTGCTCATTTCCCCGCTGCGGCGCAAGGGACGAACATTCTGAGGAATTGGATGTTGGGGAGCTGCTTCTTCTGAAGGAGTATCTTCTTTATTAGCATTGATGATTGGAAGAGAACTTGTGTTGGCAAGACGATACTCATTCAAATCATTTATAAATTCATCAATAGTCTGATATCTCAGGTTAATATCGGCATTCATCGCCTTAAGGGTTATGGCCTCAAGTTCTTCGGGAATATCGCTATTAATTTCTCTGAGAGATCTGGGAACAGATGAAACATGCTGAAGCGCAACAGCCTCGGCAGTTTCACCGGTATAAGGAAGCTTGCCGGTGAGCATTTCATACATCATAACGCCAAGAGAATAAATGTCGCTTCTTGCATCAACATTTTGTCCCTTCGCCTGCTCAGGAGAAATATAATGGACGCTTCCAACCGCAGAATTATCGGGAGCATTTGCGTTTTCAAGATGCGCGATACCAAAGTCTGCTACCTTTACGGCTCCATCCATGCCAATCATGATATTCTGAGGCTTGATATCTCTGTGAACTATGCCCTTTGCGTGGGCATGGCTGAGCGCCTTGGCAATCTGGTTCAGAAAATGAACGCTCTCCTTGCAGCTGAGGATGCCCTTGGTTTTCATATAAATCTTAAGGGTGACGCCCTCAATAAGCTCCATAATGATATAGTCCAATTCCGGGTTGCGACTGACGTCATAGATGGAAACGATATTGGGGTGAGAGAGCATAGCAACAGCCTGAGCCTCTCTTTTGAAGTTTTCTCTGAAGCTTTCATCGTGAGCCATATCCTCACGAAGCATTTTAATTGCGACATTACGGTTAAGAAGATGGCAGCGAGCCTTAAAAACATAGGCCATACCACCCTTTCCTATCACCTGCTGGATTTCATATCGGTTATCCAGCCTCATGCCGAGGTATTTATTTGCATTTTCGTCCATTTCAATACCTCCTCATCTTTGAGCAATAAATACTGTTACGTTATCAGGTGCTCCTCTTCGTAATGCAAGATTGAGCATCTGTTTGCAGGCGCTTTCCACATCAGGATTTTCCTGCGATATTGTAAGTATTTCTTTATCTGACAAAACATTGGACAATCCGTCCGAGCAAAGAAGAATTCTGCTTCCCGCCGTGAATTTTATATCGAAAACATCACATTTAACGGATGCTTCAACGCCTATAGCCCTTGTGATTATATTCTTCTGAGGATGATTTTTAACTTGTTCAGGCTTAATCTTTCCTTTAGCAAGAAGCTCCTCAACAAGAGAATGATCTCTGCTTATCTGCTGAATATTAGCTTTATTTATCAAGTATGCCCGGCTATCACCAACATTTGCAATAAGGCAGCGCTTACTGTTTATAAGAACCGCAACAAGAGTACATCCCATACCCATACAGCTGAAATCAGCAAATGAACGGTCATAAACTTTAATATTGGCATAATTGACAGCTTCAACCAAAATTCTCTGCATATCCGAGGCATCGGAGGTGGAATCCAAAGAATACGCTGCGTGGGACATAAAAGTGTCCGAGGCAATTGTACTTGCAAGAGAACCGGCCTGAGCGCCTCCCATTCCGTCGCAAAGAACAGCGCACAGAATTTCATCCTTTGCAATAAGCTCATAGCGGAATGTGTCCTGATTTTCCTTGCGGACAACTCCGCGATCTGTAATTCCAAAAGCATTCATTTTAGCTCTTCACCTCGCATTTGCGCTTTTTCTCTCTTCCTTCTAAGCTGACCGCAGGAGGCATCAACATCGCCGCCAAGCTTTCTGCGAATGGTGTAATTAGCTCCCTTCGATTCAAGTACGCGGCAGAAAGAGCGCAGATTTTCTTTGCTTGAAGGAGCAAATTCCCTCTCTTCAACATGGTTGAGAGGAATAAGGTTTATATGTGCGCCGATTTTAAGGGCGATTTTTGCCAGTTTTTCAGCCTGCACTGTGGAGTCATTCACATTATTAATCATCGAGTACTCAAAGCTTATACGCCTTCCTGTGCGCTCAAAATAGCGAATGCAGGCTGCCACAAGCTCATCAACGCCGCAGCGTCTGTTTGCAGGCATAAGCGTTGAGCGTGTCTCATCATCGGGAGCATGGAGACTTACCGCAAGGGTTATCTGCAGATCCTCCTCAGCAAGAGCATCCATCCCCTCAATCAGGCCGCAGGTGGAAAGGGATATGTGACGCATCCCGATATTGAGTCCCTCAGGATGGTTTACAAGACGAAGGAAACGTATGACATTATCATAGTTATCAAGAGGCTCACCTATCCCCATGATAACAATATTGCTAATTCTCTCCCCACTGTCAAGCTGGGAGAAAAGAACCTCGTCCAGCATTTCGGACGCAGTAAGATTTCGGACAAGACCACCTATTGTGGAAGCACAGAAGGCGCAGCCTTGTCTGCATCCAACTTGAGAGGAAATACATACAGTATTGCCGTGCTCATAGCGCATCAGAACCGTTTCGATGGCATTTCCATCTCTCAGCTCCCAAAGATATTTAATTGTACCGTCAATGGCGCTGACTTGTTTTTTCAAAAGCTTCAAAGAATTGATATAGCACTCGGCAGAGAGCTTTTCTCCAAGGCTCTTTGGAATATTGCTCATTTCCTCAAAGCTTGTTGCGCCCTTTGAAAGCCAAGAAAAAAGCTGCTTGGCTCTGAATTTTGGCTGACCGAGACCTTTGAGAAAGTCCTCAAGCTCTGCAGGCAGCATAGACTTTAGGTCAATCATTATTTTCTCCTGAACTTAGCGATAAAAAATCCGTCCGTTCCGTGACGCTGGGGCCAAAGCTGAATCATACCATTCTCAGACATGCCGACACCGGGAAGATTAAAATCTTCTGCAACAAAGTCAGTATTTTCAGTGAGGAAAGCCTCGGCAAGTGCCTTGTTCTCCTCTTCTCTCACAGTGCAGGTGGAATAAATTATTCTTCCTCCCCGCTTTACATAGCGGGAAACATTTTCAAGTATACCCTTTTGGATTGAAGGCAAAGCATCAAATTCCGAAAGAGACTTGAAACGTATATCCGGTTTTTTTCTGATTACGCCGAGTCCTGAGCAGGGCACATCGGCAATGACAAGGTCAAAAGCTTCTTCAAATTCCTCACGGAACTCTCTGCCATCCACGGCAATGGTTTTAATGTTGTTAAAACCGAGCCTTAAAGCACTATCCCTTATACGTTTGAGCTTATTATCGTGAATATCGCAGGATATTATTTCGGATTTACCTTCGGATAGAATTGAAGCGGCAAAGCTTTTCCCCCCGGGTGCGGAGCAAACATCAATAATTCGCTCTCCCGCCTTGGGATCGGCGGCAAGAACAGCCATAAAGGCCGCGCAATCCTGTACATAGAATTCTCCTTCACCAAATCCGGGAAGGGCGCTGACTGCACCCGCAGACTTCAAAATTATGCAGCCCGGAAGGCTCGGATGGGCATCGGCAGCAATCTCTTTCTCCGCAAAGGATGAAAGCAGCTTATCTCTTTCAGTTTTAAGCGTATTTACCTGAAGACTTAGAGGCACTTCTCCGTTATGGCACTTCAAAAGTTCCTCTGTTTCCGCCTCTCCGAGAACGGAAATGAAATATTCCACAAGAGCTTTGGGATGACTGTATCTCAGGGAAAGAGTTTCTGCCTTATTATTTCCCTTCGGCAAAAGAAGATTTTCCTTGTTGGCAGAAATCTTTCTCAGCACAGCATTCACAAGACCGCTTGCGCGGGCATATCCCAGCTTTTTGCTGAGCTTAACCGCCTCGTTTACCGCTGCGGAAGGTGGAATTCTGTCCATAAAAAGCAGCTGATAGGCAGAAATACGCAGAATGTCAAGAACCTTTGGCTCAAGCTTATTCACTTTTACAGATGAAAAAGCAGAAACGGCATTATCCAATAAGAGCAAATTCTGCATTACACCGTAACAAATTGCAGTGCAAAGTCCTCTGTCTCTGCCGTCGAGTTTTGCGCTATCCATTACACTGCCCAGCACAGCATCAGACCAAGCATTAGCTCTTCGGCATTTTTCGAGAAAAGTTAAAGCCGCAAGTCTTGCATCCGACATATATTTACACCTTTATAGGATGACCAAGAAGGTAATCCGACGCTTTCATTCGTTTTTTACCCGGGGCCTGAAGCTCGGTAATTAAAAGAGTTTTTCCGTCTCCACACGCAAATTCAATGCCGCTCTTTCCGGCGGAAACTATTTTGCCCGGAGCTTCGGAGGTATTATTTTCGGTATATTCGCAGGCATAGGCCTTAAAAACCTTGCCTTCAATTTCAAATGTGGCAGTTGGCCATGGTTGGAGACCGTATATCCATTTGCTTATCTCACGGGTACTCCGTGTCCAGTCAATAGGACTGAAGGACTTATCCAGCTGCTTGGTAAATGTAGCAATACTATGGTTTTGCGGAGTGCGAGGCGCAACACCCTTTTCAAGGTCTGTCAGAGTCTTGTGGAGAAGCTCAGCACCCATATCCATAAGTCTGTTAAAGAGCTCTCCCGATGTTTCTTTCTCACCGATTTCGGTCTCGGAGGTATAAATTATATCTCCCGCATCCAGCTCACTGGCCATAAACATTGTAGTAACACCAGTGATTTTGTCTCCGTTCAGAACAGCCCACTGTATAGGTGCACTGCCCCGGTATGCAGGGAGAAGCGAGCCGTGAACATTGATGCATCCGAGACGCGGTACTGCAAGCATATCGTCCGGAAGAATTCTGCCGTAAGCCACAACAACAGCAACATCCGGCTTTAGAGAACGAAGCATCTCAAGAGCTGTTCCGTCACGCATTTTCTCAGGCTGAAAAACAGGAATTCCTGCTTCAAGAGCAAGCTCCTTAACCGGCGAAAAAGCCAGGTTCATTCCCCTTCCTTTGGGCTTGTCAGGCTGAGTAAACACACCGACAACATTATATGATTCATCAAGAAGTTTTTTAAGTGACGCAGCGGCAAAATCCGGCGTACCCATAAAAACTACCCGCATTTTATTCATCCTCTCCAGCGCCATAATAAGCCTTGAGTTCCTCATCATCCATAATATGGTCGGCAATATCAACAAAGAGACGGCCATCAAGATGGTCTATTTCATGGCAGAAGCAGCGTGCGGTGAGACCTGTTCCCTCAACTTCAAAGAATTCACCAAATCTATCCTGAGCTCTAACCTTAACGTACTCCGGACGAGTAACAAGGCCAAAAACACCGGGAACACTAAGGCATCCCTCGGGTCCGGTCTGCTCACCGGAGGTTTCAATAATTTCAGGATTGATAAGCTCTATAACGTATTCATTCTCGCCCTCAGCAACATTGGTTTCAAGAACCAGAACTGCACGACGAAGAATGCCAACCTGAGGTGCTGCAAGACCAACACCGCCGCTTTGAATAAGAGTATCACCCATATCATCAAGAAGAATATGGAGTCTTTCATCGAAGTTAACAACGCTGCGGCAGCGCTTTTCAAGGCAGCGTTCACCTTTTTCCACTATTGTTCTCAGTGCCATAATAATCTCCTTACGTCAACGGATTCATATCGGCATAAACCGAAACTCCGCGAAATTCTTTCTGTGTATTGCTGTGAACAAGAATTTTTGATACCGCCGAGCGAACTTCTCTGTCCGGCAGGCATCTCAAAATAAGTTTATACCTGTATTTTCCCGCAACTCTGACTACCGGATATGGCGCTGGTCCCAAAATATCCGTGTTAAGCCTTTTGCCCAATGCATGGTGCAAAAGCTTTTTAATTTCACCGCAGCAGCGAAGTACAAAATGCTCATCGTTTCCAGTTACGGTCAAAGAAATAATTTGGGTAAACGGGGGACATTTTTGAACTCTGCGCAGATCAATTTCCTGCTTATAAAAAGCATTATAATCCTGTTTCGCGGCAAAGCTGATTACCTGGTTTTCAGGTGTAAAAGTTTGAATAATTGCTCTTCCCGGTCTTGAAGCTCTTCCGCTTCTTCCAACTACCTGGGTTATAAGAGAAAAAGTTCTTTCCGCAGCCCGGTAATCACCGCAGTAGAGACTCTGATCTGCGCTCAAAACTCCAACAAGAGTAACATTTTCAAAATTTAGACCCTTTGTAACCATCTGGGTGCCAATCATTATTGGGATATTTTCATCCCTGAACCGGCTGAGAAGTGCTTCATGACTTCCCGCGGAAATAACAGTGTCAGCATCTACCCTTATTGTCTCCACACCGGGAAACAACTGGGAAAGCTGCTGTTCTATTCTTTCTGTTCCGTCTCCCGTGAAGAGGAGTTCTCCGCCGCAGTCAGGACATATTTCGGCAACTCTCTGGGAATATCCACAATAATGGCATTGGAGTTTGTTAATGCCCGCGTGATATGTGAGACTGACACTGCAGTGTGGACATTTATAAATGTAGCCGCAGTCACCGCAGCTTATGAGCTTGCTCGTTCCGCGTCTATTGATAAAAAGAATGCTTTGCTCCCCTTTATCAATATTATTTTGGAGTTCCTCTTTAAGGAAGGAGCTTATGCAACTGTCGTTGCCACGGCGAAGCTCGCGCTTCATATCAACTATTTTGACCTCAGGCAGGGCCATTTTATTATAGCGCTCAGGAAGTGCAAAAAAAGAATAGTGTCCGGTGTCCGCAGCGTGCATGCTGCAAATATCAGGTGTTGCGCTTCCCAAAAGAAGAAGTGCCTTGTCCTCATTGCAGCGAAACTTAGCAACATCTCTTGCATGATAACGAGGCGCAGATTCCGATTTATAGGTGTCTTCCTGCTCCTCATCAATAATTATAAGGCCAACATTTTCAGCAGGTGCAAAAATAGCGCTTCGGGTTCCGATGACAAGCTTTGCATCTCCCCTTTTTACCCTCTTCCACTCATCATAACGTTCCGCAACAGAAAGTGAAGAATGCAAAACTGCGATGTTATCCCCAAAATATGAGGAAAATGTTTCAAGCATCTGAGGCGTAAGCGCAATTTCCGGAACAAGCATGATAACTGCTCTGCCCTTGCTAAGAACATAATCGATCAGTTTTATGTAAACCGATGTTTTTCCGCTTCCGGTAACACCAAAAAGCAAGGCGCCCAACGCTTCATTCTTATCACAAAGTTCGGAAAGTCCTAAAAATGCGCTGCTCTGACTTGCATCAAGTTCCGGAAGAGGCTGTCTCCTTCCTTGCTTAAAAGAAGGACGGCGGAAGCTTTCCTTATAGAAAAACTCCGCAAAACCTGCCTCTACGAGAGCCTTCAGGCTTTGTCTCGAAGCCCCTGAAAGCGTTCTTACCTCGCTTATTTCGCCCTCATAAACCGCTGAAAGAAGGCTAAGCACAGCCGCCTGCTGGGGAGCTTTGCGTCGTTTCAGCTGAGCAAGTTCATAAGCTTCCTCGCCACTGACGCAAAGGCGAATGAACTGCGTCATCTTGTCCTTGGCCTTTCGTTTTCCATCGCCGGAAAACCAAAGACCTGCAGGCAAAATTGCTCTTACAGCCTCATAAACTGTGCAAAAAAAACGTTCACGCATCCAAAAAGCCAATTTCAGCTGTTCAGGTGTTAAAACGGGCTCATCATCCAAAAGAGAAATTATTGCTTTCGTCTTTTCATAATTGCACTTATCAGATAACGAGAGAACTATACCCTCTGCACGGCGATTTCCCCTTGAAAAGGGCACATATACCCTCATCCCGGGCTTAAGGGAGCTTTGCATAGAGTCGGGAACAAGATAATCATATGGCTTATCCAGCCAATATGTAAGCTCGGAAACTGCAACCTTCGCATATAATTCCGGCATCTTCTTCCCTCCCTCTGCGTCATTTTTTCAAAAGATTAGTCCTCGGTCTCCTTAGCTACCATACTTACTTTGCCTGCATAAATCTCGTTAATAGCAATAGAAACGGCCTTCTCGTCGAAGGGTTCGCCTTTTTCCTCCGCCTCGGCGGAAATTTCTCTTGCACGCATGGCTACAACATTAACAAGCTGATAACGGCTTCCAACCTTCTCGGTCAGTTCAGATACAGGGGGATAAAGCAACATAACGGTAATTCTCCTTATAGTTAAATATTTTTTTCTTTATCTATTATTGATGAAAATTCGCGCACGGCGCGATCAACATCATCATTTACTATCACATAGTCAAATTTATCTGCCACCCGGCACTCTTCCTGAGCAGCAATGAGACGGTTTTTGATAACCTCCAAGGAGTCCTTGCCTCTCAAAATCAGACGCTTCTCCAAATCATCAAATGAAGGGGGCATCAGAAACACCATAAGGGCGTCGGGGCGCTTTTCTCTAATCTGAAAGGCTCCCTGAACATCAATATCCAGAATTACATCCAAACCCTTATCAAGCATCTCATCAAGAGCCTTGCGTGGTGTTCCGTAACAGTTATCAACATAGATGGCGTGCTCGAGGAACTCATCCCTTTCAACCATCTCCATAAATTTTTCCCGACTTACGAAGAAATAATCCTTGCCATCCACTTCACCGATACGAGGAGCCCTTGTGGTTGCGGAAATGGAAAACTTGAGATTAGGACGAATATCCATAAGAGCGTGAACAACAGTACTTTTTCCACAGCCGGAGGGCGCGGAAATTACTATCAATTTTCCTTTACTCATCCTCTTCCTCCATGCAAAGCTCCGCCTCAGGTTTTCCCGCCATACGGCCTGCAACGGTTTCCGGCTGAATGGCAGAGAGGATAACATGTCCGCTGTCCATAACTATAACTGCTCTTGTGCGTCGTCCATAGGTTGCATCGATAAGCAAACCGCGGTCTCTTACATCCTGAATTATTCTCTTAATAGGTGCAGACTCGGGACTTACAATCGCAACAAGTCGGTTGGCGGAAACCATATTTCCGAAGCCGATATTTATAAGCTTCATACACTTTCCTCCTTACTCTATGTTCTGGATCTGCTCGCGGATTTTTTCAATCTCGCTCTTGAGCTCAATAACTATTTTTGCAATGTCACTATTACTGCACTTAGAGCCGATGGTATTGCTCTCTCTGTTGAACTCCTGAATAAGGAAATCCATCTTTCTTCCGATGGGAGATCCTCCGCAAAGCATCTCTCTCATTTGCGCGATATGGCTGCGGAGGCGAACAGTTTCCTCGTCAACAGCGACCTTATCGGCAAAAATGGCAGCTTCGGTAAGTATTCTCTGCTCGTCAACGCCTGCGCCGGAGAGAACCTCGTTCATTTTCTTCCAAAGCTTTTCTCTATATTCAGCAACAGTTTCGGGAGAACGTTTCTCTACTGCAGAAACATAAGACTCAATAGTAACAAGACGCTCTTCCACATCCGCAGCAAGTTTGTCTCCTTCCCGGCTGCGCATTGCATCAAACTCTTCAAGAGCCTCTTCGCAAATTGCGGTTATTCCCGCTGCAAGAACATCCTTGTCTGCCTCCTTCTTTTCAACGGAGAGAACATCTGACATTCTTGCAATGGAGAGCGCAGTAACATCATCAGAAAGGCCGCAAAGCTCAGCTATCTGCTTGACAGCTGCTGCATACCCTTTGGCCAGAGCCTCGTTGACACTTACTACAACGCTGTCGTCCCCGGTGTTGGCAACACTTACAAAAACATCAACCTTGCCTCGAGAAATATGCTTTTGAACACAAGCTTTAATTGTTTCCTCGGCAAAAAGAAAGCTGCGAGGCAGACGGACGGAACAATCAAGATAACGGTTATTTACACTTTTTAGCTCAACTGAGATATCAAATCCCTCGCAGGATCCTTTGGCCCCGCCGTATCCTGTCATGCTTTTTATCATACTCATATCTTATCAGCCTGCTTTCTGGATCTGAATGAACAGCTTGTATTCGCCGATTGCTCCCACGGATGTGGTTCCGTCAACATAGAGCTTGACGGGAACGGAACAGAAGCCCGTGGCTGTACCAAATTCGGTCAGGTCTGCAACCGCACGGACATTTTCTGCGGTAACACCGGCCAATGCATCAGCGCTGCCGCGAAGGGTTACATTGCTGAGGGTGGTATCCATAATCGTTGCTTCATAACCCTCAGTTATATTAATTACGCTGAGGTTTTCTGCAGGAACATTCACTCGCTTTGTCTCAAGCCCTACTACATCGAGAGTGACGGTTACTTCACGTATGCTTCCTATGATTTCGGTGTCATTTGGAATAACAATTGTATATGTCTTGGTATAACTTCCGTCCACCTTGCTTAGGTCAACGGTATCCAGAAGAATACTGTTGACACCTGCCAGAACCTGAGCATCACCGGACAGGGTAATTTTTGATATAGGCTCAAATGTCTTTACAACATTTTCCTCACCCGCACCGGCTCCGGGTACAGTGGCAATGACGAGATCAACTTCTTTAATGGCAACAACCGGTATTGTTACATTTACAGTGTCATACTCAAGGATGATGGAATCATCCTCAATCAAGTTGTTTTCCTTGTCGCGCAGAACAAAAGTGCTGTCAAAACTGAGGGTGGCATCAATATCTTCTCTGTCCACTTCGATCCACGCATGGTGAACCTTTGCAAGGGCGGTTTCGGGACCGCTTATCTTAACGGTGGCGGGATTAAACTGCATAGGCTCTGAAGAATAGCCTTCGGCGGTAGATCCATTGTTGATGCCCTTAACATCAACTGTCTGTGTGCTGAGCTTGTCCACATAGAAATTGACAGCAGCCGGACTCAAAACACGTGCGTTGAGGTCTCCGGAATTAAAGGCACTCGAAAAAACAATTTTTGGAGCAAGGGAATAGTTGCCCGTTTTATTGATTGTGCTCAGATCTATTACAGCCGTTATATCAGCAGCTGAAAGTCTTGCAAGGACTCGGGGTGAACCGCTGACGGTGACACGTACATTTTTTGTATCAAGACTTTTGATGATAAGTCCGCGGCTGTCACGCATAGAATCCTCGCCCTCAAGAACCACTTTTACACCTGTAAAAGGAACTTCATCAACCTTGCCCTCCTGGTTTGTTACATAAACCCAAAGGAGTATAGAACAAAATATTGCAAGTATTACAAGAAAAACCTTGTTTTTATTAAGAAATAATTTTTTTATTCTATCAGCCATTTTTATCCCCCTTGAAAATACGGAGAAGCTTATTCTTGCTCTTGCCTTCCGTAATGGGCACAAGCTCCTTACGGAGCAAAGTTTCCACAGTTTCGGAACTGAGATGGCGCTTGAGCATTCCGTCGACAGCAACGGAAATCGCACCGGTTTCCTCGGAGACGATCACCGCAACAGCGTCACTCTTTTCACTGACACCGATACCTGCTCTGTGGCGCATACCAAGATCGCGGCTGAGGTTCATGTTGCCGCTCATTGGGAGCATGCATCCGGCAGCTGCAATTCTGCCATTTTTGATAATCACCGCACCATCATGAAGAGGAGCTTTTACAAAGAAAATATTCTTCATAAGCTCAGCAGTGACATCAGCATTGAGAAGAGTTCCGGTGCTTATAGGTTCCGCCAGCTGATTATCTCTCTCAAAGATGATAAGAGCGCCTGTACGGGTGCGGGAAAGATCCGCGCACGCAAGAACCGTCTGCGTAATGGCAGTTTCAACGTTAAGAGCCTTATACTCGCCACCGAAAATACCGGTAATGCGGCTGGAACCCACCTTCTCAAGGAATCTTCTAAGTTCAGGATGGAATATGATGACCAGCGCGATAAGTCCAAGCTCGACTATATTTTTAAGCAGCCAGTTTATCATTGTAAGCTTGAGAACTCCGGAAAGCCAGAGAACAACAAGAATGACAACAAGCCCCTTGAAAACATGCATAAGATTGGTTTTCTTTATAAACCCAATCAGTTTATAAATAACAAATGCTACTATAGCAATATCAATAATATCCGATACGCCGACAAGCTTTATGTAGTTGACGGCATTGGATAAAAATTCAGTTAAGGTGCCCATAGCTCCTCCTTGTACCCTTTGTAATATATAAAACGCGGAATATATATGTTGACACATTATTATAATACATTTTCAGCGTTATGGCAAATAAAGATTGGCGAAAACTAAAGGTTTTTTAAAATTTTTTTGAGTTCGTGCGAGGCCGTGCGAGCTTGTGCGGCGGAGATATACGGAGAAAAACTAAATCTAACAGTGCCGCTTGAAATACTTCCTCCCCTTCTGTGGGCTTCCGGAGCGCAATGAAGTCCGGCGCGGACAGCAACACCTCTTTCAGCCAGTTTTTCAGCAAGAATTTCACAATCGCATTTTTTGCAAACCATTGAAACAAGGGCACTCTGCACATCCTGATTTTCACTGCGATATACTTTCAAATCTTGATGTTCTCCGAGACTTTCAAGGAAAATATTCATAATCTTTTTTTCATAGGAACCAATCTTAGCCGCTCCGCGCATCATAACATATTTAATGCCCTCATTAAGTCCGGCAATTCCCGGCGTATTATGGGTTCCGGCCTCAAGCATATCCGGAAGAAAATCCGGCATCAAATGCGAGAGACTGTTCCCACCGCTTCCTCCATATAACAGCGGCTTTGCTTCATTTTTGCATATCAGGACCCCCGTTCCTTGAGGTCCCATAAGAGCTTTATGTCCCGGAAAACAAAGAAAATCCGCATTTAGCTCCTGAAAATCAATATCTGTATTACCTGCTGATTGGGATGCGTCAACAATATATGGCTTTCCGTTTTTGCGACATATTTCGCCCAGTTCTTTCACAGGCAATATATATCCGTAAACATTTGAAATGTGAGTACATATAAAAACATCCGATTGCGGAATTTTCACCGCTGCATCCTTAAGAAAAGCTTCAGGGTCAAACAAAGGGGCCTCGACAAAACTCACTTTAGCGCCCAAGGCGCGCAGAGGTCTCATAACGCTGTTATGCTCATATCCGGAGCAAAGAACCTTTGTTCCCTTCTGAACAAGAGAATATATTGCAATATTAAGCGAGTGTGTAGCATTGAATGTTAACACTATTTTTGTCGGGTCACTGCAGTTGAAAAGTTTTGCCAGGTTTTCACGGCAGCTATATACCGTCTCAGATGCATCCATTGCGTATCTATGTGCGCCGCGTCCGGGACTGCTCATCGACTTCATAGCTCTAACTGCTGCCGAAGCAACTTCAGGCGGTTTTTGCAGACTTGTTGCAGCACTGTCAAGATAAATCATTGCTCCACCTCAACGAAGCTTCCATCAGACTCAAGCTTGAATATCCTCCCAATGCGTATACCCGAGTTTTTTAAGATAACAATTGCCTTCCCTTTGTTTTTTTCTCCAACTCTCAAACCATAACTGCAGCCCTCTGATGTGACACTCTGAGGAGCCTTAACAATAGAAGCGCTGATATTGCTTCTTTCAAGAAGCCTTTCTCCCCGCTGTGCATAGCTTATTGAACGGCACATTATAACTATTTTTTCCATATATATCCCCTCCGCCTTACTAACAATAGATAAAGCATGAGCAACTCCCGCTGAGTTGCTCATGCTTTAGTATTTATGTGTCATTCTATGCCGCGGGGGAATGTTTGTTTATCGCTCCTCTTCAAGAAGCACAACAGCGTGAGCCGCAATCCCCAAACCCTCGCCGGTAAACCCAAGGTGCTCCTCGGTAGTTGCCTTAACGCTGATTCGAGAAATATCAACACCGAGCGCCGCTGAAATATTACTGCGCATCTCTTCAATATGGGGAGACATTTTTGGACGCTGAGCAATAATGGTGCAGTCCGCATTGGATAAAACATAGCCCTGCGCTTCAACGCGTTTTGAAACTTCCTTCAAAAGCTTAATACTGTCCGCCCCCGAATACGCCTCATCTGTATCCGGAAACATTTTCCCTATATCACCAAGGGCAAGAGCGCCAAGTAAGGCATCCATAAGTGCATGTGTAAGCACATCCGCATCGGAATGGCCAAGAAGACCTTTTTCGTGGGGAATTTCAGCTCCTCCAATTATAAGCTTTCTGCCTTCACAAAGGCGGTGAACATCATATCCGTGGCCAATTCTCATACATTATCAGCCTTTCTTTTTTCTGCAATAGATTCGGCAAGAGGAATATCAAGAGGTGTTGTGACCTTTATGTTGTCCTCACTTCCCTGAACAACTCTTATCTTAACACCCATAGCCTCAACTGCGGCACAGTCATCCGTATATGTCTTTCCGTCACGGACAGCGGTACATAGTGCTGCTTTGATAATATCTGAATTAAATGCCTGAGGGGTCTGCACAGCGAAAGTTTCTTCACGGGGCGGAGTTTGAACTGCAACTCCGTCTTTAACTAAGCGAATTGTGTCCTTGACAGGAATGGCCGGACAGGCGGCATTATAGAGCACAGCCTGATGAACGCAGCTGCAAATGATTTCTTCTGTAACAAAGGGTCTTGCGCCATCGTGGATGCAGATGATCTTCGCTCTTTTATTGGCTTCACTTACGCCGGCGAGGGCGGATTCAGTTCGCGTTGAGCCGCCAATTACAACCTTGCTCAGCTTGTCAATGCCCGCATTCTGAGCAATAATTGCCATTTCCTCAAGTCTGTCCTCGCGGGTAACGATAATGATTTCATCAATTGAAGGGCTGTTATTCAGCGCTTCAAGGCTTCGTTCAATAACCGATTTACCGCCAATATTCATAAGAAGCTTGTCCTGCTGCATTCGGCTTGAATTGCCAGCAGCAACCACAACAGCGCTGCAAAAGCTATGGTGCGCCTTTCTTATCACATCTGAAATTCGACTCATCATCAAAAATACCTCTTATCAAACAAGCGCGCACAGCCCCTTTAATAGCAGCTGCGCGCGAGAAATGTTATATAAATCATCCAATAGCAGAGTAAAGAAGCTTTTCAGCCTCCTCATATGCAACATCCATCGCAATAACAATTTCTGAAATAAAAATCTGTTTTGCACTATGAAGCATTTTTCGTTCGCCGGTAGAAAGGCCTCGCTCATTATCCCGGAATACAAGACTTTTTATAACAGCTGCTACTTCAAGGAGGTCACCGCTTTTTATGCGCACCATATTCTCGCGATAACGCTTGTTCCAATTAGTGTTATCGCTTATTTCTATATCGGGAATTGACGACAAAATCACAGCCGCACGTTCACCGTCAATGACTGGTCTGATGCCAATAATTGTACAAGTCTCCGTCGGGATCATAACTGTCATATCTCCAACAGGAATATGCATCATATAATAGTCGCGGTTTGTTCCGTTTATACGGCGGGATTCGATGGCGCTGATGGTTCCTGCGCCGTGCAGAGGATGGGCAATGCGGTCACCTATCTTGTACATTAGGAATCTGGCCTCCTTAGCGGAAATGCGTATAACCTTCCAAAAAATATTATACACATATTTCGAATTTTTAGCAAGAAGTTTTATTCACTTTTCACTAATTTTGGTAAAAAATTATATTTCTCAATAAAAAAAGACCACCGCGCATACACGCAGTGGTCTAAATTATTTAGCAGTATAAAACTTACTCAGCGTCTGCTTCGGGAGCAATGCCGGTAGTTTCGCCGGTCTCGCTGATCTCATAAACGAGAGCATCGGACTCAGCAACCTCTTCCTCCTCTACCTTTACGGGAGCGGGAGCGGGCTCGGAAAGAGCGCGGATGGAGAGAGAAACCTTGTGCTTCTCTTCGTCGATAGCAGTGATCTTTGCATCAACAACATCACCAACGTTGAGAACCTCACCGGGCTTGGCGATACGGCGGTTAGCAATCTGACTGATATGGATAAGACCATCAACACCGGGAACAACCTCTGCAAATGCACCGAACTCCATGAGCTTCACGATGGTAACGGAAGCAACAGAGTCAACGGAATATACAGACATAAACTTGGTCCAGGGATTCTCGGCAGGATCCTTGTAACCGAGGGAGATCTTGCGGTTTTCCTTATCGAAGGAAATTACATAAACTTCGAGCTTATCGCCAACAGCAACAACCTCAGAGGGCTTGGTGATGCGCTTCCAGCTCAGCTCAGAAACGTGAACCATACCGTCAACTCCGCCGATATCTACGAATGCGCCGTAGCTGGTCAGGCTCTTAACAGTGCCTTCATACTTCTTGCCGACTTCGATCTCGTCCCAGATCTTGGCAATACGCTCATGACGCTCCTTGGCGGATACATCACGGATGGAGCCGACAACTCTCTTGCGGCCCTTGTTAACTTCGCGAATTCTAAGGCGAACAGTCTGCTTGAGAAGCTGCTCCATGTCAGCATCCTTGGGCAGTCCGGACTGAGAGCCGGGAACGAATACGCGAATGCCCTTGACGGAAACAACAACGCCGCCCTTGTTTACTTCGGTAACAGTACCTTCAACGACGGTGCCATTCTCAGCAGCCTCTTCCAGATCAGTCCAGTTCTTGACTGCGTCAAGACGGCGCTTGGAGAGCATAACGGTACCTTCAACGTCGTTAACGCGGACAACGCATGCAGCAACTTCGTCACCGATGCTGATAACATCAGCAGCCTTGACGCCGGTGCCGTCTTCAAAGTCTTCTACGGGTATGTAGCCGGAATGCTTGATTCCGAGATCTACAGTGACCTCAGTCTGGGTGATAGCAACAACTATACCCTTGACGGTATCTCCATTATATATAGGTTTAATGGATTCCTCCAGAAGCTCAGCGAAGCTCTTTTCGGTCTCCACTGCATTGGTCATTTCTTTGATTTCCTCGCACATTTTTTGTTTTACCTCCTTTAATATACAGTCGGGCACAGAGGCTCCGGCTGTGACACCTATGGTGTCAAACGCTACAAGGGATTGCATGTCCAATTCATCCGCATTTTCGATAAAGAATACATTGGAACATTTATCCGAGCAAATTCTGACAAGGTGGCGGCTGTTGGCACTGTGCTTCCCACCAACAACAACCATAGCATCGCAATTTTCCGAAAGCTGCGCTGCTTCAGCCTGACGAGTTTGCGTAGCGAAACATATTGTATCAAATATTTTTGCGTTTGTACATAACAATTTTATTAAATTTTCGCAAAAATTATAAACTTTTTTTGTCTGTGTTGTCTGAAAAACAAGAGAAATTGGCTCATCACATCGACCGGTGTCTGCGTTAAGCCAGTTTTCCAATTCTGTATTATCAGAAACAACGACATGATCTCTGCAATATGCGGAAATTCCCTTAACCTCAGGATGATTTTTGTCACCCACAATTATAAGTTTTCGGCCTTCATTCTCCGTTCTTTCCGCTATACGGTGAACAAGCTTCACTCTTCCGCAGGTTCCGTCCACAACGGTGCACCCTTTAGACCGCAGAGCATTCTCCTCTTCCCTTCCGATACCGTGAGCTCGAATTATTACCACTGAGCTATCAGGAATATCATCTATGCAGTCAATAGTTTTGAGACCGCGCTCTTCAAGTCTGGCAATCTCATCCCTGTTGTGAATAAGTTCGCCGTATGAAACTGCCTTACCATAACGGGAAAGGGTTTCCTCAGCCAACGCAACACTTCTATCAACACCGACACAGAAGCCTGCGCTTTCAGCTATTAAAAGCTCTTTCATATGCCTGTCTTTTCCTTTATTATTCGGTTGGCCATTTCGACGCTTTCATCAAAGCTAAGAGAGGTATTATCCAGCAAAACAGCATCGTCGGCGGCTTTCAAAGGGGCAGCCGCACGGGAAGAATCCTGAGCATCTCTGTATTCGATATCTCTCAGAACTTCTTCAAAAGGAGTTGGAATACCTTTCTGCTGAAGTTCGAGGAACCGTCTCTGTGCTCTTGCCTTGGCTTCAGCAGTTAAAAAAATCTTTACATCCGCATTGGGAAGAACAACAGTACCGATATCCCGTCCATCCATGATTACGGAGTATTTTTTTGCCATATCTCTCTGCATGTCCATCAGAAAAGAACGAACTTCAGGAATTGCAGAAACATCAGAAGCATAAATGGAGCTAAGAGGAGTGCGAATTTCTGCAGAAACATCCTTCCCGCCAAGAAACATACGCTGCACGCCCTCATCATCATAACGCATCTCTATTTTTACATCGGGAAGAATTGCAATAATTCCTTCCTTATCTTTGGAATCAACCTTGGCATACTGGGCAGCAAGACCGACAGTACGGTAAATGGCGCCGGTATCCACATATATAAACTTGTGTTTTGCTGCTATTGCTCGGGCAAGTGTGCTTTTACCTGCGCCGGAAGGTCCGTCAATAGCCACAGAAATATTATTCATAGTTTCCTCCTATCAAACACTTTGTCCTGCAACATAACCTGTAGACCAGGCTATTTGCAGATTAAATCCACCGGTATATGCATCCAAGTCAAGAACTTCACCGGCGAAATAAAGCCCAGATACAATTTTGCTTTCCATTGTTCTTGGGTCAACCTCCTTAACAGAGACACCGCCGGCAGTAACAATCGCCTCGCTTAAAGGTCTTGTTCCGGAAATACTGACCGGAAAAGCCTTAAAAATGGAAAGAAGTTTTTTTCTCTGTTCCTTGGTGATTGAGTTGACCCTCGTTTCCGGGGCAATGCCCGAAAGGGCTATAATAACGGGTATCATCGTTCTCCCTGCAAGCTCCGAGAGAGAGTTGGCAAACTCTCTGTTTTTAAATTTTTCAAAATCACGGAGAATTCTTGCATCAAGCTTCTTTTCATCAAGGGCTGGCTTCAAATCAATTTCAAGCCGGTATTTTTCATGCTCAAAATCACGCATATGGGCACTTGCTGACAAAACAAGAGGTCCGGTTACCCCAAAGTGAGTAAACATCATTTCACCGAGCTCGGAAAAAATCAGCTTGTCCGCACTGTTAAACACCTTCAGAGTAACATTTTTAAGGGAAAAGCCCTGCATCTCGGCGCAGTAGCCATCATCGCTCTCCAAAGGCACAAGACTGGGGCGAAGATCCGTTACGGTGTGTCCGAGCGCTTTTGCCATACGGTGTCCATCACCCGTTGAACCGGTTAAAGGATAACTAACTCCTCCTGTGCATATTGCGGCGGCAGCACACTTAATCAGCCCTTTATCTGTCCTCACAGCAGAGACACTTCCGTCCTCTGTAAGTATTTCCTGAGCTCTTGCATACACAATTTTTACACCGCTGCGTAACATACGTTTTTCAAGAGCCTTTGCCACATCATGGGCATTATCGCTCACAGGAAAAACTCTGTTTCCTCTCTCGGTTTTCATCGGTACGCCGAGAGACTCAAACATGGCAATAGTGTCTGCCGTGGAAAATCTATTCAGAGCACTGAAAAGAAACTTGGCATTTCCCGGAACATTCTGCATAAAAGGCTTGATTTCACAGTTATTGGTAACATTACATCTGCCCTTACCTGTTATTCTAAGCTTACGTCCGCAAAATTTCTGCCACTCCAGCAAGACAACGCTTCTTCCCCGCTCTGCAGCTTCGCAGGCAGCTATCATACCCGCGGGGCCCCCTCCGATTATAACAACGTCACAGCTTTGAATGTTCATACACTTCATAATCGGCCCAGATAGTTTCAAGGCGCTTAAAGATATTGGAAACATTATCCTTACTCTTGGTGCCCACAGACACAATGAGAGCATTTATAAGACTGAGAGGTGCAACAAGGGAATCCAGGAAGGACACCATGTCGCTCTTGGCAAAAAGCAAAATATCGGAAACATCAACAAAAGGAGAATTCATGCCGTCAGTAATTCCGATTACCTTTGCTCCGGTGCTCTTGGCAAACTTCATTGCTTTGACTGTTCTGCTGGAATAGCGGGGATAACTTATTCCAATGAAAACATCGCCTTCCTTGATGCGGATTATCTGCTCATAAACCTCGCTGACAGTAGTATCCTGAATAATATGAATGTTTTCAAGAAGGAGATTCAGGTAAAAGCCCATAAAGTTGGCAAGGCAGGTGGATGATCGCATACCAACAATATAAATGTGATTGGCATTTACAATGCTGTCAACCGCAGCGGCGAAGGACTCCTTATCGCATTCATCAAGAGTTGTCTGAAGCTTTTCCATATCAGAGCAGAGAACGCTTTCAAGTACGGTCTCTTCATCCATAAGCTCCTTTGCCACTTCAATGCGCTGAACGCTGGTCAAACGGGAACGGATCATCTCCTGAATGGCTTTGCGCATTTCGGGATAACCGTCATACCCCAGTTCGGAAGCAAAGCGAACAACTGTGGATTCGCTGACACCCACAGTGTTTCCAAGTTTGCCAGCCGTCATAAAGGCAGCCTTATCATAATTTTCAAGAATATATTTTGCGATAAGCTTCTGGCCTTTGGAAAAACGCTTCTCCCCATTTGCCAAAACTGCAAGAATATCTTCCATACTTTCACCTCTAATATGCAACAAAAAATATACTACACCGTATAAAACGATGTAGTATATTTTACAATTCAATTAATGATTTTGCAAGATATTTTGCAAAAAAATTGCAATACTTTTTGAATTTAATCGGTTTGGCTGCCAAAAATGACATTTCTTAATTCCTTCATTTCATTTTGGCTAAGTTTACGCCATTTCCCGAGAGGAAGCTCTCCAAGACGCAAAGGACCTTCGCATACTCTTTTAAGCCTGTGAACCCGAAGGAAAGCCTTCTCGCACATCTTCCTGACCTGTCTGTTGCGGCCTTCGTGTATAGTAATGGACAAAAGGGTTTTACCCTCTTCCCTTCCAAGAATCTCAACCTCGGCGGGTCTGATAGTATATCCGTCTATTTCCATTGCCGATCTTAGAACAGGAAGCGCCGTTTCCGCGTCCCCGCCCACCAGCGTTTCATATGTCTTTTTTATCTCAAATTTCGGATGCATGAGGGCGTTGGCAAACTCACCGTCATCAGTGAAAATCAAAAGGCCTTCGCTATCCAAATCAAGCCTGCCAACAGGATAAACCCTTTTGCCGCAGTCCGCAACAAGCTCAGCCACCGTTTTTCTGCCTTTCTCATCGCTAAGAGTTGTTACAAATCCACGGGGCTTATTGAGCATAATATATGTACGTTCATCTTTTAACGTCAGGCGCTTTCCCTCAACCATAATTTCATCGGTTTCCGGGTCTGCGCTCTCGCCCAAAGATGCAGCTGTGCCGTTCACAAGAACTTTTCCTTCCGAGATAAGCTTTTCAGCCGCCCTCCGGGAGCATATTCCAGAAGCGGATATAATTTTTTGAAGCCGTTCTTTCATAAGATTTCTCCAAAGCGGATATTATTTTTGCCTGCGGGAAACACTTTCTCCAAAGTATATATCTACCTTTTCGACAGTATTCCCTCCGGATATAAGCTCTGCATATCCTGCCCTTTCCCCCGCTTCAATGGGAGCAAACACAAATCTTGGCAGATGAAACTCAAGTTCCGAAGATAAATTCTTCGGAACAACAACACCGGGCATCTCAAAGGATAGGCATACAGCTTCTTCAACCCCGGAAATGACGGGAATATGAAATTCACTATTTGAAATAGGAACAAAATCATATTCATCAAAACATTGCTCATATAAGCTTATGTGGTCATTCCAATCATCAGGAGCTGAAATTGTTACGCAAATGAGCCTCATACCGCTGCGTTCAACGCAGGAGACAAGTACTCTGCCTGCTTTTTTTGTAAAACCGGTTTTGCCGCCTATGCAGCCGGAACAGGTATCCAACAGCTTATTGTGATTATAAAACGTATTTCCGTCAACAGTATATGAACGGCAGGAAAAAACATGGCAAAAGGTCTCATTTTCCATTGCAGCCGCCGTTATTATGGCAAGATCCCTTGCTGAAGAATAATGCTCTTGTGCGTCAAGACCGTGAGCATTTACAAAATGCGTGTTCTCAAGAGAAAGTTCACGGCATTTTTCATTCATAAGCTCAGCAAAGCTCTCCATACTTCCCGCCGCGTGGTCTGCAAGAGCTGCTGCCGCATCGTTTCCCGACGCCAGCATAAGACCGTAAAGAAGATCTTCAACCGTATATTCTCCGTCAGGACGAAGATACATACTGCTGCCTTCAACTGACGAATGCCCGCTGTTTACCTCGACTTTTTCATCAAGCGAACAGTTTTCAATGACTATAAGTGCGGTCATAATCTTTGTTGTGCTGGCAACAAGCATTTGCTCATCAGCTGATTTTTCATATAATACTGTTTTGCTCAGTGGTTCATATACTATTGCGGATTTCGCGCTTATACCGTCGGAATAGGCCGTTACCTCCCCGATGGAGAATGCGCAAAGAGCAATGATAATTGCAAAAATCAATTTTTTCATAATAAGCACCACCCTTTTGGGTAGTGCTTATTATTGCTTATTATTCAAAAATTATTCCTGAACTTCCTTTGAGTTCTTCTTATCAACATACTTGGCAATAATGGAATCCACCATATCAATAAACTCGGGAGCTTTTTCAATAGCTCTGTCAATGGTGGTGGATGCGGGAGGAGTGACATTTATCATACGAACGCCGCCGTCCTTAACGATAAGGAAACCGATAGGATCGATTTTGATTCCTGCGCCGTTACCGCCGCCGAAACCGTTCTTTTCTTTTACGGTGAAATCACTGCCGCCGGATGCAAAACCGTAGCTGACCTTAGAGACAGGGATTATAGTTATTCCGTCAGGAGTGGTAATGGGAGAACCTACAATAGTATCAACATCCACCATCTCGCGCATTTTGTTCATAGTGACATCCATAAGAGAACCGATATTATTGTTTTCCATTTTCAATTTCCTTTCTCAGCAGAAGTATTTTCTGTTATTTTTTCATTTGAATTTTCAGGCCTTGCTGCAGCTTTATTGCGGCGGCTTATAGGCAGATACCATCTTATCAAAGCATAAAGGGCACACAGCGCAACTATTAGTATTTCTCCAATTCTGATAGTTGCACATATACGGGCATCAACTTTAATTTTTTCGGCTTCAAAGTCAATTCTCGAGTCGTAATCCTCGTCCTTGATATTAAAAACCTTATGCAAAAGAGGAAGAAGTGCACCGACAGCGGCATTGAAGCGCCCAAAGCCCATTACTGTGTCATAGGGGTCACTGCCGCCAAACACAAAATGAAGCCTCAGATGGTCAACGCTGATTTTCCTCCAGAAGTTTCCAAGAGTTTTAAGTCCGATTTTAATAATTCCAAGAATATCGTGCAGATTGAACTTTTTCTTGCTGGACTTCTTTTTCTCATTCTTGCCTTCGGCAGGAGCTTTCTTTTTCTTCTTTTCCTTTTGGGGTTTCTTTTCTTCTCCCTCCGTTTTTTTGGAGACCGGAAGCAGCTTTTTGCTGAAGGGGCCGAATTTGATCGCAAAGGAGAAAATCCCGTCAGTATAAGACGCGTCCGCTCCAACGCGCAGCAGCAGGGCAAGGAGCAATATAACTATTATTATCCCAAGGGCAATCAATTTACCACCCCTTTCGAATACGAAACTAAATTACTGGTCGAAGCTCATCTGTCCTTCAAGCTCGCCTGACCTAAGTGCGTCAATCTTATTCTGCAGTTCAATAATACCTTCATCGCTTGCAATATCAGGAAGAGCGGGAAGCTCGTCCACACTGCTGATTCCCATAGTGCGAAGAAAAACTTCGCCCGTTTTATAGATTGTGGGTCTGCCGGGAACATCCAGTTTTCCGCAGGGCTCAATAAGCCCCTTCTCCACAAGGACACTCAGGGTATAACTGCTGTCTACACCGCGAACCTGATCCACATAAGCGCGGGTCACAGGCTGATAGTAGGCTACAATTGCAAGAACCTCCAAAGATGAAGGCGAAAGCTTAGGGGATTTTCTTGTTTCAAGAGCCATTGTAACAAGCTGCGAATACTCCTTTGCGGAGCAAAGCTGCAGCGATGTATCAAGTTTTAAAAGGCGAATTCCCCGAAGAGCACTTTCATACTCGGCTGCGAGGGAATCTGCAGCGGCATAAATTTCCGCTTCATTCACGCCCAATACCTTGGCAATGCGGGAAACGGGCACACTTTCACCGGAAGCAAACAAGATTGCCTCAACAGCGGAGCATATTTCATTGATTTCCATATTTATCGATTCCTATTCACTTATCATTTTAAGAATGTCTTCAGTATCGCCGCCGACGAACTCAACAAGAATTTCGTCCTCTCCCCTGCTCATTTTCAGATGTCCGAGAGAGCAAAGCTCAAGAACGGATACGAAAGTTGCAACAATTTCACTGCGGCTGTGACTTTCCGCATAAAGAACAGCAAGGGAGGTTTTGCCGTGACTTTTAAGGCGTTCGATTATCTCTCTGCTCTTTTCGCGAACATTATAGATTATGCGTTTGGGAACTATTCTTCTGCGTATAGGATTTTCCCCTTCTGCGTCGGCAGCAGTTTTTCCCCGTCCCAAAACACCGTTCATAGCTTTAAGAAGCTCCCACGGTTCGTGGCTGTATCGGTATTCCTTCAGCGTTCCTAAAACCTCAGGAGCTTTCACGTGGATAAGCGCTCCCTGCTCGGATGCTTTCAGAAGATACGGAGTAATCTCCTTGATGTTGTTGTATACATCCTTTGCTCTCAACTGCTCAAGGCTCGACATAAGAAGCTCGAGCTCGCTGACCTCTTCCTCCCCGCCGGAGAGAAGCATTTTGGTCTTGATATACAAAAGGTGCGATGCCATTTGCACAAATTCACTGGCCACCTCAAGATCCATAGCCTTCATCTCGTCCAGATAGGAAAGATACTGCTCAAGAATAAGAGAAATCTGAATATCACGAATCTCTATTTTATTTTTGGAAAGGAGCATCAGTATAAGATTGAGAGGACCTTCAAAATCGGCCATCTCCTCTTTTGTCTGAATGACGCCCTCAAGATGATATGTGGGTTCCATTTATTCAGTCCTGTTAAAAAATTTTTTGCGCTATGGAAAATGTCATTTCCGCAAGGAAAAACAACCTTTCATAAAGCCAAGCGGTAATCGCGGAAAGGGGGTTATCAAGAATATTTGTAATCATCAGCACTATAAGAATTACCATTCCGTAGCGTTCATAGCGCATCAGTTTACTGTATTGATGAGGTTTCAGGAAGGAGAAAAGCACCTTACTGCCGTCTAATGGAGAGATAGGAAGAATATTGAACACCGCAAGAGCCAAACTAAGATAAGCAGTTACTTCCACAGTCTGCAAAACAATAAATGCCCATTGAGTCCCGATTCGGGTTAATGGTAAAAACAGAAATCCGTAGACAAGTAAAAGCAGTCCACAAAGCAACACATTGCAGATAGGCCCCGCAGCAGCGCACAATGCCATTCCCATTTTCGGATTTTTGAATTTCTCCATATTTATGGGAACGGGTTTTGCCCAGCCGAAACGGAAAACAATCATCATTATGAGACCCATAATGTCGATATGTTTTATTGGATTGAGAGTAAGTCTTCCTGCCAATTTTGCCGTATCATCGCCCATCCTCCACGCCACAAAGCCGTGGGCAAGCTCATGGAGGGTTATGCACACGAGGGCGGGTATAATGGAAACAAGCATATCCATTAAAATGGTCCAGTCAAGTCCATTCCAGAATGTTTGAAATCCGTTCACAGCAAACCTCCACAGGGCATAATACCCCTTTATATTCTCCGATATTATAACAAATAGTTTTATCAAAAGCAATAGCACCTGCAGGAAGAGAAGAACAAAATCAATGTTCTTGCCCGAAAGAAAACTTAGTGTTAAAATAAAGCATCCCCTAAAGGAAGGAACAGAAAATGGACAAAATTCTTTTTATAAATGCATGCGTACGCCCTGAATCCAGAACATATGAACTGGCAAAGTTCGCTCTTAAGTATCTAAAAGGCAGCGTTGAAGAGCTGCGTCTTATTGATGAGGAACTCCCTCCTTACACAAACGAAATGCTCCTTATGCGCGATAAGCTTATTTCTGAAGGAGAAATAAACCACCCCCTACTTCGATATGCACGCCAATTCGCTGAGGCTGATACAATCGTTATTGCAGCGCCTTACTGGGATCTTATCTTTCCCGCCACTCTAAGGCTGTATTTTGAGCACATCACCGTTACGGGACTCACCTTCCGTTACACAGCTCAGGGATTCCCCGAAAGCCTCTGCAAAGCAAAAAGGATGATTTACATCACAACCGCCGGAGGGCCGGTTTTCGCAAACTTCGGCTACGATTACTGCAAGACAATGGCCGAGGCCTATTTCGGTATTGAAGATTGCTGCTGTTTTATGGCCGAAAATCTTGATATTGACGGCGCGGATGTGACCGCCATTCTTAATGATGTAAAAAGAGAAATTGACAATAAAATAAAATAAGAAAAAGGCTGTCCAAGACAGCCTTTTTCTTATTGAAGCTCAACCTGCTTTGCAACGAGGTTCTCGCTGCGGTAAAGCTTGCGGAGCTTGGGTTTCTCAATTTTACCGGTGGGATTGCGGGGAACTTCCGCAAAGATTATCTTTTTGGGTCGCTTATATCTGGGAAGAGCCAGACAGAAGCTGTTAACTTCCGCTTCACTCAGGCTCTCGCCTTCCTTAACCTCGATTATTGCTGCGGCAATCTCTCCAAGACGCTTATCGGGAAGTCCTATAACGGCAACATCCTTTATACGGCTATGGCCACGGAGGAAATCTTCTATCTGTACGGGATAGAGGTTTTCGCCGCCGGAAATTATAACATCCTTCTTTCGGTCAACAAGATAGATGAAGCCTTCATTATCCATCTGTGCCATATCTCCGGTATAAAGCCAACCATTATCAAGAACAGCGTTTGTTGCCTTCTCGTCTTTGTAGTATCTGAGCATAACGCCGGGTCCTTTAACGGCAAGCTCACCTACCTCGCCCTTTTCTACCTCACAGCGCTTATCATCCACAATTTTCACTTCCCAGCCATAACCGGGAATTCCGATTGCACCGACTCTGTCAATATTCTCAACACCCAGATGGACGCAGCCGGGTCCAATGGACTCAGAAAGGCCGTAGTTTGTGTCATACTGGTGAGTTGGGAATTTTTCCATCCAGCGCTTGATAAGACTTGGAGGCACAGGCTGAGCACCTATATGCATAAGTCTCCACTGGCTCAGCTCATACTTACCAAGTTCGACATCTCCCCTGTCTATGGCATCAAGAATATCCTGAGCCCAGGGAACAAGCAGCCAGACGATGGTGCAGCGCTCCTCACTTACGGTGCGCAGTATCCATTCAGGGCTTACTCCGCGGAGAATTACACCGCGGCTTCCCGAAATAAGACTTCCGAACCAATGCATTTTTGCGCCTGTATGGTAAAGGGGCGGAATGCAGAGGAACACATCATCCCTTGTCTGCCCGTGGTGAGCCTGTTCAGCCTTGCAGGCATGCATAAGGCTTTCGTGATTATGTATTATTGCCTTGGGAAAACCGGTTGTTCCTGAGGAAAAATATATTGCTGCCTCGTCACTGTCTTCTATAAAAATGCTGGGAGAACTTGTGGAGCAGTACTCAATAAGAGTGTCATAGCTATCCGCAAAGGAAGGGCAATCTTCGCCAACATAGAAGCAGTTTTTTACCCTTGGCACTCTGTGAAGCATTTCCTCAACACGACCGGTAAATTCAGGTCCGAAAACAAGAGCATCAACATCCGCAAGGTCAAGACAGTAGCGGATTTCTTCCGCAGTATAACGGTAGTTGAGAGGAACCACAAGAGCGCCGGTTTTAAGTATGCCGAAATAGATAGGAAGCCACTCAAGGCAATTCATAAGAAGTATGGCAACCTTATCACCCTTTTTTATTCCACGGGTGAGAAGAAGGTTAGCAAAACGGCTTGCCTTTTTCTCAAAATCTCCCCAACTCATCTCCTTGCGGAAAGCTCCGCCGCGGCTGGATTCAATAAGGGAATATTCTCTCCATGTAACTCTTGGGGCATTAACAGCGGGATTTATCTCAACAAGAGCTACCTCGTTTTTGAAGTAGGTTGCATTTCTGGATAGCAGCTCGGTAATAGGCATTTTTGTTTCTCTCCTAAAATAATCAAAATCACGGCAGCAAAAAGCTGCCGTGATCTATCACATAATAGCTTTTGGACACGGGTAAATAATGTCACACTTTAAATCGATTGTCAATACGATTTTGGAATTTAAATCATTAAATTTTTCATATTTTCATATTCTTCTTCGGTATTTACATTCATAAGGATTTTATCGAGATCAAACTCCGCTATTTCATCGCTTTCCACATAGCGAACATTCACAATTTCCAGCAGATCCCGTATGGATTTTTTCCCCTGAGCAAGACACTCATCGGCCTTTTCGCCGCAAACCCTTCGGTAAATCGCAAAAAGAGGCTCAAAGCCCTTTTTCCCCCGACGCATAATGCAGGCATCCGCATCTCCAATAAGCTCTGCAAGCCGCAGAGCAAGCTTAGGCTCGCCAAAAGGAAGGTCGGTTCCGGTAACAAAAATCACATCATCCTTGCACTGGGCAAATGCGGAAACCAGACCGTTCAAGGGACCCATATCGGGATAAGGGTCAACTATTTCCATAGCTCCCTTAAATGGAAAACGGGATTTTCTGTTGACTGAAACTGCAACCTCACCAAGGGTGGACGAATATTTATCTATGAGATACTGCAGCATCGTTTTATCTCCGATGCTAAGCATCGCTTTGTCTCTTCCCATACGGCGGGAACCGCCGCCGGTGAGAATTACTGTAAGCATAGTTTTTCCCCAATCTGAAGCTTTTTTCGTCATTATACACTATGCAGGATTATTTTGCAATTTAGCTTATTTCGTGATAATATCAAATTAGCCTGACAGATATAATCCGAACCCGCTCCGCGAGGCGGATTTTAGCGCCAGACTTCATTTCATTCTTTGGTGGGCGACAGCCCACCTGCATAATTCAATTTTGCCTGACACAAAAATCCGCTCTCGGGGAGTCGAGGATTTTTGAGGTCATATACTAATGCAGTGCAAGACGGCGGCTTGCAGAAAGGCTTGTGCCTTTCAAAAGCCGACAACGAGGCAATGCCAACGGATATGACCTCAAAAACGGGTTCGGACTATATCTGTCAGGCTTGGAAAGGAGGCGGTGAAATGTCACAGCTTGAAAAAGATATACGCTATCTCAAAGGCGTCGGCGAAACCAGGGCAAAGTCTCTCGCCAAACTGGGCATAAACTGCCTTCGTGACCTTATCAACCACTTCCCCAGAAGCTACGAGGACAGAAGTCAGATTTATCCTATATTCGATGCCCCCTTCGATGCTCCCGTAACCATAAGAGCAGTAGTTGCAAGAGAGCCAAGCCTCGCGTGTATACGCCGCGGTATGGAACTTGTAAAATTCCGCGTTGTGGATGACACCGCCTCGGTTGACATAACATTTTTCAATCAGAGCTTTCTCCGTACCCGTTTCCACACGGGAGAGACATATCTTTTCTACGGAAAAATTAATGCCGCGGGTTCAAAGCGCACTATGGCAAATCCCGCATTTGAGCTTGTGGACGCCGACAGCGAAGCAAACGGAAAAATCGTACCCGTTTATTCCCTTACCAAGGGTATTTCCGGGAAAATGATGAGCGGCTATGTCAGAAACGCCCTCAACGAGCTTGGGCACGATGTTCCCGATGCTCTTCCCCCAAAAATTATTGAAGAATATAAGCTTGCTCAGGCACGCTATGCCTACGAAAATATTCATTTCCCCGCCGATTTCGGAGCTTTGGAGCTTGCCAGAAAGCGCCTTATATTCGAGGAGCTTTTTGTTCTGGCCTGCGCCCTTTCAGGCATGCGCTCCGGTCGTCAGCTCTCCGGCGGCAAAGTGATTGACAGCTGCGATATTGAGCAGTTTTATTCTTCCCTATCCTTCTCACCCACATCCGCCCAGCGCCGTGCCGTTAAGGAAGCTTTGGGAGATATGGCCTCCGGCAGACCTATGAACAGACTTGTTCAGGGCGATGTTGGCAGCGGCAAAACTTTGGTTGCTGCCGCCTGTATCTGGAGTGTATGCCGCAGCGGCAGACAAGCTGCATTTATGGCGCCTACAGAGATACTTGCCGAGCAGCATCTTGAAACTTTACGTTCCTTCCTTGAGCCTTTCGGAATACGTGTGGAAAAGCTCAGCGGTTCCACAACCGCCGCCAATAAGAGAAAAATCCGCGATGCTCTGGAAAAGGGAGAAATTGACCTTATCGTTGGCACTCACGCAATTATAAGCGAAAATGTTAATTTCAAGGACCTCGCTCTGGCAGTCACCGATGAGCAGCACCGCTTCGGTGTTATACAGCGCTCCGCCCTTGCAGCAAAAACGGAAAAGCCCCATGTTTTGGTTATGTCTGCAACCCCCATCCCCCGCACTTTGGCTCTTATGATTTACGGCGATCTGGATGTCTCCGTCATTGATGAGCTTCCTCCCGGCAGACTTAAGGTTGACACCTTCCATGTTGATGAGAGCTATCGCGCCAGACTTTACGGCTTCATCCGCAAGCAGGTTGGAGAAGGAAGACAGGTATTTGTTGTATGCCCCATGGTGGAGGAAAATGAGGACAATGAGCTGGAGCTTAAAAGTGCCACCGAACATACTGAGCATTTAAAAACCGTCTTCCCCGAGCTGAATGTTGCCTGCATCCACGGCAAAATGAAGGCAAAGGACAAGGATGCTGTTATGAGCGCCGTTGTGGCGGGTGAGATCGACATCCTTGTTTCCACCACGGTCATTGAAGTCGGAGTGGATGTACCCAATGCTTCACTGATGATAATCGAAAATGCCGAGCGTTTCGGATTAAGTCAGCTTCATCAGCTTCGAGGTAGAGTAGGACGCGGAAAGCATAAAAGTTGGTGCATACTGGTCTCCGACGCGAAAACCGAAGAGAGCAAGGAAAGATTGAAGGTTATGTGCGAAACCTCTGACGGCTTCAAGATAAGCGAGCATGACCTGCGGCTGCGCGGTCCCGGTGATTTCTTCGGTTCAAGGCAGCACGGTCTTCCCGAAATGCATATTGCCGATCTTGGCGGCGATATGCGTGTTCTCCAAAGCGCGCAGGCTGCAGCACACAAACTCCTTGCCGATGACCCGAGACTTTCCAAGCCGGAAAATGCGGCTCTCCGGGAGAGAATAAAGCAGCTTTTCGAGGCCAATTCCGATATGATGAACTAAGCAGAATGAAACGTTTTCCGTTTTTGTCCGTTCTATAAGTATAAGTAATCATTGGAGGTATATAAAATGAAAAAGTTTGTTATTCTCCTCCTATCTATTCTGCTCCTTTGTTCCGGCTGCGGCACAGCCTCTCTTGACCGCCTCTCGGAAACAGATAGTGTAGTCATAAACTGGGGCGTCGATTCTAAGGCCCGTGTCAGCGGCATGACCGAAGACATTTGTGAAAACCTCATGAGCCTGACGCTGGAAGAGATCAAAAACACCGAGCCAATATCGGCTTTATATACTCTGGAGTTTTACGACGAATCCGACAAGCTTCTCATGGATTTAAGCATATCCCATGATGGCTTGCTCAGTTTCGGCGGAAAAACCTACACAGTCACCGACGGCGATTTAGACACATATTGGATAGAGATGATAATCAGAAAATCTGCCGGACCGCCCTCCGCTGACTAAGTCATTTCAAAGACATACCTCCGCATATACTTGTCTGAGTATATGCGGAGGTTTCTATATGTCCGGATTGAAAAAATTGCTGCAAAATACCCTTGTGATGACCGTGTCGGGCATAATCATGCGCTGTGTGGGACTTAGTTACCAGGTGTGGCTTGCAGGGCGGGTTGGTTCAGACGGCATCGGCCTTTTTCAGCTCATAGCAAGTGTGAATGCTCTATGCGCCACCTTTGCCATTTCCGGAATACGCTTTACCTCCACACGCCTTGTCAGCGAAGAACTGGGGCTGGGCAGACCCCGTGGAGCCGTGGGAGCCGTTGGCTGCTGCCTTGCTTACGCATCAGTGTTCGGAACGGCGGCATTTGCCCTTATGTTCCTTGGCGCAGAAAAAATAGGCTTTCTCTGGATAGGTGATGCGAGAACCGTTCTCAGTCTTCGCACACTTTCCCTTTGTATGCCTTTTATATCTCTTTCCTCCGTTTTCAGCGGCTGGTTTATCGCAAACAGAAAAGTGATACAAGCTTCAGTCATACAAATTCTTGAGCAGCTCATAAATATCGGATGCGCTGTGCTTTTCCTTTCAAGGGTTGAGGGCGGAAATCTTGAACAGTGCTGTGCCGCCATTTCAAAAAGCAATGTCATTGCCGACGCCTGCTCATTTACCCTGAGTCTTCTTGTCTATCTCGCACTCAAGCCTAAGGGTACAGCGCAGAGTTATGTTGCCGGATTAGGACGTAGAATGATGAAAATCGCTCTCCCGCTGGCTCTCTCCGCATATGCAAGAGTCTCTCTGACAAGTCTTGAAAACTTGCTTATTCCCCGAAAGCTCCGACTGAGCGGTATGAGCGCGCAGGCAGCCTTATCAGGATATGGAGTAATATGCGGTATGGTATTTCCCGTTATAACTTTCCCATCTTGCATCCTCGCCGCTGCAGCGGAGCTGAGTATTTCCGAATTGACAGCCGCACAGGTCTCAGGAAATATGGCGCGAGTCCGCACAACAGTAAAATCATTACTTAAAGCAGCGCTGCTTTTTTCCCTCGCTGTGGCCCTTTTTCTCTTTTTTATGTCAGACGAGCTTGGAGTTGCGGTATATAAAAGTCTGGAAGCAGGACGCTACATAAGAATTTTTGCCCTTTTAATCCCCATAATGTATATGGATATCGTGACGGACGGCTGTTTAAAGGGGCTTGGACAGATGCTTCATTCAATGCTCTTCAATGTTTGCGAGGCCGCCCTCGGAGTGCTGTTTGTTGTCATTTTAATCCCACACTACGCGCTGGGCGGCTATATCTTTATTTTGTTCTTCTGCGAATGTTTCAATTTCTGCCTGAGTATGAGCAGACTTATACTGGTGTGCAGAAAAAATCAATAAAATAACGGCACCGCATAACTGCGGTGCCGTTTTAATATATAAGTTATGTAAACTTATGCCTGGGGCTTGATCATGATGGTCATCATCTGAGCGGAGACGATACCGGTGTTCAGGCAGCCGCGCTTGGTGCCCTTGCCGAAGTGGACAGAGTCGCCGGCCTTGAGAACATACTTGGTCTCCACGTCAGCATCGTCAAAGAGGGTGACGGTCATTTCGCCGGAGATGATGTAGTAAATCATTTCGAAGTTTGCGGGAGCAACATCAGCGCCGCCGCCGGGGAGGAAATGAGAAAGGCCGTGAACAATGGAGCCGCCGTTGACCTCTGCGGGGTTGTGCAGACGGGTGGTGCGAACGTCAAAATGGCCGGGAGCTTCGTACTTAACAGCTTCGTTAGCGCGGGTTACTTTGTAAGACATGGAATAACTTCCTTTCAAATTAATTTTTGGCAATAAAATTTTACCACAAGCCTATTCTTTTTTCAAGCCGAAATCATATGCCTTTCGCCAATTTTTTCTTTATTACCTATTAAGATTATTGAAGTAAACACAAATTCTTGTTATAATCAAATTAATTAATCACTAGTTCTTGCTGCAGGAGATATATTATGAAGCTTGTTTGCTGTGTTGACGACATAATGGGTATGGCTTTTTTCGGACGAAGGCAAAGCCGCGACGCCCTTTTATATGAAGACCTTACAACAGAGGCTCTCGGCAAAACAATCCATATGCAGCAGCGTTCTGCTTCTCTTTTTTCAGCCACCGAAGCGAGCATCTATATTTCCGAAGCGCCCTGGGAAAATGCCGCGGATGATGAATTCTGCTTTGTGGAATTTTGCTCCCCTTCTTCTTTTGGGGATAAAATTAACGAAATCATTCTCTATCGTTGGAACCGCCGGTATCAGTCCGATGTTAAATTCGACATCGATCTTTCCAACTGGAAAAAATTATCCGAAAGCGAGTTTCCGGGTTCATCCCACGAAAAAATAACCAAGGAGGTATACATCCGTGAGTAAGAAAAAAACAGGCGGTATCCTGAAGGCGCTTTTGCCTCTGCTCGTTATTATTGTGGTATATATGGTAATTCAGCAAAGCTCCCCGGAGGAGACCACACCGCCTCCTTCACAAATTATTGACCTTTCATCTATTCCGGAATTTACAGGCGAAGCGTACTGCGTTATAAACGGCAATACCCCTGCCTTCACAGAAGAAGATATAACTACAGCCTCCTATGAATATTTCAGTCCTCTTGACAGTCTTGGCCGCTGCGGTGTGACTATGGCCTGCGTGGGGCAGGATCTTATGCCCACCGAAGACAGAGAAAGCATAAGCCATGTCAAACCCTCAGGATGGGTCAATGTTCCCTATTCCTTTGTTGACGGAGAATACCTCTATAACCGCTGCCATCTTATAGGATTCCAACTGACAGGAGAAAATGCAAATGAGCTGAATCTTATAACCGGAACACGTTATGTAAACGTGGAGGGTATGCTTCCCTTTGAAAATATGGTAGCCGACTATGTTAAGGAAACAGGCAATCATGTGCTCTATCGCGTAACTCCCATTTTCACCGGTGATGAGCTTGTTGCCCGCGGTGTACAGATGGAAGCTTACAGCGTTGAGGATGAGGGCGACGCTATCTGCTTCAATGTATACTGCTACAATGTTCAGCCAGGAGTTAAGATAGACTATACCACCGGAGAAAGCCGCCTCGACGAGGACGCTTTTACGAACGGTGAAATGGGAGATTATGTGCTCAACACAAACTCAAAGAAATTCCACCTTCCCAGCTGCTCAGGTGCAACGGAAATGAGCGAAAAAAACAGACAATATTTCAGCGGCAGCAGAGATCTTCTCATAGCTCAGGGCTTTGAGCCCTGCAGCCAGTGTAACCCCTGAATATGAAAATCCCGGAACCCTTTCGGTTCCGGGACTTTTTTTACGCTTTTAGTCTTTCTTCTTAATTTTGTTGAGCTTGGCGTTGAGTTCAAGGAGATCTTCCTTAGTGAATTTGGCATCCATCATGCCGCCCATAAGAGTGAGCAGACGCAAAACGGTGAAGCCGTTCATCATGCTCATCATATCGGGAGTGACGTCGAAGCCCATGGCTTTCATTCCGCCGCCTTCGCCCTTATTACCGCCCAGCATTTTACCCATAAGACCCATAAAGAGCATCTTGCCGCGCATAGTGGCAATTACATCGCCCATCTTATCGTTAAGGGAGAAGTAGCCTTCGGGAGCCTCAATATCAAACCAGTTGAGAATTGCGCCCTTCTCTACGAGGCGATAGCTCTCATTGAAGGTTTCAACCTTGTTTATAACGCTTTCATCGCGGCATTCGCCGGCAACAGCTTCCAGCTTGGAGGTGCCCACATTAGGAACATCGAAATAGAAGAAGTGGTCGGGAGCGGTCTTCCTGCCCAGGCTTTCACCGTTGACAAAAAGCTCAACCTCGTCCTGGTTGGAATAAACGGTAACCTTAGTTACATCCTCAACGCGGTCGACATAGCGCTTGCCGCAGAGGTGTACAAAGGGCTCGTCGCTGAGCCATGCTTTGTAGGCATAGAAGCTATCCTTCTTATACTTACGGTCGAATGTTACAAGACCCTTGTGGTTCTGTCCGTTCTCGCCGCCCTCGTTACGGGCATCGGCACCAAAGTCGAACATATTCCAGACATGGGTTGCCCACATATACTTGCGGGTGAACAGCTGCTTGATGAGTTCCTCGTGATAATATGCCTGATACTCTTCGGTATAGTCGCCCTGCATGGGGTTGGAGGTATGCCAGTTGAGAGCCTCGCAGCCATACTCGGAGCAGCCGATGGGAATGGAAGGATGCATTGCATGGAACTTATCAAACCAGGGACCGTTCATGCTGGTCTCGCCGCCATACCAACCGAAGTAGTGGTTATAAGAAACAACATCGGGAATCTGGAGATAGGGGTCATCCATCTTGCACATGGAGACCGCGGCAATGGTGGTAAGACGGGTCTTATCCATCTCGTGGCAGAGGTCATTGAGTACGCGATGATTTTCCAGAAGGTCATCATCGGAGCCGCCGATGGAAATTTCGTTGCTGAGACCCCAGACAACAATGGAGGGATGGTTATAGTTCTGGACTATAAGCTCGGTCATCTGGCTAATGGTGTTCTCACGTCCGGTGGGCATATGCTTGGAGATATAGGGAATCTCTGCCCAGATAACGAGACCGCGCTCATCGCAGAGGTCATAGAAATACTGATCGTGCTGATAATGAGCAAGGCGGATGGTGGTGCAGCCCACCTCGCAGATGAGGTCGATATCCTCTTCGTGATGCTCGGGAAGCAGAGCGTTACCAACGCCCCAGCGGTCCTGATGACGGCTAACGCCGCGGAGGGGATATTCCTCGCCGTTGAGGATGAAGCCTCTGTTGGGATCGATTTCGAAGCTGCGGCAGCCGAATCTGGTGGAAACGCTGTCGATAACCTCGCCGCCCTCGAGAAGCTCTACGGTTGCGGTGTAGAGATAAGGATCCTTACGTCCGTTCCAGAGATGGACATTGGGAATCTCAATAACTGCCTTTGTATCGGTGGATTCTGCAGTGAACTTGGTGCAGCCACAGCGGGAAGAAACAGTGTAGCGGAGGGACTGACCCAACTTGCCGTTGGTGACAAATGCCTCGATGCTGACCTTTGCGTCGCTACCAATAATCTCGGGAGTGACCATGAGTCCGGGACCACCGTAGTAATCCAGATCAAAATGGCTCTCGGGAACGCAGATAAGGTTTACATCACGGTAGATACCGCCATAGAAGGTGAAGTCAGCCATCTGGGGATAAACCTTGTCATTGGGAGCGTTATCCACAGCCACTACAAGGAGGTTCTGCTCGGCCATAGCCTCAGTGAGGTCTACGCGCCAGGTGGAGTAACCGCCATCGTGGTGAGCGAGGGCTTTGCCGTTGAGGTAGAGGTCAGCGGAGGAATTGGTGCCGCGAAGCTCAATATAATAGCGCTCTGCCTTGGGCAGTTCGCTCTTCATAAAGCTTTTTGCATACCAGGCCGTGCCTCTCCAATAATCGTTATCGCCATCCTGACCGTCAATTGCATTCCAGCAATGGGGAATATTAACGATATTCCAATCTGCGGGAAGCGCGGCGGGAACAGAGCTGTTCTGCTTGGTGAAGGACCATTTTTTGTTGAAGTTGATTACAGTTCTCAAAATAATAATCTCCTTTTTTTGAATGGAAAAAGGGCGTATGGCGTTATTCGCCATACGCCCCGGGACATATAAATTATGAGCTAAACTTACTTGCTGTGCTTTTCCTTCAGGGCAGCAACGTTGGCATCAACCTTTTTCTTGTGGAGGGGATACCAGAACCAGAGAACTGCAGCCAGAAGACCGAAGCCAAGAACGGGAACGAGAACAGAAATATTGTAGATGCCGAGAGTTACATCGGGATCAAATGCGGTTTCGGAAGTATAGCCAACAAGCTCAAGGAGCCAGCCGGTGAGACCTGCGGAAGCAGCCTGTCCAAGCTTGCGTGCCCAGGAGTACATAGCGTATACAGAGCCATCCTCACGTACGCCGTTACGGATTTCAGCATCGTCGATAACGTCGGTGATAAGAGCCCAGGATACCATGGAGAAAATACCAAGGCCGAGCCAGGCAAGAGTCTGCATACCAACATAGACCCAAACGCTTTCGGGACG
This sequence comes from Oscillospiraceae bacterium, assembly GCA_015068425.1. Taxonomy (GTDB): domain Bacteria; phylum Bacillota; class Clostridia; order Oscillospirales; family Oscillospiraceae; genus SIG459. Next base: position 52,850 of record SVKK01000002.1, on the reverse strand, counting down.
GACAAAGAAGAGCACCAGGTTTACAAGAGCTGCGAAAACATTGGAAACAACAGAAACTTCTGCCTTACCAAAGCGCTTGCCGAGAGGCTTTGCAATGATAGCAGCAACAATCATACCGACCATCATAACAACGGTGGATGCGGACTGTGCTGCGGGAGAGTTATAGTAGTTGGGATATACATAGTTTGCCATGCCCTGCATGGTGAGCTGAGCCAGCAGCATAACTATGGAAGCAACAATTATGGAAATGAGAGAACGGTTCTTGATAGCGTTCTTGAGCATCTGACCAAGAGACTGAGTCTTGGGCTTTTCATCGGTACCGACTTCATTGCGGGTGAGGGTTACGCGCTCGGTGATAAGCTTGTAGCAAAGGATGTAGCAAACGATTGCGAGAACAGAGAAAATTGCTGCTGCGAGCATAACTCTGTTGCCAACAAGAACGGAGTTGCCGTCAGCATTCTTGGTGTATGCAACCATGGGGAGACCTGCACCGATAATAGCGCCTGCCAGCATACCGCCCATAGTGCGGAAGGTGGAGAGAGACTGGCGGTCGCCAGGATCTTCAGAGATAGCGGATGCCATAGAGCCATAGGGGATGTTTATGCCGGTATAGCAGAAAGAGCCCCACAGCAGATAGGTGACAAGCAGATATGCGGTCTTGATGCCGGTGGAGAGATGGGAAATGGGTGCCATATACATAAGGAAAGAAGCGATTGCCACAGGAACGCACATACGCATAATCCAGGGCTTAAACTTACCGGCAGCAGTAATTCTGCTGCGGTCGCAGATACGACCCATAGCGACGTCAGTGAAAGCGTCAACAATACGGGCAACCATCATGATTGCACCGACAACACCGGCGGAAACACCCATATGGTCGGTATAGAACTTCATGAGAATCATGGTGGAGAGGATAAAGGTGAAGTCATTGCCGAAGTCGCCGAACAAATAACCCAGCTTATCCCTGAAACCGAAACGGCGCAGAGGTTTGTTGCTCATTTTACATTTCATTCCTTTCAATTACTGGCTTAATTTTCTAATAAACCACTGTTAATATTTTAAGACAAACTAACTAAATAGATAGAAAATTTTTTGTAGAGTTTAGCAATATTTTTATATGGGCTTGCTATTTTACAAAATTTATACGATAATAGATAAAAATTGAACTGTTAATTTCTAAACAGTATTATGCATCTCCCCTATTCTAATATCATATCGAGGTGTTGGAAATTGATAACATATGAAGCCGAGCTTAATCTATTTACTACCATTCTCAGTCAATTCCATCTTAAGATCACCGTGCTTCCTACATCTTCCGGTATAATTTCTGCATCTGATATGGGACTTCGAAGCAAAATATACGGAGACTTTATCCCTGAAAAAATTGAAGTTCAATTGGCCTCCGCTTTAAAGGAGAAAATCATTTATAAAATTACAGACGAGTTTTTCTGCTCTTATGTCTTTTTGCTCCTTCCCGAATATGAAGAGCAAACTGCCCTTATTGTGGGTCCTTATCTCACCGAGGAAAAGGATCACGATTGGATTGACAGCTTTATATCCGAAAAGGGTATTGACCCCCATTGGACTCCCATTCTGGAAAACCATTTCCGCACCGTGCCCTGTCTTACCAACGATAAAATTATTACTGCCGCTTTCAATAGCCTTGCTGAAAGGATTTGGGGCATACATCAGTTCTCTACGGAGGAAATCGTCAGCGGAATTCCGGAAAGCTTCATTCCCCTCTCCTCTCCTCCCGACCCTCAGGTCCAAGCTGACATCTTTTCAACTATCCGAAGGATCGAACGCACCTACGAAGAGGAAAACCGGCTGATGGAGGCAGTGTCTCAGGGACGTGTGCACAGAGTATGCCTTATGTTTTAAAACTTTAGCCAGGCAGCGCTGGAAAACCGTACAACCCCTTTGCGAAACATTAAGAATTACTCCATTATACTTAATACCATTATGCGAAAAGCAGTGGAAAAAGGCGGAGTTCACCCCATACATATCGACAGACTCTCTTCCGAATTTGCCAAAAGAATTGAGAATGCCGCTAAGCTTGACGAATTCGGTGACCTATGGCAGGATATGGGCAAAAAATACTGCCTGCTTGTCAAAAGTCATACCACAACAAATTATTCTCAGCTTGTGCAATACATAATTGCCAGAATTGACTTTGACCTCACAGCCGATTTGAGCCTTAAGGCAAATGCCGCCGCACTGAATGTGAACCCCAGCTATCTTTCAAGCCTTTTCCGAAAAGAAACCGGAAGAACTCTTACAGATTATGTTAACCAGAAGCGCGTTGAGCATGCTGTTTATCTTTTGGCCTCAACAGATCTTCCTATTTCAGCCGTAGGTCAACGCTGCGGCATACAGGACGACAATTATTTTACTAAAATCTTCAAAAAATATACTTCACTCACACCTAAGCAATATCGCCAGCAAAATATCGGGTTTCACCAAAACCGTTCCCTTCAATAAAAAAATGAACTCTCCGCATAACAATCGCGGAGAGTTCGTTTTTTATTCAGCGCTCCCTAAGTTCCTTTCCGTAATCACTCTTAGGCGAATGACCGAAGTGGGCGCGATAGGCGCGGAAAAATGATGAATAGTCTGAAAAACCGCAGGCAAGGCAGGCCTCGGAAGCATTAACACCTCTTTGAAGCATTGCCTGAGCGGCAAGAAGGCGTTTTATAGTTACATATTCCCAGAGAGGCGAGCCTGTCGATTGGCGGAAAACCCGGCTGATCTGGCTGCGGCTTCTGAAAAAGGCATCGGCAATGGATTGGAGGGAAATGTCCTCAAACAAATGCTCATTAACATAGGCAACAAGCTGGCTTTGGAAGCTATCCTCACTTCTGTCCATATCACTTTGTCTTTCATACACCGCGCTCATCACTGTAAGGAACACAAGAAGACGGGACATAAGATTCAGCTTCACATCACCAATCCCCTCAAAGCTGAAACCTTCAAATGCGGCCTTCAGCCGGCTGTCTCCGCTTTCGTCTGTCCGATAAAGATTGCGCTGTCCCAAAGGACGGTCAAGGAAGGGTCTGAGAAAGCGTTCATTTTTGGGGACCGACGCCAGAACTGCGGGAGAGAAATGGATGGCAATGCGCTCATAGGGTTCATCTTCTTTAATCTCAATCATATGAGTTTCGGCAGCGCGCATAATAAGTATATCTCCCGGATGAAGCTCATATTTACTTCCTTCAACAAGATAGCTGCATTTACCCGAAAGAAGGTAAAAAATCTCCATCCACTCATGGGCGTGCATCTGGAAATTTTCAGCTTTTGGATGCTCATCAACAGTATGGTGACTATATATTTCCTGGTCTCTATATGTGAAAATATGAGGCAATTTGTCCCCTCCTCTTCCCTTTTTTATATCACACTATCACAACATGCTTTTATTTGCAATGTTTTTTGGTAAAATTTGCAATTCCATTGTATTTTGTCTTATTGTAAAATATTTTCAAATACTTTAGTTAACAATAAACAAATGGAAAAATGCACGGAAAGGAATGTCAGTGTCATGGAACTTAATCTCCGTACCTCTTACCGCTACGCAATCGCCTGCCCCACCAGTATGGGCGTCCGCATCACTCCCGAAAACCGCATGGCTGTTCACAACAGCGACCGCTTCATTCTTCAGGCAACAAGCGCTGAGAGCAACGTTCTTAACGTAACCTCTTCTCTTGGAAATGAGTGCCTTGTTCTGACAAAGTTCGTCAAGGGAAGCCCCGTTGCCGACTTTATCAAGAGCCAGCTCCGTGCACGCAATATCCGCTATGAAGGCATCGATGTAGAGCAGGGCGGTCCCTGGGGTTACCGTCATCAGTTCAACATTGCCGACTCCGGCTTTGGCAGCCGCGCCCCCCGCGTTTGGAATGACCGTGCCGGCGAAGTTGGCCGCTCCCTCTCCGCAGACGAATTCGATGTTGAGCGTATTTTCGGCACCGAAGGCGTTGCAATGCTTCATATTTCCGGTCTTATCGCCGCAATGAGCGAGGATACCACCCGTTTTTGCCTTGATATGGCAAAAGCCGCAAAGGATCACGGCACTCTCGTATCCTTCGACCTCAACTATCGCGCAACCTTCTGGAAGGGCCGCGAGGATGAGCTTGCCAAAGCTTTCCACGAAATTGCTTCTGTTGCCGATGTTCTTGTAGGCAATGAAGAGGATTTCCAGCTTTGCCTCGGCTTTAAGGGTCCCGAAGCAGGCGGCAAGGACCTCAGTTCCAAAATTGAGTCCTTTAAGGCAATGATCGCTCAGGTCAAGGAAAAGTACTCAAACGCAAAGGTATTTGCCACTACTCTCCGTCAGGTTATTTCTGCAAACGAACATCTTTGGGGTTGCCTGCTCCTGGCTGATAACCAGTGGAGCGTTATCGAGCCCAGACCCATTCAGGTTATGGACCGCATCGGCGGCGGCGACGGTTTCACAGGCGGTCTGCTTCACGGTCTCATTTCCGGCTGGGACGGAGAAAAGGCTCTTCAGTTTGGTTGGGCAAGCGGCGTTCTGGCTGCAAGCAGCCTCAAGGACTACGCAGAACCTGCCGACGAAAAGCAGGTTTGGGATATCTACGCAGGCAATGCCCGCGTTCAGAGATAAACAAGGAGGCGCTTAACTATGAAAAAAGCAGATATCGGTCTTGTTGGCCTTGCTGTTATGGGTGAAAACCTTGTTATGAACATGGAAAGCAAAGGCTTCACCGTTGCAGTTTATAACAGAACAACCGAAAAAGTTCGCTCCTTCGTTGAAGGACGCGCAGCAGACAAGAACATCATCGGCTGCTACTCCATTGAAGAGCTTGTAGCCAATCTGGAAAAGCCCAGAAAGGTATTTATGATGGTCAAGGCCGGACAGGCTGTTGACTCCCTCATCGACCAGCTTATCCCCTATCTTGAAGAAGGCGACATTCTCATTGACGGCGGCAACAGCCATTTCCCCGACTCCATCCGCCGCACAGAGTATGTTGAGAGCAAGGGTCTCCTCTATGTTGGCTGCGGTGTTTCCGGCGGCGAAGAGGGCGCACTCAACGGTCCTTCCATGATGCCCGGCGGCTCTCCCGCTGCATGGCAGTATGTCAAGCCTATTTTCCAGGGTATCTGCGCCAAGGTTGAAGACGGTACCCCCTGCTGCGACTGGGTTGGCGAAAACGGCGCAGGCCACTTTGTCAAGATGGTTCACAACGGCATTGAGTACGGTGATATGCAGCTCATCTGCGAAGCTTACCAGCTTATGCGCGACGGTCTCGGAATGAGCGCCGAGGAGATGCATGATGTGTTCGCCCACTGGAACGAAACCGAGCTTGACAGCTATCTCATTGAAATCACCCGTGACATTCTCGGCTACAAGGATGAAAACGGTGAAATCACCGTTGAGCACATTCTTGACACCGCAGGTCAGAAGGGCACCGGCAAATGGACCGCTGTTGCCGCTCTTGACGAGGGTATTCCCCTCACTCTTATCGGTGAGGCTGTTTTCGCACGCTGCCTCTCAGCAGTAAAAAATGAGCGCATTAAGGCCTCCAAACTCTTTGAAAAGGATATCCCTGTATTTGAAGGCGACAAGGCTGCTTTCATTGAGTGCATTCGCAAGGCTCTTTACGCAAGTAAGATCATTTCCTACGCTCAGGGCTATTCCCTTATGCGCAGCGCAGCCAAGACCTACGGCTGGAACCTGAACTATGGTGGTATCGCCCTTATGTGGCGCGGCGGCTGCATCATCCGCAGCGTTTTCCTCGGCAAGATTAAGGAAGCTTACGACAAGAATACTGAACTTGAAAATCTCCTTATGGATGATTACTTTGCAGAGACTATCAAGGCTCTTGTTCCCGCATGGCGCGAAGTTGTTGCATACGCAGTGAAATCCGGCATCCCCATGCCCGCATTCTCCAGTGCCCTCAGCTACTTCGACGGTTACACCACCGCCGCTCTTCCCGCAAACCTGCTCCAGGCTCAGCGCGACTATTTCGGTGCACACACCTATGAGCGTCTGGATGCCCCCAGAGGACAGTTCTTCCATACCAACTGGACCGGCCACGGCGGCAACACAAGCGCAGGTACCTATAATGCCTGATTACCGCATTATTGCTCTTGACCTTGACGGAACTCTCCTAAACTCCAACAAAGAGCTTACGGAGCACTCCCATGCGGTTCTTGAAAAGGCTGCGTCAGCGGGTATTGAGATTGTTCCCACCACCGGACGCTTCTATAACGGCATGCCCGAAGCAATTCGTGAGTTGCCCTTCATACGCTATATAATAGCAATGAACGGCGCAGAAGTAAGAGACCTGAAAACCGGTGAACTTATATACGCCGCAGAAATGCCCTGGCAGCAGTGCGTTGAGATAATGAATGAACTGGATTCCCTGCCCTTCATTTACGACTGCTATATGAACTCCGCAGGCTGGATGTCCGATGATTTTATTGAGAAAGTGGACAGCGTCATCGATTCTCCCCATTTCCGTGCTCTGGTACACCGAACACGAAACCGTGTTCCTGAGTTGAAGGCCTTCCTCGCAAAGCGTGGTCAGGATGTTCAAAAAATCTCCTGCTTCACAAGAGACGAGCCTCTGAGACTGGAAATGCTTGCTACTCTGGCTCAGCGCTACGAGAACATCATCGTCTCCTCCTCCGTTGACCAAAATATTGAAATAAACCATATCAAAGCAAACAAAGGCGAAGCCCTTCGGGCTCTTGCTAAACATCTTAGCGTTCCCGTTACAGCTACAATAAGCTTCGGCGACGGACTCAACGACCTGAGTATGCTCCGTGACGCCGGTCTTGGCGTTGCAATGGCAAACGCCTGTCCCGAAGCCAAAGCCTGCGCCGATGTTCTCACCGCTTCCTGCGATGAGGACGGTGTGGCAAAGGCCATTGAAAAATACTGCTTCAACAACTGATAAAGGATGGTTAAAAACATGACTATTACTCCTAACCCTGTTCTCTCCGGCAAGGTTGCCGTTATCACCGGCGCAGGCGGCGTGCTCTGCGGTATGTTCGCCATCGCTCTCGGCAAAGCAGGCTGCAAGGTTGCAGTTCTCGACCGCAACGCAGAGGGTGCTGAAGCCATAGCCAAGGCCATTCGCGACGAAGGCGGCATCGCCGAGGCTTTTGTCTGCGATGTTCTCAGCAAGGAAGCTATGGAAAAATGCCACCAGGAGGTTCTCGCAAAGCTTGGCAAGTGCGACTATCTCATCAACGGCGCCGGCGGCAACAACCCCCGCGCCCAGACCGACAAGGAATACTTTGAAATTGGCGATATCGATGCCGACACCAAGAGCTTCTTTGATCTGGACCAGAGCGGCGTTGAGTTCGTGTTTAACCTGAACTTTATCGGCACTCTCATTCCCACTCAGGCTTTCGCAAAGGATATGATTGGCCGCAGCGGCTGCTCCGTTATCAACATCAGCTCCATGAATGCATACACTCCCCTCACCAAGATTCCCGCCTACTCCGGCGCAAAGGCAGCTGTTTCCAACTTCACTCAGTGGCTGGCTGTTCACTTCAGCCGTGTTGGTATCCGCGTAAACGGTATTGCTCCCGGCTTCTTTGCCACCAAGCAGAATGCCGCTCTTCTCTTCAATCCCGACGGCAGCCCCACCGCACGCACCGGCAAGATTCTTGCCGCAACTCCCATGGGACGCTTCGGCGAGCCCGAGGAACTTCTCGGCACCCTCCAGTTCCTGCTGGATGACAGCGCCTCCGGCTTCATCACCGGTGTTGTTGTACCTGTTGACGGCGGCTTCTCCGCTTATTCCGGCGTATAAATCCAAATAAATAAGGGACGGTTATGCCGTCCCTTTTTCCCATAAAGGAGTTTATAATTTACTATGGAAATTTTTCTGAAAGCCAAAAGCGAGGAAGGTCTTTCTCCCGAGGAGATTAAAGGAGCGCTCCTTGCCTCCCTTGAAGGAAAGAACCTCAAAAATGTTCTTATTGTTCCCCCCGACTTCACCCGCTTCCACTCCAACGCCGGCTACATCAGCAATGTATACTATCACGCTCTCACTGAAATGGGCTGCAATGTGGATATTCTCCCCGCGCTTGGTACCCATGTGCCTGTTACTAAGGAGGAAGCCGCCATTATGTTCGGCGATATTCCCTATGATCGCTTCATCCCCCATAATTGGCGCAAGGATGTTGTTAAAATCGGCGAGGTTCCCGCTGAGTATTTGGAAGAGATCACCGAGGGGCTCTGGCACGACAGCGTCAGCGTTGAAATAAACCGCCTTGTTATGGACGAAAAATATGATCTTATCATTTCCCCGGGACAGGTTGTTCCCCATGAGGTTATCGGTATGGCCAACCACTCTAAAAACCTCTTTGTGGGCGTTGGCGGCAGTGATATGATAAACTCCAGCCATATGGTCGGCGCTGTCTACGGAATGGAGCGTATGATGGGGCGCGATCACACCCCTGTACGCAAGGTTTTTGACTACGGTATGGAGCATTTCCTCAAGGACAGACCCATCATTTTCGCTCTCACTGTCTGCACCGCTCCCGGCGGAAAAATCCGCACTCACGGACTTTTCATCAGTGAAAAGCGCAGCGCTTTGGAAAAGGCTATTGAGCTTGCCCAGGAGAAGAACATAGACTTTGTTGAAACCGGCATCAAAAAGTGCGTTGTATATCTCACACCGGACGAGTTCAAGAGCACCTGGCTTGGCAACAAGAGTATTTACCGCACACGTATGGCCATTGCCGATGGCGGCGAGCTTATTGTTCTGGCTCCCGGTGTTGAGCGTTTCGGCGAGGATCTTATTGTGGATAAGCTTATCCGTAAGTATGGCTACCGGGGTCGAATCAACACCCTTCAGCAGTTTGAAAAGAGCGAAAATCAGGATCTTCGTGACAATATGGGCGCTGCAGCTCATCTCATCCACGGCTCAAGCGACGGACGTTTCTCCATCACCTATGCTGTTAAGAATATCAGTAAGGAAGAAATCGAAGGAGTCGGCTTCATAGCCGCTGACTACGACGAAATGGTAAAGCGCTATGACCCCGAAAAGCTCAGCTACGGATACAACACCCTCCCCGACGGCGAGGAAGTTTACTTCATTCCCAATCCCGCTTTGGGCCTTTGGATAAACAAGGAGAAGTTTTAATGAAAAAGTTTATGGATAAGGATTTTCTCCTTACCACAGAAACCGCCAAGGAGCTTTTCCACGGCTACGCCGAGGATTGCCCCATTATTGACTACCACAATCACCTTCCTCCCAAGGATATATTTGAGCGCAGAAGATATGAAAACCTCACTCAGATATGGCTTGAGGCAGACCACTACAAGTGGCGCTGTATGAGAGTTTGCGGTGTGGACGAATATTATATTACCGGTACTGCCGACGCTTATGAGAAGTTTTTACGATTTGCGGAGATACTCCCCCGACTCATAGGCTCCCCCGTTTATCACTGGGCGCATCTGGAGCTTCAGCGCTATTTCGGCATTTATGAACCCCTTACCGCCGATAATGCTAAGGTAATCTGGGAAAAGACCTGCGCTATGCTTGCTGGGGAGGGCTTTGATGCCGTCAGCCTGCTTGACAAAGCCAAAGTCAAAGCTCTTTGTACCACCGATGACCCTGCCGACAGCCTTGAATGGCATCTTAAGCTGAAAGATGACGGATCAATTCCCTTTATTACTCTCCCATCCTTCCGCCCCGACCGTTTTCTCCATATTGACCAGCCGGCATTTATCCCTGCCTGCAAGGCTCTTGGAGAAAAATACGGCGAGATCAGCGACTGGGATAGCCTCAAAAATGCTCTCCGCGCCTCTCTGGACTTTTTCCAGAGCGCTGGCTGCCGTGTCACCGACCACGGCTTCACCCGCTTCCGCTATGCAAGAGGCAACTGCGAGGCAGTTGTTAAAAAAGCACTTCGTGGCGAAACGCTCAGCGAAGAAGATATTGCTCTTTATCAGGGCGCTCTTCTCCGTTTCCTCGGGGAGGAATATGCCCAGCGCGGTCTTGTTATGCAGCTGCATCTGGGTCCTGTGCGCAACACATCCCCCGTGCTTATGAAGGCCTTTGGCCCGGATGCCGGTGGCGACAGTATCGGCGCCACAACCGATCCTTTCCTTCTCGCCGCTTATCTGGGCGATCTTGAAGGTGAAGACAAGCTGCCTAAAACCGTTCTCTATAACCTCCATCCCGGAGACAGCGCCATGCTCTCCACCATGGCTGTTGACTTCTGCGCCAATGGCGCAAAGGTCCAATACGGTGCAGCATGGTGGCTTCTGGACCACATCCGGGGTATAAGCGAACAGCTCGATCAGCTTATGGAAACAGGACTTATCTCCGGCAGCGTTGGAATGCTCACCGATTCCCGCTCCTTCACTTCCTTTGCCCGCCACGAATACTTCCGCAGAATTCTCTGCAATAAACTTGGCGAAAAGGTTGAAAACGGCGAATACCCCTGCGACCTTTCCTTCCTTGGCGAACTGGTTAAAGATATCTGCTGGAGAAATGCGAAAAACTACTTCGGCATTTAATAAATAAAAAGGACTGACAGAAATTTCTGTCAGTCCTTTTTTTATTCAGATGATAATCATTCTTCGGGAGCAGTTATCCAGCCGGAGAGGCGGTTATAATACATTGCAGTTGCGATCGTTCTGTAAGGAGTTACGAAAGCGCTTATGAGTATAGAGCCTGCTATGGCTATAATAGGAGAAACTCCTGCAAGGAGAGCGGGAACGCTTGCCAGAAGCTCCCAAGCAATAAAGCTCAAATCCAGAACAAACAGCTGCCACTTATATCCGGCGGTTAATTCCTTGCTCTCTCTTATGCACTGCAAAACACCTTTGGAAGGAGTATCAAGAAGGATATAGGGAGCAAAAGAATAGCGGTATGCGGCAATAATACCGGGGACAACCAGAAGCAGGCTCCAAAGCATGATAAAGAGACCTATCATAAAATTGAGAGCAACTGCTTTGAAGAAAATTGAGAACACGTCAAATATATCTCCGATGCCGGCATCCTGCTTGCGGCTTACTCTCATGCAGAAGCCCTGAAAGCCAACAGTCAGAACCGCAGACATAAGGGCTATCGCTACCAGAATCAAGGAGCCGCCAAAGCTTAATTCGGGCGGAACAAAACTCACACCTTGAGAAATATCTTCCCATATTTTATCGATAGAGGTGTTGCCTATCTGGATCTTTGTTGAAAGTTCGGAGAGTATGTTGGTAATTACAAGGAAGACCAGGGCAACCAAATATACAGAAGGCTTTCTTCCCTTCATAGATTGCTTTGCTAAATACTTAATGTACGCTCTGTCTATCACGGCAAAGCCTCCTTATCAATCAGAAATTATTCTATATTTCATCCATTTTCCGGAGTGGTAATAAATTGCGCCCACCAAAACAATACCCGTTCTGGCAAGGGCATCGCCCAGGAAAAATCCAAGAGCTCCCATATCAAGCGCAAGTCCGAAAAGCATTCCGAAGCCTATGCGGAAGAAAACGCCGTCCAGCATTCCTCCAAGGAAACTAAGCTTCGCATTTCCAGTTCCCGAAACAACTCCCTCATAAGGCGCAATGGCTGCCGAGAGAAAATATATTACGCAGCATACCATCATATAGGACGCCGCCTGAGCCAAAACCTGTGGATCAGAGGTAAAAGCGGAAAATACAGTTTTCGGGAAAGCCAGAGAAATTGCGGCCATAATTGCGGCAGCGGAAAAAGAAACTTTGGCAACGCTGCCCACAATGGTTTTAACTCTGTCATACCTCTGGGCGCCTATATTCTGAGCGACCATAGTTCCTCCCGCCTCGCGGACAGAAATTGCAAATATATTTGCAACATGATATATCTTGTCGCTCACATTATAAGCGGCAGAGGCAGCCATACCGAAAGAATTTATAAAGCTGAGGAGATACATCTGGGTTGCTATGATGAAAACTCCTCTCATGGAAAGGGGTAGGCCAAGCTTGAGCAAAATAGCAAGCTTAGACCAAACAAGCTTAAATGAGCTCAGCTTAAAATCAAATCCGAATTCAGCTCTTTTTCTATAAAGCAGAGACAGCGAAAACACAAGGGATACACCCTGACCAATAACCGTGGCAAGAGCAGTTCCCGCAACTCCCAAATTGAAAAATACAATGAAAACAATGTCCAGCACTATGTTCAAAACTGTGGCTATGGCAATAAAAAGCAGGGGATTTTTGCTGTCTCCCATTGCCCGAAGCACGCTGCTGACGGCGTTGTAGCCGAACATAAGCGGAAGCCCGATGCTGGTTATCCGGAGATAATCAAGTGCGGGAATCAGTGAATCTGCAGGTGTGTTTATAAGCTCAAGTATGCTTCTGCCAAAACAAAGATTTATTATAGCAAAAAGCACAGAAAATGCTAAGAGTTCGGAGAACAAAGTTCCAATCGTGGAATTTAGCTCGTCTTTCCGTCCTGCGCCTATATGTTGGGATATAAGCACCTGACCTGCAGCCGCAAGAGAGATTCCAATGAGAGTATAAAGAGCAAGCATCTTACCGCCCATGCTGACAGCAACGATACCGTAGCTCCCGAGAAATTGACCTATTATAACTGCATCAACAGTGTTATAAAGGTTATTCAGTGCATTGGCAAGAAGAAAAGGCAGAAAAAACTTCAGGAGCATTGGCATAATGGATCCTTGAGTAAAGTCCATGCCCATTGTATTTCCTTTTTGCACTACCGCTCACTTCCTTTTATCTGTTTGCTGCCTTAAATGCTTCCGCAGCAGCAAGCTGCTCCTCCGCGCTTCGCAAAGTCAACTCAGTAACCACATCTCCGCCGTAGAGACGGGCAAGCTCACCGATTCTGCCTTCCTTATCAAGCTCAGTTACACTTGTATATGTTCTTCCTGAGCGTTCCTGTTTCATTATTCTGAAATGAGTGTCCGCCATTGCAGCTATCTGAGGCAGATGAGTTATGCATATGACCTGTTTTTTTCCGCTCATCTGACCGATTTTTTCGCCCACTCTCTGGGCTGCGATTCCTGAAACGCCAGTGTCTATCTCATCAAAAACAAGGCTTTCAACCTTATCTCCTTCAGCGAGAACGCTCTTCATAGCCAGCATTATGCGGCTGAGCTCACCTCCGGATGCAATTTTGGATATGCGTCCGGGCTCTTCACCGGCATTGGCAGACATAAAGAATTTTACATCGTCGCAGCCTGAAGCGCCAAATCCTCTCGCTTCCGCAAGGGGCTCAACCTTTGCCACAAAACGCACGGAAGGCATACTCAAATATTTGAGCTCGCTTTCAACCCGTTCAGAAAGCTTTTCTGCCGCTTCTTTGCGCGCCGCAGTTAAAGCAGCTCCTTTTTTTAGGATTTCCTTCACGAGCTTATCCTTGTCCTTTTCAAGTCTGAGAATCATATCTCCGGCAAATTCTATCTCCTCGAGACGACTGCGGCATGATTCAAGGTGCGCCAAAACGGCCGCCTCGTCTATTCCGTACTTCCTCTCAAGCCGACGAAGAAGGGCAAGGCGTTCCTCAATGAAATCATATTCCTCGGGAGAAAAATCCATAGCCGCTCTCATATCCGCTATTCTTTCAGCTGCATCTTCGAGCATAAAACGAGCGTCTGTAATGATACTCAATGTGTCTTTAAGCTCTGATGCATATCCCGAAGCGTGGCTAACGCAATCCTCTGCGTCTGCAGCAAGGGCAACAGCATTGTCGCTGCCGCTGTACAATGCCTCATAGGCGGCATCAAGTGCCTCAGTAAGCTTTCCGGAGTTTTTCATAAGACTGCGGCGCTCATTGAGTTCATCTTCCTCGCCCAGACGGATATCCGCATTTTCGATCTCAGTAATCTGGTAATGAAGATTTTCGATGAGACGTTCTTTTTCCAGTTCGTCCATTGAAAGGCGGCGAATTTCTTTCTCTACATCGCGCCATGCCCGGTAGCTTTCGTAATAGTCGGAAGTAAGTTCATCAAGCTCACCAAAGCTGTCCAGATAGGCAAGATGTCTGCTCTCATCAAGAAGCTGTCTTCCGTCGTTTTGACCATGAATATCGAGTAGAACAGCCCCAAGAGATCGCAGCTGCTGCACGGTGACAGGCATTCCGTTTACACGGCAGGAGCTTTTTCCCTCTGCCGATATGCGGCGCTGGATGATAATCTCTTCCTCGGCATCAATCTCATTTTCCTCGAACCATTTGTCTGCATCGACGCATCGGAAAACGGCGCTTACCAGAGCTTTTTCCGCTCCGTGACGCACTATTTCTCTACTGGCTCTTCCGCCGAGCACAGCGTCCAAAGCATCAATAAGCATACTTTTGCCCGCACCTGTCTCTCCGGTAAGGACATTGAATCCTGCACTGAAGTCCACATCAGAGCGCTCAATAACAGCTATATTTTCAATATGAAGACTGCAAAGCATAATCTTCTCCCTCCATCAAAGCAGCATATCTATCTCCTTGAGAAAAAGCTCAGCGGATGCATTATCCTTCATTGCAAGAAATGCCGTATCATCACCCGCGATAGAACCAACCAGGTTATATATATCCATATTGTCGAGGGCGGAGCAGGCTGCATTAGCAAGTCCGGGGAGAGTTTTAATGACGATTATGTTCTGTGCAACGCTGTAATCCAGAATGCTTTCTCTGAAAATTTTCTTCAATCTCTGGTCAAAATCAGCTACTCCATCTCTGGAGCCAAGAACATAGCGGTAAACCCCCTCCTTGCTCATTTCTTTAACAAGGTGAAGATCCCGGATATCACGGGAAAGTGTTGCCTGTGTGCTTTTAATGCCCTCCGCGAGCAAAGCGGACATAAGTTGATTCTGATTTTCAATATTTCTCTTATTGATAATCTCTATGATTTTTTCCTGACGCAATGCCTTCATTTTGTATCACCCAACTTTTCAAAAACTATATCATAAAAGCTCTTTGAGCCTACATGGGCAAGCATGGTCTGATAACCCGACTTTCTGACTCGGACTGTGTCTCCCTCTTCAATGTTAATATCAACACCGTCAACAGAAAGCATGGCTCTGCCCCTGAGACGGCTGAGTTCAACAGTTATAACTCTGTCCGGCGCAAGAACACAGCTTCTTGCAAGAAGTGCATGGGGACAAATTGGGGTGAGAATCAGATTCTCCACCGTTGGCTCCACAAGAGGCCCTCCGGCAGACATTGAATATGCGGATGAGCCGGTTGGGCTGGAGATTACAATTCCATCACCGTTAAATTCAAGTATCCGCCTTCCGTCGCCGCATGCGACAACATGAATTATTTGCATAACTCCATGAACTGTTGCGTCATTGAGGGCATAGCTGGAAAAAACGACCTCTCCCTTTCTTACAAGTTCAACACGGAGCATCATACGGGGACTGGGAACAAAATTTCCCTGAGCCGCAGTTACAAGACGAGCAAGGTCAGTTCTGTCAAGCTCGGAAAGGAAACCAACGTTTCCAAGATTTACGCCAAGAATTGGCACGCGGTAGCCTACCATACGGCGCGCAGTATGCATAATTGTACCGTCGCCGCCAAGAGAAACCACCAAAACGGCTCCATCGAGAGCATCGGCCAATTCAAAATATTCAAGTCCCTCAGGAAGGCTGATACCCTCATCGCCGAGAAATTCAGGACTGATAACAACATCCATTCCCGCCTTAAGAAGAAGGCTGCGTGCTTCAAGAGTTACTTCAAGGTCTTTATCCTTATACGGATTCGGACAAAGAACAACTTTTCTTTTCATCACTTTCCCTCCTTGAAGGAGCTGTGAGAAGCCTCAACTATGGGTTTAGGATCAATGGCTTCTGCCTCGTGAACGCCTTTTTTCAACCATCCGAGGTACTCTATATTACCCTCAGGTCCACGTATGGGAGAAAAGCTTAGTCCCATAACCGTGAAACCCGCTTCGGGAGCAAAGGCGAGAAAACGTTCAAGCACCTCAAGATGGACAGCACTGTCACGGACAACGCCTTTTTTACCAACCTTTTCTCTTCCGGCCTCAAACTGAGGCTTTATCAGGCAGAGAATATCTCCATTCTCCTTTAAGAGTTCACGTACTGCAGGAATAACAAGTTCTATGGATATAAAGGCAAGATCCATAACCGCAAGATCCAGCTTTTCGGGAATTTGCTCTTCGCTTATATAACGAACATTTGTGCGCTCCATATTGACAACACGCTCGTCGCTGCGAAGCTTCCATGCCAGTTGGCCGTATCCAACGTCAACTGCGTAAACTTTTTTTGCTCCGTTTTGCAAAAGCACATCGGTGAAGCCGCCTGTAGATGCACCGCAATCTATACATACACAGTCCGCTGCCTCCACCGGGAAAACCTTCAGCGCCTTCTCCAGCTTAAAGCCACCCCGCGACACATAAGGAAGAGCCTCTCCCCTGACTTCTATTTTCTTTTCAGGGTCAACTGCCGTACCCGGTTTATCTACTCTTTGACCGTCAACAAAAACATTTCCGGCCATTATTGTGGTTTTAGCTCTCTCACGGCTGGGAACAAAACCCATCTCGAATATCAGCTGATCAAGCCTTACTTTTTTCATTTTCAATCCACTCCATACCAATGCTTACAATGGCCTCGGCATCAATACCGTATTTTCTTCTTAGTTCCTTTACAGTTCCATGTTCCACAATGCCGTTACCAAGATCAACTCCGCAGCCATAGTCAACACTTATTCTGTTGCGAAGCAAACCGGCAAGAAGCCTTGTGCCCATACTGCCACGACGTGCAGATTCTTCGGCTATAATTATTTTACCCGTTTTTGCTGCAGAAGCATATACAAGGGGGTAATCAGCTTTATCAAGGCGAGAAAGTTTTATAACGGCAGCACTTACGCCCTTTTCAGAAAAAAGTCTCGCGGCAGCGAGAGCTTCATTGACCATTATGCCATAGCATACAAGAGTAATGTCACTGCCTTCTTTGATAATACACTCGTCGGAGCCTGAATTATCCTCCTTATACTCGCCTTCTTCACCCCTTGGATAGCAAACTGCCGCCGGACCATCAAAAGCAATTGCTTCATCGAGCATTGATCTCAGCTCAGAATAACTTGCAGGCGCATAAACAGCCATTCCCGGGATCTGGCAAAGATATCCTGTTCCGTATACACCCTGATGGGTTTCTCCGTCAGCGCCAACCAAACCGCTTCTGTCCACACCAAGAACAACCGGCAGCCTGTCAATGCCCACATCGTGAAGCAGCATATCATAAGAGCGCTGAAGGAAAGATGAATAAACTGCGAAAACCGGCTTCATTCCCTGCTTTGCCATTCCGGCGGCCATACTTACAGCATGACCTTCCGCAATACCTACATCGTAAAAACGCTTGGGATATTTTGAAGCAAAACCATTCATTCCAGTTCCGCCTACCATAGCGGCAGTAATACCAACAATGTGGGGATCATTTTCTGCAAGAGAGCAAAGTTCAGAGCCAAAAACAGTGGAAAAGCTCTCTTTCTCGCCGTCTTCCACTCCGCGCCCGATATCAAACGGACCTACTCCATGGTATTTTTCAGGGGCGATTTCTGCGGGCTCATATCCCTTTCCCTTCACGGTTACTACATGAACAATTGTGGGGACACGCAGTTCCCTCGCATATCTGAGTGTTCGAACAAGGGTTTTCATATCGTGACCGTCAATAGGTCCCAGATAATAAAAGCCCATTTTTTCAAACATATTGTCCGGAAGGAAAATATCCTTTACCCATTCCTTAATTTTGTGGAGTCCTCTGTAAAGAATGCGGCATCTGGATACATACCGTCTGTAAAACTTCTTAAACAAAATATAACTGTTTTTAACACGCTGACTCGCCAGCATTCTTGCAAGACCGCCCACATTACGGTCTATGCTCATCTCGTTATCGTTGAGGATAATTACAATTGGCTCACCGCTGTCTCCGCAGTCTGAAAGGCCTTCATATGCGAGTCCGCCGCTCAGGGCGCCATCTCCTATCAGGGCGACAACATCATAATCTTCACCCTTGAGCGTTCTTGCCCGCGCCATACCCAGTGCATTGGAAATAGAGTTTGAGGCGTGTCCTGATATGCAGGCATCATCAATGCTTTCCCTGGGCTTTGGGAAACCTGAAATTCCCTCAAACTTTCGGAGAGAATCAAAACGATCAAGTCTGCCGCTTATCATCTTATGGGCATAGCATTGGTGACCCACATCAAAAACCAGCCTGTCACGGGAAGTGTCATAAACACGGTGTATTGCAGCCGTTATTTCCACAGCGCCCAGGTTTGACGCCAGATGACCGCCGGTTTTTGAGACATTATCCATTATCGCTTTGCGCAGCTCCACGCAAAGAATCTCAAGTTCATCCGTGGTGAGGGCATGCACATCTGCGGATGAATGAATTTTATTCAATATCTTATACATCGTATTACCTCGATGATTCTGTTATTTCTGTCTATCTTTTAATAATAACAAAAAATGCCCGCGATTACAACAATACGCGGGCACTTTAATTAACGAAAATATTCATGAAATTTAGTGAATATTCATAAAGAATATTCCGCCATTTCATCTCACTCGGCATCAAACGGCAGTTCAATCGGCTCTCCGTCAGCACCTTTTTTCAGCATTACGACCTTCTGTTCAGCCTTATCAAGCATTTCACCGCAGTTTTTTATAAGGGCAGTGCCTTCCTCAAAAAGGCTCATTGAATCGGAAAGGGAAACATCTCCCTTCTCCAGACTTTTCACTATTTCATCAAGACGTTTTATGGACTGTTCAAAAGTCATTGTCTTATTCTCCTTTCACTATATCCTCAACACGGCAACGAAGCTGACCGTCAGTCAAAGTGAGGTCTAATGTATCACCGATTTCCACATCTTCTGTGCTTTTCAAAACCTTTCCTGTCTCGTCGCTTGGAACAGCGTAACCCCGTGAAAGAACTTTCAGCGGACTCAACGCATCAAGAGATGCAGCATAAGCAACAAAGCTTCGGCGCAAATATGCCAGTCTCCGCTCCTGAACCGCAGCAAGGCGCTCAGCAAGCCTTTCGGTTTCCATGCGCTTTAGCTCAATATATGCGGTTGGACTTTTCATTACCGGACGGGATGACAGTTCACGGAGACTGCGTCTTAAAAATTCAAGCTTCTTTTTGAGAGCCTGCCTAAAACGTATATCGACGCTGTCAAGATACTGACGCAGCTCATCACTGTCCGGAACAGCAAGCTCAGCCCCGTTTGAGGGAGTGGCGGCACGAAGGTCGGCAACGAAATCCGCAATCGTTACATCCGGCTCATGTCCAACGGCGGAAATTACAGGAATTTCGCTGTCATAAATCGCCCTTGCGACCCGTTCATCATTGAACGCCCACAGATCCTCAATACTGCCTCCGCCTCGTCCTGTTATAATGAGTTCGGCAAGCTTGTGCTTATTTGCATATGCGATGGCTCCACGAATTTCCGCCGGCGCTTCGGTCCCCTGAACCCTGACGGGCATCACAATTATTTTTGCCATAGGCCAACGCTTTCCCGCAACCCGGATTATGTCCCTCACAGCTGCACCGGCTCCGCTTGTAATAACAGCAATAGTTGACGGAAAACGGGGTATTGGCTTTTTATGAGCTTTATCAAAGAGCCCTTCCGCTGCCAGCTTCGACTTAAGCTGCTCATATGCAACATAGAGATCTCCAACACCGTCGAGACGCATTTCATTGCAGTAAAGCTGATAAGCTCCGTCTCTGGGGTAGACACTCACCTTTCCGATTGCCATTACGCCCATTCCGCTTTCCGGACGGAAACGCAGCTTAAGGGCACTGCCTTTGAACATTACACATCTAATACTGCTATCAGCATCTTTCAGGGTGAAATAATGATGGCCTGAAGGGTAAACCTTATAGTTGGATAGTTCGCCCTTAACACATATGTTCTGCAGAATGCTGTCTGAATCAAGAATTCCTTTTATTCTGTTGTTAAGATCCGTGACGGAAAATATTCTTTCTTCCATAATACCCAAGAGGGCGCACCTAAAAGTGCGCCCTAATTTCTTCAGTTTTCCTTGTTTTCTACTTCGCCGCGCATAAAGCCGCCAAGCACGCCGTTAATAAAGGCGACAACATCCTCATCCTCATAGCCTTTGGCAAGTTCAACCGCCTCATTAATGGCAGCTGCGTCAGGAACATCGGGCATATAGAGTATTTCTGCCATAGCACAGCGCATAATAGCTGCTGCGGTTTTGCTGATACGTCCAATCTTCCAGCCCTTTGCGTATTTTTCAATATATGCGTCCAACTCCACGCGGTGATCAAATATAAGCTGAACAAGGGCTCGGATATAGTTCATCTGGGTTTCATCGGGAAACTCGGCATAAAGGGGGTTTTCCTTCCCCAAGCTCTCATAATGCTCAGTTTCAAAGAACTCGTCCATCAGTTCATCTGCAAACTGTTCACTCATGACAAGAGAAAAACCAAGATGAACAGCTATCTCTCTGGCTGTTGTTCTGGTCATAGTATTATTCCTCCGGATTTATTTGTCAAAGGAAATGCCGGCAACACGAACGTTGACTACAGGAGCCATTCCGGTCATATTTTCAACAGAATTGGCAACTGCATTCTGAACTTTCTCGGCAATGGTAGAAATAGTGGTACCAAAACTAACCATAATGGTCGCATCAATAACTATTTTATCGTCTTCAAAGCTGACCTTTATTCCTTTGGTGACAGATTTTCTGCCGATAAATTCATATATTTCACTTCCAACAGAGTTGGAAAGACCGGCGACACCTTCGGTTTCGGAAATAGCGGTGCCGGCAATAATAGCAATAACTTCCTCGGAAACATTGATGCTTCCCTTTTCAGCGGAAATGCTGATGTAATTATCAGGCATTGAAATTACCTCCGTAATTTATTGACTAAAGTATATTATCACAACATAAATAAAAAATAAATAGTAAATTCATTTTTTATTACAAAAAATGGGCTTTCAGGTTTACATAACCTAAAAGCCCATTTCCCAAGCTCAATTACTCTCGCTATTATTCTTTACTTCAATTATGGTGAGCTGGCTTGCTGCATACTCAGTTTCGCTTGTTATTGTATCCGTTATTCTTGCCACAGTGGCATCACTGAGACCTTCATCAGGCGCAGGAACGGCAACGGTAACACGGTCACCGCTTATATATGCAACGCACTCATCAAAATCCTTTGCCAGAAGAAGATTTTCAATCTGAGCTTCCTGCATACTCCATGTTGCCATTGCCGCAATTGATTCCATAGCCGAATCTATTGTCTCCTGACTGGCACTCTCGGAAGCTGCAGCTGTTTCAAGAAGGCTCAAAGCTTCGTCACGGGACTGTTGTCTTGTAAGTCTTGCAGATGCAAAGTATCCGTTGACTGCCTCGCTTTCCTGCTCTTCTTCAGCGAGCGCCTGCTCATACAGCATTTCCGATTCCTCCATAGCTGCATCTTCCGCCTCAACCATTGCTTCATCAGCTTTACCCCATCGGTTATTATAACTCCAGTTAAGATAAACCGATGCACAGACGAAAAGCAGCACCGCACACATTACTATGTTCCTTTTGAGATTTTTCTTCACTCTTAAAACGCCTCCCGAATATCATTTCAATTTAATTATGCGTATCTTATCGCTGCCAAGTCCGGTATAGACAGAAACAGCGTTTGTCACATAAAGGCGGACCGAGCTGTTATCGGCTCCTTCACATAAAATCACCGCGCCCTCAGCGCTAAGCAGAACCCTTGCTTCTCCAACACCCTCCATCAAACTTAAAAACTCAGAAAGCCTTGCGCTTTCCGTATCAAGAGGAATTCCGGATGATTCCAGTTCGCTGCCCTGAGACTGCACGGTGTCTTTTTCTTTGTCCCTTCCGGATGGAAGCAACATAAGCACAAGCGCAAGCACCAGAAATAACAGCAAATATTTATTCTTTCCAAGGCTCTTTGTAAGAGCGCTAAAATCATGTATTTTCATCCGTCCTCCACTTTTGTTTGTCTGCACCAAGCCCAAGCTCACATTCAATATAATCGGCAAGGACGGCGTTGTAATCTCCATTGATTATGCACTCATAGGGATACCAGAATCCTGCGCTGTTCCATTTCATTTTTACAGCTGCGTCGTTCACATGAATTCCAAGGCTCACCGCTTTGTCCAATATATATGCTCGGCATTGCTCTTCTATGAATGAACGAGAATAGCTGTCTGCTTCATTTTTTGCGGATAAACTTATGTTCTCCGCATGGTTGCGATACTTTGCCAAATTCAAGGAGTAAGAAGGCATGTCCAGTTTTATTAAGGGCGAAACAAGCGCTATGGACATAACAGCACCGCACAAAAGTTTAAGAACCTTTTTTGCTGCCCCGGACGGACAAAGCTCTGTAATTAAACCGCAGAATATTGCCGCTCCGGCAAGACCCAATATCCAGCTTCGCAAAAAGCTAAGCATCAAACCACCGTCCTGATAAGAGATAATATTGATATGAACATAAAAATTGCAGTTGTGCCAACAAGCCCGAGCAGCATGCCATAGGCTTGCCCAATTCCATCAACCAGAGATCCGAGTCTTTCATTCGACATTACACTGACAACAGATGCAATCGCTTTGAAAAGCAAATACCTAAGTCCAATTGAAAGAAAAGGTGCGGCACATGCCGCAAGCACTCCGCCCAGTCCAAATATACCTATGCTGTTTCGAATTAGTCCGGCACCAGCCGCTATACTGTCAGATGCCCCGGCAACCATTTTACCAACTACCGGAACGAATGATCCGATAACCGCTTTGGCAGTTTTAACGGCCGCAGCATCTGCTCCGGATGCTGCAATCCCTGTAACTCCCAGATAAAATGTAAAAATTGAAACAACACATATCAAAGATTTTTTGCTCGTCCATTTCATAAACTTAACAACACCCTTCAGTCGGCCGTCACCAATAGCTGCAGATGAAACCGTTGCAGCTATATAGGCTCCAAGTACGGGCAGCATTAGTTTTTCTGCAGCGGAGAGCATTATATCCATAAAAAGCGCTGTTGCCGCATATTTTGCCGCGGCCGAGCTCACCGCTCCCGCAGCAGCCGCGGCAGAGGATAGCATTGGAAGAAGCACAAGGGAAAATTCATGTATATCCATAACCGCTTGTCTCCCCATGGAAGCCACTGAATTCACATCGGCAACAGATCCGACTGTCACAAGCAAGCACCCAGTTAGGTTGACATAATCAAAGTCCTTTTTTATTTGCAATCCGTCCGCAACACTGCATATTACCGATGCACCAATAATCGAACACACAGGTCTGAGAGCTGAGGAAAGCTCCTTGCGGATATTGTTTTTCAAATAGTCTGACAATCCGGCAAGTATTCCATCCGCACTGGCACCTTCCACAGTAGATGCGCCCAATATTTCGCCGGCACTCTCCGGCAGCGCTTTTTCCAATTCAGAGCCTTCAAACGCTGCGGATACACATGTTGGCACGAATACAAATGCTGCTATTACAAACAGTACGACAGCAAGTTTTTTCAAATCAGCTCCTCCAGCATATCGATAAGTGTATTCAAAATTGGCAATGCACAATAAAGAGCGCAAACCGCACCCGCAAGATCTATGCTGCCTCCAATAGCTCCCTGTCCGCTGTCCTTACATATTTCCGATGCAATTTTAGACCATACTCCTATTCCCAGACACTTTAGCAGGGAATGAAACAAAACACCGGATAATCCTCCCAGGCGTCCCGCTTCCTCAAGGAACTTGAGTATAGGCCTTATTAATTCTACAATAAGCGTGACCGAGCCCACGCTTACAAGTATGGCCAAAGCAAGTCCCATTTCGGGACTGTTCTTTTTAAGAACAAGGCATATGCCGCTTGCCAATATGGCCACCGCGCTCAGTTTTAACAAAAGCTCCATTTTTAAAGTGCGAACAAATCTTTTATCAGTGAAAAAAGATCACTAATTTCCCTCACAACAATTACAAGAACGCATACAAGCCCGGCTATTGTAACCATAAGTGCCTGCTCGTCCCTTCCGGATCGGGAGAGAAGAATGTTGAGAACCGCTACAAGTATTCCAACTGCTGCAATCTTAAAAATGAGCTCTACTTCCATACTTATGTACCTCTTCGTTCTGTGTGTTTGTCCTATTTCTATTCACCGCCTTGCCAACTTATGCTTCAATGGAAAAATACCTGTCTTTTGTAATTAATAATCGACATTTAATAAATAAATCTGGATTTTTTCGCACTATGTGTTATAATGATGCTGAAATTAAATTGGATGATTATGCCCAACAACAAAATAGCCTAAAAACCGATTGTGAGGATAACAAATATACTATGGATAACAAATTCACAAATTTTGTAGATGACGGCGAACTTGACTTGTCCGGATTTTTAAGTCCCGAGGAGCTCGCCGAAATCGAATATGCCGCTGAAAAGCAGTTTTCCTCTGTCAAAGTCATCGACAAAACGGAGGAACCTGTCATTGCACCTGCTGCAGAAGAAGTTGATACAGAGCCTTGTCCTGCTCCTGCAGCAGCATCCGCAGCAGAAAGCAAAGATATACCCGCGAAAAAAAGACCCGGATTTTTCGGTATTATCGCAAGAATTCTCAGCTTTGTGCTGGCAACAGTTGTAATAATTCTCGGCGGCGCTCTCGGGGTTATTTATATGCTTAGCTACGGCCCCAGCGAAAGTATACGAGATCTTTTTGTTCTCTCCCTCCGCGAGACAAGTGCAGCGGGCTTTGTTGCCGAAATATTTCTTAGCGAGGAAGAAATTCTTCTCATTGAAGAAGCAAACAAGCCCGACGATTTTCTGGAACAGGTCGACACAAGCCTTATCTCTATTGCCCACAAAAACGAGGACGGCGAGAAAAGCGAGCAAACGGATGATGTTGCTCCCATTGAGATAGTTGATGTCAGCGGAAGCACATTCAACGGAAAAATGATGATTGTTTCCGATCCCGAACGAGTTATCGTTGGCGTATCTCAAAGTCTCGGAATACGCGGACAGCTACTCGATGAAATGATTGCCGCATATGACGGTGTCGGCGGCACCAATGCCGGCGGATTTGATGATCCCAACGGCGGCGGAAACGGCGGAATTCCTCTCGGCGTTGTCATCCATGAAGGCAAGCTCCTCTACGGAGCAAACACCCGCGCAGCCACTATGGTTATAGACCACGACGGTATTATGCACGTTGGCAATATGACCGGCAATGAGGCCATGGCTCTTGATGCTGAATGGGCAGTTTCTTTCGGCCCTGTTCTTGTTGTTAACGGAGAAAAATGCGACGGACTCAGCAGCGGACTCAACCCCCGCACCGCAATAGGTCAGCGCAGTGACGGCGCTATGCTTTTGCTTGTTATCAACGGCAGACAGGTTGGTTCCATGGGCGCTACATATGAGGACGTTGCCGATGTTATGCTTTCTTTCGGTGCTGTAAATGCACTGAATCTGGATGGCGGCAGTTCCTCAACTATGCTTTATGAAGGCGAATTTTTGAACATAAGTTCCTCTCTTGTCGGTCAGCGCGGTCTGCCCACCGGAATAATTGTGCTCAGCGAGGAGGATGTTAAGTGATGAAAAAGAAAAATATCTTTCTCCGCTCCCTCATTATTTACTGCCTTGTGCTTATAGTCATAATCGGCGCAGGTCTTTTCGTTCTAAACCGTTTTCTTGTTTCCTACGAAGCTTCCCGTCCGGACAACGCTATGGAAGATTTTATGGCAGCAAGAGAGCACAGCTTCTGGATTGACGGACTCAACAAGCTTGTTGCTGATGGTTTCAATGAATTTACTAAGGCGGACGCCGCACTCTCCGACTTTGGTATAGATGAAAATGCCGAAATCAGCTGGAGTTCCCTGCCCGATGAGGGTGATATGAAACAGTTTGTCGTCCGTCTCGGCTCATCCCGCATCTGTACACTCAGTTTTGTTGCCGGAGAAGATGTGGGCTTTGGCCTCAACGACTGGCGTTTTGCTGATTGGGAGTTTTACATGCCGGGCGGAAGCGACATAAGCATTTCCGCTCCAACAGGTTCAACTGTTCATATCAACGGAGTACAAGTGGATAAATCATACATAAGCGGCCTTGCAGATATGGATGTCAGCCTTGAACACAGTTTTGACATTGCTCCTGAGGCTGAGCTTTATGAGATCAAAGATATGATGGGACCCGCTGAAATCAAAGCATTTGACACAAACGGCGTTGAGCTGAATGCTCAGGCTGTTTCCGCGCACGAGGTTGCTTTTCTCCCCGAACCTGTTGGCAGCTTCAGCTTCTGTGCTCTTCCCGACTCCCAAATATATATCAACGGAACCGAAATCTCTGATGAGTACTGCTCACCTGTGGATCTCGGGCTGGATACCGGTGATAATTCCGTTATGCTTTATGAGTGCTCCAGACTCTACAGTGACTGCAGCATAAGAGTTGTTCACGACGGTCAGGAGGTTTATCCCATAGCAAATGCTCTCGGAATGTGCTACATTCCCGGAGCAAGTTATACCGTTGAGGGAGAACTTGCAGAGTTTATTGAAGGCTTTATCTATGCCTACGTAGACTTTTCTGCAGACAAAAACGATTCAGCAAGAGCAAACTTTGCCGCCCTCTCAAAATACCTTCTCAAGGACAGTGAATTTTATAAGCTCACCGCCGATACTATAGAAAATATTGCATGGGCTACAACAAAAGGTCTTCAGTATAACAGCATTGACTATTATGACCTTATTCCTCTGGGTAACGATAAATATGTTTGCTCAATTTCCTATGATATAAGCTATACTCTCGGTTCCGATGACCTGAATGTAAAGTCAGGCAACCTTATTTTCATCGAGAAAATCGACGGACAATATTATGTTTCTGCCATGGGCGCAGCCCTCCAGTAAACATTTAAGAGGAAACAATATGAACAACTTTGACATTAATAAATTCGCAGTGATTTTGCCATCGCTTAACCCAACAGAGAAGCTCTGCCAAGTCGTAAATGAGCTTGTTTGTGCGGGATTTGGCACCGTCATCCTTGTCGATGACGGCAGTGATGATGAGCACAAGACCCCCTTCAGGCAGCTTGCCGAATTTGAGCAGGTAACTGTTCTTACCCACGAGATCAATCGAGGAAAGGGCGCTGGACTGAAAACCGCGTTTTCCTACCTTATAGATTCTCGTCCCGACATAGAATTCGCCGTAACCGTTGACGGAGACGGTCAGCATCTTCTCAAGGACATTCTCGCATGTTCCAAGGCATCCGCAGCAAACAGCAACAGCCTTGTTCTTGGATGCAGAAACTTTGATATGCCCCACGTTCCCCCAAGAAGCAAGAGCGGAAACAAGCTCACCGCGTCCATATTCAAAATCCTTTGCGGCATCACTATCAGCGATACGCAGACCGGACTTCGTGCTATAAACAGGGAGAACTTCCCAAAACTCCTCGAAATTCGCGGAGAGCGCTATGAGTACGAAAGTAATATGCTCCTTGAGCTTCACAGTGCTGGACTTCCCTTCGTTGAGGTGGAAATAGACACCGTGTACGAGGACAACAACTCCTGCTCCCACTTCCGTCCTGTGCGCGACTCTATACGCATTTATAAGCTTATATTTGCTCATATTTTCAGACGTCTTTTCCGTTTTTTTAAGTATGTCCTCTCATCCTGCGCATCCTCAGCAGTAGATCTACTGGCATTCTGGCTGCTGCATATGCTTCTTACAGTTTTGGGAGGAGAATCCTTCGCTGAAGGCGTTGCCGCTGTTTGGCTTTGCACCTTCGTTGCCAGAGCGATATCCAGTTTCGTGAATTTTAATCTCAACAAAAGTTTTGTCTTCGCCAAAAAAGGAAATTACGGCTCAACAATTATTAGATACTACATTCTTTGCGTTTTGCAGCTTTGTGTATCCGCCGCTCTTGTTTGGCTGCTTGGTCAGCTTGTTTCCACAAGTGCCTCCTGGATACTCACATTGCTTAAAGCCGCTGTGGATACTATGCTCTTCTTTATATCCTATCGTATACAGAAAGCATGGGTCTTCAAAAATACATAATGAAAAAGGCAGACTGCTTAGACAGTCTGCCTTTTTTACTTTATACCAGCATAAGCGCAACAATTCCCGCAATGCAAAAACCAAGCAGCGGATAACTTTTGCCTTTCTCATTCATCTCCTTACTGAGTTTTTCCTTCACAGCAAGCAGTGTTATTCTTGCATTTGCAATTTCCGCGCTTTGTCTTTTTCCGTCCGTTGCCCCTAAAACTCCTCCAAGCGCCAAGAGAGCGTTTTCTGCCTCTCCCACCAGTTCTAACGTTTCAACGCCTCCGCGCCAGGCTTCTCCGGCACTGCTTACCAAACAAACGTCTCTCATTTTTGAGAAAGCACCGCTGCAATGTTTTGCGCATTTTAAGGTCAGGTTCTCGAATATATCCGGCAAGGATCTTTCGCAAAGAGCAATTTCACTTTCCATCAAGGCAAGGGAGCTATCCATTTCTTCAATAACAGCAAGCTGCCTTTTAATTTCCCTCAATCTCCCATATCCTATTATTCCGCCGCATATGACAAATAAAACCACGCCTATAAGCTTTGCTGTCATAAATTAATCAACTCATATCTGCGTTTTTCTCTGCCGCAAATAATAACTGCTCTTTTAAATATTTCCATTCCCAACAGTTCATTTATGGAGGGTCTTTTTCTCAGCTCTTTTATATCCGAACCGTGTACACTTGCAAATATAACAGCGCCGCATCCTGCGGCTTGTTCAATGGCTTTTATATCCTCCTCGGCGCTTATTTCATCAACCGCAATTATTTCAGGATTCATACTTCGCATAAGCATAGTTATTCCTTCCGCTTTTCCCGCTCCAACGAGCACGTCAGTATGTATTCCAAGGTCAAATGCCGCCTTGCCCTTCCACATCGCCGCTATTTCGTTTCGCTCATCACAGACAGCAACCCTCTTTCCCCCTTCAGAAGCGCTTCGTATCAATTCCCGCAGGAAGGTTGTTTTCCCTCCTCCCGGGGGAGAAATAATCAAAACTGAATTTTCATACGGGGCAATGGATTTTATTGTTTCACACCCTACACCTCTTATCTCATGTGGTATGCGAATGGCTACCGATGAAACATCCTGAAAGCTTTCAATTCCTCCCGAGCACAGTCTCCCGCAAACCCCTATTCTTATCCCCAAGCCGGCAGATATATATCCGTTTTTCAGTTCACGTGAAACGGAGTGCAGCGAGCTTCTGCTGCCTCTATCAAGAACGAAGGCCAGATCGTTCCAAACAATCTTGTTTTTCCCAAAAGGAATTTCACCCTGCGGCAAAAGAAGGGTTGGATGAACGCCCGTCCTGAGTCTTATTTCCTCCGCATCTGCCAATATATTCTCCGACACGGTTTTAAGGCTGTGCCTTAAATGCTCCGGGAGTAAATTTTCAACGCCTGTCCATATTGAATCCATATTCTCACCCCGCTGATTGATTTATATTGTTAACAAACCTAAAATTATTCCCATATTTTCTTGACAGTATTTTTATGATAAGTAAAATAGATATATTATATTTCGAACAGGAGATTTTGACCAATGCTCGTAAAGCTGATGAAGTACATCAAAGGTTACGGTAAAGCTGCACTTCTTGCCCCTCTGATGGTTATTATAGAGGTTATCTGTGAGCTAATACTCCCAATCCTCATGGCTGATATTATCAATATAGGCATTGACGGCGACGGAGGCATTGCCTACATAATCAAAGCCGGTCTTGTTATGGTGGCGCTTTGCCTCGTGGCTTTGGTTGCCGGCGTTGCAAGCTCCCGCTTTGCCTCCGTTGGCAGTCAAGGTTTTGGCTCAAATCTGAGACGGGCAATGTTCAACCACACTCAGGATTTCTCTTTTGCGGATATTGACCGTTTTTCCTCTGCCTCCCTCATAACAAGAATGACAAACGATGTAAATAACATCCAGATGATGGTAAATATGGGGCTGCGAATGGTTGTCCGCGCTCCTATTATGCTGCTGGCCGCGCTTTTAATTTGTCTTCGCCTGAATGCAAAACTCACTCTTATCCTCGTCATAATTGTTCCGCTTATGGGTCTTGCCGTAGGACTTTTGATGCGCGCCTGCCACAAACTTTTTACCACATTCCAGAAAAAAATTGACGGTCTCAACGACTCTGTGCAGGAAAACCTCATTGCAATTCGCGTTGTAAAGGCCTTCGTGCGCGAAGCTCACGAAAAAACAAAGTTCCAGCGCTCCAATGATGAGCTTACAAAAGCGGGTATTGCCGCCGTAACGAAGGTTGTCTTTATGAATCCCATAATGATGATATCCTTCAACATTGCCATCGTCCTCTCTATGTGGTTTGGCGGAAAGCTTGTTGTTGGCGGAAGTCTTCCCTATGCGGATCTTTACGCCTTTATAACCTATATTTTCAATGTTCTCATAAGCGTAATGATGCTTGCATTTACATTGCTCAACCTTACCCGAGCCAGAGCCTGCGCCGCCAGAATCCTTGAGGTGCTGGAAACTGTTCCCGATATCCGGGACAAAGAAAACGCTTCTGAGGTTGCTCTTCCCGAAGCAAAGGGAAAGGTTGAATTTAGAGATGTCTCCTTCAAATATGTTGCAACAGGTACCGGAGACGATGTTCTTAGCCATATTGATCTTGACATTGAAAGCGGAGAGTTCGTTGCCATTGTTGGCGGAACCGGAACCGGAAAGAGCTCCCTTGTTAATCTAATTCCCCGTTTTTATGATGTAACCGGCGGACAGGTTCTTGTTGACGGTCTCGATGTTCGGGAATATCCCATTGCCGCTCTGCGCTCCCGCATCGGAATGGTTTTGCAGAACAACGTTCTTTTCTCCGGTACAATCAGAGAAAATCTGCTTTGGGGTAATCCCAATGCAAGCGAAGATGATATTATCACTGCAGCGAAAAATGCTCAGGCTTATGACTTCATCACGAGCTTCCCCGATGGCTTTGACACCTACATTGATCAGGGCGGCGTAAATGTCTCCGGTGGTCAGAAGCAACGCCTTTGCATTGCCCGCGCCATGCTGAAAAAGCCCGGAATCCTTATCCTCGACGACTCCACCTCCGCCGTTGACAGCGCCACAGAGGCCGCCATACGCAGAAGTTTCAGTGAGAACCTCGAAGATACCACAGTTATTATAATCGCTCAGCGCATCTCCTCCGTCCGTTACGCAGATAAAATCGTTGTCCTCGACGATGATCACATTGTAGGAATCGGTACTCACGAGGAGCTTTTGAGCTCCAACGAAGTTTATCAGGAGATTTATTATTCTCAGCAGGAAGGAGTTGGTGAATAATGGCAGAGAAAAACAAAAAGCAGCTTCTTGACGAAAAGAAGAGTCTTGAAAAGGGCAAGTTTCAAAAACCAAAGGATGCCAAAAAAACCATAAAGCGCCTTCTTGGCTATATGACTCATAAGAAATGGCCCATTATCTTAGTTCTTGCCTGCCTTCTTCTCAGTACCCTCAGCTCACTTGCCGGAACGTATATGATGCGCCCAATGATAAATACCCTCGCCGGAAGCGGAAGCGCTGCAGAAAAGCTTCAAAGCCTTGCCGTAAGCCTTCTGATTCTCCTTGGTATATTCCTTGTTGGCGTTATATGCAACTATATTCAAAGCGCAACTATGGCCGTTCTTGCACAAAGAGCCGCCAATAAGCTGCGAAGTGACCTTTTTGACTCCCTTGAAAACCTGCCTCTCAGCTATTTTGACCGCCATACCCACGGTGAGCTTATGAGCCGCTTTACAAACGACGCTGATAATGTTGCATTTGCAATGGAGCAAAGTATGATAAACCTTATCTCCAGTGTATTGAGCTTTGTCGGTATCGTGGCCGTTATGATTTATACAAGTCCAATTCTTTTCATTGTGACCGCCCTTGTTTTATTCGGTTCTCTCAGTGTATTCAAGGTGGTTGGCGGACGCTCAAGAAACTATTACCGCAAGCAGCAGGCCGCGCTTGGTAGGGTCAACGGTGAAATTCAGGAGGTTATAGAGGGTCTGAAGGTTGTAAAGGCATTCGGACACGAGGAAATCTCCAAGGAAAAGTTCGATAAGCTCAACTGTGAATACCGGGATGCTGCCACCGATGCAAACTTTTTCGCAGGAGCGATTATGCCCATAAGCGCAAATATCCTCAACATCGGCTATGCTCTTACTGCCATTCTCGGCGGCTTTCTCGCCCTTGTTATGGGCTTTGATATCGGCGGCTACGCAGCATACCTTACCTATTCACGACAGATAGGCGGTCCTGTAAATCAGGTCAGTCAGCAGATAACAGCAATTTTTTCCGCCCTCGCCGGAGCAGAGCGCATATTTGATGTTATGGATACTCCCCCAGAGATAGACGAAGGCGATGTTGAGCTTATACCTGTATGGGAAGATGAGAGCGGTGAACTTTGCGAATATCATGGAAGCCACCCCAAAGCATGGGCATGGAAATGTCCCGACGATGAATGTGGATTCAAGCTCGTTCCTCTTAAAGGTGATGTTGTGCTGAAGGATGTGGACTTCGGATATGTTGAGGATAAAAAAGTTCTCAAGCATGTTAATGTCTACGCAAAGCCCGGGCAAAAAATTGCTCTTGTTGGCTCAACCGGAGCAGGCAAAACAACCATCACCAATCTTATAAACAGATTCTATGAAATAAACTCCGGACTCATTACCTATGACGGAATTGATATTCGCCGCATAAAAAAAGATTCTCTCCGCCAAAGTCTTGGCGCTGTTCTCCAGGACACCCATCTTTTTACAGGCACCGTCATGGAAAATATCCGCTACGGCAAGCTTGATGCATCCGACGAGGAATGCATCGCAGCAGCAAAGGCGGCCAACGCCCATTCCTTTATCCGCCGTTTGCCCGACGGTTATAACACTATGGTCACCGGCGACGGCGCAAATCTGAGTCAGGGTCAGCGCCAGCTTCTTGCCATTGCCCGAGCAGCAGTCAAGGATCCTCCGGTAATGGTTCTGGACGAAGCAACCTCCTCTATTGACACCCGCACCGAACAGCATATTCAGCGCGGTATGGATATGCTTATGGAGGGACGCACCGTTTTTGTTATAGCCCACAGGCTTTCCACCGTGCGAAACTCCGACTGCATAGTTGTAATCGAAGGCGGTCAGATCCAGGAAAAAGGCTCTCACGATGAGCTTCTCGAGGAAAAAGGCAGATATTATATGCTTTATACCGGACAGCATGTTCTTGATTAAACAACCAAGCTTAGGGGCGAATCGCTATGGTTCGCCCCTTTTTTATTAATTGCGTACATTTACACTTTACATTGATAAATTATGGGTGTAAAATACAGAATTATGAATTTAACTTTATCCAAGGAGCGCAAAGAAATGAAACAACTTATGCTGGGCAACGCTGCCCTCGCCCGCGGTCTTTATGAAGCCGGATGCGCAATAGTTTCAAGCTATCCCGGCACTCCCAGCACCGAAATCAGCGAGGAAGCCGCCAAATATCCCGAAATTTATTGCGAATGGGCCCCCAACGAAAAGGTTGCAATGGAGGTTGCCTTCGGCGCAGCTTTGGCAGGAAAGCGCAGTTTTTGCGGAATGAAGCATGTTGGCCTCAATGTTGCCTGCGACCCCCTCTTCACCATGAGCTACACAGGAATTAATGCAGGACTTGTTATCGGTGTTGCCGATGATCCCGGCATGCATTCAAGCCAGAATGAGCAGGATTCCCGACGTCACGCCATCTCCTCCAAGCTTCCTATGCTTGACCCCGCCGACAGCGCTGAGACTTTGGAGTATACACGTCTCGCCTTTGAGCTGAGCGAGAAATTCGATACCCCCGTTCTGCTTCGTATGTGCACCCGAATTTCCCATTCCCAGTCTCCTGTTGAGCTTGGCGAGAAAGCGGAAATAAAAACCGTTCCATATGAAAAGAACATCGCAAAGTATGTTATGATGCCAGCCAATGCCAAGCGCCGCCATCCCATTGTTGAGCAGCGCATGAAGGACATGGCACAGTGGGCAGAGAACAGCGGAATCAACAAAGTGGAAATGGGCGGCACCGAAATCGGTGTTATTGCCTCCTCCACGGCCTATCAGTACATAAAGGAAGTATTTGGAGACAGTATAAGCGTGCTTAAAATAGGTATGGTCAACCCTCTGCCTACAAAAATCATCTGTGATTTTGCTGAAAAAGTTGATAAGCTCATCGTATGCGAGGAGCTTGACCCTATAATTGAAGAGCACTGTCTGCGTCTCGGTCTTAAGGTTCAGGGAAAGAATATATTCCCTATTGAAGGCGAATTCACCCAGAATCTGGTTGCCCGCGCAATGGGTAAAACCGTAAACAGCGGTCTTACTCTTGATGAATCCATCCCCGCCCGTCCCCCCATTATGTGCGCAGGATGCCCTCACAGAGGACTTTTCTATGCTCTTCTGCGCAACAAATGCACCGTTTTGGGCGATATCGGCTGCTACACTCTCGGTGCGGTAGCCCCCCTGAATGCGATGGAAATGACCCTTTGCATGGGTGCTTCCGTTTCCTCAGTCCACGGCTTCAACAAGGCTCTTGGCGCTGAGGCCGAAAGGCAAACTGTTGCCGTAATCGGCGACAGCACCTTTATGCATTCCGGTATGACCGGTCTTGCCAACATTGCATACAACGGTTCCGCCTCCACCGTTATTATTCTTGATAACTCCATTACCGGCATGACAGGCCATCAGCAAAACCCCACCACCGGCTATAACCTCCGCGGTGAGCCCGCTGCTAAAATAGACCTTGAGGCTCTTTGCCGCGCCCTCGGCATAAACAGAGTGAGCGTTGTTGACCCCTATGACCTTACTCAGTGCGACCGTGTTTTGAAGGAAGAGCTTGCCGCTGATGAGCCTTCCGTTATCATAAGCCGCAGACCCTGCGCCCTTTTGAAGTATGTAAAGCATTCCTGCCCCCTCACCATTGATCCCAACAAGTGCAAGGGCTGCAAAATGTGCATGAAGATAGGTTGCCCCGCCATCTCCTTCAGAGACGGGAAAGCCTCTATTGACCCCACTCAGTGCGTCGGCTGCGGCGTATGCCAGCAGCTTTGTGCCTTTGATGCATTTCAGGTAAAGGAGTGAGACCGCTATGAAAACGAAAAATATCATGATAGTAGGCGTTGGCGGTCAGGGAAGTCTTCTCGCCAGCAAGCTGCTTGGTCAGCTTCTTATTCAGGAAGGATACGACGTTAAGGTCAGTGAAGTTCACGGAATGAGCCAGCGCGGCGGCAGCGTGGTCACCTATGTCCGTTACGGTGACAGCGTGGCCTCCCCTCTTATTGATGAGGGCGAAGCAGATTTCATCGTCTCCTTTGAACTTCTGGAAGCAGCAAGATGGCTCCCCTTCCTTGCTCCCGGCGGACGCATCATAACCAGCACTCAAAAAATTGATCCTATGCCGGTTATTACCGGAAACGCCGTATATCCCGAAAATATTGTTGAAAAGCTGCGTGCGCTCGGAGTTGAGACAGACGCTCTTGACTGTCTCTCCCTTGCAAATGAAGCCGGCAGCGTTAAAGCCGCCAACATAGTTCTTATGGGCAGACTTTCCAACTATTTTGACCTTCCGGTGGAAGCATGGCTCAAAGCCCTCGAAACTGTTGTTCCTCCCAAATTCCTTGAACTGAATAAAAAAGCTTTCGATCTTGGTCGAAACGCATAATAAAAAAAGCAGGGGCTCTGCCCCTGCTTTTTTTATTTCAACATTTCAATAAAATGCTTCAGTGCGGGATTATCATCATTTTCTCTCCACGCCACCAGTATTTCTTCCGTTTCTCCTTCTCCCGCAAGAGGTACGAAAACAACATTTTCCGTTCCAACATCCCATGGGTGGGAGTACTCGGGAACTATTGAAATTCCCTCCTCTGCCGCGACCATCATCAAAATGCTCTCCATATCGCTGGAGCGGAGAAGTATCTTTGGCTGATAGCCCGCCTGCTGATAAAGCTGAATATAGTAGGCATCGCCAAAGGATTCGCCTGTGCCGGAGGGCGACATAAAAAGAATGTTCTCCTGCTTAAGATCCCTGCGGCTCAGTTCCTTTCTGCGGGCAAGACGATGGTTTGCATAAAGCGCCACCCGAAGAGGAACATTTTCAAAAACCTTCAGGCTTATATTTTCCTCCTGCAATATGTTTGTACTGTCCCATGTGAATATTATATCATATTCACCGTTCAGAAGTCCCGCGGCCAGCATATCCGTATCGCAGCGGTAACACGAGAGCAAAACATTGGGATATTCTCTGTGGAAATTTCGAAGATGCTTTGAAATGTCGCTGCGCTCATAGCCCTTTGTATAACCTATACGAAGGCTGCCCTCAAGACCGGTTGAGGCTTCCCTGGTACGCCAAAGAGCTGTGTCCATACGCTCAAGTATCTCCCTCGCCTCCTTGAGGAAAACCTTGCCGGCAGGAGTTAGAGATATTGGGCGGCTCTCTCTGTTTATCAGTTTTGAGCCCACCGCCTCTTCGAGAGATTTTATCTGTTGAGTTATTGCCGTCTGAGATATATAATGGGCAACGGCAGCTTTTGTAAAGCTCTCCGTTTCCGCAAGAGTTACAAAATATCTGAGCTGATTAAGATTCACTCTCGCCTCTCCTTATAGTATAAGTTTTTCTTATACTAACATAGAAATATTATATTTGCAAATATGTTTTTCATCTTCTATAATAAGCACATCTTTCAATGATGGATATGCGAAAGGAGCACAACAGATATGGAACGCTATTATCAGCCTGAAATTGAATGCGCAAGCCGCGAGGAAATCAAGGCAATGCAGGATGAGCGCATCGTAAAGCAGATAAAGCATGTTTGGGATAATGTTCCCCTCTACAGAAAGAAAATGGAAGAAAAAGGCATCACTCCCGATGACATCAAGGGAATTGATGATATATATAAGCTCCCCTTTACCTCCAAGGCTGACCTTCGCGAAGGATATCCCTACGGTCTTCTCGCAAAGCCTCTTTCCGAGTGTGTACGTATCCACAGCACCTCCGGCACTACCGGCAAAAGAGTTATGGCTTATTACACCCAGCACGACATTGATCTTTGGTATGACTGCTGCGCGAGAGCTATCACCGCTGCGGGCGGCACCAAGGACGATGTTGTTCAGGTGTCCTATGGCTACGGTCTTTTCACCGGAGGCGCCGGTCTGGACGGCGGAAGCCATAAGCTGGGTTGTCTTACTGTTCCCACTTCCTCCGGCAACACCGAACGCCAGATAATGTTCATTCAGGATATGAAGTCCACCATTTTGTGCTGCACTCCCTCCTACGCTGCATACCTTGGCGAGTCCATGAGAGAAATGGGGCTCACTCCTGAGGATATCCCCCTCAAGGCCGGTATTTTCGGTGCGGAAGCCTGGAGTGAGGAAATGCGCAGGGATATAGAAAAGACTCTGGGTATAAAGGCCTATGATATCTATGGTCTTACCGAACTCAGCGGTCCCGGTGTTTCCTTCGAATGCTCTGCTCAAAGCGGTATGCATATAAATGAGGACCACTTCTATGCAGAAATAATCGACCCCAACACCGGCGAGGTGCTCCCGGAGGGCAGCAAGGGAGAGCTTGTTTTCACTTCTCTCACCAAGGAAGCCTTCCCCGTAATTCGTTACCGCACCCGCGATATCTGCCAGCTCAAGTACGAAAAATGCTCCTGCGGACGCACACATGTGCGTATGGCCAAGCCTATGGGCCGCAGCGACGATATGCTCATTATCCGCGGCGTCAACGTATTCCCCAGCCAGATAGAAACCGTGCTGCTTAACCGCGGCTATTCTCCCAACTATCAGATTATTGTTGACCGCGTGAATAATACCGACACCTTCGAAATCAAAGTGGAGCTTACTCCCGATATGTTCACCGATAATATGGGTGATATCGCCAAGATGCAGAATCAGCTTGTCAGCGATATGCGCAGCATGTTGGGCATCGGTCCCAAGATAAGCCTGGTTGCACCTAAGTCCATAACAAGAAGCGAAGGCAAAGCCGTTCGCGTTATAGATAAGCGCAAGATATAAAAGGAGGAACTAAAATGAGTATTAATCAGATCTCCGTTTTTCTTGAAAACAAACCAAACGCACTGCAAAATATGTGCGAGGCACTTGCCGAAGGTCATATTGATATGCGAGCCCTTTCCCTTGCGGAAGCGGGAGACTTTGGAATCGCAAGGATCATAGTTGACAAGCTCTATGACGCATCACATCTTCTCAAGGACGCCGGTTTTGTCTGCACCGTGACTCCTGTTGTTGCCGCCCAAATCCCCGATACCCCCGGCGGTCTTGGCAAGGTTCTTGCAGGTCTCGGCACAGTGGGTATAAATGTTGAGTATATGTATGCCTTCCTCGGAGGACACGACGCAGAACACGCATATATAATCTTCAAAACCGCAGATGCCGCAAAGGCCACAGCTGCACTTTCCGCAAAAGGCATTATTGTCCTCGAGCAGGAGGATATAGAGGCGCTCTGATAACATAACGGTATGAGATACTTTATCTCATACCGTTTTTATTATTTCATACCGCTCCAAAATTAAGCATATACTCAAACAGCATAATAGTTTGGAGTGGTCAATGTGAACAGCGATATAGAAGAAAGGGCAGTTCGTCTCGCCCAGTACATAGTGGAAAACGGCGCAACGGTTCGCGCAGCCGCAAAGAAATTCGGCGTAAGCAAATCCACCGTACACAAGGACCTCACCGAAAGACTTGATAAAACTCATCCTATCCTATACAGACAGGCAAAGGCTGTGCTGGAGCAGAACAAAGCCGAGCGTCATCTTCGTGGCGGCGAGGCAACCAGGATAAAGTACAAGGGAAAATAACTTGTTTTTTTTCGAAAACTAATGTAAAATAACTGCATAAACAGAAAGAAACGGTGCACTTATGAATCTGAAACGGCGTATTCCCCAATATATTCTGGGTCTAATTTTTATGGCTGTGGGGCTTGTTTTTATCAAGCGGCTGAATATGGGTATTTCTCCCATCAGCTCTGTCCCCGATGCCATAAGCAGCGTAACTCCCTTTACCTTGGGCAATGTCACCATTGCCTTCCATGTCTTCTGCGTAATCGGCCAGATTGTGGTCAACCGCAGACCAACACTGCGAATAATACTTACCCTGCCTCTGGCAATCGGCTTCGGTTATCTTATTGACCTTTGTATGCTGCTTATAGATTTCACTATCAGCTCATTCTGGATTCGCCTTGTGCTTCTGGTTCCCGGTATCATCGTTTCGGCTCTTGGTGTCGTGCTCATAGTGGGTGCTGACCTGATGCTTCCCGCTCCCGATGCATTTATGCGCACAATAAGTGCCGTGTATAAGCTCCCCCTCTCACGAGTTAAAACCTGCGGCGATATTATCTGGGTCGCCACAAGCGTTATTATCGACCTCAGCTGCACGGGTTCTCTCCATTCCGTAGGTCTCGGCACCGTCTGCACCGCGATTTTTGTGGGCAGGTGCATCGGAATATTCAACAAACATTTCCCGAAGCTTAATATGCCCCCCTGGCCTGTAAAAACCAAATAAAAAATATCCTCCGGCTAAGAGATTGCCGGAGGATTTTACTTTGTTATTTTTTTCTTTTTTCTTGATATATGTCTGCAAAAGAGTTATAATTCACTTACTATTCATTTAGAAAGAGGAGAAAAAATATGGAAAATAAATCTGCAAGAAGCAGATTCACCGGTTCTCTGGGATTCGTTCTTGCCGCAGCCGGCAGCGCTGTCGGTCTTGGCAACATCTGGCGTTTCCCCTATCTTGCCGCAAAAGACGGCGGCGGTGTGTTCCTGCTTGTTTATCTTATTCTTGTTATAACCTTCGGTTTCGCGCTTCTCACTACCGAAATCGCTATCGGACGCAAAACCGGCCAGAGTCCCCTCACTGCATACGCTGTCCTCAGCAAGAAAATGGGTTGGGTCGGCATTATTGCCTGCATTATTCCCGTTATGATTCTTCCCTACTACAGCGCTATAGGCGGCTGGGTTTTGAAGTATCTTGCAGCCTATATAACCTTTTCCGGCGCTGAAGCCACTGCCGACGGTTATTTCACCGGCTTTATAACCGCTCAGTGGAGCCCCCTCATTTGGTTCACCATTTTCTTTGCAGCCAATGTTTTCGTAGTATACAAGGGTGTTAACTCCGGCGTTGAGCGTCTTTCCAAGATTTTGATGCCCATCCTTCTTGTGCTCATCGTTGGCATCTCCATCTTCTCTCTCACCCTCAGTCACACCGACGAAAGCGGCGTTACCCGCACCGGTCTTCAGGGTCTGCTGGTTTATGTAGTTCCCAACTTTGAGGGTATGACCTTCCAGAAGTTCCTTGTTGTCCTCACTGACGCAATGGGTCAGCTCTTCTACTCCATTTCCGTTGCTATGGGTATTATGATCACCTATGGTTCCTACGTTAAGAAGGACACCAATCTGGTCAAGAGCGTCAACCGCATCGAGTTCTTTGATACTATCGTGGCATTCCTTGCCGGTCTTATGATCGTTCCCGCTGTCTTTACCTTTATGGGCACCGAGGGCATGACCGCAGGCCCCAGCCTTATGTTTGTCTCCATGCCCAAGATTTTTGCCGCAATGGGCGTTGCCGGCGACATTATCGGTATCATCTTCTTTATCACCGTTGTTTTTGCAGCTCTCACCTCCTCCGTATCCCTGCTTGAAGCCATTGTCTCCAGCTGTATGGATAAGTTCGGATGGAGCCGCAGAAAGTCCACTATCGTCGTATCTGTTGTCACTTACCTTATGGGTATTGTTGTCTGCCTCGGCTACAACGTCTTCTACTTTGAGCTCACCCTTCCCAACGGCAGTGTTGCACAGATTCTCGACGTTCTCGACTATATCAGCAACTACATCTTTATGCCTGTTGTTGCTATCGCCAGCTGCATCCTTGTTGGCTGGATCATCAAGCCCAAGTCCATCATCGAAGAAGTTACTTTCGGCGGTCTGAAGTTCGGTCGCAAGGGTCTCTATTCCGTTATGGTAAAGGTTGTTGCTCCCATTATGCTCCTCCTGCTCCTTCTGCAGGCTCTTGGCATTCTTTCCTTCTGATTTATCAAGCATAAAAAAGACAGACACAGTATTGTGTCTGTCTTTTTTATTTTCGGCATCTCATTCTACGGAAAATTTCTCGCAGCGGTATCTTCTCTTTCCTATGCTTGCCTTTCCGTATTCAATAGCTTCGGTGGGGCAATAGCTGATGCAGGCCATGCAATGGGTGCAGTTGCCTCCCCATTTCACCTTGCCATCCACAATGCTTATGTTATTCAAAGGGCAAAGCTCAACGCACTTGCCGCAGGCAATGCACTTATCGGTGGTATAAAACTTTTTGGCGCTGACAAAGCCTTTATAAAATCCAGTATTGACTGCGCCGGAGAGGAATTTATCCATAAATCCCTTTTTACCTTCCTCAAAAGCCTTCCCTTCGGAGATTGAAACGGCATATTTTTCGATTCGCTTTCGGGCAATTCTAATCATCTTTGCCGATTTATCCTCATCGGGTACTGCGAACATTGCCACATAGTTTTCAGGCATAACTACGGGGAGCGTTCCCATATAGTTAAGCCCCTTTTCCTTGCAGAGCTTTTCCATATACTTGCCAGCTCCTGCAATTGAACCTCCGCAGGTAATAAGAAAATATGCATCTCGGCTTCCCTCAAAGCTTCCGCTGCGGATAAAGTCTTCAAAAACATGAGCCATTTGCCAGGCGTAAACAGGACCTACGAAAACCCAGGGTTTATCGCTTATAAGCTCCGCGGCAATGCCGTTTTTTATAAAAGCTCTTGAATCTGTTACCTCGTCTTCAAGAAAATGACCGAGAGCCTCGGCGCAGTAGCGGCTGTTGCCGGTTCCGGTGAAATAAACTATCATTATTTTTCCTCCTCTTAGCCTGAGCTATATAATCCGAACCCGCTCCGCGGGTATAAGTTTCTTATCACGCTTTGTTTTTAATTTGCCTGAAACAAAAATCCGCTCCCGTGAAGTCGCAGATTTCTGAAGTCATATACTAAGGCAGTGCAAGGCAGAGGCTTGCAGATGGGCTTTGTGCCCCTCAATAGCCGATAACGCAGCAATGCCGACGGATATGATTTCAGAAACGGGTTTGGATTGTATGGCTCAGGCTTATATCAAAATGCCGTTGCAGTGGTCGATTTCGTGCTGGATTATCTGAGCCGTATAGTCGGTGAAGGTTTTTATCCTTTTCTCGAAATCCACGGTTTCATACTGTACTTTTATGCTTTTATAGCGCCTTGTGGGGCGAACTCCGCTGAGAGAAAGGCAGCCTTCTTCCGTTTCATAAGGACCGGAAAATTTCAAAATCACAGGATTGAGCATAAGAAGATAATTCCCCTCGTCATTAACGGCAATTATTCTCTTGCTGACCCCGATCATATTTGCCGCCATTCCAACGCAGCCATCCCGGTGGGCAATCAGAGTTTCAAGCAAATCCCTTGCTGCGCCGATATCCTCCTTTGCAGCCGGGAGAGATTTTCGTCCAAGAAAAATCGGATCTTTCATTATATCTCTGACCATAGAAAGCTTCCTCCATAGTTTTTCTTTATTATACTACATCTTCCCTACTGCGGTAAATGTATTATTTTTATTTCCCGGGAAAAACTACCCTAAAAAAAGGGAGAAGAAAATAATGGCCAAACATATAGGTAAGCAGAGTATCCGCTTTACATCAGCCCCATACTTTACCGCAGAGGCAGCAGTTGTGGGTAAAAAAGAAGGCGAAGGTCCTCTGCGTGAACGCTTTGATTATATAAGCACCGACTCTTATTTCGGTGAAAAAAGCTGGGAAAAGGCTGAAAGCACAATGCTGCGTCAGTGCTATGACACAGTTTTAAAAAAAGCCGGCAAGAAGGAAGATGATATTCAGTTTCTTCTTGCAGGTGATCTCCTCAACCAATGCACAGGCTCTTCCTTTGCCGCCAAGGACAGCACTATCCCCTTTCTCGGATTATACGGCGCCTGCTCAACAATGGGCGAAAGCCTCAGCATCGGAGCAATGCTCATCGACGGTGGCTTTGCGGAAAATATCTGCGCTATGACAAGCTCCCATTTCTGCTCGGCAGAGCGCCAGTTTCGTCTTCCTCTTGAATACGGCGGTCAGCGAAGTCCCACTGCCCAGTGGACAGCAACAGCTTCCGGCGCGGCAATTCTCTCCCGCAAAGGGATCGGACCCCGTATCACCCATATCACAAGCGGGAAAATAATTGACGCAGGCATTACGGACAGCTCCAATATGGGAGCGGCGATGGCTCCCGCTGCCTATGACACACTTATGACCCATTTCAAAGATACCGGCAGAGAAGCGCAATATTATGATGCCGTCATAACAGGAGACTTGGGCAGGTTCGGACACGAAATTCTTGCAGAATTATTTGAGCGGGACAGGCTGAAAATGCCAAAGGTTTTCACCGACTGCGGAATACTTTTATACAACATCCGTGCTCAGGACACCCATTGCGGAGGCTCGGGCTGCGGCTGCGCCGCCAGTGTTCTATGCGGCCATATAATTAAATGCTTACGCGAGGGAATGTGGAAAAGAGTTCTCTTCGCACCTACAGGGGCTCTTATGAGTCCTGTCAGCTCAATGCAGGGAGAGAGCATACCGGGTATATGCCACGCTCTTGCAATAGAATTTTTAGAGGAAAACTGAATGGAAACTTTATTCACCTATCTTAAGGCTTTTGCCGTGGGCGGGGCTTTCTGTGTTATCGCCCAGATTCTCATAGATAAAACCCGCCTTACCCCGGCGAGAATTTTAACCCTGTATGTTGTCGCAGGTGTTGTTCTCGGCGCACTTGGTGTATACGAGCCCCTTCTGGATTGGGCAGGTGCGGGCGCATCCGTCCCTCTTACAGGCTTTGGAAATGTTCTTGCCAAAGGCGTGCGCAAAGCCGTTGACGAAAAGGGGCTTCTCGGCGTTTTTACGGGAGGCTTGACCGCCTCTGCAGCAGGAATTTGCGCAGCCTTACTCTTCGGTCTGCTCTTTTCCCTGCTGTTCAAGGCAAGAGAGAAAAAATAAAAAACCAAAGTCCCGGAAAACTCGGGACTTTGGTTTACATAATTATCTGACTATGCCCTTTATAAAGGGACTCTCCTCTCCTTTTTCGCTGCTGAATTCATAGCAGGAGCGGAGCATATCCGCAGCAGCAAGGGCTTTTTCCATACTTGATGCGTGGATGGTTGCAAGGCTCTCTCCCTCGGAAACATAGTCACCGGTTTTCTTATGGAGAACAAGTCCCACACCAAGATCGATTTCGCTCTCCTTGGTGACTCTTCCGCCGCCCAGATGGAGGCTGACAAGACCTATTCCGTCCGCCTGCATGCTCTTTACGTAGCCGCTGCAGGAGCTGAGAGCTTCATACTTTATAGGTGCTTCGGGAAGCAGGCTTGTGTCATAAACAGCAGCGCTGTCGCCACCCTGCGCTTCAACAAACTCGGCAAGCTTTTTAAGGGCGCTTCCGTCATCGATGGATGCCTGCAGCATGGCT
The DNA here is from genome assembly GCA_015068425.1 of Oscillospiraceae bacterium. GTDB lineage: Bacteria > Bacillota > Clostridia > Oscillospirales > Oscillospiraceae > SIG459. Next base: position 8,442 of record SVKK01000002.1, on the reverse strand, counting down.
CTTGCCTGCTCCTCGCTCTCTGCAATACCGCCTTCAAGAAGTATGTTTGCACCTATGGTAAGGCAAAGCTCAACAAGGTCTCCCTTTGTTTTACCCTTGAGGGCGGAAATTGCCTCCTTCACTTCGAGAGCGTTGCCAACGCAGGAGCCAAGGGGGGAATCCATATCCGTCATAACGGCAACGGTTTTTCTTCCCGCTGCTTTTCCGACTTCCACCATTTCACTTGCCAGCAGGCGGGCATCCTCAACGGTCTTCATAAAGCCGCCGCTTCCCACCTTAACATCGAGGATTATTATATCAGCGCCCGCAGCCAGCTTTTTGGACATAATGGAGCTGACAATAAGTCCACGGACTGCAACAGTGCTCGTTACATCACGAAGGGCATAAAGCTTTTTATCGGCGGGAACAACATCCGCGGTCTGAGCCGCAATAGCAAAACCCACATTGTTAACATTGTCAAAGAACTTCTCAGAGCTGAGATCGCAGCTGAAACCGGGAAAGGATTCAAGTTTATCTATTGTTCCTCCCGTATGACCCAGACCGCGTCCGCTCATCTTTGCCATCTTAACGCCCTGGGCGGCAACCATTGGACAAAGCACAAGGCTGGTCTTATCTCCCACACCACCGGTGGAGTGTTTATCAGCTTTCACACCGGATATGGCGGAAAGATCTATGGTATCGCCGGAGTGCATCATAGCCATAGTGAGATTTACAGTCTCCTCTTTATTGAGTCCGCGAAAATACATAGCCATCAGCATGGCAGACATCTGATAATCAGGAATATCCCCACGGGTATAGCCTTCTATCATAAAGTCTATTTCTTCCTTATTAAGCACTCCGCCGTCGCGTTTTTTTGTAATAAGTTCAGTCATCAGCATACTGCTCATCCACCTTTTTCATTAGTAGACAGTAAAACATTGCCTATTTAGCCTTATAATTATATTATGCCCGGCTCCCCTTTGTCAATGATTTGGGTCGCTCATTTCTCTGGTTATGTAAACTAAATATTCTTTGCCATCTATTACTCTCGGCTGACCCGGAAAATCCTTAGGCACTCGCTCATCCTCCGGTGGCAGCGCCACCATTTCCAGCTCTCCGTCCTTGCTCACCAGAGCTCCGTCCGTGGTTGCATACCACAGCGTTGGCTTTTCCTCTTCCGCCTTTTCCACGCAGGGAGCAGGCTCTTCGGCGTCGGGCGCTTGCTCCTGCTTTTCAGAGGGCAATTTTACAATAGCCTCCCCCGCAAGGGTGCAGCCTTCTATCTTTTCTGGGAAAAGCTTCATCGAAGATGGGCTGAACCTCTTATCCAGGACAAGCTCCTCTCCCTTGGGGAGCGGCACTCCCAAATACCCCTCTTTTCCCTGCCCGTAAACACAAAGGCGAATAACCTCCGCGCGAAGAGGACAGCGGGCAAGAAACCGGGTATAAGCCCCCTCCTTGCTTACACAAAGCTCACCGCATTTTTCTCTGCGAATAATAATTGGATAAGTTCCTTCCATTGCTAAACCTCCTGTAAAACAAAAATACCCTGCCCGATTATATGAGCAGGGTATTTTATTTATGCATTGGTCAGGCTATGGTATAGTCACCTTTAATGAGAACCTTGGTGTTATCGCTTGTGGCCTTAAAGCCGTTGCCCTCGATGGTTACAAGATAGAGATTATTAACCTCAAGCTTATAGCCCTTGAAAATTGACTCTGCGGTGGTTGTGTTTACCATGGCGGGTGAGCTTTCCTCATAAGCCTCGGCAGAGCCGATACGAAGCATTATCTCACAGCCTACACCGCATTTTACTGTCTGCCCTTTTGAAAGAGTGATGACACTAAACTCTCCGCTTCCGTCTTTTTCTATATCTGCGACGGCGGCATCAAGCTCCTCTTTGAAGTCCTCCTGAAGCTGAGGCAGAAGGACTTGAGTCAGATAGCTTTTGGTTATAAGAGGGTCATCCTCACTGCCGTAGCTTGTTGCGGCAAAAACACTGAAACCCAGAGCAAGAGCCAGCACCGCGCAAAGGGTAATTACAAAAATTCTTTTTTTGTTCATATGTACCTCCACCGCTTCGGAAAAAGCCGAAGCGGAATCTTTGGTTTTATCAAAGACCAAAGCTGACAGCAATTGCGTTATCCACCTTGGTCATTGTGTCATTATCAAGTTTTCCCATACGTTCGCGAAGGCGGGATTTGTCAATAGTGCGTATCTGCTCCAGAAGAATAACGCTGTCACGGGAAAGCCCGTAAGTTTGGGCAGAAAGTTCGATATGGGTTGGCAGTTTCGCCTTGCCCATCTGGCTGGTAATGGCGGCGGCTATCACCGTTGGCGAGTGCCTGTTTCCTGTATCGTTCTGCACTATCAGCACCGGCCTCATTCCTCCCTGCTCGCTGCCGACAACAGGGCTGAGATCCGCATAGTATATATCTCCTCGTTTGACCATGCTCATGTGTTCACACTCCGATGAAGGATAGTCGCCCAATACATTTTATGTAGGGACGTGCTATCATTCTCCCTCAAACGCGGAAAAAATATACATGCTCAGTTTTCGTAAACCCGGGGAACTCTTGGAGCTACATCGCAAGTAACTTCGTAGTTAATGCTTCCCTGCTTTTGGGCAAGCTCATCGGCAGATATATATTCGTCTCCGTCTGCGCCGATAATGGTAACAACATCGTTCACCCTGCAGACATCAAGATTAGTTATGTCAACCATACACATATCCATACATATGCGTCCAATCTGGCTGCAGCGGCGTCCGCGGATTAAAACCTCCATCTTTCCGCTGAGGCAGCGGTTGAGTCCGTCTGCATAGCCTACAGGAACAACGGCGATTTTCATCGTCTTATCAGCCACAAAGCTGCGGCCATAGCTGACACTATCTCCGGGATAAAGGGTCTTCACCGCATAAACGCGGCTTTTCAGACTCATGGCAGGACGAAGTTCAATACCGCCCTTCTCAGCACCCGGATACATTCCATAGCTCATTATTCCGGGTCTGACCATATCCAAAGCATATTCCTTGAAATTGATAACCGCTCCGGAGTTAGCACAGTGCTTCGTTTCAAATCGCTTACCCCAAGCCTCCTCAACCCGCAATATAGTTGACATAAATCTATTGAACTGAGTTATGGTAAAGTCGTTTTCCGGTTCATCGGAGACTGCGAAGTGGGTAAACACACCTGAGAACTCCAGATTGGGCTGAGAAAGGGCTTCAACTATATTGGGAATATTATCTTCTCTGCAGGAAAAGCCTGTCCGGTTCATACCGCTGTCCAGCTTAAGATGGCAGCGGAGAGGCTTTTTCAGATTGCAGGAAAGAGCTTTTGCATATTCAAGGGAGGAAACGGTCTGTGTTATATCAAGACCGCTAAGCTCCGCCGCAAATTCAGGTGGGGTTAGACCGAGTATAAGGATAGGCGCTTTCACACCTGCATCTCTCAGCATGGCAGCCTCGGCAATGCAGGCAACGGCGAGACAGTCGCCCCCCGCTTCCACTATTGCCTTTGCGGCTGCAACTGCCCCGTGGCCATATGCATCAGCCTTTACAACGCCGAGAAAGCGCGTTCCCTCGGGGAGGGTCTTACGTATTTCACGGACGTTATGCTTTATATTTTCAAGACTTATTTCCGCCCATGTGCGGCTTTTTTCCAAAGTCATATCTCTATCATTCCTTAGTAAAGCTTTCAATATCACATTTTACCACAGCACGGCCATCGGATACAAGCTCTGCGTGAACTAAACTGAAGTTTTCCTTCAAAAACCACAGTCTTGCATACTCTCTTTCCGAAATATAAAGCTCGCTTACAATTAATTCCCGCTCCTGAGCCTTCTCCGTCCATATTTGAGTGAGAGGAGACTTAGTCAGGGCTTTCATTATCATCGCCGCAGCTGTAACAGGAGAGGTTTCGCCTATGGATTCGTTCTCCACCGCGAGAATGATACCTTCATACTCTATCTGTGCACTGTTCTCATTCAGCCTTGCCTTTACACCGGATATATTTTCCGGCTTTAAGACTTCAAGCAGTATCCCCTCACCGTCGCGAGAGCACTGCAAAGTGCATTCAAAGCTGCTGTCTGCAAGCTCCGCAACAATGTCTGCAGTGAAAGAGAGCTCCTTGGCTTGTGACCATTTTATTCTTTCTTCCTCAAAACTCTTTTCAAGGCCGCCGCCTTTACCGCAGCCTCCAAGAAGCAGAGCCAGTATCATAAGTGCAGGCACAACAAGTCGTTTCATATTTTTCCTGCCTTATAATGAGTTTCTCGGCATCGGGCAAAGATTCAATAATGTCCGACGCTGTCATTGCATACTCTCCCATTTTTTCGCAGGCGATGTCACCTGCAAGACCATGGAGATAAAGTGCGACTTCCACAGCCATCTTATGCTCAAACTGTCCCAGCATAGCACCCAAAATTCCTGCAAGGACATCTCCGTTGCCGCCTTTCGCCATTCCGGGATTACCGTGGGTTGAAATGCATACCTCCCCATCGGGAAAAGCCGCCAAAGTGCGATGGCCCTTCAGCACAAGTGTGCAGCCATATTCTTCCGCAAAGCTTTTTGCCGCAGCAATCCTGTTTTCGCCCCAGTCGATGCCCAGCATTTTTGCCTCACCGCCGTGTGGTGTCAGCACAATCCGTGCTTTGCTGTCCTTGAGAACAGTCTTGTCCTGAGCAATCGCCCATAAGGCATCGGCATCAGCAACAATAGTTCCTCCAAAATAAAGCAAAACTTTTTTCACCAGAAAAGCAGTGTCCTCGCTTCTTCCCATTCCCGGACCAACAACGCAGACAGAGCATATATCAAGTCTTCTTTTGATTTCATCAAAGGCTTCAACAGACAGTCTTCCGTCACCGTTGCAGGACAGTGGGAAGGGCATTGCCTCTGTATTTTTTACGGCACATATTGGATGGATAAGGGAAGGCACGCCCAGGTATACAAGCCCCGCTCCGCTTCTTACCGCAGCGTTGGAGCACATATTTGGTGCTCCGCAGTACTCGGCGCTGCCGCCCAGAATAAGAATCTTGCCAAAGTCTCCCTTATGGCTGAGGGGATTACGCTTTGGAAGCAAAACTTCTCCGTCACTAAGCGCCTTAACGGGAATTTTCGCCTTATTTACGAGATCCTCAGGAATACCTATATCCACCACACTGAGCTTACCTGTATAAACATTTCCCGGCTCGGTAAAGTGTCCGGGCTTGGCCAATGAGAATGTGACAGTTTCATCCGCCCTGATTGCATCTCCCAGAACATTTCCGGTATCAGCTTCAATTCCGCTGGCTATATCCGCGCTTACAACGACTGCAGCGCTTTCATTTATCATTTTCACGGCTTCAAGCGCTTTGCCGCGCAGGGGCTTATTAAGGCCGATTCCGAACATTGCATCTATTATTACTCCGGCTTCGGAAAGTGATTTGGCAAATTGTACGTCAGGCTCGAAATCCTCAAGGCATCCACCCATATTTTCGAGTCTGCGCACCATTTCTGCTGTGTCTGCGCTAAGCTTATCTCTGCTGCCTGTCAGGATAGTTCTTACGCTGACTCCCTTTTCAATAAGAAAGCGGGCAGCGGCAACTCCGTCTCCTCCGTTATTCCCACTGCCGCAAAAAACGAAAGCGCTTTTACCCTCGCCAAGATAGGAATAAGCCTTTTCCGCAAGAAAGGATGCCGCTTTTTCCATTAGGGCAAGGGAGTTTATTCCCCGGTCAAATATAGCAGTGTTATCAGCCTTTTTCATATTTTCGGAATTGGAAAGATGCATAGCTCTCAACTCCAACACATAATTTTCAAATATTATATTATTTCCCCAAAAATATGTCAAATTTGTTCTTGAAATCTTTGTCTGCGCGGGATATAATAGCGGAGTTGTGAAAAGCTGTGATCGGGAAAATAGCGAAAAACTTTTCTCACCAGAGAGGGGCTGCCGAAGGCTGAAAGCGCCCTGTGCAAAAGTCCGCTTGGTTCGCCCGTGAGCTCCGGCTAATCCCCGGCGGTAAGTGCGCCCGTTACAGCGCCAAAAAGTGTGCTGCACCCTGTGCGGCAAATGCGGGTGGTACCGCGGAAGTTTTATGCTTTCGTCCCAGATGAGGGATGAGAGCATTTTTTGTTTTAAAAATAATTTCACATAAGGAGACCTGAAATGAAAGAACAGTTGAAGCTTTTGCGCGAAAGCTCCCTTTCCGCCATTGCCGAGGCACAGACCGGCGAGGAACTGGAAGCTCTGCGAATCAAGTATCTGGGCAAAAAGGGTGAGCTGACCGCAATTCTGAAGCAGATGGGCAAACTCTCCGCCGAGGAGCGCCCCGTTATGGGACAGCTTGCAAACGAAGTAAGAAACGCTCTCGAAGCAAGCCTTGAGGAGCGCAAGAGCGCAGTCAGCGCTCTTATGCTGGAAAAGCGTCTTGCAGATGAGGCCATTGACGTTACCATCCCCGGCAAAAAGCAGGAGATGGGTCACCGTCACCCCATGTACACAGCTCTTGATGAAATCAAAGAAATATTTATCGGTATGGGCTTCACCATTCTCGACGGCCCCGAAGTTGAGCTTGCAGAGCTGAACTTTGATCGCCTCAACGCCGAGGAAGGACATCCCTCCCGCGACTGGTCCGACACCTTCTATTTCGACGAGGACAGCCGCGTAATGCTCCGCAGCCAAACCTCTCCTATGCAGGTACGCGCAATGGATACTATGGAGCTGCCCATCCGCATTATTGCTCCCGGCCGCGTTTACCGCAAGGACGAGGTTGACGCAACTCATTCCCCCATGTTCCACCAGATAGAGGGTATGGCCATTGATAAGGGCATTACCATGGCTGACCTGAAAGGCACTCTCAACACCGTTGTTGAGCAGCTTTACGGCAAGGGCACCAAGACCCGTTTCCGTCCCCATCACTTCCCCTTCACCGAGCCCAGCTGCGAGATGGACGTTCAGTGCCACAAGTGCGGCGGCGTTGGCTGCCCCACCTGCAAGGGCGAAGGCTGGATTGAGCTTCTCGGCGCAGGTATGATTCATCCCCGGGTTCTGGAAATGGCCGGCATTGACCCCAATGTTTATTCCGGATGGGCCTTCGGTATAGGTCTTGAACGCACCGCTATGCGCCGCTTCAAGATTGCCGACCTCCGTCTTATCTTCGAAAACGATGTTCGTTTCCTGGAACAGTTCTAAAGAAAGGAGAGAGTGAAATATGAATCTCAGCAGAAAATGGCTTAATGAATTCGTCCCCGTAGACGCAAACGACAAGGACTTTGCCGAGGCTATGACCCTCTCCGGCTCCAAGGTTGAGGGCACTACATTCGCAGGCGAAGAAATAGTAAATGTTGTTGTGGGTAAGGTTCTCTCTATCACCCGCCACACCAACTCCGACCATATGTGGGTCTGCCAGATGGATCTGGGCGAGGAAGAAAGCGTTCAGATTGTTACCGGCGCACAGAATGTTAAGGAAGGCGACCTTGTTCCCGTTGCAAAGCACAAGAGCATCCTTCCCGGCGGCAAGAAGATTGAAAAGGGCAAGCTCCGCGGTGAAGTCAGCTACGGCATGCTTTGTTCCTTCGCAGAGCTGGGTCTGGACCAGCGCGACTTCCCCAACGCCTATGCCGATGGCATTTGGATTCTCTCCGAGGACAGCGAGCTGGGCGAGCTTTATCCCGGACAGGATATCCGCAGCGCAGTTGGTCTTGACGACCATGTTGTGGAGTTTGAAATCACTCCCAACCGCCCCGACTGCCTCTCCGTTATCGGTCTTGCACGGGAAGCCGCTGCCACCTTTGATGCTCCCCTCACTCTTCACACCCCTGTGGTAAAGGGCGGCGCAGAAGGCGATCTCAACGCTCTTTTGAAGGTTGAAACTCCCGCTTCCGACCTTTGCCCCCGCTACACCGCACGCATGGTCCGCAATGTAAAGATCGCCCCCTCCCCCCTGTGGATGCGCGAAAGACTTCGCAGCATGGGCGTTCGTCCCATAAACAACATTGTTGATATCACCAACTATGTCATGCTGGAGTATGGCCAGCCCATGCACGCATTTGACTACCGCTATGTTAAGGGCGGCAAGATCATCGTCCGCCGCGCTGCCGAGGGCGAGGAAGTCACCACGCTGGACGGTAATATTCGCAAGCTCACCGCTGACCATCTTGTTATCGCTGACGATACCCGCGCTGTTGGTCTTGCCGGCATCATGGGCGGCGAAAACAGCGAAATCGTTGAAGACACTGTTGATGTTGTTTTCGAAAGCGCAAACTTCAACGGCACCTGCATCCGCAAGGGCGCTCTCGCTCTCGGTATGCGCACCGAGGCTTCCGCAAAGTTTGAAAAGGGTCTTGATATCCGCAACACTCTCCCCGCTGTTGAGCGCGCATGCGAGCTGGTTGAGCTTCTCGGCGCCGGCGAGGTTGTTGACGGCATTATTGACATCGTAAACGATATGCCCGCTCCCACCGTTTTGAAGCTGGAAAGCGAC
>SVKK01000016.1 GCA_015068425.1 Oscillospiraceae bacterium | reverse complement strand
CCTGAAAGACGGACCAGCGTATCGAATTTATCGGGCTGAGTGTCGCAAAGCATCTGACGGGTAAAGCCTGTGCCGAACTCGGGAATACCGATAGAGCCTGTGTCGCCAACGATTGGGTCGCCGAAATCAAGACCCAGAGGCTGGGGCGATTTGAATATCATCATGGTTTCGGGGTCGTCAAGGCGTATCTCCTTGGCGTTTTCGCCTGTGGCATCCTCCAGCATACGGATCATAGTGGGGTCATCGTGACCCAGCTCGTCCAGCTTAAGGAGGTTATCCTCCATGCAGTGATATTCAAAGTGGGTGGTGATAATATCGCTCTCCGGGTCATCGGCGGGATGCTGAACGGGACAAAAATCGGTGACATCCATATCCTGTGGGATGACGACGAGGCCACCGGGATGCTGACCCGTTGTGCGCTTAACGCCCACGCAGCCAAGAGCGAGGCGGTTTTCCTCCGCCTTGGTCACCTTAAGTCCACGCTCTTCCAGATATTTCAGCACATAGCCGTAGGCAGTCTTTTCAGCCAGAGTTCCTATGGTGCCTGCACGGAAAACATGGTCGGAGCCGAAGAGTTCTTCTGTGTATTTATGTGCCTTGGCCTGATATTCACCGGAGAAGTTAAGGTCAATATCAGGTGTTTTCTCGTTTCCGGGGAAGCCAAGGAAGGTTTCAAAGGGAATATCAAAGCCATCCTTCATAAGCTTTGCTCCGCAAACGGGACAAACTGCATCTGGCATATCCGCACCGCAGCCCCATCCCTTTCCGCTTTCGAAATCGCTGTAGCGGCATTTTTCGCAGCGGTAATGGGCGGGAAGGCTGTTAACCTCCGTTATACCGGACATGTATGCCACAATGGAGGAGCCGACGGAGCCTCGGGAACCTACCAGATAGCCGTTTTCCAGAGAATTTTGCACCAGCTTCTGGGCAGACATATAGATAACATCATAGTGATGATCCAAAATGGTCTTAAGCTCTGTGTCAACACGCTCTTTAACGATGGCTGGCGGTTCGTCACCGTAAAGGGAGTTCATCTTTTCATAAACAAGCCTTGTTAGCTCCGTATCGGAATTTTCAATTTTGGGAGCAAATAGTATACCCTTGGGGAGCAGCTCAATATCTTCGCACTCCTCGGCAATGGCATTTGGATTGCCGATAACAGCGTCGTAGCAATCCTTTTCGCCCAGATATGCAAACTCCTCCAGCATCTCTTCCGTAGTTTTGAAGTATATGGGCAGGCTCTTGTCAGCATCGGAGAATTTCTTTGCCGCCAAAAGAATATGGCGGTAAATCTCATCCTGAGGGTCAAGGAAGTGCACGTCGCCTGTGGCCACAAGAGGCTTGCCCAGCTGATGGGCGATTTTTGCAACCCGGCGGTTCAGGTCTCTGAGCCCTTCATCATCGGCAACGGTACCGTTTTCTATCATAAAGCGATTGTTGCAAATGGGCTGAATTTCCAAAAAGTCATAGAAAGCTCCTATGCGGCGAAGCTCCGCATCGCTCTTGCGGCGGACAACGCCATCGAAAAACTCGCCCGCTTCGCAGGCGGAGCCGATGATGATGCCCTCCCGGTGCTCCAGAATAACGCTCTTTGGAATAATTGGGTTTCGATGGAAATTTTCAAGATAGCTCTTGCTTATCATCTTGTAGAGATTTTTAAGACCCACCTTGTTTTTAACAAGCAAAATAATGTGCTTTGCCTTCTGGCTGCGTACGCCGTTTTTCTTCACCTGCAGCAGGGCATTTTCGATATCGCACACTCTTTCTGCGCCTTTTTCTTTGAGCATAGGTATGAACTTATCCATTATGCGGGCAACCACCATTGCGTCGTCAGAGGCTCTGTGGTGATTGAATTCGGGCAGAGAAAGATAGTTGCTGACGGTGTCAAGCTTATGCCGCTTAAGATGGGGCAAAAGGGTCTGGGCAAGGACAAGGGTATCCAGATAGACGGGGGCAAAGCTTATGCCGTGGCGCTCGGCGCAGGCAGAGAGGAATCCCACATCGAAGTCCGCATTATGGGCAATAATCGGTCTGTCGCCGCAAAAAGCCATGAAGGCGCGGAGGGCGACCTCCTCCTTGGGTGCTCCCGCCACATCCGCATCGGTAATACCTGTAAGACGCACTATCTCGCCGGGAATGGGCATGCCCGGGTCAACAAAGGTATTGAAGGTATCCAAAACCTCTCCGCCCCGGAAAATCACGGCGCCTATTTCGGTTATGCGGTCCCGGTAGGAATAAAGACCCGTGCACTCTATATCGAAAGCCACAAACTCACCGTCAAGAGCATTTTCACTCTCACCGTGAACCGCAAGACGCTCGTCCACATCGTTAATATAGTAGCCTTCAAGACCGTAGATCACCTTTATCCCCGCTTTTTCCGCTGCATGCCAGGCATCAGGAAAGGCCTGAGCACAGCCGTGGTCGGTGATGGCGATCGCCTTATGACCCCATTTTGCAGCTCTTTTTATAACTGCGGCAGGATCGGTCAGAGCATCCTGGGTGGAAAAGCGGGTATGGAGATGGAGCTCCACTCTCTTCTCGGCAGCATTATCCATTCGTATGGGAGGAGCTTTTGCCTCCTGAATGAATCTGGGGTTAAGCACAAGGTCGTCATCATAGCGGTTATATGCCATCTCTCCGCCAACGGTGAGATACATTCCGTTTTTTATTTTATCAATTATCTCTCTGTCTGGAGATTTTTCCCGGATGTATTTGGATACATGGACGGAGCCCGTTTCGTCGGTTATGCAGAAAGAGAGCACAGCCGCCTGGTTTTTTGGTATTTCTCTGCTGTCAACAGCAAAAACCCTGCCGCGGACAACAACATCGCCGCTTTCAGTGGATATGGAGTCCATGCTTATTATCTCACCGCGGGCGCTTTTGCCCATAAGCATATCTCCGCCGCTGATGGCGGGTGCCGGAGGATTGCGAAAGTCCCTGCGGCCTTTTGTTTCCTTGGGCAATTCCTTTTTGGGAGCAGGCTTTATTTCCGGTCTGGGATAATCAGGGATTATCTCAACGGAAGAAAGGGAAAACTCCGCCCCTATGGTGTCCTCCAGTATTTTCAGCTCGGCAGGCGCAGGCATTTGGGCAAAGAAAGCTGCCGCAGTCATACTGCGGCTCTCTTTATCCACCACAACAGCGCTTAAGCTGGCCTTGTCAAGACCGCCGCACATTTCCGCGCAGCCGCCGCAGCAGGGGAACACCTGTAAAAAAGCGATTTTTTCTGCCATTATCTATCTCAGCCTTCGTTAATGAGTTTAAGCAGGGCAGAGACCATGTCTCTCTCCGCCACCTTGGAGACTATTTCTCCCTTTTTGAAAAGCACAGCTTCTCCCTTGCCTCCCGCAAGGCCAAAGTCTGCTTCCCTCGCCTCTCCCGGCCCGTTGACAATGCAGCCCATCACCGCAACGGTGATGTTCCTTTCAAGACCGGAAAGGCGCTCTTCCACCTCCCGAGCGGTGGAAATAAGGTCTATCTGGGTCCTTCCGCAGGTAGGGCAGGACACTATTTTTACACCGCCGCGTCTGAGACCGGCAGCCTTTAGTATGGATATGCCGGCTTTTATCTCCTCAACCGGGTCTGCGGTGAGGGAAACGCGGATGGTATCGCCAATACCCTCGTTGAGCACTGTGCCGATACCCACGGCGGACTGAACAAGACCCATATAGCTTGTTCCCGCCTCCGTAACCCCCACGTGGAGAGGATAGGGAAAGCGTTCTGCCGCAAGGCGGTAAGCCGCCACGGTGAGGGGCACATCGGAGGCTTTGAGAGAAAGGCAAATATCCTCAAAACCGCAATCGGTAAGCATGGCGATATGTCTCTCCGCGCTCTCCACCATTGCCTCGGCTGTGGGAGCACCGTATTTGCGAAGCAGGTCTTTTTCAAGACTTCCGCTGTTCACTCCAATGCGGATGGGGATTTTCTTCTCTCCACAGGCTTCCGCTACCGTGCGCACCCGCTCCGCGCCGCCGATATTGCCGGGATTTATACGGATTTTATGTACCCCCGCTTTCACGCATTCAAGGGCAAGGCGGTAGTCAAAATGAATATCCGCAACAATGGGAATTGGACTTTCCGCAGCAATGCGCTCCATTGCCGCGGCGGCAGCCATATCGGGCACCGCAAGGCGCACGATATCGCAGCCCGCGTCGCCGAGGGCTCTTATCTGGGCAAGACTGGCTGTGGCATCGGCAGTTGAGGTGTTGCACATACTCTGCACACTTATCTCCGCGCCGCCGCCTATGGCAACTCCGCCAACATATATTCTTCTTGTGTTCTCTCTTTTCATATCAAACTCCAAAGAAAGCTTTCAGAACATCGCTGAACATTATAAACACCATCAATGCCATCAGCAGGGCAAAGCCTGCAGTGTGAACATAACCCTCGTATTTGGGATTGAGCTTGCGGCGGCTTATTTTTTCGATTATCCATGTGACGATAAGGAAAAACACTCTTCCTCCGTCCAGCGCAGGTATTGGCAGCATATTCATAACCGCCAGATTGACCGCGATTATTGCAAAAATATAGCAAAAGTCAAAGGCTGCTTCCCTTGTGCTTTCTGCCTCCTGCGCCATATCGTTGACGAAGTCAACAACACCGACAGGGCCGCTCATATCGCGGATGCCCACCTGTCCGCTCACCAGCATTCCGAGAGAATCCCAAACGAGACGGCAGAAATCAAGGCTTCCGAACCATGCATACTTTATGTTTGCCCAAAGACCGAACTCACGGGGTGAAAAATAAAGGCCGTATTTAAAAACGCTGCTTCCGTCGCTTTGGGTGTACTCCACAGGCACCATGTAAAAATTCTCCAGCTTTACGCGGCGACCGTCACGGATAAGTACTATGTCGTGATACTCACTGCCGTTGCGGAGCATATATTGGGAAACGTGGTTGGTGAAAAAGGTGCGGTGACCATCCACAGAATAAATTCTGTCTCCCTCCATAAGAGCCTCCTCGCCAACATAGGGGCAGCCCTCCATAAAGGAGTCTATGACAGGCTCAACAAAGTTGGCCGTCATGGGAGCTATGCAAAGCACCAGAATAAAGCCCATCACAAAGTTCATCGCGGCACCCGCGCAGAGGATAATTGCCCTCTTCCACGCCTTCTGAGAGCTGAAGGCCCGTGGAGAATCCACCTCTTCGTCCTCGCCCTCCATGGCGCAAAAACCGCCGAGAGGCAGCAAACGAAGGGTATAAAGGGTTTCCTTTCCCTGTTTTTTCAGTATTGCGGGTCCCATGCCAAGGGCGAATTCTTCAACCTTTACGCCAAAAGCCTTGGCGGCAAAGAAATGTCCCAGTTCATGAACGGCAATGAGAATTCCAAATGCCAGTATTGCGAAAATTATGACCATTTGCCAAAAATCCTTTTAACTGTTTCACGGGCTTTTCCGTCCGCTGAAATAATCTCCTCCAAAGAGGGCTTGCTTATTATATCTATGCTGTCCAAAGCCTCGGCAACACATTCATAAATCGCGCCAAAGGGTATCTTCTCTTCAAGGAACAGCCCCACCGCGGCCTCATTGGCAGCACTCATAACGCAGGCTGCGGTGCCGCCTGCCTTTGCACAGTCCATCGCCAGCCTGAGGCAGGGTGTTTTTTCCAAATCAGGTTTTTCAAAATGCATATCCCCCGCGGTGAAAAGATCCAGCGCTGCGCTTTGGGAAACTTTTCGCTCCGGATAAGTAAGAGCATACTGTATGGGCAGTCCCATATCCGGGACTGCAAGCTGGGCGATAACGCTGCCGTCTATCATCTCAACTGCAGAATGAATGATGCTCTGGGGATGGACAAGCACTGTTATTCTGTCGGGAGAAACGGCAAAAAGATGCATAGCCTCTATAAATTCAAGGCCTTTGTTCATCATCGTGGCGCTGTCAACACTTATTTTTGCGCCCATACTCCAGTTGGGATGGCTCACCGCCTGAGCCGGAGTTTTATGGTAGGTCTCCTGTCTGCTGAGTCCTCTGAAAGGCCCTCCGGAGCCGGTGAGAAGAATGCGCTTGAGTTCCTCCCTGCGCTTCATCCCGCCAATACTTTGGAAAATCGCAGAGTGCTCGGAATCCACGGGAATTATTTCCGCTCCCTTTTCCTCCGCTCTTGCCATAACAATATCACCGGCACAGACCAAAGTTTCCTTGTTGGCAAGGGCAATACGCTTTCCCGCATCTATTGCCGCAAGAGTGGGGCGCAGCCCGATGGAGCCGCTGACTGCAGTTACAACGCAGTCAGCTTCCGCAACGGTTGCAGCCGCAATAAGACCTTCCTCCCCGCTGAGGACTTCCACATCCATATCGGAAAGAGCATCTCTCAGTGCTTTTGCGGCATTTTCCTCATAAACGGCCACAAGGCGCGGGCGAAAGCGCCGCGCCTGAGTTTCGAGAAGCTTTATATCTCTCCGCGCAGCAATGGCGGAGACTTTTATACCAAGATGCTCCGCAACGGCGCAGGTCTGGCGACCTATGCTCCCTGTGGAGCCAAGAATACTGATATTTTGCATCATTGTTGAAAGCCTCACACTATTTTATCAAAGGCGGGCAGCCAGCTCACCAGAATATCCACCATAACGGCGGTCCAGAAAGTACTGTCAAAGCGGTCAAGCATACCTCCGTGACCGGGGAGAATTCTTCCGTAGTCCTTCACTCCGTAAAGGCGCTTGATGGCAGAAAAGCTCAAATCGCCCAGCTGGCAGGCTGCGGAGCCGAAAAAGCCATATACGATAAGCATAATAAAGTTCACATTGAAGTCCAGTGCCTTAAGTATAAAACCGTATGCCACCATAGAAGCTATGGTAACAGCGAGTCCGCCAATGGCTCCCTCAACGGTCTTTTTGGGAGAAAGGAGAGGGCAGAGCTTATGCTTGCCCAGGAATATTCCCACAAAGTAGGCTCCCGAGTCGCTTAAAAATGAAACTATATAAGGCAGCAGAGCATAGACTATGCCGTGAGGACGCTGAGCCAGCTTAACAAGACTTGTGAGCATCAAGGGCATAACAGTGCCCGCAAGAACGCAGAGAGCCACAGTTTCAAGCTTAAGTCCCTTTTCATGGGACACAGAATGCATCAGCTCGCATAGCATAGCGGCAAAAAGCAGGAACACCATAACGGTGAAAACCGCTCCCGCGTCAAAAACAGTGGACAGGAAGGGCATAAGTCCCGCACTGGCGGTGCTTATCCAAAGCATACGCGGCGTTACTCCGCCCACGCAGCGCAAAAGCTCCCAGGCAGACATTCCGGCTATTATACCCACAAGTATGCCGTAAGCCCAGACGGGGGCGAAAAATATAACTGCCAGAAGCAGGGGTATTCCTATGATCGCCACGATTATTCTTGTCTTCAAGACATCCTCTTCCTTTCGGGAATTTATCTTTTAACAAGCAGGCAATACTGCTTGCCTATATCAATATTTTCAAAATAGCTTTGGAAAACATCGCTCTCGCAGAAGCGGCAGATATCCTCCGCCGTGAGAGCGGCGAGAGTTTTTTCCTCTCTTTTCACAAGAGGTGGAAACTCCCCTTCCCCGTTTCCGCCCATCCAGCTGTGCCAAAGCTCCACTTCCTCCGCCTTTTCCAGATGGCGGCGGATATAGGAAAGGAGCATCTCCGCTCTGGGAAGTGTGCATCGGTTCCATTCCACCGCGGCAAGAAAGGCTCTGCCGCTCTGCAGGTCGTCTGCACATTCTATGGGCCAGATATCAAAATTATCATCCGGGTCGGGCAGCTCAAAAATGCCCTTTTCAATGTCTATCACCGGTTCAATATCGCTCCACAGCACAGTGTCGGGCTCATCCCTATCCAGCTCATAGTCCATAAGCATGCTTTGAGGCACATCCACACCGGCTTCAAGAGCTTCATTTACGGAGTACATTTTCATATGGGGGTTGGGCAGCGCCTCAAGAGGGCAATCCGATGCCAGAGCCACAAGAAAGCTCATCACACGCCTCCGTATCTGCGCTCGCGGCGCTGGAACTCGGCAATGGCGCGGTTTATTTCCTTCTCGTTAAAATCAGGCCAGAGAGTATCGGTGAAATAAAGCTCGGAATAGGCGGACTGCCACATAAGGAAATTGCTCATGCGATATTCTCCGCCGGGTCGGATAAGCAAATCCGGGTCGGGTATGCCCGCGGAGAAGAGGTAATCGGAAACCTCCGCCTCGTCAATATTGTTTTCCCTGCCTTCGGCTACCTCGGAGGCATAGCGATGCATGGCACGGACCAATTCGTCCCTGCCACCGTAGTTAAGGCATATGTTCACCTGGCATCCTTCAAAGCGCTTGCTTATCTCCTCGGTGTTGGCAATGAGCTCCTGAAGACGGGGGCTGAGCACGCTCACATCCCCGAAAAACTTCATTTTCACCTTATCCCGTTCCATCTTTTCGATGGCTTCCAGAAGATACTTTTCGAGCAGACGCATTATCGCGTCCACCTCATCCTGAGGTCTTTTCCAGTTTTCAGTGGAGAAAGCATAAACGGTGAGATAGTCAAGGCCAATGTCCTTGCAGTAGGTTGCAACCTTTCGGAAAGTCTCCGCACCAACGGCGTGTCCGGCGGTTCGGGGCATGCGGCGCTTTTTTGCCCAGCGGCCGTTGCCGTCCATAATAATGGCAATATGGCGGGGGAGATTGCCGAAATCAATCTCCTCCGCCTTTTTGTTGAAATTAAATTTCATTATATCTCGGTGAGTTCCTTTTCCTTCTTTGCGCAAAGGCCGTCAATTTTCTTGATAAAATCGTCAGTCTGCTTCTGGATGCCCTTCTCAAGATCCTTGCAGTCGTCCTCGGTGATTTCGGAAGCCTTCTGCATCTTCTTGAACTTATCCATAGCATCGCGACGGATATTGCGGATAGCAACCTTGGCCTCTTCGCCATACTTCTTGACCTGCTTTACCAGATCCTTGCGGCGCTCTTCAGTGAGCTGGGGGAAAACAAGGCGGATTACACGGCCGTCATTCTGGGGATTGATTCCAAGATCGGAAGCAAGGATCGCCTTTTCAATGCCCTTCAGGACGCTGCCATCCCAAGGCTGAATTGCCAGAGTGCGGGGGTCGGGGGTGGAGATGGTTGCCAGCTGCTGGATGGGGGTAACAGTGCCGTAGTACTCAACGGTGATCTTGTCGAGAACTGCTGCGTTGGCGCGGCCTGCGCGGACTGCATTGAAGCTCTCTACCAGCACGGAGCAGGTTTTCTCCATTCTGTCGGTAAACTCTTTGTATTCGGACATTTTGTCTTCCTCCTATATTGTGATCAGTTAACTTTAGTTCCAATATCCTCGCCAAGAACGACGCGGACAATATTCTCGGGGTCTTTCAGAGCAAAAACGATAACGGGAATATGGTTATCCATGCTGAGACTGGTTGCAGTGGTGTCCATAACCGCCAGATGCTGAGCCAGAACATCGTCATAGCTTATGTGGTCATACTTTACGGCGGTGGGATCTGTCTTGGGATCGGCGGAATAAACGCCGTCTATGTTCTTTGCCAGAAGTATGGCATCCGCTCCGATTTCAGCGGCGCGAAGCACCGCAGCGGTATCGGTTGAGAAATAGGGGTTGCCTGTGCCGGCGCCGAAGATAACAACCTTGCCCTTGCTCAGGTGGCTGTCTGCCTTGAGACGGATATAGGGTTCGGCTATCTGAGCCATATGGATGGCAGTCTGCACACGGACGGGAACTCCCAGCTGCTCAAAAACATCGCTGAGGGCAAGGGCGTTCATAACGGTGCCCAGCATACCCATATGGTCTGCGCGGGTGCGCTCCATCTTTCCGCCGCCGTCCTTGGCACCGCGCCAGAAGTTGCCTGCGCCAACGACTATGCCCACTTCAACACCCAGCTCGGTTACCTTCTTTACCGCCTCGCATACGCTTTTCATAACGGCAAAATCAAGACCGGTTCTCTTATCTCCGGCAAGAGCCTCGCCGCTTACCTTCAGCAGCACTCTCTTATAAACAGGTTTGGCCTCGTTCATTAAAACCGCTCCTTTTACATTTATTCATATATCACGGGATATTTTAACACGATATGCCCCATTTGACAATATAGGCAAATGTAAAAATTTCTAATCAGAAATCTCTCTCCGTGCTTTTGACTTACTTTTCACCGCGCCGCTGTTAGAATCGCCCCATGAGAATTATCTATGCAGACAGCATTTTTATGTTGAATTTTATAATTGACTATCTTCTCTTGCTTTCCACGGGCAAAATCTGTTCTCTTCCTCTTCGGAGAGGAAGACTGGCTATATCCGCCGTATGGGGTGGATTATATGCTGTGCTGGCCATGGTCTTTCCCGGTTTTTTTGCTCTTGCCTCCTGCAAAATACTCTCCGGCGCAGTCCTCACAGCCATTGCCTTCGCAGATTCAGGCAAATTTATCCGAACCGCGGCAGTTTTTTTCGCGGTATCCTCCGCTTTTGCAGGCGCGGTTTATGGCGCGCTGAGTCTTGCCGGAGTAAATCCCGGCGGCGCGGCAGTTTTGCCGGTCTCCATGCGCACACTCATTCTCTCCTTTTCCCTATGTTACGCTGTGTTGAGCTTAGTTTTTAGGGGAAGTGCCCGCCGCGCCGCAGCAGACTTTGGGGATGTTGAAGTTAGCCTTCGTGGTAAAAAAGCCTCCTTCCGTGCCCTTAGGGATACCGGCAACGAGCTGCGCGACAGCAAGGGTTTTCCCGTTGTTGCCGCGGAGTGGGCAGCAGTTGCTCCTCTTTTTCCCGAGCTTTCCCAGTCCCAAAATCCTGACCCGCCGTCACTGCTTCTATCCATCGATGTTCTGGACGGCATGAAGGGACGCGCCTCCCTTTTGCCTTGTCTCACCGTTACATCGCCCAGCGGACTTCTTCCCTGTATTCGCCCCGATGCGCTTACAATAAACGGGAAAAAAACTCCTCACCGTCTGCTTGCAATCATTCCCGGTCCCATATGCCGCGACGGCAGCTACCGGGCACTTTATTAGATAACGGAGGTAAATATGAATATCAAAAACTACATACGCATTATGACACTTGCGGAGCGGCTTCGCCTGAGGGCATGTCATTTCGGTCTGATAATTCCGGATTCTCTTCATTATATAGGCGGAAGCGATAATCTCCCTCCGCCTTTATCCCCCGAAAAAGAGCAGGCTGCAATCGACGCGCTTTGTTCCGGAGATGACAAAGCAAAATCTCTTCTGATAGAGCACAATCTCCGCCTTGTTGTATACATAGCGAGGCGCTTTGAAAACACAGGCGTTGGACTTGAAGACCTTATCAGCATAGGCACAATCGGACTCATCAAGGCCATAAGCTCCTTCCGCAGCGACAAAAACATCAAACTGGCCACCTATGCAAGCCGCTGCATAGAAAACGAAATCCTGATGCATCTGCGAAAAATTTCCACCATGCGCAGCGAGCTCAGCTTTGACGAGCCTCTCAACACCGACTGGGACGGCAACGAGCTGCTTTTAAGCGATGTTTTGGGCACAGACTGCGACGAGGTTTCCCGCCCCATTGAAGAGGACACGGAAAAGCAAATTCTTATGGCTGCCGTGGACAGACTCAACGAAAGAGAGCGGCGCATTATCTCCCTCCGTTTCGGTCTGCGTGGAGAGAACGAATATACTCAAAAGGAGGTTGCCGATAAGCTGGGTATATCCCAAAGCTATATCTCCCGCCTTGAAAAGCGCATTATTTCCCGTTTGAGAAGAGAAATGAGCAGGATGCTCTGATGATCTTTGTTTTTTCGTTGACTTTCCATCTTTCAACTGATATTATCTTAACAACCGATTTAGCTAAATATATTTGTGCGCCACTTAATGTGCGCAATTCGGGAGTGAAAGAATATGAAGTCCACCGGTATCATACGCAAGCTCGATGAACTCGGCAGAATTGTTCTTCCCATAGAAATCAGAAGAACCTTCGCTTTAGCCGAAAAGGACGCTGTTGAAATTTTCGTGGAAGGCGACAGTATTGTCCTCAAAAAGCATCAGCCCAACTGCATCATGTGCGGTGAAAGCAAAAACCTTATTGAATATAAGGGCAAGCTCATCTGCAAAAGCTGCACAAAAAATCTAAGCAAGAAAATATAAAAAAACTGCCCACCTCACGGTGAGCAGTTTTTTTATTTAATTATTACATAACGGGGTCGGTCCATTCCTGAGTGCCGCCGGTTACTCCGCCGCCGCCACCGCCACCGCCACCGCCATAATACTGGATGAAGGTGCGGCTTATTTCATTCTTGCTCATAAACGCAAGTTCGTCTCCGACCTGCACAAGGTAGCTTGTTTCAAATTCCCAAAGCACATGGATTTTGGCATTTTGAGCAAGGGTGCTTATTTCTTTTCCGCCCAGGTGGCAGTTATCGAAGAGTTTTGCCTTATAGCGTGCATAGCCGTCCCACTCTTCGTAGGGCTCGGTGTTCTCCGTCATAAGGAAGCTCTCGCGGACATAGACATACATTTCGTCAATATAAACCGTGGCGAAGCCCTCTTTTTCCTCTGCGAAGCCTTCCTCCGCAACTACGGAGAGTGTGTCGCCGCGATTAAACCAGCCCAGCATTATCTCGGTTTCGTCTGCCAAAACGGTAGCCTTGCCGCTCACATCTCCCGTCTGGGGAACAAATACTCCGAGAAGGTTTATGCCGCCGTAGCTGAGGGTGATGTCTCCGCCGTCGGCGCCGCCTCCGCCTCCGTTGCCGCCTCCACCGCCTCCTGTGGGAGGAGTGTAGACGGTGAAGTAGTTATTCACATGGCTTTTCTGCATATAACCGATGCTGTCCCCATAGCTGACAACATAGCACTCTCCAAGATCGTCAAGCACCTTTATTGCCGTGTTCAATGTGAGAGTCTTTGAACCGGTGGGGTCAAGCTGATAGCCTGCGCAGAAGATGCCGTTGCTCGCAGAGTAGGCATCCCAAGGAGCATACTCCTTCTCTCCCTCCATTCGCAAAAGCCGCTTCTCAACAAGACCATATCCCGCTTCGATTTTTACAGCATAGTGGTTCTCATCAAACTCACCCACAACTTCAAGCTCGTCGCCACGGTTTGCCGTAAGGAAAAGCGCAACGGTGCGGTCTGCAATAACAGCAGCTTCAACAGTCTCGGGAACCGGGGTCGGTGTGGGAGTAGGTTCCGGAGTGGATTCCGGTGTGGGGGTAGGAGTGGGGGTAGGCTTGGGAGTCGGTTTGAGGGTCGGGCTTGGAGTCGGAGTCGACTCCGGAGCAGCTGTCAATGCGTGAGCAAGCGCAGGCATTATGTCCGTATGCTGTATCACCCGCAGGCCGAGAGAGATAAGCAGCACAAAGCTAAGCAGAACAATCAATACTTTCTTCATCTGATTTTCTCCTTATCCCTTGTAATCGCTGTCAAACTGATTGCCATAAACATGATGGATTATTTCCCAAACATAGTTATAAGCCGCCGTTTTTGGCTGAAACGCATTTCTGTTCTGCCATGCGATGTATCCGATGCTGCGGTAGAGAATACCGCCATAAATTGTGAAGGTGTTGCCCTCTGCGTCCGCAACTTTTATATAGGGGCGCATTGCAATATCTTCCTTGCATTGGTCGTTGTTGAAGCCGACAAGAACATTTGTATACTGCACAAGCTTTCCAGTATCCTTAAACACGGGGTCGGCCACACCCTTTTTGTAGGCATAGTTGGAGCGGGAATAGCTCTGCCCAAGAATCAGTGGACCGTCTCCCATCTTGCTTGTCTGTGCCAGAAGGGTGCCATATTCCAAAAGGGTATATCCTGCAAGGCCGTTTCCTGTCATAGCCTGCTTTACCGTCTTATCAAGGGATGTTATCATACGTATTCCCTTGTTGCCCACAATTCTTATTGAGCTGCCGGAATACTGAAGGAGATTATCAAATTCCTCGATATATTCGGCGGAATACGCGCTGCCGTCATATTCAAGCATCCAGACCTTCATGGAATTGGGATACTGGGTATGCACATCGTTTGCGTCGCCAACATGGAAAGTATGCGCGGTCATTACGGAGGCATTTTCGGGAAGATAAACCGTTCCCGTATCCTCCTTGTATTCAACGGGATATTCAGCGCCGTCTATCCATACAACCGCCGCTCCCCCCAGCTCCTCACGGCTAAGTGAAATGCTCATTCCTACGCCCCGAAGCTCTTCATAATCACATCGGGAACATTTTCTGCGTATGGTTTCTTCATCCACTTCTTCCCATTCGCCGAAGTCGTGGCCGAGAGCCTCGCCCCCTTCTGCGCCGCAGACAGAGCAGGTTTTTCCTTCGGTGCAGCTTGCCTCGCTCCACTGATGATCGCAGAAGTTTTCTATCGCAAGCACAAAGAGCGCAGTCATATCATTCCCGCAGTCATAGTAATATCCGACAGCCGCATCTTCGGCGGTAATGATGCTGCCGTCCAGCGTTCCGCCCACAACTTCCACCACCTTGGAAACATCAACTCCCGACAGTGCGCTCAGGTCAAATTTGTTCTGCTCGGCGGTGACAGCGCGGATATTGTATTCCGTGATGAGATAATGAAGGTCCAGCACTTTGCTCAAATCAAGGTGTGTAAGGTAATTATAACTGCAGTTCAGAGTGCCCAGTATAGTATTTTTACTCACATCAAGACTTGTCAGCTCATTATAGCTGCAGTTAAGCTCACTCAGAATAGTGTTGGCGCTGAGGTCAAGACTTGTCAAAGCGTTATTGCTGCAATTAAGCGTATATAAGCCTTTGCATCCGCTTATGTTCAGACTTGCCAGCTGATTTGAGCTGCAGCCCAAACTCCACAGATCGCGGCAGGCGCTCACATCCAGTTCTGTCAGGGCGTTGCCGCTGCATACCACACTTATAAGACCGGTGCAGCCGCTCAGATCAAGACTTGTCAGTTTATTATTGCCGCAGCCGAAATACCAGAGCTTGGCGCAGCCATTAACATACAGCTCTGTCAGCTCATTTTCATCGCAGTAGAAATAGACCAGATTGGTGTTATTTCTGACATCCAGCGTTTCCAGTTCATTGCTGTTGCAGAACAAATGTTTGAGTGCCGTGTTGCGGCTCACATCAAGCTCCGTCAGGGCGTTGCTGCTGCAATCAAGATACTCGAGCTTAGTGCAGCCGCTCGCATTCAGCGCAGTCAATGCATTTTCATTGCAATAAAGTGTCTTGAGGGCAGTGCATTTGCTTACATCCAGTTCCGTAAGACTGCTTTTGGAAACATCTAACTTTTCAAGCTTCGTGTTGTCTCCGAAAATCAGTTCCGTCAAGGCTGTAGAGCAGCAGATGACATCTTTGAGAGCGGGATTTCCGCTCAAATCAAGTTTGGAAAATTCATTTTCGCTGCATTGGAGTGTTTCAAGTGCAGCATTATTGCCAAGGTCAAGCGCAGTCAGGTCATTCCCACGGCAATCCAGCTCCTTGAGAGCGGGATTTTTGCTCAAATCAAGGCTTGTAAGTTTATTGTGAGAGCAGTTTAGATACTCGAGCTTTGTGTTTTTGCTTACATCCAACGCAGTCAGCTTGTTGTTGCAGCGCAGATATTCAAGGGAAGTGAAAAATTCAACTCCCTGGAGACTTTCAACGCCGGCGCCACTGTGCACAAAAATCTCCGTAACGGCATTAAGCTCATCCTCTGTCAGCCAGCCATCGGAAGCGCCGCTGATTTCTTCGCTGATGTATTTTCTGAAAATATCATCGGGGAAATTTGTTTCGCTTACGGAAATCGCGCCGCAGACGCTGCAAACTCCATTTTGTTCCTTATGCTCAATAGTCCCCTCGGTAGCACCGCAGACACTGCAGCTTTTGTCCGCTCCGCATACGCCTTCCTT
Source organism: Oscillospiraceae bacterium (assembly GCA_015068425.1). Lineage (GTDB taxonomy): Bacteria > Bacillota > Clostridia > Oscillospirales > Oscillospiraceae > SIG459. Next base: position 27,077 of record SVKK01000016.1, on the reverse strand, counting down.
CCAGCTATGACCGGGCGCGGTGACCTCATCGTCGGTATATGAATCTCCGCAGGCGCAGGCATAAGTGGTATATCCGTCTTCGGTGCAGGTTGGAGGAGTGACGGTGGCTTCATAGGAGTGCTTATGCTCCCCTTGCGCATAAAGAGCCTTGATTGCATCAATATAGCTCTGGCAGCAATCCGATGTTCTTCCCAGATAGAGGTCGGCGGGAAGCTCAAGAAGATTATTGGCAAAGGGATCTATGGAACAGGTCTGGCGGTTGAGCCAATCATCACTGGTGAGAATCTGAAAGTCCAGATGAAAACTGTAGTAATTGGCGGAGCCATAACCGCTTCCGCCGGTTTTTCCAAGCACGGTTTCACCGCCGACAACCGCACTGCCCACGCTGAGGCTTTCCGATATTTCGGACATATGGGCATATCGGCTATATAAAGTTACTGTTCCTGAGGATGCGGGATATGTATGCCTGAGCATAACTGCGTTTCCGTAGCCGTAATCATCCACGCCGTTTCTGGTGATCTCAACAACTTCGCCGTCATAGGAGGCTACAATATCCGCATTGCTTGTCATCGTGCCTATGTCAATGGAGTAATGACCTCTGCCATCAAAAAAGCAGGCGGATATATTGTGGTAATCAGGTACTGGCCATTTGAAATCCCGGTTTCCTTTGATCAGCGCTTCTCCAAGCTGTCCCGCTTCCGCTGCCGCAACACTTGCGTCCATCGGCACCAGACCGAAGATGAACACCAGCGCCAGCAAAGCGCAGATAATTCTCCGAATACCTTCCATTTCATAAGCCTCCCTTCCGTTTTAATACTCAAAAATATGTTCCTATAAAACTCCAGACTATATTTTACATCGTCAGACCTCTTTAAGCAACCAAAAAATTACAAATTAGTATCTATATCCAGTCCTTAAAGAGATTTATATCAAAGGAAAATGAAAAAACGGCTCGACATTTGTCGAGCCGTTTTTTTCACTTATATTCCTCTATAAGAGCCTTAAAGGCAGGCATGGAGCGGATTATCATATCCTTATCCACGCAGTAGCTTATGCGGATATAGCCGGGGCAGCCGAAGTCGTCGGCAGGGCAGAGCAGCAGCTCGTGAGCCTTGCCTCTCTCGCTGAAAGCCTTGGAGTCGCTCTCCAGCGCCTTGACGAAGAGATAGAAGGCACCGTCGGGCTTAACGCAGCTATAGCCAAGCTCCGTAAGTCCGTTATAGAGGATATCACGGTTTTCCTTGTACTTGCTGATATCCGCGGTGGCATCAAGGCATTCCTCAATGACCTGCTGCATAAGGCTGGGGGCATTGATATGACCCAGAGCACGGGAAGCGCCGGCGATGGCAAAGTTAACCTCGCTGCGCTCAGCCATTTTATTGCTGACAGCAAGATAGCCGATACGCTCGCCGGGGATGGAGAGAGCCTTAGAGAAGGAATAGCAGATAACGGTGTTATCATAGAAGTTCATCATGCAGGGAACCTCTATGCCGTCATAAACCAACTCGCGGTAGGGCTCATCGCTGAGAAGATAAATGGGATGGCCGTATTTTTCCTGAGCCGCATTCATAATCTCGGCAAGACCACGGATGCTCTCACTGGAGAGGACAACGCCGGAGGGGTTATTGGGAGAATTGACGATGACGCAGCGGGTTTTTTCGCTGATGGCGGCCTCAAAAGCGGCAAAATCAATCTGGAAGTCCGGCTCTTTGGGAGGCACGGCAACCAGCACTCCACCGGAAGCCTCAGTGAAGACAGTGTATTCCGGGAAGAAGGGGGCGAAGGTTATAACCTCGTCGCCGGGCATAAGCACACCGCGCAGGAAGGCGGCAAGACCCGCGGCAGCGCCGCAGGTTACGAAAATATCACCGGCTTCCATAGCAGTGCCGTATTTCTCGTTGAGATCATCGGCAATGGCCTTGCGCAGGCTCTGGCGTCCGGGGGCGGAGGTATAGCCGTGGATAGCAAGGGGATTTTGCTCCGTAAGGATGCGAATCATAGACTCCTTAATGCACTCGGGGGTTGGAATGCTGGGATTACCCAGAGAGAAGTCATAGACGTTCTCCACGCCTATCTGCGCCTTGCGTACCGTGCCATATTCAAAAAGCTCGCGTATGCAGTTGCGGCTTTTGCCCCATTTCATTGTTTTCTCAGGAAACATATTTTTCATCTCATTTCAGGTAGTTTTTCAAATATTCGGCTGCCATTCGGTAGCCTTCAAAGCCGTGACCGGCATAGGTTTTAAGACAGGCCATACCTGCATAGGAAATTTTTCTAAAGTCCTCCCGGGTGTTCACATCGGTGAGATGCACCTCCACAGCGGGAATTGCCACCGCTTTCAGCGCGTCCAGTATGGCCACGGAGGTATGAGTATAGGCGGCGGGATTTATTATTATGCCGTCCACCTTTTTATAGGCGCTCTGGATTTTATCCACAATCGCTCCTTCATGATTACTCTGATATACCTCGCATTCAAAGCCCGCATCCCGGCAGGCATTTTCCGCGAAGGCCACGAGAGCGGCATAGTCGCTTTTTCCGTAAAGCTCAGGCTCACGGATGCCAAGCATATTAAGATTGGGTCCGTTGATAACCAGTATCTTCATTTTATCGCCTCCATAATGGCATCCACAGCCTGCTCCACAGTTTCGCAGACATCAATTTCCACATCTGCAAAACGCTTATAAAGTCCCGCTCTACGTTGGTATAGCTCCATAACTCCGCAGCTTTGGGAGAGGGGTCTGCCCTCGGTGGGCAGCTCCGCCAAGGGACGTTTCACCCATACTATGACGGAATTTTGGTGGAGAAGAGGATAGTTTTCCTCTCTTGTCACGCAGCCGCCGCCGGTGGAAATCACAAGTCCGCTTTTTTTGCCCAACTGCGCCAAAACTTCGGTTTCCATAGCCCGCATCTCCGCCTCGCCGCGGGTTTTTATTACTTCGGCAGGGCTGATTCCGTGGAATTCGGTGAAGTATTCATCCGTATCCACAAAGCTGCGTCCCAACTTTTTCGCAAGAAGGGCGCCCTTGGCGCTTTTTCCGCTGCCGGGCATTCCCACAAGGACTATGTTCCTTGTCTCCTTCTCTATGTCCGCCACAATGTCTTCGATTATAGCGGGATCGAGCCGTTTATTCAAGAATAATTCTGCGGCGGCATAAGCCTGCGCAACAAGCATACCGAGTCCGTTGCGGCATTTTATCCCCCTTGACTCCGCATCCATTAAAAGCGCAGTGCGGGCGGGATTATATACTATGTCCAGCACCGCTTCGCAGCAGGGGAAGTTTTCCAAACCTGCGGCTGCCACTCCCGTGTTGGGATACATACCCAGAGGCGTAGTATTCACCACTATCTGAGCATCGGCGTGGAGATTGAGATTTTGATAATTGTTTTCCCCGCTTCGTGAAACCACAACTATCTCAGCGGCGCCTTTATCCTCCAGCACCTTCCGCACCGTGAGGCTTGCGCCTCCAGAGCCGAAAATAACAGCCTTTTTCCCTTTTACCTCCAGCGCTATGCTGTCGCACATATAGCAAAAGCCCGCATAGTCCGTATTGTCTCCGTGCCAACCGTAAGGCATACGCACAAGGGTGTTCACGCTGCCTATTGCCTCCGCTCTGGGGGAAAGGCTGGCGCAATAGCCCATAACCGTCTTTTTATAGGGTATGGTAACATTCATTCCGTCAAGCTCTGTGAACTCCAGAAAGCTTTTCAGAGCGCCCCTGTCCACCTCGCAAAGAGCGTAGCTATAATCGGCCAGCGCCTTATGTATTCTGGGGGAAAAACTGTGTCCCAGTTTTTCTCCCAGAAGTCCGCATTTAAGCATTTATACCACCTCTGAATAGCTTCCAAGGTACTCAAATCTCTCGCAGCTTTCCTCAAGCTCGCCCATAAGACGGATAAGCTGGGGGGAATAAACCGTCTTGTCCAGATCAAAATAGAACATAAACTCAAAGTTTCTGTCGGGAAGGGGACGGCTTTCAAGCTTTGTGAGGTTTATTCCGTAAGCATAAAAGCGGCTCATAAGCTTATAAAGGGCACCGGGCTTATGGGCAGTGACCGCCATAATACTGGTCTTATCCGCACCGGGATATATCTCCAGATTTTTGGAAATGCAGATAAAGCGGGTGAAGTTGCTGCCTTTATCCTGAACGGATTCTTCAATGCACTCAAGACCGTAGAGCCCCTCGCAGTTATGGGAAGAGAGCGCCGCAAGGTCGCATCTATCGGATTCGGCCACCATTTTTGCCGCCTCCGCAGTGTTTTCGCAGACGGTTATTTTCACCTTGCCCAGGCTCTTGATGAAACCCGCGCACTGGTTGATTGCCTGTTCATGGGAGACGATTTCCCGAATGTCGCTTTTCTTTGTGCCTTTCTTCGCCACAAGAGAATGGTCGATTTTAATACGCACAGAGCGGACAATGTGGAAATTATGCTTCATCATCAGGTCGTAAACCTGATTAACGCTGCCGGCGGTGGAGTTTTCTATGGGCAGCACTCCGTAGCGGCAGAAACCCTGCTCAATTGCGGAAAACACAGCGTCGAAGCTTTTGAAATACATAATGGAGGGCACGCCGAAAAGCTTCTCGCAAGCTATCTGGGAGTAAGCTCCCTCAACGCCCTGGCAGGCAACGCTGGCAAACTGTGGGAACTCCTTGGGAGTGGTTTCAATGGCCTTGACGATGCTGCGTCCAAGCTCGTTTTCCTCTGCGCTGAGACGCTCCTGATAGGTTTTGCTCAAATCCATCAGCAGCGACCACAAAATTGTGGAATATTCCCGCATATCCTCGCCGGATTTTTCCGCTATTTCAGCCAGCTTCTCCCGCTCCCGGGCGCCGTCATAGACCTTGCGCCCTTCGGCTTTTTTGCATTGAGCTATTTCCCGGCTCACATCCATACGGCGGCGGAAAAGCTCAACGAGCTCATTATCTATAGAGTCAATCTGCTGTCTCAGTTCATTAATGCCCATTTTGCAAACCTCCAGGTTTTGCCTCCAGCAAGGCATCATATAGCGCCACAGCCATTGCCGCCTCCATACAGGGCAGAGCCCTTGGCACAATGCAGGGGTCATGGCGTCCCTTTATCTCCAGAACGGTGTTTTCACCCTTGAGCATATCCACGCTCCGCTGAACCTTTGCAATAGAGGGTGTGGGCTTCACCGCAGCCCTGAACACTATGGGCATACCGGAGCTTATTCCTCCGAGAATGCCTCCGTGATTATTGCCAATAGTTTTAACTTTACCGTTTTCAAAGCAAAATTCATCATTATTCTCGCTGCCACGCATAGCACCCACGGCCATTCCCGCGCCGAACTCGATGCCTTTAACGGCAGGTATGCCGAAAACCGCCTGAGATATGCGGTTTTCCAGTCCTCCGAACATAGGCTCTCCTATTCCGGGAGGAACTCCCTCGGCAACGCATTCAATAATCCCTCCGAGGCTGTCCCCTTCCGCTCTCGCGCTGTCAATAAGGGCGAACATTTTTTCCTCATCGGTTTCGCCGCCTATGCTGACGATGCGGGAGGAGATTTTAATTCCCTCTTTTTCAAGCATCTGCAGCGCTATTCCGCCCGCTATGCAGAGAGGAGCAGTCATGCGTCCCGAGAACTGTCCGCCGCCTGCGTAGTCTCTGCCCTCGCCGTACTTTACCATTGCGGCAAAATCCGCGTGTCCGGGGCGGGGAACATATTTCAAATTGGAATAGTCTCCCGAGCGGGTATCGGTATTGCGGATAATTGCGCTTATGGGACTTCCGCAGCTTATGCCATCCCCCTTGATACCCGAAATAAATTCGGGGGCATCGGCCTCTTTGCGGCTTGTGGAATACTTTCCTCCCGGAGCTCTTCTTTTCAAAAAGCTCTGCAAGGCTTCAAAATCTATTTTTTCTCCGGCGGGAAGTCCCTCCACAGTCACTCCGATGGCGGGGGCATGGCTTTGTCCAAATATTGTAAAGCGAAAAATATTGCCGAAGCTGTTTCCCATTTTTCACTCCTCCAGTCTGACTCTTCCTCCCAGCCGCGCATAATCTTCCCAGAATGCGGGATAGGATTTTTCAACGCTCTCCGCGTTTTCTATTATAACCTCACCAATGCATGCAACGGCGGCAACGGCAGCAGCCATGGCTATTCTATGGTCGCCTTCTGCGTGCACAGCTCCGCCCTTGAGCATACTCACTCTGCGAAGGGTGAGTCCGTTTTCCTCTTCTTCGATGTTTGCGCCCAACGCGGTGAGCATCCTGCTTGCTGTGGCAAGTCTGTCGCTCTCTTTAAGACGCAGCCTGCCGGCATTCACAAAGCGTGTTGTGCCGGGGCTCACCGAAGCCAGCACCGCCAGAACAGGCACAAGATCCGGCACATTGCGGCAGTCAATCTCCGCATTGCCGTTCATTATCATCTCGGCAAGTTCCATAACGGCGGCATCACCCTGAGGGGAGGCGCTGTCAAGACCGAGGCACTGAACCTTTCCTCCGCTGAGAAGACCCGCAACAACCCAGAAAGCGCCGTTTGACCAGTCGCCTTCCACATCTATCTCTCCCGGGGAGCGAAGGGCGTGGGTATAAAGGCTCAAAACGCCGTTTTCATACTCTATCTTTGCCTTGAAGCGGATGAGAGCCTGAATTGTCATCTCCACATAGCCAACGCTCTCAATCTCGCCTTTAAGCTCTATCTCGCCGCCCCCCAGAATGGGAAGGGCAAAAAGAAGACCGGAAATATATTGGGAGGATATATCCGCGGCTATTGAGAAAAACCGCTCCTCCAGCTTTCCTTCAACAAGTATTGTATCTCTCTCGGGGCGGCTGAGCTTTGCTCCGCAGCGCTCCAACTCCTCCCACAAAGGGGAAAGGGGACGCTCCGGCAGTCTTCCGTGCATTTTTATCCGCGCTCCCTTACCAAGGGCGCACACCACCGGCAGCAAAAAACGCAATGTGGAGCCGCTTTCGCCGCAGTCCAGCTCCGCCATTTCGGTGACCTCTTTTATTGGCTCAATCTGAAAGCAGGAGCCGGAATATTCAATTTTTGCTCCCAACGCCCGAAGGCAATTTGCCGTTGCCTCGATATCCTTTGAAAGGCTGGGGCAGACCACTCGGCTTGGGTTGCGGCTCAAAGCGGCGCATATAAGATAGCGGTGAGCCTGAGATTTTGAGGGTATCGCCTCAATGCTTCCGCTCAAGGAGCCGGGAGTAATTATTGCTCTCATATTCAAAGTCCTTTGCTTACAAATTCTTTAAGCTCCGCAGCTTTCATTGGAACTATTTCGCAATGTCCCACGCTGAGGGGCACTATCACATTTACCACGCTGCCCTCACGCTTTTTATCGGAGAGCATCACCGGCATCAGAGCTTCTATATCAAGCTCGGTTTCCCTTGGAAGTCCAAGCTTCTCAAGGGCAGACACTATCTCTTCCGCGCATTCCGGGCTGCAGTATCCCGCCTTGGCGGCGGCTCTTGCTATTATTGCAGTACCAATTGCAACGCTTTTCCCGTGGGAAAGGCTGAAGTTCGAAAGCTTTTCCACGGCGTGCCCCACGGTGTGACCCAGATTAAGCTTGCGGCGCACTCCCTTATCAAACTCATCGGCGCATACATAATCCCGCTTCATTGCCACACTTGAATAAATAACGTAGGCTCTGTCAAAATCCAGACCCTTTTCCTTCAGATGCTCAAAAAGCTCCCGGTCTCCCAGAATTCCGTATTTCAGCACCTCGGCGCAGCCATCCCGGAAAATATCCTCAGGCAGACTGTTCAAGGTATCCGTATCGCAGAGCACCATCTCCGGCTGGCAGAAGGCACCCGCCAGATTTTTGCCCGCAGGCAGATCTATTGCAGTTTTACCTCCCACGGAAGAATCCACCATTGCCAGAAGGCTTGTGGGGAGCTGAACATATTTTATGCCCCGAAGATAGGTGGCGGCAGAAAAGGCGGCTATGTCTCCCACCATTCCTCCGCCCAGAGCCAGCAATATATCGCTGCGGCTGAGTCCGTTTTCCGCAAGGAAAGACAAAATGGAAAGATAGCTGAGTCCGTTTTTGCTCTCCTCTCCGTGAGGCAGAACATATTTAACCGTTTCAAATCCCGCTGCTTCCAGAGAGCCTATAAGCTTATCGGCATAGAGAGCATCCACATTGTCATCGGTAATGAGAGCTGCCTTCAGGGCGGCGGGGGCAAGGGCGCGAAGCCGCTCCCCGTTCTCCGCAAGGAGTCCCGCGGCTATATGTACACTGTAGCTTTTTGTGGAGGCTGCAACTTCAACAGTTTTCATCCGTCAATCTCTTTCTTTCTTCTGCGCCCCTCATCAAGGATGCGCACCAGTTCTTCCCGATCTCCCGACTCTATGGCCGCGCGGTATTCTCCAAGTCTGGCCATAAGGAAATCCAGTTCAAACAAAAGGTTATCGCTGTTTTCAAGGAAAAGCTCCGCCCACATTTCCGGATTCAGCCATGCAACACGGGTGAGATCCTTGTAGGATCCGGCGGAAAAACCCTTATGGCTGCCCGCCGTGGGGCTTTTTATATACGCATTGGAAACTATGTGTGCCATCTGGCTGGTGAAGCCTATCATTCTGTCGTGCTCCCCGGCGTCGGTAACGGTGATATGACCGAAACCTACTGGGGCAAGCAGCTTCTTTATTCTTTCCAGAAGCTCAATATCATCGAACTTGGGCGGCACTATCACCATAGGGGCGCCGTCAAAAAGATCCTCTCTGGAATACTTATAGCCGGAGTTATGGGTTCCCGCCATTGGGTGTCCTCCCACATAGGTAAAGCCGTATTTCTCCGCCAGAGGAAAGGCCATGGAGCATACGCTGCGTTTGGTACCCAGGCAGTCGATAACCACAGTATCTTTGGGGATGTGGGCTGCAGCATTTTTCAGCCATTCCTCCGCTGCCGCAGGATAGGTGGAAACCAGTATAAGGTCGCATCGGGAAACATTCTCCATATTCAACTCCTCATCCACCACCTCGCTCACTATAGCGAAGCCCAGAACGGGAGCGTTTGTATCAAAGGCCAGAATTTCTATATCGTCCCGACGCTTATAGGCTTTTGCCAAAGAGCCGCCTATAAGTCCAAGTCCAACTATCCCAACAGTCATTCCTTTATAACCTCTCTGATTTTTCTTACCTTTTCAGCCATTGCGGCAAACTGGGCGGGAGTGAGGGACTGGGCGCCGTCGCAAAGGGCGTGAATGGGGTCATTATGAACCTCCACCATAATGCCGTCGGCACCGGCAGCCGCCGCCGCAAGAGCCATGGGAGGCACAAGTCCGGAGTGACCGGTGGCGTGGCTGGGGTCAACCACGACAGGTAGATGGGTGAGTTCCTGAAGCACGGGAACTGCAGAAAGATCAAGGGTGTTTCTTGTGCTTGTCTCATAGGTGCGGATGCCGCGCTCGCAGAGGATAACCTGTTCATTGCCCCCTGCCATAACATATTCGGCGCTCATAAGAAGCTCCTTTATAGTGCCCGCAATGCCGCGCTTGAGGAGTATGGGTTTTCTGGTCATGCCAAGTTCCTTCAAAAGCTCAAAGTTCTGAACATTTCTGGCGCCTACCTGAATTATATCCACATCCTCAAATAGAGGCAAATGTTCAATATTCATTATCTCAGTGACGATAGGCAGACCGGTTACTTTTTTCGCCTCGCTCAAAAGGCGAAGTCCCTCGGCTTTAAGACCCTGGAAATCATAGGGAGAGGTGCGGGGTTTAAAAGCACCGCCGCGAAGCACATCCGCGCCTCCGGCCTTAACACCTTCAGCCACCTCGATTATCTGGTCGTGGGTCTCCACAGAGCAGGGACCGGCTATCATACAGAAATTGCCACCGCCAATTTTTACTCCCCCGCCTATTTCGATAACGCTATCGGAAGGCTGGAACTTGCGGTTTACTTTTTTATATGGCTCGCTGACACGGCGCACAGACTGGACAATGGAGAGACTCTCCAATAGCTCTCCGTCAATCCTGCTGGTATCGCCAACAAGACCGAGAACTGTATACTCTTCGCCCTCCGAGATATGTACCTCAAGTCCCTGAGACTGGAGCCAGTTTATAAGATGGTCACGCTGCTCAACTGTTGCATTGTGTTTAAGTACTGCTATCATAGCTCATATCTCCTTTTGCCAAATAAAAAAACTGCACCGGGCACGCGCCCTGTGCAGCTTGAAAAATACAGTTTGAAAAGTGGTTTCCGCTCCCCAAATTACCGCAGCACAAAGCGCTATTACTCTTCGATAAAAAAGTAATAGTAGCTAAAATAGACAGCGGTTTTGGAAATGGCAGACATATTTATATCTCCCCTGAACAAATATAGCTGGATTATAGCACTTTAAATCGTGTTTGTCAAACCAATATCTGCATATTATTTGCTTTATCCGACACATCATTATCGCGCTCCTTCATCTTGTATCATACATTTGTGATAATCTGAACATTTGCCAGTATAAAAGTGGAGATTTTGCCCGTTTTTATGCCCTTTTATTATTTTTTAACAAAATTTCGCGTTGTTTTTTTTGCATTTTAACTTGGTTATTTTAGCCAAATTCAGATTGACAGAGGCCTTGTTTTTAAGTATAATTTAACCAAGAAAGGCAAAGAAGTCCGAGAGGACTCTTAAGATAAATGGTAAGAGGACCATCACTTGAAAGGAGTGAGTCCGGTGACCTGATCCGGAGAGCCGCAAAGATGTTTGGGCGGCTCGTGTAGGCCAAAGGAAGAGGTTTGTAATCTTATCACATTATCCCTTCAATGCATCCCAAAAGCTGAATAGCTGTTCACCGTGACCTTATGATGAAAGAGATCTGACCGGATGTGGTGCGGATAAGCGGTCTGGTTGTTGGGCGGAAATTACGGCAGACAGGATGTAAATTCAAATCGGGAGGTTTTCCCAGGTGAACGAACCCAAAGCAGCAGGATAGACCCTTGTTTCCGAAGTGGAACAAGGGTCTATCTGTTTTAAACACACATAAAAAAGCGTCCCCTTTCGAAAAAGGGAACGCTTTTAATTTTTATTCCGTTTTATTCGCCTACGGCATCCTCGGCTTCCGGAATTTCTTCGCTTTCCTCGGTCTCGGCAGAATCCTCTTCCTCTGCGGGCTCATAGGGAACAAAGCTCAGCTTCTCAATAACTCTCTTGTATGCTGCGCTGCCCTCTTCATAGATAATTGGGCTGAAGTCGTTGGTATTTTCCTGTCCGCTGAGCGCACAGGGAATTACCTTCACGCTGAGGGCGAGATCTTCCTCCTCAAAGCGGCTGAGCTCAAGCTGAACAATGGCACTGTCCTTATCATCGGGGTTGGTGTTTGCGCCGTAGCAGAAGTTGCCGAGAGAATAGAATACGGGCACTCCGTCGATATATTCCATCTTCTGGAGAGTATGCTTGCGGCTTCCTATAACCGCGTCAAAGCCTGTTTCGGCAAGCTTTCCGGCAAATTCCTTTGCCCAACCCGGTATCTCCTCGCCATCCCAATCCCAGTGGATATAGAGCACAACAAAGTCGCAGCCTTCGTTAACACATTCCTCATAAAGAGGCTTGATGGCATCCATATACTTGCCCACATTGCCCTTTATATTGGTGCCGTCAAGAGTGCTGTAGCTGACAACACCCAGTTTCAGACCTCCGCCCAATTCCGCAATATAAGGGGTTTTAGCGTCGGTATAGCTCATATTCTGGCCGTTCAAGGCCTCAATAGTGTCCTTATATCCCTGTTCCTTATAGTCCAGAGTATAGTCATTGGCAAGGCTCACCACATCAAAACCGCCGAGAGAAAGGCATTTTGCATATTTGGGAGATGCCTTCAGATTGAAGAGCTTGGGTTTTGCGTCATTGGAATCGGTGAAAACACTTCGGAAGTTTGCCATAGTAAAATCGTCTGCCTTGAAGATGTCCGCAACATTCTTGAAGGGATACTCATAGTTTTCGCCGATGACATAGAGCATATTGTGATTGCCGGCTGCGCCCTGCCATTCACGGACAGTACCTACGGTAACGCCACCAACAAAAGAAAGCGTCCAGCTGTTCGCAGGCTCGGGAGTAGGTTCGGGAGTGGGTTCCGGGGTGGCTTCGGGAGTGGGTTCCGGGCTGAGTTCGGGAGTAGCCTCAGGGGCAGGGGTGGTAAAGGAAGACGGAGTTTGGAACGGAGGCAGGGTTTCGGGCGGAATCACCGCGGCCGCAGCTTCCTCGGCGCTGACTTCATATTTGAAGTCCTCGGGCACATATTTAGGATCATAGCTGCTGCTGTTTCCCGTCTGCAAAAAGTAGATAAAAACTATTGCAGCAAGGCCAATAACAGCCGTAAGAATTTTTCTCTTCATATAATTTATCTCCTTTGCAGGATTGCGAGTTTTGTTTTGTCTATCGTGTTATTTTATATCAATGACATAAAAGTGTCAATTATATAAATAATCCATCTGATTTAGAAAAACTTCCCCGAAGATCATAGTCTTCGGGGAAGTTATCAAAAAATCATATTTCCTTTATATCCTCGCCGCAGCGTCCGTAAAGTCTGCTGAGGCGGGCTATTTTTTTCGTAAGGGCGGGAGTGATTGCATCGGCGCTCATCCTCCAGCACCAGTTGCCGGAGGCAAGTCCCGGGGTATTCATTCTGGCGCTGTCATCCAGTCCAAGGTAGTCCTGCATCTGAGCCACAAAAAGGTCAGCCACAGAGGCCATACCGCTGCGAATAATAGCCTGGGAAAGCTCATCCTCTTCGCTTATGCCAAGATACTCGCGGGCGAAGGAAAGAGTGGGTTCTCCTGCTATCTTCTCCCAACCCTTAAGGGTGGAGTTATCGTGAGTTCCTGCATAGCATACGCAGTTATGTGGATATTTATAGGGCAGATAGTCGCTGGGTTCGTGGGGAGCAAAGGCGAACTCCAGAACCTTCATTCCGGGGAAGCCGGAATCCCGGAGCAGCTCTCTAACGCCATCGGTAAGATATCCCAGATCCTCAGCAATAAACATAAGCTCAGGGAAGCGCTCCTTAAGAGCGCCGATAAAGTTCATTCCGGGGCCCTTTACCCATTTGCCGTTTTTGGCGGTTGCCTCTCCGTAGGGCACTGCCCAGTAGGCCTCGAAGCCACGGAAATGGTCAATTCGGATAACATCATAGAGCTTTCCCGCGCCCTTCACACGGCGCATCCACCATTCGTAGCCATTTTCCGCCATAGCATCCCAGCGGTAGAGGGGATTGCCCCAAAGCTGTCCGTCCTCGCTGAAATAATCGGGGGGCACGCCGGAAACATCCTTGGGCAAATTCTTCTCGTCCAGCAGGAAGCTGAGAGGTTCGGCCCAAACCTCGGCAGAATCCATGGCAACATAGATAGGCATATCTCCGATAACGCCGATACCCTTGCTGTGGATATAGCTTCTCAGAGCTTTCCACTGGCGGTAGAAAAGGAACTGGATATAGGTGAAAAGCTCCACATCCTCCCGGAGGAGGTTGCGGTATTTCTCAATAGCCTCTTCCCGGTGAAGGCGGATATCCTCATCCTCCCACTGGGTCCAGCCTGCCATACCGAAATGGCGCTTGCAGGCCATAAATAGGGCATAATCCGGAAGCCAGTCTCTATTTTCCTCAACAAATTCGGAAACATCCGCTGTATCCCGCTCCCAGCCTCTGGCCTTCGCAAGAGCCAGGATTTTGAAGCGATTCTCATATACCTTGCCGTAATCCACCTTGAGGGCATCATCGCCCCAATTTATGCTCTCAATTTCCTCTTTTTCAAGAAGAGAGTCCTCAACCAGCATTTCAAGGTCTATAAAATAGGGATTTCCCGCATAGGATGAAAAGCTCTGATAAGGGGAATCGCCCATACTTGTGGGTCCAAGAGGCAGAACCTGCCACCAGCTCTGACCCGCTTCTGCAAGAAAATCCGCAAAATCATAGGCCGCTTTGCCCAAAGTGCCAATTCCGCAGGGGGAAGGCAGGGATGATATGGGCATAAGAATGCCGCTGCTTCTTTTCATATTAGTCTTCTCCTCCCAGTAAAATTATGTAGGTCTCCTATATTTGCTTCTCCCTTCCACGGCAGGGAAAGCCTTCCAATTTTTACATATCTTAATATAGCCACCTTTCCCTTTGCAGTCAATCCCATTCAAAGCAAAAAGAGCAAAGGAGCTTTTCTCCCTTGCTCTTTTTATTATCTTGCTCTCAGGCCTGCTCCATACGTCTGCGGACATATTCAGCCAGCATATCGGCAGTAGCCTCAAGCCCCATCTTGTTGCCCTTGACTATAATATCATAGCTTGCGGGGTCGCCCCACTTCACATGGCAGAACTGGTTATGATAGCTTTTGCGCTTGGAGTCGTTCCATATCATATAGCGCTGAGCCTGAAGTCTGCTGTAACCGCTCTGTTGACAGAGTCTTTCTATCTTGAACTCCTCGTCGGCGGTTACAAATATGCGGATAAGGAGGCAGGGGAAATCCAGAAGGGTTTTAATACCCGCTCTGCCCATAATGATAAAGCTCTCGCCCTTTTCGGCCTTTTCTCTGAGGAACTTGCGCTGAAGCTCAACAACCTGCTCCTCGGGAGAGTTGGAATATCCGTTTACCTTGCGGGTGATACCCATTTTTCTCGGTTTCTCGTCAAATTTTTCAAGAGCGGAGGTATCAATATTGAATTGCTCACCTATGCCCTCAAATATATTTTTGTCATATACGGTGATGCCGAGCCTTTCGCCGAGATGCTTTGCTATCTCGTATCCGCCGCTGCCGGTTTCGCGTCCAACTGTAATAATAACCTGTTTATCCATAATATCTTAATCCCCCTTACAGATAAAATATTATCATATAGATTGTTGAAATTGCAATAACAATAACTGTTGCGGGAGCCTGCACCTTGCAGTACTGACCCCAGCCGATGGGATAACCGTTTTTGGCAGCAATGGCAGTGCCCACAACATTTGCGCTGGCGCCGATGGGAGTTGCGCTGCCGCCGATATCGGTGCCCATACTCAATGCCCACGCCAGAGTGCTCAATTCCATACCCTGCGTTGCAGCGAGGGTCTTGATTACTGGTATCATAGTTGCCGCAAAGGGAATATTGTCAACAAAGGCGCTGGCTATAGCTCCGCCCCATATGATAATCGCAATTATTACAATCGAATTACCACCGCTGAGCTTCTCAATAAATCCTGCCAAGATTTCCAGAACACCTGTGCATTCAAGACCGCTGACCGCCACAAAAAGACCCACAAAGAATAAAATCGTCTTATAGTCCACCTTTTTAAGCAGATGCAGCGCCTTTTTTCCCGAGCATACCAGAGTCAGCAGAGCAATAAAAATTCCTATGGTGCTGACGGTGAGCCCTGTTGCAGCGTGGGTTATAAGCAGCACAACGGCCAGCAGGAAAATAATGCAGCTGAGAGCGAAGCCCCTTTTGCTTGTTATGGCGCTGGAGGGTGAAGGGGCCGAGGAGGCATCCACAACCGCTCCCGCCTTTATCTTTCTGCCCATTACTATGTAAAAATAAGGCAGGATCACAACAATGCTTACAAGAGCAATAAGACCCGTATTGCTGATGAAATCAGCGAAGGTATAGCCAAGAGAGGTTCCTATGATTATGTTGGGAGGATCTCCGCACATTGTTGCGGAACCGCCAAGATTGGCGCAGAAAACCTCTGCCAAAATCATAGGCACGGGATTTGTCCTGATAAGTCTTGCCAGCTCCGCGGTAACGGCAGCAAGGAACATTATAACGGTTATGGAGTCAATGAACATGCTGAGCACAGCACTGAGAACCATAAAAATCATAAAAATAGGGGCGGGGCGATATTTGACCGCCTTGGCAATGAGCATACAGAGCCAGCGGAAGAAGCCGCTTTCAGCCATTCCCTCAACCATAACCATCATACCCGCGATAAAACAGATAGTCTCCCAGTTAATACCCGCGGAGGCCTCCGTGTGGCCAGTGGTATACCAAAAGCCCAGCTTTGCGAAGCTTTCCAGATTGATAACGTTCCAGGCCGCTTCCAGGTCACCCATACATATAATAAAAACAACTACCAATGTCATAGCGCCGCAAAGCAGCGTTACCGTGTGACGCTCGATTATTTCCAAAACCAGCATCACGAACATAAACACGAAAATGACAACAGCAATTATTTGAGCCGCCATCAGGTTCATCTCCTTCCAAAGCGAACGCGTTCGTGTTTATTATCCACAGTTTTTCTTTTTTTGCAAGAGTTTTCGTTAAGTTATTTTTTTGGCAAGCGCTCAAAGCAAATTTTCAGAAAATTAACAGCTAAACTCTTGTCATATTTCCAAGCTTATAATATAATTCGTTGCGTATGCAGTAATTTTAAAAATAGTAATTTTAGATAATTAATCTGTAAAAATGGAGAAATAAAAATGACAACTGTATTGACAATTGTTAAACTTCTGGGCGGTCTTGCTATGTTCCTCTACGGTATGGAGATTATGGGCGACGGCCTTAAGCAGGGCTCCGGTAATGCCCTCAAAAACTTCCTCGGCAAGCTCACCGGCAATGTTGTCACCGGTCTGCTCACCGGTCTGCTGGTCACCGCCATCATTCAGAGTTCCACCGCCACCATCGTCCTCACCGTGGGTCTTATTGGCGCAGGCATTCTGAACCTCCGTCAGGGTGTCAGCATTGTTATGGGCGCCAACATCGGCACCACCGTCACCGCATGGATAGTCACTCTTATGGATATTGAGGCAAGCGGCGGAATTCTCTCCCTCTTCAAGCCCGATAACCTTGCCCCCATCGCCCTTATCATCGGCATCATCCTCTTTATGTTCATCAAGGGCAAAACCTCCAAGAGCGCATCTCTCATTGCTCTCGGTTTCGGTATTCTCTTCACCGGTCTTATGCTGATGACCGATGCCGTTGAGCCTCTCAGCGAATCCGATGCTTTCATTAATATCCTTGGCTTCTTCAGCGATATGCCCATCCTCGGCATCTTTACCGGTCTTGTCCTCACCGTTATCGTTCAGAGTTCCTCCGCAATGGTAGGTATTCTGCAGGCTCTCTCTTCCACCGGCGCTATGGACTTCAACCTTGTTTATCCCATGATTATGGGTATTAACCTTGGTACCTGCGTCACCACCGCCCTTGTATGCTCCATAGGCACCAACAAGGACTCCAAACGCACCGGTATTGTCCACATTGCGTTCAACACCATCGGCACCGTTCTCTTTATGATCGTTATGACCGTCATAAAAGCTGCAGGTGGCTTCCCCAACCTCTGGACCAGCGTTGCCGACTCCGTTTCCATCGCAAGTTTCCAGACCATATTCAATCTGGCAACCGCCATTGTTCTCGTACCCTTCTCCGGTCTCCTTGTCAAGCTCAGCTGCGCCATCGTCAAGGATGACCCGGCTAAGGAGGACAAGTACCCCGAGCTTGCCGCACTGGATGCCAAGCTTATGCATTCTCCCACCGTTGCCCTCGGCGTTCTGAGAAGCGCCATTATCACTATGGCAAAGGCCGCCAGAGACAATGTTGCCCTCTCTCTCCATCAGTTTGAAGGCTACGACACTGAGCGCTACAACGAAATTGAAGAATATGAGGACCGTCTTGACCAGTTCGCCGACCATGCCTCCACCTTCCTTATTGAGCTCAGCCACCATGTGGAGACAGAGCGCGACAGCCGCGAGATAAACCTTCTCATGCAGTGCATCCCCAACATCGAGCGCATCGGCGACTATGCCACCAACTTTGACGAGATGGCTCTCAAGATGCACGAAAGTCAGCTCCAGTTCTCCGACAGCGCAAAGCGTGAGTTTGAAATCATCGGCTCCTCCGTCCTTGAAATTCTCCGCCTTATGATTGAATCTCTTGAGTCCGACAGTGAACGTACCGCCCGCCGCATTGAGCCTCTTGAGGAGGTCATTGACGATATGGTTCTTATGCTCCGCACCCGCCATACCGACCGTCTCCGTCAGGGCAAGTGCAACATCTCCTCCGGTCTTGTTTACATGGACGCTCTCACTCACCTTGAGCGTGCCGCCGACCAGTGCAGCAACATCGCCCTTCTCATCATCGGCAAGAACAACGACAAGGTTATGGATAACTATCACGCCTACATTCAGGAGCTTCATAACACCACTTCCGATACAAGCTATCTGGCAGAGCTGCGCAACCGCAAGGAGCAGTATCTTGTTCCTCTGGAGAACATTGTTTTTTGATAGATTGAAATAAAAAACCCGGCAGAGCTTAGCTCCGCCGGGTTTTTTTGTTGTTTTGATAGTCCGAGCGATATAATCGGAATCCGCTCTGCAGTGTGGACTTTAGCGCCGGACATCAAGCTTCCTTGGAATTGAACTGTGTCAGCTCTTCCAGCATAAGGCGCGCTGCCGGATTATTTAAGTTTTCATTGTAGTAAACATAGGTATCAAACACACAGCCCGGAGTGGAAATATCCACGCCCCACACGTTAAGAAGGCTGTTCTGGCTCATATAATGGGGCAAAATTGCAACGCCCTTACCGAAAGAGACCATTGCCAAGGCGCTTTCCACGCTCGGCACCTTAACAATATTCAAAGCAAAGCCAGTGCTTTTTTCCGCGAGCTGACGCACGGCGGCATAAGAACAGAAAAGCTCGTCTGCATAAGGAACAATGAGAGTTTCTCCCTTAAGTTCCTCCAGCCGCAGCTGATAGTTTGAGAAAAGTCTGTGGTTTTCCTGGGCGCATAGCGCTCCCGGAGAGCGAAAAGCCACGGAGACGGAAATATAGGTGGGCAGCTTCTGAAGCTCAAAGGCCGTGAAGCTCAGGTCATAATGCTCAAAAACTCCCACGCGGTCTGTGCGGCTGAGCACATCGATATTGAAATCTACATCCGGATATTTCGCAGCGAAATAGTTAAGGAAAATAACCAACTGATCGTGGATATTGTTCTCAAGGCAGGCTATGGACACCCGTCCGCTTGTCTGTGTATTTGCAAGGCGAAGGTGTGCCATTGCCTGTTCGTTTTTTTCCAAAAGTCTGGGTATCCGGCTGGCAAGCATTCTTCCCGCAAGAGTCAGGTGTACGGAATGGGTGCCCCGCTCAAGAACCTTTATGCCCAGTTCATCTTCCATCTCCACAATATGGCGGCTCAGGGTAGATTGAGCCATAAAAAGCTTCTTTGCCGCAGCGGAGAAGCTGAGGGTCTGACTGAGCACCAGAAACTCATAAAGTCTTTCTGTTGTCATATCTCAGCCTCCTATTCTGAAAGTCCGGAAGTTTTCAACAAATTCGGATACATAGGGATTGGGACTATTCTCACTATAAAACATATACATAGTCATTTCGAAGTTGGGGTCTATGACCGGAAGGGCAACCGTGTTGGGCGGAATCAGGTCCCTCGTTGTTCTGGGGCATAAAGCCAGTCCCTTTCCTACAGGCACAAGTATAAAATGCGCACCGGGAGATACACTTCCCTCATACAGTGAAAAGGAAATTCCGCTGCGAAGCAGTATCTCCCGCTCCGCTTCGTTATATGCCCGCTCTCTGCCCTGAGGATAGAGAACAAAGCGCTCTCCGTCAATATCGGCAAGACTCAAAGATGATTTATGGGCGAGGTGATGATGCAATGGCACAAGCACCAAAGCCTTTGTGTTATAGACCTCCTCCCGCACAATGCCCGGACAAAAAAACTTTTCCGGTGCATAGCTGAAAAAGATATCTATTTCCCCCTCCCGGACACTATGTTCAATGTCATAATTTCGGTCATCAAACAGTTCAAGATCAATATTGGGGTATTGGAGGTTTACTGTGTCCAGAAATGGGCCAAGTCTCGAAGGGATAATGAAACCGGAAAAGCCGATTCGGATTCCAAGTCCTTCGTTTTTGGAGACATTTCCGACGCTGTTTATAATCTGGGAATACTCCTGAATTATCTCTCGCGCGTCGCCGAGGAAGCGGCTGCCTGCCTCTGTGAGTGTAACGGAATGGGCATTTCGCTCCAGCAGCCGGGTGCCGAGGCGTTTTTCCAAAAGACCTATATGATTGCTCAGAAGCGGCTGGCTTATTCCAAGAATTTCAGCAGTTTCCCGAAATGAGCCCGTGCCGGCAAGAACGCAGAATTCTTCAAGGCGCTTTATGTCCATATTTCACCTCTATAATAAATATTTTGCATTACCAACTTTAGGATATCCTACAATAATTTTCTTGTCAACCTTACATTTTGCAGGAAAATGCCGTTGTTTTTTCAAAATGCTCTAAATTTTTCAAAAATATACATAAAAAACCCGAATAAGCAAAACAGAGATTGGAATTGAAAACAAAAAAGCTCAATGATAAAATTGTATTGTCAGAAAAAGACACAGCACGTAAAATAAAAACAAATTATAGGAGGACACATCATGAAAAAGCTGCTTGCAATTATGCTCGCTGCGGTAATGGTTCTTGCTATGTTCGCCGGCTGCGGCAACACTGCAGCTCCTGCCGACCCCGCAGATCCCTCTGCTCCCGCTGAGCCCGCAGAACTGGATCTTGTCGGTTTCTGCACCGTCAGCATGAGCGAAAGTATCTACGTTCTGCAAGAGGAAGCTCTGATCAACATTTTCGACGGCAAGGCAAAGGTCCAGACCGTCAGCTGCGATCAGGACTCTGCACTCCAGATCCAGCAGATCAAGAACTTCATCACCATGGGCGCTGATCTTCTTGTTATCAACCCCACTGATATCCGCGCTCTGGGCGACGCCATCAAGGAAGCCCACGAGGCCGGTATCAAGATCTACATCAACGGCGCAACCACCGATGAACTCAGCGAAGAGTATTATGACTGCTGCACCGTTTCCGACGAGTATCTTTGCGGCGCATATGTTGCCATGATCGCAAAGAACTGGATCGAGGCACACGCCGACCAGCTCAACGCAGCCAACCCCGACTGGGAGCTCTCCTTCCTGGAGTCCAACCTTGCTGAAGAAACTCTCAAGCGTTCTCTCGGCGAGCAGAGCATCCTTGAGCCCTATCTCAAGAATGCTGACGGCGATTACGTTGACGCCAGCGGCAATGTTGTTGACGAAGCAAACAAGGTTGAAAACCCCGCTTTCTGCCAGATCGCTCTTGACCACTTCAATGGCGTTATCACCGAGCAGGATCAGACCAACGGCGGCCTGAATGTTGCAAACATTCTCACCACCAACCCCAACACCCGCGTTTTCATCGCTTATAACTCCCTCGCCTCCACTCAGGGCGGCCAGTACATAGTTGATAACTATGCCGACCAGATTGAGGATTTCGCATTCTTCTCTGCCGGCGTTATGGGCAACGAGGCTGACTACATTGTTGGCTCTGTTGACGCAGACGCAGTTGGCTTCAAGTCCGTTATGCGCGGCGCTGTTCAGTTCGGCGTTTCCGCTGCAGGCGGCGATGTTGCCACCTCTGTTGCAAACACCGCATACGGCATCCTCTATGGTGAGGAAGGCGTAGACTACTTCAAGAAGAACCCCGACGGCATTGCCGCATGGTGGGCTGTTGACAAGGCTTGGTCTCCTGACGGAGTTGCCAGCGTTGCTCACTTCAACATTCTCTCCGGCGCAACCGTTCAGCCCTTTGATCCCATCGAGACTCTCGATGACGAAAACACCGTTTTCTACTGGAACAGCAAGGATGGCTTCATCGTTGAGGAAGAGCCCGAGGCTCCCGCAGCACCCGAAGCTCCTGTAGTTCCCTCCGCTCCTTCCGTTGGCGGCGCTATCTCCGCAGGCGAATACACCTATATGGAGACCACTCCCTTCGGCGAGATCAAGTGGACTGTAACCCTTAACGAGGACGGCAGCGCTGTTGTTTGCCAGCCCGAGAACGAGGGTATGGGCAATCCCACCTGGACCGCTTCCTGGGTTGACAATGGCGACGGCACCTTCACCACCGCTGACTGCGTTGGCGACGGTCCTCAGATCGCAGGCTTCTGGGAGAACAACTCCATCGTATGGGCAGCTCTCAACGAGGGCAACACCGTTCCCGTAAAGAGCGATGACTACGCTGCACACGTTGAAAAGTACGGTCTTCTCGAAGGCGGCGCTGCCGCTCCCGCAGGCGCTGCAATTCCCGCAGGCGCATATAACTACATGGAAACCACTCCCTTTGGCGAGATCCTCTGGACTGTAACCCTTAACGAGGACGGCACCGCTGTTGTTGCTCAGCCCGAGAACGAAGGCATGGGCAATCCCACCTGGACCGCTTCCTGGGTTGACAATGGCGACGGCACCTTCACCACCGCCGACTGCGTTGGCGACGGTCCTCAGATCGCAGGCTTCTGGGAGAACAACTCCATCGTATGGGCCGCTCTCAACGAGGGCAACACCGTTCCCGTAAAGAGCGATGACTACGCTGCACACGTTGAAAAGTACGGTCTTCTGGAGCTGGGCGCAGCTGCCGGCATCGCCGCAGGTGTTTACAGCTATATGGAGCCCACTCCCTTTGGCGAGATCAAATGGACTGTAACCATCAACGAAGACGGCACCGCTATCGTTGCTCAGCCTGAGAACGAGGGCATGGGCAATCCCACCTGGACCGCAACTGTTGTAAACAATGCTGACGGCAGCTTCACCACTGCTGACTGCGTTGGCGACGGCCCCCAGATCGCAGGCTTCTGGAAGAACAATGGCATCACCTGGACCAACAACGGCGACGGCACTGTTACTCCCGTTGAGTAATAAACCACATCAAACTTAATATTAAATGCGGGGACGCGTTCGTCGCGTCCCCGCAATCATTTAGAACGTCAATCCACTGTCAAACCCTAGCCTGGACAACATAATCCGAACCCGCTCTGCGGGGCGGATTTTCACGCCAGACTTCATTTCATTCTTTGGTGGGCGTCAGCCCACCTGCATCATTCAATTTTGCCTGACACAAAAATCCCCTCCCGCAGAGTCGAAGATTTCTGAGTTCATATACTAAGGCAGTGCAAGGCGAACTCTTGCAGATGGGCTTTCGCCCTTCAAAAGAGTTCAACGAAGCAATGTCAACGTATATGGAATCAGAAACGGATTCGGATTATGTTGTCCAGGCTAAAGGGAGAAAAATATGCTTACATTAAAGAATATAACAAAGACTTATCCCGGTGTCGTTGCCTTGGACGATGTGTCCTTCTCCGTCGCCGACGGCGAAGTCCATGCTCTCCTTGGCGAAAACGGTGCAGGTAAATCCACACTGATAAAAGCCATTGCGGGCGCCATTGAGCCGGATAGCGGCATAATGGCATTCGATGACAGGGAATTTAAGAAAATGACTCCCGCATCCTCCCGCGAAGAGGGCGTTGCTGTCATTTATCAGGAGCTGAACCTCTGCCTTCCTCTCACTGTTGCGGAGAACATATTCCTCGGCAGACCTCAGGCCAAGCTCTATTCCCAGAAACAGGTAAACAAGCTGGCTCAGGAAATTTTTGATGAGTACGGCTTTAACCTTAATCCCGGTGTTCCCGTCGTGTCTCTTTCTCCTGCCCAGCAGCAGCTTGTTGAGATATGCAAGGGCATCAGTAATAATGCGAAAATTATGATAATGGATGAGCCCACCTCCGCGCTTGCCACCACCGAGGTTGATCTTCTTTTCAACGTTATTCGCAAGCTGAAGGAAAAAGGCGTCACCGTCATTTACATATCCCACCGTCTCGACGAGGTTTTTGAGATCACAGATCGCATAACCGTTTTGCGTGACGGAAAATTTGTTGCCACCATAAACACTGCCGATACTAACCGTCAGGAGCTTGTTAAGCTGATGGTAGGACGCGAGCTTGACCAGAGCCATCCCACCCGCAGCCATCCTCTTGGAGAAGTAGCTCTGGAGTGCCGCAATCTTACCGGCAACAGCGTTGAAAACATCTCCTTCAACATCCGCAAGGGCGAGGTTCTCGGTATGGCCGGTCTTGTTGGCTGCGGCAGAACGGAAACCGCTCAGCTTATCTGCGGCGCTGCCCATATTGAAAGCGGCGAGGTTTTCGTCAACGGGAAGAAGATTAAAATCAAATCTCCCACCGACGCTATCAACGCAGGCATCGGTCTTATCCCCGAGGACCGCAAGGAGCAGGGCTGCATCCTTTTCAACACTGTTCTTTTCAACACCACTCTTATCTGCAACAAGAAGTATATGACCGCGGGCATTTTATCCGGCCGCAAACGCAGGGCTGTGGCTCAGGAGTATAAGGATAATCTCCGAATCAAGGTTCCCAGTCTGAACCAGATGGTCATCAATCTCTCCGGCGGCAACCAGCAGAAGGTTGTTGTTGCCAAGACTATGGCAGCTGACCTTGACATTATCTTCTTCGATGAGCCCACCAAGGGTATTGATGTCGGCGCGAAGCAGGAGATATATCTCCTTATGAACAAGATGGCTGCTGAAGGCAAGGCCATCATAATGATCACATCTGATATGGAAGAACTCCTTGGAATGAGCGACCGTATTCTTGTCCTTTCCGAAGGCAGAGTTGCCGGTGAGCTTACAAAAGACCGCTTCACACAAGAAAATGTCCTGACGCTTGCGTCTGGTATGGAGGTAACAGCATGATTAATACCAATCAATCTTTTGGCGCACGGCTTAAAGGCGCCCTGTCCTACGCTTGGCGCGAGGGTACAGTTTATATTATTCTGGCGTTTCTTATCATAATGTTCTCGATTATTAACCCCGCTTTTCTCAGCAGGCGCAATATTTATAACCTTATCAGCGAATCCAGCTATTATGTAATCGCCGGTATGGGTATTGCCTTCGTTATGATCGGCGGCGGCATCGACCTTTCCGTTGGCTACGAAATGGCAATGGTATCCACCACATCCTTCCTGCTCACTCAGAAAATTCTGGAAAGCAGCGGCGGTGTGTTCACTTTCGGACATATGCTCATAATCCTTGTCTGGGGCATTGTGCTGGGTTTTGTTATGGGTCTTTTAAACGGTCTCATTGTCACCAAGCTGAAGCTCTTCCCCCTTATCGTAACTATCGCCACCAGCGAGGTATTCAAGGGCGTTTGCCTTACCATTACAAACGCCAAGACCTATTCCGGTCTTCCCGAGGTTTTCCGCT
This sequence comes from Oscillospiraceae bacterium, assembly GCA_015068425.1. Taxonomy (GTDB): domain Bacteria; phylum Bacillota; class Clostridia; order Oscillospirales; family Oscillospiraceae; genus SIG459. Next base: position 2,130 of record SVKK01000016.1, on the reverse strand, counting down.
CCCTTTACACCGTTAAGTTCCTGGGCATGCCCATTGACGTTTATCTGGCTCTTCTCTGCGTTATTCTCGCCTGGTTCGTGCTGAACAAAACCCATTTCGGACGCGATGTTCTGGCCGTTGGCGGCAACAGAGAGTGCGCCCGTCTCAGCGGCATTAAGGCTGACTTTATTCAGGCTATGACCTTTGCCATAACCGGTGCTGTTTTCGCTCTGGCAGCTCTTGATATGATGGCTCACCAGAATATGACCAGCGCAAACTCCGGCCCCGGCACTGAGTTCACCTGCCTTACCGCAGCTATCATCGGCGGCATCAGCTTTATGGGCGGCAAGGGCAATGTTGTTGGCCTTGTTGCCGGTATCTTCGTTATGCAGATTATCTCCACCGGAATGCAGCTTGCAGGTTGGGGTATCTATCTCCAGTACGCCGTAAAGGGTATCATTCTCCTTGGCGCGATCTCCTTCGACGCTATCAAAAATAGACCCAGACCCACCGTCCGTATACACAACGATGAGGAGAAAAAGCCCGAGCTTGAAGCCAAGGCATAAGAGGTGGCTTATATGGATTTTATCAATAAATCTCCTATGGGCGGAAAGCCGCCTTTTGGAGCTCCCCCAATGGGCGCAATGCCTCCCATGGGAGGAAAGCCGCCTTTTGACGGTCCTCCTCCCGAAATGCCGGACGCAGATATAAGCGCCTATCCCAACAATCGCCTTGATCTCCGCTACGGAGACGGTCATCCCCGTCAGGTTTTTGATATTTATTATCCCGAAACCGGCGAAGGTCCCTTCCCTGTCCTGCTTCATATGCACGGCGGCGGTTTTGCTTTGGGCGATAAGCGGGATTTCCACATTCAGGAACTTCTTGACTGCACAAAGCACGGCTATGCCTTCGCTTCCTGCAACTATCGCCGCAGCGGCGACGCTCCTTTCCCCGCAGCCGTTCTGGATTGCAGACTCTTCGTGGATTATCTCCACAAAAATGCAAAAGAGCTTAATATTGACGCCGACAAAATCTGCGCCTTTGGCGGCAGCGCCGGCGGAAACCTCAGCGCGCTATTTGCTATGAACATTGATAAGTTCTATGGTGAGGAAGCGGAGCTTGATGCCTCTGTTGCCTGCGCCATTGACTGGTTCGGCCCCACAGCCTTCGAGAAGATGGACGATCAGGCTCGTGCAAACGGAGTAAGTCTTGACGACCACAATATGCCCTTCTCCCCCGAAAGCAAGTATATCGGAGCCCCCGTCTCGGAAGCTGAGCCCGCGGTTCTTGCCGCAGCAAACCCCATCACCTATATCAATGACTCCATGTGCCCTCTGCTGCTCCAGCACGGCACTATGGATATTCTTGTTCCCAAAGGACAAAGTGACATTCTCTACGAGGCCATTACAGAAAAGCTTGGTAAGGAAAAAGTCACCTACCTCCCCCTCGAGGGCGCCGGTCATGACGGTCCCGAGTTTAAGAGCCAGGAAAATCTGGCCATTATGTATGCATTTCTGGATAAGCATCTCAAGGGCATAGAGCCCGAGGTTCCTCTGGAGGAGATGCCCCTTCCCGCAAGCCGCGGCGAAGGTGCTGCCACCATGCACTTCGGACTTGGCGACAATCTGCCTCCTATGGGCGGAATGCCTCCTATGGATGGTCCTCCGGATTTCATTCCTCCTCTGGCTCAGAAAATACTTGACGCCATTTCCGAGAAATATCTTGAAATTCCCTACTGCAACGGCTCTCCCGACCAAAAGCTGGATCTTTACCTGCCGGAAAACCGCAGCGGCAAATGCCCTGTCATAGTCCATTTCCACGGCGGTGCCTTCCTTTTCGGCACAAAGCGGGATGACTCCGTTGAGCCGATGCTGAGAGGTCTTGACCGTGGCTACGCCGTTGTGAGCGCCGAGTACCGCAAAAGCGGCGAGGCACGCTTCCCCGCCATGGTGTATGACGCAAAAACCGTTATCCGCTGGGTTCGTGCCAATGCCGAAAAGTACGGCCTTGACACTGAGCGCATTGCAATTTGGGGTCCCTCTGCCGGCGGCTGGCTCAGCAGCTTTGTTGCCGTCACCAACGATAATCCCGCCTTTGAGGATCTTTCTCTGGGCTACGGAGAGTATTCCAGCCGCGTCCACGCCTGCGTGG
>SVKK01000040.1 GCA_015068425.1 Oscillospiraceae bacterium | reverse complement strand
TGCACTTGTCCGAGGGTCACCCCTGGCGGGCGTTACCCGTTATCCTTGCCCTATGGAGCCCGGACTTTCCTCACGCAAAGCCTTTCGGCTCTTGCCCGCGGTCGTTCGGCCTACTCGCAAATGAGATTTTACTAAAGGGAAGGAGTAAAGTCAATAAAAAGATTGTTTTTATATAGGTATTGAGTTATAATTAACGAGTTAAAGAGGTGAATAATTTGACACTTAATGAATATGTTATCGAACTAAAAGAAAAATCCATTGCTGTTATTGGCGTTGGAGTAAGCAACCTTCCGCTTATCCGCCTACTGGCGGGAGAGGGCTGTGATGTAACTGCCTGCGATAAACGTTCTGCACAGGCTCTTGGTGATGTTTATTATGAACTTTCCGGTCTGGGTGTAAAATTCAATCTTGGTGATAATTATCTTTCCGATCTTAATTTTGATGTTATATTCCGCACTCCCGGACTTCACCCCCTGTTCCTTGACAAAGCAAAGGAGCAGGGAAGTCTCGTGACCAGCGAGATGGAGGCATTTTTTGCTCTTTGCCCCTGCAAGATAATTGCTGTTACCGGCTCGGACGGTAAGACTACCACATCTACGCTTATTTCCGAGCTTCTCAAGGCCGAGGGATATAAGGTGCACCTCGGAGGAAATATCGGCAAGCCCTTGCTCTGCGATGTTCCCGAGATGAGTAGGGATGATATGGTTGTTTTGGAGCTCAGCTCATTCCAGCTTCACAGTATGGATTGCCATCCAAATGTTTCTGTAATCACTAATATTTCCCCCAACCATCTTGATGTGCACCCCTCTTATGAAGATTATCAGATTGCAAAAAAGAACATTTTTACCGGTCAAAACGAGAATGACCGTCTTGTTCTTAATCTTGATAACGAGATAACCGCATCATATGCAGTAGAAGCAGCTTCAAGAGTAAGCTTTTTCAGCCGTTTTAAGGATGTTGATAAGGGCTGCTGCATAAAAGATGATGCGATATATCTCAACGGAGAGAAAATTGTAGATAAATCAGATATTCTTCTGCCGGGTGAACACAATGTTGAGAACTACATGGCGGCCATTGCCGCCACTGAGGGGCTTGTATCCAAAGGCAGCATAGTTTCTGTCGCAAAAAACTTCGGTGGAGTTGAGCACAGAATTGAGCTTGTACGTATTCACAAGGGTGTTCGCTATTATAATGACTCCATTGCGTCATCTCCCAGCCGCACGGTTGCCGGACTGAAAAGTTTTAAGGAAAAAACTATCCTTATAGCAGGCGGTTATGATAAGAAGATTGGCTTTGAGCCACTTGCTGAAGAGGCGATTAAAAGCGTAAAGGCACTTTATCTCTGCGGACATACTGCTGAGAAGATTAAAATCGCAGTTGAGAACGCCGAAGGATATGACGCCGCCATGCTTCCTATTTATGTTTTTGATGATTTTACCGAAACTGTCCTTGCCGCTGCCGAGTCTGCTTCAGAGGGCGACGTTGTTATAATGTCTCCCGCCTGCGCGTCATTCGATAAGTTTAAGAATTTCGCCGAGCGCGGCAGAAGATTTAAAGAGATAATAGGAGGACTTAACTGATATGAAGCTTGATGATGTAATACTCGAGCTTTGTGCTGCTGCGGGTCCTGCAGGCTTTGAAGAGTCCGTCTCCCGTCTTATTGAAGATAAATTAAGACCTTATGTTGATGAGATTAAGAGCGATGTTATGGGAAATCTCATCGCTGTAAAGCGCTGCGGCAAGGAGAATGCCCCTTCCGTGCTTCTTGATGCTCATATGGACGAAATCGGACTCATGGTCACAGGGCATGAAAATGGTTATCTTCGTTTCAATAGTCTGGGTGGCATTGATCCCAGAATGCTTCCGGCTGCGGAAGTTACTGTCCTTACGGAGAAGCCCATTTACGGCGTTATTGATGTTATGCCGCCTCATGCTCTTTCTTCCGGTGATATGAGCAAAGCCCTTGGTATTGACGATCTTTACATAGATATAGGAATGAGCGAGGATGAAGCCAAGGCTGCAGTTCCCGTAGGAACCCCCTGCGTCTATGGCTGCGGTGCATTTCGCATGGGAGAAGATTCAATCTGCGGAAAAAGTCTTGATGATCGCAGCTGTGCTGCAATAATTATCAGGACTATGGAAGCTCTTTCTGAGAAGACAAGAGATGTTGATGTCTATTGCCTATTTTCCGTTCAGGAGGAAATCGGACTTCGCGGAGCAGTTACCGGCGCATTTGGTATTGCCCCTGATTATGCAATTATTCTCGACGTTACTTTTGGAAAAACCCCTGATGTTCCCGAATATAAGTGTCTTAAAATGGGAGGAGGACCTGCAATCGCTGTGGGTCCCAACACCAACCGTGCTTTTACCCGTAAGATTATCGACAAGGCAGTAAGTTGCGGCATTGACTATCAGCTTGAGGTTTTACCCGGTAACAGCGGTACGAATGCCTGGGCTATTCAGACAAGCAGAATGGGCGTTGCTACAGCGATAGTATCCTTGCCTCTCAAGTACATGCATTCTCCAGTGGAGACCTGCCTTGTTTCCGACGGAGAGAAAATTGTAAATCTCCTTTCAGAATTTTTTAGTGATGCAGGGGAGGTGCTTTAAGATGCTTGATACTTTGAAAACTCTCTGCTACCTTAACGGAGTATCCGGCTTTGAGGACGAGGTGAGAGATTATATTCTTCAGCGCGCACTTCCTTATGCGGATTCAGTGAGCACCGATCCTATGGGCAATCTATATGTTTTCAAGAAGGGCAAGGTCGTTACATCTCAGAAAATTATGGTGTGCGCTCATATGGATGAGGTAGGCTTTATCGTTATGGGAATTACCGATGAGGGTTATCTCCGATTTGGCTGTGTGGGCGGAATTGACCGACGCGTGCTTATAGGAAAGAAAGTATTTGTTGGCGAAAACAGAATACCCGGCGTAATTGCTGTAAAAGCAATTCATCAAACAACTGCCGATGAAGAGGGTAAAGTACCCGCCGTCGATGATCTTTATATTGATATCGGCTGCTGCGACAAGGAAAGTGCAGAAAAAATCACATTCCTTGGGGATTTCTGTTCTTTTGACAATAATATTGTTGAGTTTGGTGATGGCTGGCTTAAGGCCAAGGCCATTGATGACAGAGTAGGCTGTGCCACTGCTCTTAAGCTTATTGAAAGTGAACTTCCCTGTGATGTAACTTTTGTTTTCTCTGTTCAGGAAGAAATCGGTGCAAGAGGTGCCGGTGTTGCAGCAAACAGACTTTGTCCAGATATTTCCCTTGTTCTTGAAGGCACAACAGCAACTGATCTTCCCGGAATTGCAGCCTCCAAACGTATTTGCACTGCGGGAAAAGGCATTGTTGTTCCTTTTATGGATGGCGGAACAGTTTACGACAAGGCTATGTATTCCGTTATTACCGCACTTGCTGATGAGAAACGAATTACATGGCAGACCAAGACTCGTATAGCTGGCGGTACAGACGGCTATTCCATTCAGCGCTCACTTGCCGGTGTACATACTGCAGCTATTAGCTGCGCTGTCAGAAACATTCATTCGCCCGCATGCGTTCTTAAAATTTCCGAATTTGAGGATATGTATAAGCTTTCTTACGCATTTCTTGAAAAACTCGCGGAGGGTAAACAGGTATTTTGATTAAATATCCGGTTCTTGTCATAAAATTACCGAGGTGGTTTTATGGCGGGAAACACGAAACGAGTAAGATTTAGAAGGTTCAGAGCCGGTAAAATTAATATTATGCCGGCTCTGATAATAATTCTTATAGTCTCTTTTCTAATTTTTGGATTTAAGTCCGTTTCATATCTGCGAAGGCTTACCGGAGAAATGGCAATGAGTGACGGCATTGATATGGTCACACTTGCTGTAAATGACACCGTCAACCGCATTATGGCTGAAGGTGACTATGATTATGACTACTTTGTTAGTATTGAAAAGGACGTAGATGGAAATGTTGCGGCCATTAGCGCTAATATGTCGCGTATAAATGCTGTTTCTGCCCAAATACTCAGCGAAGTTGTTTCAGCGGCGGAAAACGGTGTGCTCAACATAAGGGTGCCAATCGGAAATCTATTGGGTTCCAATATTCTTATGGGCAAGGGACCGGAGGTTCCTGTTGAGGTTATCACACTGACAAGTTCCTATATTGATATTGAAAATGAAATTATTTCTACGGGAATAAATCAGGCAAAACATAAAATTATATTAAAGGTCGATGTTGATATTGACATACTTATTCCGTGGGATGTTCTGACCACAAGGGTTGAAAGCAATGTGCTTATTGCTGAGACGGTAATAGTGGGCAGAGTTCCGGAGACATATGTTAATGTGGAGTGAAATGTATGACAGCTAATGAAGCAAGAGAAAAAATATTGGCTCTGAGAGCTGAGGTTGAGGAGCATTCAAGAAGGTATTATGATGAGGATGCTCCAACTATTTCCGACTTCGAGTATGATAAGCTTATCCACACTCTTAAGGATCTTGAAGATGAGTTTCCTCAGTTTAAGGATGCATCATCTCCAACTCAGAAAGTCGGTGGAAAGGTAAGCAGCCAGTTCAGTCCAGTTAAGCATCAGGTACCACTTGAGAGCTTAAATGACGTTTTTTCTCATGAAGAGCTTCTTGCCTTTGGTGAGCGTGTAGAGAAAGCTCTTGAAGAAAGTCACACATACGATGTTGAGCCTAAAATAGACGGTCTCTCCATAGCCCTTGAGTATGAAAACGGAATATTTGTGCGCGGGGCAACAAGAGGCGACGGTCAGACGGGCGAGGATGTTACAGAAAACCTTAAAACAATTCGCTCTCTTCCTCAAAGGCTTATTAACGCACCCGAAAGATTAATTGTTCGGGGAGAAGTTTATATGTCAAAGGAAACCTTTGATTTTCTGAATAAGGAAAGAGAAATTAAAGGTGAGAGCCTGCTGGCCAATCCACGCAACGCTGCAGCAGGTTCACTCCGTCAGCTTGATTCAAAGGTTACTGCCTCCCGCAGACTTGACCTTATTGTATATAATATTCAGTATAGTACCCGCGAATATTCCAAGCATTCAGATACACTTGACGCCCTTCAATCCTTCGGTTTTGATGTAGTTCCTTACAAGGTGTTTGATAATATAAATGACTGCATCAGTCATATTGAATGGATAGGGGAGAACAGAGACTCTTTCCCATATGAAATGGATGGAGCGGTTATAAAAGTTAACGAACTCTCTCTTCGTGAAATTTTGGGCAGCACCAGTAAAGCTCCCCGCTGGGCTGTTGCCTACAAATACCCTCCGGAAAAGAAACCCAGTAAGGTTGTAGACATTGTTGTTCAGGTTGGAAGAACAGGCGTTCTTACTCCCAAGGCAGTTGTTGAACCTGTTCGTCTGGCAGGAACAACTGTTACAAATGCAACGCTTCATAATCAGGATTTTATAGATAAGCTCGATGTGCGCATAGGCGATACTGTTATCGTTCAGAAAGCAGGAGAAATCATTCCCGAAGTGGTTGAGGTTGACTTCAAGCTAAGACCCGAGGGGGCAAAGCCATTCCGCCTGCCTTCATACTGCCCGGAGTGCGGAAGTCCTGTAATAAGGGATGAGGATGGAGCAGCAATGCGCTGCACCGGAGCAGAATGTCCTGCTCAGAAGCTTCGAAATATATGCCACTTTGCATCCAAAGAGGCAATGGATATTGAAGGACTCGGTCCCGCCGTTGTCGAAGCTCTTGTAAACGCACAGCTTATCAATTCTCCCGCTGATTTATATTATCTTGAACCTCAATCCGTTGCTTCCCTTGATAGAATGGGAAAAAAGAGCGCGGAAAATCTTATTGATGCAATTAATAAGAGCAAAAATGCCGGCCTTGCGAAGCTAATTTGTGCTTTTGGAATCCGTCAGGTGGGGGCTAAGGCCGCAAAAGTACTTGCCAGATATTTCAGAACTCTTGATAATCTTGTAAATGCCACGGTATTTGAGCTTTTAATGGTTCCCGATATCGGTCAGATTACTGCTGAAAATATTGTGGAGTATTTCGATAATCCACAATCCCTTCATCAGATCGAACTTCTAAAAGCTGCGGGTGTAAGTTTTGAAAGCAACGAAGAAGTTGTTGATCAGCGCTTTGCGGGTATTACCTTTGTCCTAACTGGCACGCTTCCAAACTTCACACGGGATGAGGCGGCCGCCATTATTGAAAAGTTTGGCGGCAAGGTAAGCGGAAGTGTTAGTAAAAAAACCGGCTATGTACTTGCCGGTGAAGCAGCGGGAAGTAAGCTGACCAAGGCTGAAAGTCTCGGAATTCCTATAATAGACGAAGAGCAATTTTTAATAATGACCGAATAGAAAAAGAGTCCGTTTGGACTCTTTTTTTGTTATTAAGCCTCCGTATTGTTCATAGAGTGTACAAATACTATTCGGAGGTTATATTATGGATGCGCTGAAATTAATGCTTCTGAGAAGGAAAAAGCTCATAAGTGTCATTTCAATGATAATGGCTGTAATTATTATTTTCTGTGTTGTTAACAGCCCACTTGCTATTACAGCAGCAAAAACGGATAGAAAATTGCCTATTTATTGCGTTAAAAGAGATGATAAAGCAGTCTCATTAACCTTTGATGCCGCATGGGGAAATGAAGATACGCAACAGTTGATAGATATTTTAGAAAAATATAAAGTAAAAGCAACTTTTTTTGTAGTTGGACAGTGGGTGGATAAATATCCGGAGTCAGTTAAAGCATTGCATGATGCCGGACATGAGGTTATGACACATTCTGATGACCATGCACATTTCAATAGTCTTAGCACAGAGCAAATTGCCTCTAACATTAACAGAAGTTGTGATAAAATTGAAGCTGTGACTGGAGTGCGTCCAACTCTTTTTCGATGTCCCTACGGAGAATACAATGATAATGTCATCACAAGCATTAATTCAATGGGAATACATACCATACAGTGGGATGTGGACAGCTTGGATTGGCGTGACCTAAGCGCCGGAGAAATTACGGAGCGGGTGACGGGTAAGGTGCAGTCGGGGAGCATAGTTTTGTTCCACAACGCGGCAAAACATACGCCTGAGGCCCTGCCCGGGATAATTGAAAAGTTGCTTGGTGATGGATACAAAATCGTTCCTGTGAGCGAAATATTGCTGACAGGGGAGTTTGAGATGGATCATACCGGGAAGATGTGTCCCGTAGGAAATGCATAATGCTAAACGCCACCGGGAAATCGGTGGCGTTTATTACGTAGACAATAAATAAAGAGCGGTTCACAAACTTTTATTAGCAATTGGTGCCGCATTTCAATAAAATTGGTTTGTTCTGCTTTCAAAGCGGTAGTATAATATGATTACCAATACGAAAGTGGGAGATACCATGCTAGTCCGGGATACGAAAAGACGCACAGAAAAAGAACGCTGCAGGCAGAATATCAACATAGATAATTCTCTTGCAGTAAAAAGGGTTTATCAAGTTGAACCTATAGATACATCAAGCTGGGCATATATGCGAGCCATGCGCGAGATCGGCACCACGAAGAAACAGTACGCTGTCGACCCATATGTGGAGGTATACGAAATGCAGCCGGGGGTGTTTGGACTCCTGGAAGAGAGCATTGACGGTATGGGCGATGTGTGGCTGTACCTCATCGTGGGCGAAGAAAAGGCTATGCTGATAGACACCGGTTTTGGTCTTGGCGACCTCAAAGGACTTTGCGCTGAGTTGAGTGGCGGCAAAGAGCTTTTGGTCGTAAATACCCACGGACACCCGGATCATGCCTACGGCAATGCGCAGTTTGAAAGCGTGTTTTGCCACGAATACGAACTTGGGATGCTTAATCAGCAGAATAAGCATATGTGGGACTATCTTTTTGAAGATGGTGTGCGTGGAGCGCAGACTATATGGGCGGAATTTGACGAGAGGGATATTATTCCTTACAGGGACTATGAGATAGTGCCGTGTATCAGTGGTTTCAGCTTTGAACTTGGCTGTGGACACGAGGTCGAGCTTGTTCATCTGGGCGGACACAGCGCGGGCAGCTGCGGATTTTTGGACAAGCGGAACAGGTGCTTTTTTGCCGGCGACGATATAATCAACATGAGGGTAGGTGTTTTTGGCGGCAGGCCGGGTGAAACTCATGCAGATAAATGTACAGTTAGTACAATGCGGGATAATTTCGAGACCTTGTCAAAAAGACTGGACGAGTTTGACTATGTGTACAGCGGGCATTTTGTCACAAAGCTGGAAAATACAGCGGTTACAGCAATGTTGGAGGCATGCAGAGCAATCTGTGCCGATCCCGCAGGGAACAGTTCGTTCAGCCGGGACGGTCAGTATTTCAGATATGTAGAGGGGCTGGGTACCATAGCATACAGCGAAAAAAGTGTGTGAGGTAGAGTATGAGCAAAAAGCACACCATGGTTTTATTCATCAGCATTATTATCATAATTCTGCTGTATTCGATTTTGGACGGTGGCGGCGCAAAGACAGATCTGGATATAGGTGAGGATGCGCTGAGCATAAGCTACAAGGATTTCAGCATGAGCGTCGACTATGGCGAGGTCATCGCCATAGAAGCTGTGCAAGTAAGCGACTTCGGCACGGCTTTTGAAGGCGGCGAGGACAAGGTCTGCCGTTGGGGCGTTTGGAAAAGCGAGGGCTTAGGCGAATACTCTCAGTATACGATTACTAGCAGTCCAAATGCGGTTTTGCTTCACCTAAGCGACGGGGGAAAGATACTTCTCAGCTACGAAAGCGGAGAAAGCACAGTTATGCTTGGGCAGCTGCTTTTTGATATGCTTACAGAACACGGTTACAATGTGGACTACATTCCATAACAAACACAAATCCCCATCGGCCAAACGGTCGGTGGGGATTCGCGCATAGGAGAATGAAGATGAGGAATATCACTTTTTAATGTATCCACCGCCGCAGGCGCATCCGCCGGGGCAGGCGAGTAGGTCGGCAAAGTCAAATTCTTTGCCGGCTTTTTTTATGTCCGCAGCACCTTTGACGGATAGAGTTTTGCAGCCGTTGATGGCGGGCGCAAGCTCGTCGCACAGATCGCTTGAGGGAACAGAGGGGTCAAAGGTTTCTTCCACTGCGTTCTCCCAAACCTGACGCATGGTGTAACGGCTGACGCAGGAGCGGAGGATGTGGTCATAGAGCTCAATTTCCGTCATAGTAAAACTGCATTCATGCTTTGCTTTCAGTGCCGTGCAGGGGGAGACCCAGACTGTGAAAATGTTATCGCCATATTCTTTTTTGCACCATTCGTGGAAAATGGCCTCGGGGTGGCGGCCCAGCACTTCGGCGTGCACAAGTTTTGCTGCGGAGGGGCAGACGGGAGAAATACCCTTTTTGCCCATTGCAAGAGCGGATTTTACTTCTTCGGCAGCCATAGCGATAAAGCCGGATGCATCAAAAACCTTAGCTATGCCCATACTGTGAAGTATGTTTATCAATTTGCCGCTGTTTTCAATAAAGGGGGACAGGGCGAAAACGACAGGCTGTTTCCTGTTGAGAGCAACACGCAGAGCCTTGCTCTCGTCATTTATGCTCAGCGCGCCTGTGGGACAGGCGGCGAGGCACTGGCCGCAACCGATGCATCCGCTCTCGGGCATGGGAACTACTGAGCCGATTTTGGTATCGGCTGCCCTGTTCAGCGCTCCGATGGCATGCATGCCCTGCTTCTCGCAGGCCTTTTCACAGCGGCGGCAGAGAACACACTTGCTGCTGTCGCGGACGATTGCCGGGGAGGAGAAATCCTTCTCCTGTTCGTGGTGGACATTGGCGTAAACTCTGTCGTCCATGCCGTGCTCACGTAAAAGGGCGTGGAGCTCGCAGTCGGAGTAGCGGGAGCAGTATTCGCAGTCCATGCGGTGATTGCGGCAGATAAGGTCGAGTGTTATGCGGCGGCTCTCTACCAGCTTTTCGCTGTGGGTGAGAACTTCCATGCCTTCTGCTGCTTTTGTGGAGCAAGCGGGCATGAGCTTGGGAGAGCCCTTTATCTCGACAAGACATATGCGGCAGGAGCTGTCAGGCGTGCAGCCTGCAAGATGGCAAAGAGTGGGGATGTGCACACCGTTTTCGATAGCAGCTTCAAGAATTGTGCGGCCCTCTTCGGAAGAGACGGCCTTGCCGTTTATTATGAAATTTATCATATCGCCGCCTCCTTATTCAAATTCTTCCGGGAAAGCCGCCATGGCGCTTTCCACAGTGTTGGGGATGC
>SVKK01000015.1 GCA_015068425.1 Oscillospiraceae bacterium | reverse complement strand
GGGCTCCCGCTGCCGCCTCAGCGGCGTCAGCTTTGTTAGAATAACACACCGCATCCCCTTTGTCAACACTTTTTTTCGCAAATTTTAAAGTTTTTTTCAAGTTTTTATTCTGCTACTACATATTGTGAGTTTTAATGGGAAAAATACCAATATGTCTGGATTTAGTATATTTAAACGAAGAAAATCGAATAAGGATATTAATAAAATTCGCATAGAAAGCTTGAAAATTTCAGAAAAAAATTTAAAAAATATTTTTTCCGATTGCGGAGATTTTGAAACAAGAGCCTTGCTCCCCCGGGGCAAAAATAGTCCCGTCGCCTTCGCTGTCTGGATAGACGGTCTTGTAAACAGTATTGCCGTCAGCGAGGATTTCGTCCGCCCCTTCACCATGAACAGCTCTCTTTCCCTCTGCAAAAGTGAAAATGAGATGCTGGACAAGATTATGCAGGGGCAGATTTATTCTCTCACCGCCCGACGCCGCAGCAATATGGCAGATGTGGTAGACGATATTCTTATGGGCTTTGTTGTGCTGGTTTTTGACTCTCTGGGTCAGGCCGCTTCCTTCGACATCCGCTCCCTCCAGTCCCGGGCCATTTCTGAGCCCACGGTTGAAAAAACAGTAAAGGGCGCAAAGGGAGCTTTTGTGGAGACAATGCGCATTAACACAAGCCTTGTCCGCCGCCATCTGCGGACAAATTCTCTGAAGCTTATTTCCCGAAGCGTCGGCCGCAAAAGCGGCACCGCGGTGGCTTTGATGTATGTGCAGGACGTGGCGGAGAAGAGCAAAATTCAGGAGGCAGTCAGACGGCTGGACTCCATAGATATCGACGGGCTCATCTCCGCCGGTAATCTGGAGCAGTACATCGTGGATAATCCCTCCTCCCCCTTTCCCCAGCTCATACACACCGAGCGCCCGGATAAGTTCGCTATGGAGCTTCTGGCCGGGCGAATTGGAATTATTGTGGACGGGCTTCCAATAGGCTTTCTGCTTCCCGCAACGCTGCCAAGCTTTCTCAAGGTAGGCGATGATAAGGCGGGACATTTCCTTGTGGCAAGCTTTCTCTGCCTTATTCGCTGGCTCAGCCTTGTCATCACCATCACTCTTCCCGCTCTTTTCGCCGCTATGAATATGTATCATCAGGAGATGATACCCTCCCATCTGCTTCTGAGCATAATCGAAGCCCGGCAGCAGGTGCCCTTTTCAGCAGCTATGGAGCTTATAGGCATGCTCCTCGCCTTTGAGCTTTTGCAGGAGGCGGGTTTGCGCCTTCCAAATCCCGTGGGCGACACGGTGAGCATCATCGGCGCGCTCATTGTTGGTCAGGCGGCGGTGGAAGCCCGCGTGGTCAGCCCCGTCACCGTCATAGTGGTTGCCACCGCAGGAATTTGCTCCTTCACCCTGCCTTCTCAGGATCTGGGTGGAGCTGTACGCATATTGCGCCTTGTGATGGTGCTGTTGTCCGTGGGTCTGGGGCTTTACGGTTTTATGCTGGGTATCGTGCTGCTCATCTGGCATCTTTGCAGCATCGAGAGCTTCGGCCTTGCCTACACCGCGCCCCTGAGTGAAGGCTATTTCCTCAAAAGTATCGCTGCGATTTTGCGCCCACCCCTCTGGCTCAGCAAGCGCCGGGACGGAGATCTGGCAGGCAAGGACAGATGGAACCAGAAGTAAAAAGATCCAAGGGTCATATACTATATATAATATGTATAGGTGATTTATGAAAAAATACCTGAGCCTGCTTATCGCCGCCTCCTGCCTGCTTTTAAGCGGCTGCGGCGGCGGTGGCAGCATATACTCCAACTACAGGGCAACAGAGCATCTGCTTCTGGTGCAGGCGCTGGGAGCAGACACCGCGGAGGACGATGGCGTCACCCTCTCCGTCAGCTGCCAGAAGCTCTCCTCGGATAATTCCGGCGGCATCATAAGCCGCAGCGCCGAGAGCATCACCCGGGCTTTGAGCTCTTTGCAGGATTTTTCCGCCGACCGCCAGCTCTATTATTCCCACGCAGAATATGTGCTTTTGGGGGAAGATTACGCCGCTGCCGGTACGGATAATATTTTCGACTATATCGCAAGAGACAATCAGCTGCGTCTTGGCATTTATCTCTTTGTAGTAAAGGGCGGCAGCGCCAAGGAGCTGATATGCGGCCCCGGGGAGGACAGCTATGAGGTGAGCAAGACCCTCTCAAGCATTCTTCGGGACACCCGCACTCAGGGCGGCAGTCACGTTTTCACTGCCCGCGAGACCCTGCGCAGCCTATCCGACCATGGCGCCGCCCTTGTTTGCGCCCTGCGTCCTTACACCACGGAGGATAGCGTTTTTCTGTTGGAAGCCGGGGTCAATCCTGTGGCCGAGGGCTACGGCATACTGAAAGGCGGAGAGCTTGTTGGCTTTGTGCCCTCGGAGATAAGTCAGGCTGCCAATCTTATTATGGGCAATATGGGCAGCGCGGGAATAACTCTCTCAGACAGCGAGGGCGGGCGGCTGAGCCTTGAATACGAAAAAGGCAAGGCGGATATAAAGCCTCGCTGGGCTGCAGACGGCTCTTTGGAAGGCATTGTGATAAAAGCAAAGCTGCAGGCCAACCTTGCCGAGCCTGACACGGACATCAAACACGTCACCGACAGCGCCTTTCTCTCCCAAATGGAGGACGCCCTGTCCCGGGATATGGAGAAAAAAATAAGCTCTCTGCTTTCTCTCAGTCGGGAGTTGGATGCGGATTTTCTGGGCATTAAGGCGCAGCTGAGGCGGTCCAATGGAGAAAACGCTGCCGCACTTCCGGACTCCTGGCTGAAAAACCTTGAATTTTCCGTTGAGTGCGAGACAAAAATAAGCTACACAAGGGAGCTTGGCGACCAGATGAGCGCGGAAGGAGGGGGAGAATAAATGGAAAACGGCTCCGTTAACCGCCGACAGATGCTTGCTCTGGCCTTTGTCGCCCTTTTGAGTCCCGTGGCAAGGCGCTTTCCCTCCGGACTTGTGGCGGTGTCCGGCTCAGCCGCCTGGCTGGCGGCACCCCTCGCCGCAATCCCGGTTTTACTGATGATATTCTTTATGAAAGCCCTGCTTCGTGAAGGCCGAGGCCTTGCGGAGGTTTTTGAGCTGAGTCTGGGAAGAGCCGTCGGTCGGGCCGGCATTTTTATAGTTAGCCTTTGGCTGTGCTTTTATGGCGGCTTCGTCCTCCGTTCGGCAGCATACCGCTTCACCTCCACCGTATATCCCTCTGCGGGCGCGTGGATATTCGTCATCTTCAGCGCCGCGGTCTGCCTGCCAATTGCCATTGGCAAATTTCCCTCCATTGCCCGTATGGCTGTGCTTTTTCGTCCTTTGCTTCTTTTCGCTCTCGCCCTTGTTTTTGTCTTTGCCATTGCTGACGGCGATTTTCGCGGGCTGTTCTCCTTCAAAGAGTCCGACACTGTTCCTGTGCTGAAAAGCAGCTTCACGGTGCTCAACACCCTTTCTGTGGTCTGCTATCTTGGCTTTGCGGAAAATCATTGCGGCGAAGCCTTCAAAAGTCTCCGCTACGCATTTTGGGCGCTGGTGCTTCTTGCCATAACGGAGCTGCTCTGCCTTAGCTGTCTGGGAATTTTCGGCGCGGAGCTTACGGTGAAGCTCAACTATCCTTTTTTTATGCTTGTGCGGGATATCAACGTTTTCAATTCCTTCGCAAGAATGGAGGCTTTGGCGCTTGCACTTTGGATGTTTGCCGACGCGGTGCATTTTTCCCTGCTCCTTTGGCTCGCTTCCCGAAACTTCAGCCGCTGCCTGAATTTGAGCTCATCCCTTTGCGCCCTTGCTGCCGCCGCTCTTGCCGCGGCGGTGGGGCTGGCGCTGCCCTCGGATATGCTGGGTGTTGGGCTTTTCTCCGAAAAAATTGTGCCTTTCGGCAACGCTTTGATAATATTCGGTCTGCTGCCCCTCGTGTTTTTGCTGGGGCGCATACGAAAAAAAATATAGGGAGCAGCGCGCTCCCTATACATATTATAATATAGTATAGTATATACTTGCCGCTGCCCTTGCTTTCGACAGGGAATGGTGATAAAATAATTCCGCCAAGACAGGGGGTGTGCTCCTCCCGCCTTGGCTAAAACCCGTTCCAGAGGCTCTCCTGAAAGGAGAGCTGTCAGCGAAGCTGACTGAGAGGTTTCGAAACCAAATAACCTCTCCGTCTGCCCTGCGGGCAGCCACCTCCCCTGTCAGGGGAGGCTTTTGCGGTGCGCCCGGCGGTCGCGCCCTACGGAAGGTGCGGTATATGCGGGCGGGCATTGCCCGCCCCTACAACAGGTGCGGCGTGTAAAGGCTTCCCTTGGGGGAAGGCTGTAGGGGCGGACCGATGTGTCCGCCCGGATTATCTCATATAATATGGAGAATTTATATGTCTAACAAATTCTGGACAAGTGAAACCGACGCTCTTTTCCGCGCTTTGGACGCGGGGAGCAGTCCCGTGCTGCTGAGCGGTCTGGGCAGCGCATCCCGCGCCCATATGGCGGCGGCGCTGCGCCGGGAGATGGAATTCCCCCTTTTTGTTGTTTGCCCTGATGACCAGAGCGCCGAGATTATGGCTCGTGACCTTGAGTCCCTCTTAAACGAGGGCAGCCTTCTGCTGCCCTCCAGAGAGATCAACCTCTATGCCGCCGACTCCGTCAGCCGCGGGGAGGAGCAAAAGCGCCTTGCCGCCCTCTCCAGCCTTGCCGCGGGAGGCGTTGGCATCTGCGTCTGCTCCGTTGCCGCCCTTGCCCAGCGCTCAATACCCCGGGATAAGCTTCTTGCCGCCTCCCGCCGCATCAGCGACGGGGAGGATATATCCATGGAGGAGGTGGAAAATACCCTTATCCACTGCGGCTACGTCCACCGTGTGCAGGTTGAAGCTCCCGGCCAGTATTCCCGCCGCGGCGGTATTCTGGACTTTTATTCCCCTGCCTACTTAAACCCTGTCCGTATGGAATTTTGGGGCGACAGCATAGATTCCATGGGTCTTTTTGACCCTGTGAGCCAGCGCAGAATTGAAAATATAGACTCCTGCCTCATTCTCCCCTCCGCGGAAACTCTCCCCTCCCTTTTCGAAGGCGGCAGCAACGCCCTTGCGGACCGTCTCGGAGAGCTGGCTCTAAAGGCCGCCAGAGGAAAGCGAAGCGAGCACCAGCTTTTGGCGCAAAATCTCCGCGCCGACGCGGAGCGCCTTCGCCAGCGCTGCAGCCTTGCCGCCGCCGACAGGTACATGGGAATAATATACCCGCAGTATTCATCCGCCATCGACTATATTCCCGAGGATGCCCTTGTTTTTATTGACCAGCCCTCCCGCTGTGCTCAGCTGAGCGAGGACGCACTGAAGCTTTTTGCCGCGGATATGGAGGCTTTGCTCCAAAGCGGAAGCCTTATGGGCGCGGCGGCGGATTTCCGGCGCAGCTGGAGCGAATGCGCAGAAAAACTGCAGGATTACCCCATAGTCATGGGCGAAAACTTCACCACAAGCCGAATTTCTCCCGAACCGCGGGCAATCGTGAATGTTCTTGCCAAGCAGCTGCCCTCTTATGGAGGCAGCTTCGAAACCGCCTGCGACGATGTTCGCCACTATCTGGGGCGAGGATTTTCCGTTTTGCTTCTGGCATCGGATGAGCGCCGCGCCTCATCTCTCCGCAGTTTCTTTGAAGAGAGAAATATTACATCCCGTATAATACCGAACATATCCGCACCCATACACAGCGCCGAATGCACCATTTGCGTGGGCGCTCTTTCGGGAGGCTTTGAGTACCCAAACTCCGCTTTGGCAGTGCTCAGCGATACCCAGCTTATGCAGTCGGGACTTCGGAGAAACCGGCGCAAAAAGCGCAGCGGAGACTCTAATCGCCGCAAGCTGGATTCCTACGCGGATTTGAGCGTGGGTGACCTTGTTGTCCACGAATACCACGGCATAGGCCGCTTCAGCGGCATTGTGAAAATGAAGCTGGACGGCATCGAAAAAGACTATGTGAAAATTGCCTACGCCGGCAGCGACAGTCTTTATGTCCCCGCCACGCAGCTTGACCTTGTGAGCAAGTATATAGGCGGCGGCGAGGACAAGGTGGTAAAGCTCTCCAAAATGGGCGGCGCAGAGTGGACAAGGGTCAAAACTCGGGCCAAGGCAGCCGCCAAGGAGATGGCGGCGGAGCTTATACGCCTTTATGCCGAAAGACTGCGTCTTCCCGGCCATGCCTTCGCCCCGGACTCTCCCTGGCAGGAGGAGTTTGAGGACGCCTTCGGCTATCAGGAAACCGATGACCAGCTCCGCTGCATAGCGGATATTAAAAAGGATATGGAGTCGTCCACACCTATGGATCGTCTCCTTTGCGGCGACGTTGGTTACGGAAAAACGGAGGTTGCCCTCCGCGCCGTTATGAAGTGCGTCCTTGACGGCAAGCAGGCCGCAATTTTGGTGCCCACCACCGTGCTGGCTCAGCAGCATTATCAGACCGCCATGCAGCGCTTTTTTGGCTACCCCATCAAGATTGAGGTGCTCAGCCGCTTCCGCACTGCCAAGGAGCTGAAGGCCACAAAGCGAGGTCTCGCCGACGGCAGCGTGGATATTGTCATCGGCACCCACGCCCTTTTGCAGAAGGATGTCTCTTTCAAGGATCTGGGTCTTTTGGTTATAGACGAGGAGCAGCGCTTCGGCGTAAGCCACAAGGAGCGCCTGAAGGAAATGAGCCGCAATGTGGACGTTCTCACCCTCTCCGCCACCCCAATCCCCCGCACGCTGAATATGGCGATGAGCGGCATCCGGGATATGTCCACCCTTGAAGAGCCCCCTCAGGACCGACTGCCTGTCCAGACCTATGTTATGGAGCACGATTGGGGCGTTGTGGCAGACGCCATCCGCAGGGAAATTCAGCGCGGCGGGCAGGTTTTCTATCTCCACAACAGAGTGGAGAGCATAGAGCGCACCGCAAGCCGCATTATGAAGCTTCTGCCCGATGTGAGCGTGGATGTGGCTCACGGAAAAATGGATCAGGAGTCTATAACTCTGGCCATGGAGGGCATGACCAACGGAGAGACTCAGGTGCTGGTATGCACCACCATTATTGAGACGGGTATCGATATCCCAAACGTGAATACCCTTATTATCGAGGACGCGGACAAGATGGGTCTTGCCCAGCTCCACCAGATAAGAGGCCGTGTGGGACGCTCCTCCCGCCGCGCCAGCGCTTACCTTACCTATCGCAAGGACAAGGTGCTCAGCGAGGTGGCGGAAAAGCGCCTGAGCGCAATAAGGGAGTTTGCCGAGTTCAACAGCGGCTTCCGCATAGCCATGCGCGACCTTGAAATCCGCGGTGCGGGCAATCTTCTGGGCGCGGAACAGTCGGGACATATGACGGATGTTGGTTACGATATGTATCTGCAGCTTCTTGAGGAAGCCGTTTTGGAAGAGCGGGGCATCAAGAAGGAAAAGCGGGCGGAGTGCGCCGCGGATCTTGCCGTAAGCGCCAACATCCCGGAGCGCTATGTCTCCTCGGCGGAGATAAGAATGGATCTTTACCGCCGCATTGCCCTTATCCGCACGGAAGAGGAGGCGGACGACCTCACCGACGAGCTTATTGACCGTTTCGGCGATCCTCCCTCCTCCGTCAACAGTCTTATCCATGTCGCCCTCCTCCGTGGCGAGGCCACGAAGGCGGGCATTGCGGATATAAGCCAGAAAGGCGGCTTTATCCGCTTCGTACTTACGGAGTTTGATATGGGAAGAGTTTCCGAGCTTTATGCCCAAAGCAAGTATAAAGGCCGCGTGAAGGTTGAGGCGGGGGCAAAGCCTTGTCTGAGCCTGAAGCTCCAAAGCAGCAAACGCATTATCGAAACGGCAAGAGAGTTTGTTGCCGATTGGAAGGCCACAGAGAAAAGCGAAGAATAAAAAAGCCTCCCTCGTCAGAGGGAGGCTTTTGCCCGGTGTGCTTTTTTCACTTGTCGCAGAGGGCGCGGAGGCGGGGAATGCGGGGCTCATAGTCGGCAATTTTATCAAGCCAGCCGCCGAAAACGCCGATAAGGGGCGCGTTTACAAAGGCGTATATAACCGTTCCCACACCCACGTGGGCAAGTCGCCCAAGAAGCAGAAAGCTCAGCGCTATGCTCAAAGCGCAGGAGCAAAGGTCATAGACATACTTGGTTTTATACATTTTCAGCCCAAATCGGAGGCTTATCTCACGGACGAAAAGCTCGGGAGCCTGAGGAGGCAGATAGCTATGAAGAAGCAGGGCTATTGAAAGGGAGTTTATGGGTATCGCCAGAGCGAAAAGCAGCACTCTTTGCCAAAACTGCGTTGCGGAAACAAAGGATAGGGCTGCGCCGAAGACATCCACAAACACACCGAAAATAACGGCCGAGAGAAAAGTCACCAGATAGCTGAGCTTAAACCTCCCGCAGATAATGGCGGTTGCGGCCACAAGAATGCCCTGATATATGTAGCACATTGTGCCGGTAGGGATAATTTTCACCCAATCCGCCAGAACATAGGCGGGAGCAACCACCATACTCAGCCCAAAGCCCGCCTTGCTCATCAGCACCGTGGCAAGGGAGAGCAGCAGCACCCCCGGCACAAAGGCAATTTCTCCGCATTTGCGCAGTTTCAAAGCTTATCACCCCGAAATGAATGTTTGTAGTTATTCTCCGTATAAAAGCCTTCCCTAACAGGGGAGGTGGATGCCCGAAGGGCAGACGGAGAGGTTGTTGTCTCCGACGGCCATATTCTTTTCGCGTGGCCGAAAAGAATATGGAAAGTCGCGGCGTTAAGAAAATGTGCCGGTGGCACATTTTTAGCCAAGACCGCAGCGGCTACGCCGCGAGGAGGGAAGTTATTAAGACCGCCATAGGTACCTCCCTCTTTGGAAACTCCCCAAGTTGCGGAAATAAGAGCTGCCTTGTGCCACATAATCAAAGCCTAAGATTAAGTGTGCCCACCTCGTTTGCCGCTCAGGACGCTGCTGCGTCAAGTCGCCTGTTCGGCGCCACCGGGAATGTACCTCGTAATGTTTCCTGTCCCCTCCCGTAGGGCGCGATGACCTCAGCGCGCCCCATAAAGCCCTCATTATGCAAGGGGCGGAGGGATTGAAAAACCCTTTCCAAAAAGATTATACACCACGCCGGAGCGTGGTGTATATGAAAAATTATCTGATTTTTTAGAAGTCAGCGTTGCCAACGGTGCGGGGATGGAGCTCCACATCGCGGATGTTGCTGACGCCGGTGAGATACATAACCATACGCTCGAAGCCGAGACCGAAGCCGGCGTGGCGGCAGGAGCCGTAGCGGCGCAGATCGAGATACCACCAGTAATCCTCTTCGTTGAGACCCAGCTCAGCCATACGGGAGGTGAGCACATCAAGACGCTCCTCGCGCTGGCTTCCGCCGATAATCTCGCCGATGCCGGGAACAAGGCAGTCGGCGGCGGCAACGGTCTTGCCGTCGTCATTGAGGCGCATATAGAAGGCCTTGATCTCCTTGGGATAATCGGTGACAAAAACGGGGCGCTTGAAAATCTCCTCGGTGAGGAAGCGCTCGTGCTCGGTCTGAAGGTCGATGCCCCACTCAACGGGGAAATCGAACTTATGACCGCTTGCTTTCAGCATTTCAACGGCCTCGGTGTAGGTTACACGACCGAAATCGGAGGTTGCAACGTGGTTAAGGCGCTCCTTGAGCCCCTTATCAACAAAGCTGTTGAAAAATTCTATCTCCTGAGGGCAGCGCTCCAAGGTGCGCTTGATGATATACTTCACCATTGCTTCCATGCACTCAAGGTCGTCGTTCAGGTCGGCGAAGGCCATCTCCGGCTCGATCATCCAAAACTCTGCGGCGTGGCGCTGGGTGTTGGAGTTCTCGGCGCGGAAGGTGGGACCGAAGGTATATACATCGCCGAAGGCCATGGCGAAGTTTTCGGCGTTGAGCTGACCGGAAACGGTGAGGTTGGTGCTCTTGCCGAAGAAGTCCTTACTGAAGTCAACCTTTCCGTCCTCAGTGAGGGGCAGGTTTTCAAGGTCAAGAGTGGTAACGCGGAACATCTCACCGGCGCCTTCGCAGTCGCTGCCGGTGATGATGGGGGTGTTGATATACACAAATCCCCGCTCCTGGAAGAACTCGTGAACTGCCTGAGCGGCAACACTTCTCACACGGAAAGCTGCGGAGAAGAGGTTGGTGCGGGGGCGAAGATGCTGGATGGTGCGGAGGAATTCCACACTGTGACGCTTTTTCTGGAGGGGATAATCGGGGGCGGACACGCCTTCAACGGCGATGGTGGCGGCCTTCAGCTCAAAAGGCTGTTTTGCGCCCGGAGTGAGAACCAGATTACCCTCAGCTATAATAGCGGCGCCAACATTCAGTTTTGCTATCTCGTCATAATTATTCAGAGAGCCCCTCTCGAATACGACCTGCAGAGACTTAAAGCAGCTGCCGTCGTTGAGCTCGATAAAACCGAAGTTTTTCATATCGCGGACAGTTCTGACCCAACCGCAAACGGTGATGGCCTGTCCGTCAAAGCGAGAAGCGTCGGCAAAAATGCCGGAGATTTTCTGATGCTTCATTTATTGGCACCTTTCCTTTCATAGATTGACGCGCGGAAAACCCATTTCCGCAGCATTCATATATTATATGCGTTTGCGTGGAAATTTTCAACAACTTTATTTGCGAAGCAAATGACGGATGAGGTGTTATTTCGGAACGGTCAAGACCGTTCCCTACAATGTAGGGGCCGGACACCCGGCCGGCCCGCCTGCACCCCTCGTAGGGGCGGGCATTGCCCGCCCGCTTTAAAGCCTCCCCTAACAGGGGAGGTGGATGCCCGAAGGGCAGACGGAGAGGTTTTCCGGCGAACATAAACCTCTCAGTCAGCTTCGCTGACAGCTCTCCTTTCAGGAGAGCCTTTGCGTTGCTCCCGCCCTCTTCCAACAAAAAACCCGTGGGGGAATTTCCCCACGGGTTTTTATTATCATTCTTCAAAGGCCTGAGCCTTCTGCAGCGCGGCATAGGCGCCGTCCAGAGCCATAAGCTCTGCGTGGCTGCCCTGCTCAATAATGCCCTCGCCTTCGATAACCGCTATGCGGTCTGCATTTTTGATGGTGCTGAGGCGGTGGGCAATGATAATGCTGGTGCGTCCCTTGCTCAAGGTCTCAAGGCTTGCCTGAATTTTTGCCTCGGTTACGCTGTCCAGAGCACTGGTTGCCTCGTCAAGAATAAGGACGGGAGGATTTTTCAGGAAAACACGGGCGATGGAAAGGCGCTGCTTCTGTCCGCCGGAGAGCATAACTCCCCGCTCGCCTATATAGGTATCGTAGCCATCGGGCATTTCCATTATTTCCCGATGAATTTCTGCCTTAACCGCCGCTTCAACAACTTCCTCGTCGCTGGCGTCGGGGCGTCCGTAGCGTATATTTTCCCGGATAGTGCCGGCAAACATAAATACATCCTGCTGGATTATGCCCACGCTGCGGCGAAGGCTCTCCTGAGTGACGGAGCGCACATCCTTTCCGTCAATGCTGACGCTGCCGCCGCTGACATCATAAAATCTGGGCAGAAGGTGGCACATTGTGGTTTTTCCGCCGCCGGAGGGGCCCACAAGGGCGAAGCTCTCCCCCGCCTTGATATGGAGGTTCACATTTTTAAGAACCTGGGTGCCGTCATCATAGGAAAAGCTGACGTTTTCATAGCGTATATCACCCTTCACATCCTTCAGCTCGTCGGCATCGGGAGCATCGGCGATCTCCGCATCGGTGCGCATAACCTCAAGGAAGCGGCTGAAAGCGGCTGAGCCCTGCATAAACATCTCCATGCTCATGGCCAGCTTGCGTACGGGAGAGACGAAAACGGAGGTATAGAGAGTGAAGGTTACAAGGTCAACAAAGCTGAGCTCTTCTCTCATAATAAGGATGCCGCCTGCCAGAATTACAAGGACGGGCATGATGCCTGTGGTGAACTCCATGCCGGACTGGAAGCGTCCCATTGCCCGGTAATAACCCACCTTGGCGGTTTTGAAAAGGTCGTTGGCGCTTTCGAACTTCTTTCCCTCCGTCTCCTCATTGGCAAAAGCCTTTGCCACTCGGATGCCGGAAATGGAGCTTTCGATGGCGGCATTTATCTCCGCTGTCTTTTTCTTCACCTCAATGCTGCTGTCGCGCATACTTTTGCGCTGGATAAGGGTGAACCAGAAGCATATGGGAGTGATTATTATAAGCACCAGCGCCAGCTTCCACTGGATGAAGAGCATCATAACGGCGCTGCCTATAATGGTGAGGGCGCAGATTATAATGTTCTCCGGGCCGTGGTGGGCAAGCTCGGTGATGTCAAAAAGCTCTGTTGTGACACGGCTCATCAGCTTTCCGGTGCGGTTATGGTCAAAAAAGCTGAAAGAGAGACTCTGCATATGGGAGAAAATATCCCGGCGCATATCCGCCTCCACCAGCGTGCCCATTCTGTGACCCACAACGGTGATGGTGTAATAAAGCAGGGCCTTCAGCACATAGGAGATAATCAGAACGGCCATAACCACGAAAAATGTGCGGTAAGCGCCCTGGGGCAGCAGGGTCTGCATACTGCTGCGGGAAACATAGGGAAAAACAAGGTCTATCCCCGCGGCAATTATGGCGCAGAGCATGTCGATTATAAAAAGCTTTTTATGGGGTCCGTAGTAGGAACAGAATATTTTAAGTCCGTTTTCATGGAAATTCTTCTTCATAGGCTTACCTCAGGCAAATTTTTCTCTTTCCTGCACCGCAAGGGCATCGCAGCGGTTATTATATTCATTCTCCCCGTGACCTTTGACCCAATGGTAGTGCATTTCGTGCTTCTCGGTGAGATTTAAGAGCGTTTCCCAGAGGTCGGGATTGAGTGCGGGCTTTTTGTCCGCTTTTCTCCAGCCTTTGGCTCGCCAGGACACCGCCCAGCCTTTTTCCAAAGCGTCGATAACATATTTGGAGTCGCTCCAAAGCTCCACGACGCAGGGCTCTTTCAGCGCCTGCAAAGCGGATATGACACCCGTAAGCTCCATTCGGTTGTTGGTGGTCATCTTCTCTCCGCCGGAGAGCACCCGCTCCACGCCCTTATAAATCAAAATAGCGCCCCAGCCCCCGGGACCCGGGTTCCCGGAGCAGGCACCGTCGGTATAGATCGATACTGTTTTCATAGATCATTCCTCTATAGCTCCCCTTTAAAACCCCCCTTGAAAAGGGGGGTGACCCGCAGGGTCGGGGGATTCATCCTTTATAGCTCCCTTTAAAGCCCCCCTTGAAAAGGGGGGTGACCCGCAGGGTCGGGGGGATTCATCCTTTCGTTCACAGCAATATCAATATAGCTGCAAACTCCGCTAAAATTGCTGAAAACTTCGTTGTTAGGTATTCTGATGATCTTAAGACCTAATTTTTGAAGATGTTGTGTTCTTATTTCATCATATTCCATCGCATCTTTTTCAAAATGCTGCGACCCATCCAGTTCTATGACAAGCTGCGCCCCGGAACAGTAAAAATCCACAACATACCCATCAATTACTTTTTGGCGGAGAAATCGAACAGGGTATAAACGCAAAAAATCGTACCAGAGATGCCGCTCTTCTTTTGTCATTTCCTTCCTCAGCTTTTTTGCGTAGGGAGTCAATCTTTTATTATGATAATAACCCACTTTTACAATCCCCCAGCCTCCTGTGGAGGCAGCCCCCTTTGCAAGGGGGCCTTTTTCATTAAGCCTTCCCCTCTTGGAGGAAGGCTTAATGGGTCCAAATTTTTATTTAGCGCCTTATTCTTCCTCCGCCTCTTCCTTTTCGGTGCGGGCGATGGAGATTACGCGGCTGCCTTCGGCTACGCGCATAAGGCGGACGCCCTGAGTGGCGCGGCCATAGGTGGAGATGCCGTCAACGGCCATACGGATAATGGTGCCGTCGTCGGAAATGATGAGGATATCGTCGGTTTCGTCAACAACCTTGCAGTCGGCAACCTTTCCGGTCTTTTCGGTGCAGTTATAGCCGCGCATACCCTTGCCGCCGCGGTGCTGAGGTTCGCCGCCGCCGCGTACATATTCTTCAATGGGAGTGCGCTTTCCGTAACCGTTTTCGGTGACGGAGAGGAGAGTGCCGCCGGTTCTTGCCCGGGCAGCGCCCACAACATAGTCGCCCTCACGGAGCTTGATGCCCCGGACACCCACAGCGTCACGTCCCATAGGACGGATGTCGCTCTCGCCGAAGCAGATGGCGTAGCCCTCGTGGGTGCAGATAAGGATATTCTGCTCGCCGTCGGTCTGGCGGACGGAGATAAGCTCGTCGCCCTCATCCAGCTTCAGTGCGCGGATACCGCTGGAGCGGATATTTTTCAGAGCGGACTGATAAATACGCTTGACGGTGCCGTTTCTTGTGATAAACACAAGGAAGCTATCCTCCTCGAAGCCTCTTGCGTGGAGCATTGCGTTTACTCTCTCGCCGCTTTCCAGGGGGAGAATATTGACAATATTGGTGCCGCGGGCGTTTCTGCCTGCCTCGGGAATGGTGTAGCCCTTCTTCACATAGACGCGGCCTGTATTGGTAAAGAAAAGTATATTATCGTGGGTGGAGGCGGTGAATACGGTCTCCACATAGTCCTCGTCCTTGGTGGCCATAGCACGGATGCCCTTGCCGCCGCGGCGCTGAGCGCTGTACTCGCTGACGGGCAGGCGCTTGATATAACCGCCGTGGGTGAGGGTGAAGGCGCAGGTTTCCTCCTCGATGAGGTCTTCGATGTCGATTTCGTCCTCTATCTCCTGAATTTCGGTGCGGCGGTTATCGCCAAACTTATCGCGGATGGCAATAAGCTCCTCCTTCAGCACGCCCTTGAGCATCTCCTCGTCGGCAAGAAGCTGGAGGAAATAGCTGATGCGCTTCTGAATTTCGGCAAACTCCGCCTCCAGCTTTTCTCTGTCAAGACCCTGCAGAGCCTTCAGACGCATATCCAGAATAGCCTGGGCCTGGACCTCGTCCAGACCGAAGCGCTCCATAAGCGCCTCCTTGGCATCGTCATAGCGGGAGCGGATAATGCGGATAACCTCGTCGATATTGTCCTGAGCTATAATAAGGCCTTCCAACAGATGGGCTCTCTCACGGGCCTTGCGCAGGTCATATTCGGTGCGGCGGCGGATAACCTCCTCCTGATGAGCCAGATATTCGTCTAAAATCTGGCGGAGGGAGAGTATCTTGGGCTGTTTCTGGTCGTCCACCAGAGCCAGCATAATGATAGAGAAGTTGGACTGAAGGGCAGTCTGCTTATAGAGCTTGTTGAGGACAACCTGAGGATTGGCGTCGCGCTTGAGCTCGATGACCATACGCATACCGTTGCGGTCGGTCTCGTCGCGCAGGTCGGAAATGCCCTCAAGGCGCTTGTCCTTAACCTGCTCGGCTATGTTCTTGAGAAGCTGGCGCTTATTAACCTGATAAGGCAGCTCGGTGACGATAATGCGGACGCGATCCTTTCCGAACTCCTCAAATTCCGCTCTGGCGCGGACAACAACCTTGCCTCTGCCGGTGGCATAGGCTGCGCGGATGCCGCTGCGGCCCATAATAATGCCTTTGGTGGGGAAATCGGGTCCCTTCACGTGCTCCATAAGCTCGTGAAGACCTGCCTCGGGATTATCCAGAACGCAGATGCAGGCGTCAATAACCTCTCCCAGATTGTGGGGAGGAATATTGGTGGCCATACCAACGGCAATACCGCTGGAACCGTTCACCAGAAGATTGGGGAAACGGGAGGGGAGCACACGGGGCTCCTTGCGGCTTTCGTCAAAGTTGGGATCCCAGTTGACGGTGTCTTTGTCGATATCTCTGAGCATCTCGTTGCAGAGCTTGCTCATTCTTGCCTCGGTGTAACGGTAGGCGGCAGGGGGGTCGCCGTCCACGCTGCCGAAGTTGCCGTGGCCATCCACCAGCATATAACGCATGCTGAAGTCCTGAGCCAGACGCACCATTGCGTCATAAACGCTGGCATCGCCGTGGGGGTGATATTTACCCAGAACGTCACCGACGCAGGTGGCGGACTTTTTGAAAGGCTTATCGGAGGTGAGGCCGCTTTCATACATGGTGTAGAGAATGCGGCGGTGGACAGGCTTGAGACCGTCACGGACATCGGGGAGGGCGCGTCCAACTATAACGCTCATAGCGTATTCGATGTAGCTGTCCTCCATCTCGTTGACAAGATCGGACTCGGTTATCACCTGATTGGGGAAAAGTATATCTTCGGGCTTATAATTTCTGTTATGTGCCATTTATCATGGCCTCCTTTTTGTGGGAGTTAGTAATATTCGTCCTCCGCCCAGCGGAAGGGCTTAGTGTCGATATATTGACGGCAGATATTTTTTTCGTCAATGTTGCCATTTTTTCTGTAGGGGACGGACACTGGCCGTCCCGCAAACAGGGTTTATCAATTTTGATAAGCATATGAATATGATTTGGCATTACAACATAGGCATCTATAAAAACATCTGAATATACATTTGGAATATTCTTAATGTGTTTTTCTATAATTTCTCCTATATTGCTCAATTCCGTATGAGGGCCGGCCGGGTGTCCGGCCCCTACAATATTACCGAAAATATATTGCTTATCTTTACTGCATACGGTGACGAAATATGCTCCGCTTTCTGAATATTCTCTCAAACGGAGATTTTTTCGTTTATCCATATCGTCTTTATATATCTATATTCACCGCGTATTTGGCGTTAAGCTCAATCCATTCCTTTCTGGGCTCAACTTCCTCGCCCATAAGTACGGTGAAAATCTGGTCGGCCTTCACGGCATCATCCAGTGTTACGCGGCGCAGGGTGCGCTTTTCGGGGTCCATGGTGGTGTCCCAAAGCTCGTGGGGGTCCATTTCACCAAGACCCTTGAAGCGGCTTATTTCAACCTTGGCGTTGGGGTTATCGGCGCGAAGCTCAGCGGAAATAGCGTCGCGCTGGCTGTCGGAATAGGCAACGCGCTGGGTTTTTCCTCTTGTGAGCTTATAGAGGGGGGGCACAGCGGAATAAACATAGCCGTTTTCTATAAGAGGACGCATAAAGCGGAAGAAGAAGGTCAGTAAAAGAGTGCGGATATGGGCGCCGTCAACGTCGGCATCGGCCATAATAATAATTTTATGATAACGGAGCTTATTGATGTCAAACTCCTCGCCTATGCCCGCGCCAAGAGCCACAATAAGGGGATAGAGCTTATCGTTGGTGTAAACCTTGTCCCTTCTGGCCTTTTCCACGTTGAGCATCTTGCCCCACATAGCAAGAATAGCCTGGAAACGGGAGTCGCGTCCCTGAATGGCGGAGCCTGCTGCGGAGTCACCCTCGACGATGTAAATTTCGCAGAGGCTGGGGTCACGCTCGTTGCAGTCCTGAAGCTTATCGGGCATCTGTCCGCTCTCAAGACCGGTCTTGCGGCGGACGGATTCTCTTGCCTTTCTGGCAGCCTCCCGGGCGCGGGATGCCATAAGAGCCTTTTCAATAATAGCCTTGCCAACAGCGGGGTTTTCCTCAAGGAATTCCTCCAGCTTTTCACCGACCACAGCGTTGACAAGAGTTCTTATCTCGCTGTTACCCAGTTTGGCCTTTGTCTGTCCTTCGAACTGAGCCTCGGTGAGCTTGACGGAGATAACGCAGGTTATACCCTCGCGGCAGTCCTCGCCGGAGATTTTCTCCTCGTCTTTTAAAAGCTTCATTCTCTTGCCGTAGTTATTGAGAACATTGGTAAGCGCGCGTTTAAAACCCTCCTCGTGCATGCCGCCCTCGGGAGTGCGGACATTATTGGCGAAGGAAACAATATTTTCGTTGTAGCCGTCATTATACTGCAGAGCAAGCTCGGCAATGGAGTCTTCCCTGCTGCCCGACATATAAATAACCTTTTCGTGGACAGGGGTCTTGTTTTTGTTGAGATAGCTTACATACTCCCGGATGCCGCCCTCATAGCACATATTTTCGCTGCGGGGAGTTTCTTTGCCGCCATCGGATTCTTCCCTCTCGTCGCTGATGCTGATTTTAAGACCGGCGTTGAGGAAGGCCTGCTGCTGCATACGGGTCCGGAGGGTCTCGTAGCTGTATACGGTGTCCTCAAACATCTCCGGATCGGGCTTGAAGCGGACAGTGGTACCGGTTCGTTCGGTGGTGCCGATGATGGTCATATCCTGAGTCTTGTTTCCGCGGCTGAACTTCATCTGATAGATATTGCCGTTTTTATGGACTTCAACCTCCAGCCACTGGGAGAGAGCGTTTACAACGCTGGCGCCAACGCCGTGGAGACCGCCGGAAACCTTGTAACCGCCGCCGCCGAACTTGCCGCCGGCATGGAGAACGGTATAAACAACCTCAAGGGCGGGTTTTCCGGTCTGCTCCTGAATATCAACGGGGATACCGCGTCCGTCGTCGGTAACCTTAATAACGTTGTCCTTCTCTATGGTAACGGTGATGTGGCTGCAGTAGCCGGCCAAAGCCTCGTCAATGGCGTTATCCACTATCTCATAAACAAGATGGTGGAGACCGCTGGAGGAGGTGGAGCCGATATACATACCGGGACGCTTGCGCACCGCTTCAAGACCTTCAAGAACCTGAATTTGGCTGGCGTCATACTCGTTTACTATCTTCTCGGTAATGTCAGACATATTCTTATCTTCCTTCCGTTTTTTTGCTAAACAACAGTGCCTCCCCTATCAGGGGAGGTGGCTGCCATAAGGGCAGCCGGAGAGGTAGTTTTATTACCTCTCAGTCTGCTTCGCAGACAGCTCTCCTGAAAGGAGAGCCTCTATATTCTCTCACTCCAAACCCTTCTGATCGCTGCGGCGGAGCAAGGTTGAGGAGTTGAGCTGGCTGAGATAAACCTTCTGGGAATTATTATAAGAGCAGACGACGAAGCTTTTTGGCAGCTCCTCTCCGCTGGCATTAATAACCCTTCCCTCTTTTTCGCAGCGGGAAAGGTATTTTCTCGTCAATAGGGACTGAGATGTATTATCAAGGTCAAAAATCGCGACAATATCGCTTTTTTTCACCACAAAGTCATTTCCTATGTGCAGATACATAATCTATCCTTTTTAATCAAATAACTCTGCCGTTTTCCACCATAATTACTCTGCCGCCGGTGCGCTGGGATATATCCTCGTCCTCGCAGCAGGTGATGAGAGTCTGTCCTCCGCCTATGCGGTTTAGGACAAATTCCTGGCGTCGGGCATCCAGCTCGCTTAAAACATCATCAAGCAGCAGGACGGGAGGTTCTCCCGTTTCTGCCAAAATTATCTCCCTCTCCGCCATTTTGATGCTCAGCGCAGCGGTTCT
Organism: Oscillospiraceae bacterium; assembly: GCA_015068425.1. GTDB lineage: Bacteria > Bacillota > Clostridia > Oscillospirales > Oscillospiraceae > SIG459. Next base: position 29,194 of record SVKK01000015.1, on the reverse strand, counting down.
GGTCTGACCCTGAGACGCAAATGAACGGGCAGCCCGGCCGTTTATGCTTATCTCCAGCTCGTCCTTATGGGCGCCGGTGAGACAGCTTCCGGAAGAAAGCTCGGCTGAGCGGTGGCTTTGCTGATGCTCCATTATCTCTCCGAAAATCTGTTCCACGGAAGCGGTGGGATCTTTAACGGTGCTTACAGTGGAATATTTTATTTCCAGTTCCTCTCCCCTGCCGGAAAACTCGCTGTGGATGGGAAAAGCGGTTTCCGCCAATCTTCGGGCAAAGGAAGCTCTGTAGCGTATCATTCTGGCGCTTACCAATGCGAGAGAGCGGGAAAAATCATCGAGAGTATCCAGCATTGAAGGATTTTCTTTGAAATCTCTCAAAATTCTGCTTTTGTTTTCGTAGAGCTTATTGAAGTCGGAAAGGAGCTTGGAATAACCCGGACGCAGCTGGCATATTGCCATGTCCATAAGACGGCGTCGGGCGGCAGCTCCGTCTTTTATCAGGTTGAGATCATCCGGACAGAAGAGAACAGCTTTAAGAGTTTCTCCAAGCTCACCTGAGCTTTTTTTTACTCCGTTGAGTCTTATTTCTTTTTTAAGACCCCTCTTTAGACTAATTTCAAGCTTCTGTTTGCGCTCCGAAGCAAAAATCTCCGCCTTTATTTCTGCGGAAAGGGCATCAAATCCTATCATTTCCCTGTCAAAGCGGGTGCGGAAGCTTCGTCCGCCCGTGAGCATATATACTGCTTCCAGCATATTTGTCTTGCCCTGAGCGTTGCTGCCGCATATAAGATTAATACCCTCCGCGAAGCTTATGGAGGCCTCGGAGTAATTTCTGAAATCCCTGAGATAAAGAGATTCTACTCTCATTTTCAGTTGCCGCTTACAAGATACTCATCGTCAGCAATTCTGACTCTGTCGCCGGGACGGAGCTTTTTTCCGCGCATGGTGCAAACCTCGTCATTGACGAGAACATGACCTTCGCTGATGAGCAATTTTCCTTCTCCTCCGGTGCCGACAGCTCCGGCAAACTTCAAAAAAGCATCAAGCTTTATAAATTCTGTTTTTATGGTGATATCTTCCATTTTTCTATTCCTTTCCCGGATTTTGCTAAGTGATTATTCAGCCTTGAGTCTTACGGGCAGAACCATATAAAGGAACTTATCGCTCTCATCTGCGGGGGTGATAATGCAGGGAGAGGATCCGGTGTTCAGACAAACATTTATTTCCTCAGAGGGAGCGGTTTTGAGAGCGTCAAGGATATAGCGGTTATTGAAGCCTATTTCAATTCCCTTGCCCTCGCCGTCAACATGGCATATATCCTCTGCCTTACCCAAAGAGGTTGAGCAGGCTATGCGAACCTCGCCGTCGCCAAAGGTGCAGCGAAGAGGATTTTTGATTTTGTCATCAATGATAAGACTTACACGCTCAACAGTGCGCTGAAGCATATGGCGGTCGGCGCGAACTTTTGCGTTAAATGCTGCGGGAACAGTTTTTCTGTAGTTAAGGAAATCTCCTTCAAGACGGCGGGAAATAATAACGGTTTTTCCTATGGTGAAGGATATATGCTTATTACCAAGAGCAATGGTAACATCCTCGTCATTGTCGCCGCAGAGCTTTTCAAGGTCGCTGAGTGCGTTGCCGGGAACTATAAAGGAGTAGTTTTCCATTTCCTTTTCAATTTTTTCTCTTCTCAGCGCAAGACGGTAACCGTCAACAGCTACCAGAGTGAGGCAGCCATCGGCTATTTCAAACATCTCGCCGGTATATACGGGACGGGCTTCGTTATCGCTTACGGCGAAAATGGTCTGGCGAATCATCTCGCCCAGTATGTTCTGAGGAAGGGAAATTCCTCTGTGCTGATCTATGGAAGGAAGCTCGGGATAATCCTTGAAATCAATTCCTATGATCTTAAAATCGGAATTTTCGCAGGAAATGGATACATTCAGTCCCTCGGTTTTGATGCTTACAACACCTTCGGGAAGGCTGCGAATTATGTCGGCAAATATTTTTGCTCCGATTACAATGGAGCCGGGCTGACTTACCTCAGCTTCAACGGTGGTATAAATACCCTTTTTAAGGTCATAGCCGGTGAGCTTTAAGCCTGCAGGGCCTGCCTCAAGCAGAATACCTTCAAGAGCGGGAATGGGGCTTTTGGAAGAGGCGGCGCGGGATGCTATATTTACTGCGCTCTGGAGAACGCTTTTTACACAGGTAAATTTCATTTTTATTTCCTCCCGAATTAAAAATATTTTCTTATTAAGAAAGAAAGAATTTAAAAATTAGCAGTATTAGTATTAGGAGACAATTTATGTTGAAAAGTCCAAAAAAGCATTGAAAAAGCAGGAAAATTTATGTGGAGAAAAAAGTGGAAAATTTTATGCTTTTTAACAGAGTGAATATGGAAAACTTTCTTTCAACATTATTCAACAATAAGTTAATAAACTGTTGAATAAATTGTGGATTATCTCTGTCTGGAGTTTATATTGCTGGTGATATCGCGGATTGTTGCGCTCATATCGGGCTCGGTCTTTATCATGTTCTCTATCTTATGGATAGAGGAAAGAATTGTGGCATGGTTTCTGTCCTCAAAAATCGCACCTATATCGTTGAGGGAGAGGTTTATAAGGCTTCGTATAAGGTAGATGCTGACATGGCGGGCAATGGCGATATTTTTGCTTCTGCGCTGACCCTTTATCTCGTCGGGGCTTATGGAGAAGTATCTTGCGGTCTCCTCGATGATTATATCGGGGGTGGGCACAAAGCTTCCCATACGGATAACGTCCTTCATGGCTCTGTTAACGGTCTCAATATTGATCTCTCCGTGGATTATCTCCCGGAAAGCGGTGAGCCGCTTTACAACGCCTTCTATCTGACGAATATTGCTTTTAACGCTGTCCGCAATATACTGAACAACGCCGTCGCTAAGCTGCATGCCCAGCTGTCCGGCCTTGTTGCGGATGATGGCCATTCTTGTCTCAACATCGGGGGGCTGAACATCAACAAGCAAACCTCCCTCAAAACGGGTGCGGAGACGGTCATCAAGCTTCATCATATCCATGGGAGGACGGTCGGAGGTGATTACTATCTGATGACCGGCTTCATAGATATTGTTGAAGGTATGGAAGAATTCTTCCTGAGTTGCCTCTTTGCCGGAAATGAACTGGATATCGTCGACGAGGAAGAGATCCACATTTCTGTATTTCTGGCGGAATTCTTCGGCAGAACCTTCCTTTATGGAGCGCACCATTTCGTTTGTGAAATCGTCGCCCTTAACATAGGCAATTTTTGCGGCGGGGTCATTTTCGTGAATGGCGGAGCCTATTGCCAGAAGAAGATGGGTTTTACCGAGACCGGAGTTTCCGTATATGAAAAGGGGGTTATATGTTTTGCTGCCGGGATTTCTGGTAGCGCCCAAAGCGGCGGCGTGAGCATGCTGGTTGCTCTTGCCAACGATGAAGTTATCAAAGGTGTAGCCGTCCATCTCGGGAAGAGTGTTGCGGTCTTTAACCTCATCGCGGTATTCGTTTATCTCGTCTCCGGCAAGAATGACAAGTTCAAAATCGCAGGAGAAAAGGTCGCTGAGTGCGGCGCGAATGCTGTCTCCAAAGCGCTGAGAGATTATGCCCTTCTTGAAGGCGGTGGGAGTATGGATAATGAATTTTCCGTCCTCCAGTTCAATGGGAGTGCAGTCGGAAAACCAGGCGTTTATTGCGGTGCTTGTAAGCTGACCGGAGAGTATCTCCATTATTCCGGCCCATATATCGTTGATGGAATTCATATCATCAATCCCCTTAAAAATGTTGAAAAGTCGCTTTTTGAGCAAACTCCATTAGCCTAAATTTTAGCACAAAATCCGAAAAAAAGCAAGATATTATATTATAAATAAAGTATATGTTGATTATGTTTTGAATTATAACCAACAAGGTGGAAAATAAGTCCCCGCTAAAGCCTTCCTCTTGGGGAAGGTGACATTTGCGACAACAAATGACGGATGAGGGGTTATTTCGGAACGGTCAAGACCGTTCCCTACAAAAATGCACCCACTGTAGGGGCGCGCCGAATAAGCCTCCCTTGTGCAAAGGGAGGTGGCTCGGCTTTAGCCGAGACGGAGGGATTGTCTGTGTTGTCTCCGACGTCGGGGCGTTAAGAAAACATGCCGGTGGCATGTTTTTAGCCATCGACCGCAGCAGCTATGCTGCGAGGAGGGAAGTTACGGGACGTCGGGGACGCCGTCCCCTACGCAGCCAAAAAGAATATGGAAAGAAAAACAGGGTCAAGAGGGTGTGCCCTCTTGACAAACTCCCCGGTACAATGCAAGAAACGGCTCTGTGCCACATAATCAAAGACCAAACCTTAATGTGCTTCCCTCGTTTTCCGCTCGGGACGCTGCTGCCTCTGGCTGCCTGTTCGGCAGCACCGGGGGCTGTACCTCGTAATATTTTGTGCCGGGCGGACACATCGGTCCGCCCCTACAGCCTTCCCCCAAGGGAAGCCTTTACACGCCGCACCTTCCGTAGGGGCGGGCAATGCCCGCCCGCAGATGAGGAGTTGTGTTTTCGGAACGGTCAAAACCGCTCCCTACAAAAATGCACCCACCGTAGGGGCGGGGGTTTACTCCCGCCGCACACGCCGCAAAAAAAGGGTCTCCCCAAAACGGGGAGACCCTTTAATATATCCGATTATCAATAGATATTGCCAAGATCATAGATCTCAACATCAACCTCAAAGGTTTTTCCGTCCCGGTAAATGGTGAAGCGGAGAAAATCTCCAACCTGATGTTCATCGCGGATAACAAGAACATCATCTGTGGTGAGAACCTTGATGCCGTTGATATGGGTTAGAACATCTCCGGGAAGAATACCCTTTGCCTTGGCGTCGCTGCCTTCGCTGACCTCGGTTATATAAAGACCCTCGGGAAGGCCGTATTCCTCCATAGCTTCGGGAGGAACGCTGCCGCAGGTTATTCCTATTCCGGGTCTTCCAACAACCTTGCCGTTGGCGATAAGCTGGTCGCAAACCTTTTTAACGGTGGTGCTGGGAATTGCGAAGCCAATTCCCTCTATGGTGACACCGTATTCATTGCTCATCTTCATATTTGTAACGCCGATGACCTGACCGTACATATTGAAGAGAGGTCCTCCGCTGTTTCCTTCGTTTATAGCGGCGTTTGTCTGGATAAGAGGCATGTTGGTACCGGAATAATCCACATGGCGGTCAATGGCGGAAATAATGCCGTTTGTGAGAGTGTGGGAGAACTCGCTGCCAAGAGGATTGCCTATAGCGGCAACCTCTTCACCCACTCTAAGCTCATCGCTGTTGCCAAACTTGGCGGGAATAAGGCCTTTGGCATCAATTTTCAGCACAGCAAGGTCTGTCTGGCTGTCTTCGCCAACCAAAAGAGCGGGACATTCTTTGCCGTTCCAAAGAATTACAGTGCACTTGTCGGCTTCGGAAATAACATGGGCGTTTGTGACTATATAGCCATCGGCACTGAGAATAATGCCGCTGCCCCAGCCATAACCCATTTTGCCCTCATACTCGGCCATAACGCCTACAATAGAGGGGGCGCAGCGCTCATAAAGCTCATCAAGAGCCAATTTTTCGCTGTCACGTTTGAAATAAAGCTCAAGCTCAAAATTGCCCTTGGTCTCCGCACGGGGGAGGTTGCTGGCTTCAATGGTGTCCTCGGCGGTGTAATATTTATCGAAAAAGTCCCGGAAATCCTTGGGGAGATCTCCGTCGTCGGGGTCATCGGGAGTGGCGTCGTTTTCGGGGATGATTATCTCAAAATCTCCCTCGATATCGGGAATAATGTTGCCGAAGCCGGGAATTAAACCGTTGAAAAAGTTTGGAAGATTTTCAAGATTATTTTCAATTTCATCTTCTATTTTATCCTCAAGCACATCGTCTTCCACATAAATGCCCTGAATGGAAAGAACGAAATCCTCCAGATTCTCTATGCCGTCGGCAAAAATAAAGGCTGTTCCCGCAATAAGCATAATCACCAGAACTATTATCATTGTAATTTTCAAACCGGTACGCTTGCGGCGAGGCTTTTTGGGAGAAGCGGGCGCTGCGGGAGCGGCGGCAGCCTTGGGGGCTTCGGGGGATGCATACCAGTCGGAAGGGGTGCTCTGGTCATACCAGCTGTTTCTGTTTTCATCCATAAATAGAGGTCTCCTTGAAATTACTTTTTAAGGGTTAGAGAAAATACAAATTCGGTGATTCCGTCGCGGCTTGTTACGGCAATATCCTCTCCGTGGCTGCCGATAATGGTTTTAACTATATAAAGACCGAGACCAACGCCGTCTCTATCCAGAGCCCGGGAGCGGTCGGACTTATGAAAGCGCTCGAAAATAAGAGGAATATCCCCTTCGGGAATTGTTTCGCCGTTGTTTTTAACGGAAACATAGGCTTTTCCGTTTTGCTTGAAAACGCTGAGAGAGAGCTCTCCCCCCTCAGGTGAAAATTTAAGGGCATTTTCCAGAAGATTATATATAACCTGATTTATGGAGTCTCTGTCGCCGCAGACTTCTATTCCGTCGTCGGGAACTTCCACATTAACATCCAGTTTTTTGTCATTTATTCTTTTTTCGAAAACAAGCAGGGTTTCAACAAGAAGCTCGCAGGCATCGAAGCTGCTCTTTCTGATTTCCTCAACGCTCTGGCTCTGCATACGGCTGAGATCAAGAAGGCGGCGGACAAGACGGTTGAGTCTTTTCGTTTCGCTGGAGATGGTTTCAAGATACTGGCGCTGGTTTTCGGGAGGAATGGTGCCGTCCAAAATTCCGTCCGCAAAGCCGGAAATGCTGGTCATAGGAGTTCTCAGCTCGTGGGAAACATTGGCAAGAAAATCGCTGCGGCGTTTATCGGCAAGCTCAAGACTTTCTGCCATTTGGTTAAATGAGGTTGCAAGAGCGCCTATTTCGTCGGGTCTGTCCGTGCCGGAAACACGGACGGAGAAGTCTCCGTGGGCAAAGCGGCGGGAGGCGCGGGCAATCTCGTTAACGGGTTTGGACTGATTGCGGGCGGAGACAAAGCTGATAATAAGGGTTATAGCCATTATTATGAGAGTGGATATGAAGAATATCCTGTAAAGAGTATTCCAGATGTTTATAAGGTTGGAGGCGTCGGAAGCGGCAAAAACGTAGGCAAGAACCGCTCCGTCGGGGCTGAATATGGGCAGCGCGGCCAGATAATGAGGCTTGGAATAGATGCCGCCCAAAGTATCAAGAGAGCTGTAGCTGCCATTTACGGAAAGATGGCGCATAATTGAAGGGTCTATAGTTTTTCCAAGCTGAGGGCAGCGAAATTCCTCGTGGGAGCAGCTCATAATATTTCCGCGCAAATCGCAGATGAGATAATCGGAGGATGATGTTTTGCTCAATGTGGAAAGCACCATGCGGAAACTCAGGTCATCCAGTCTGCCGGTTCGGGAATAGGCAGTGGCAAGCTGGGAGATTTCCTCAACATTGGTCTCCAGATTTTCCTGACGCTCCGACTGCATATAGGCTCTGCCCAGACCAAGAAAGGAAGCGCCGAAAACAATAAAGCTCAAAAGAAGCAAAAGAGCCGCCATTATGAAGTTTTTGAAAAAATAACTGTGCATAAGCTCTTCCTTTTTCTTAACCTGCGGCGTTTTGAACCTGCAAAATAATTATACTCAAAAAATGGGGATATTTCAACAAAAACGAAACTCCGGAACAGCCTTTGGTGCTCCGGAGTTCAAATCATAAAACCTCGAATTTATAGCCAACGCCCCAGACGGTTTTCAGACACCATTTTTCGCTGACACCCTCCAGCTTTTCCCTCAGACGCTTTATATGAACATCCACGGTGCGGCTGTCGCCAAAATAGTCAAAGCCCCAAACCTCATCCAAAAGCTGATTTCTTGTGAAGACCCGGTTGGGAGAAGAGGCCAGATGGAAAAGAAGCTCCAGCTCCTTGGGCGGAGTGTCCACTCTGCGCTCGTCAACTATCAGCTCGTAGGAATCCAGATTAACGGTGAGACGGTCAAATTCCAGCTTTTTGCTGTTGCTGAGCTCTATATCACCGTCATCACTGCGGCGCATAACCGCGTGGATACGGGCAATGAGCTCTTTCACATCAAAGGGCTTGGTCACATAGTCATCAGCACCCATCTCAAGACCGCTGACCTTGTCCGCACTCTCACCCTTGGCGGTGAGCATTATGACAGGAGTTTTGGAAATCTTGCGTATTTCACGAAGTATGCTCCAACCGTCCATAACAGGAAGCATAATATCAAGCAAAACAATGTCGGGAGCGAAGGAGCGGAACATTTCAAGACCCTCGCCGCCATCGGCAGCGCGGTAAACGGCAAAGCCGTCCTTTTCAAGATAAAGGCGCAGAAGCTCGGCAATGTTTCCGTCGTCTTCCACAACAAGAGCTTTTTTGTTCATAATCTCACCTCTGCATAAAAACATCTTTCCGTAATTAGATTATAATATAAGTCTGCCCGAATGGTTAACAAAATGTAAAAAATAATGCCGCCAAAGCCTCCCCTACTAGGGGAGGTGGCTGCCCGCAGGGCAGACGGAGAGGTTTATTGTCTCCGACATTTTCCCCTCAGGACGCTGCTGCGCCAAGGCGCCTGCTCGGCGCCACATGGATTTCACCTCATAATATTTTCCCGCCCGTATCAAGGCCCCCTCTGACGAGGGGGCTGTCTGCGCAGCAGACTGGGGGAGAGAAAAGCTGTGGAGCGTCTCTCCCTCCGGCTTTTGCCTGCGGCAAAACCCACCTCCCTCGTCAGAGGGAGGCAATGTGCCCACCCGCCGTTTCCCCGCGGCAAAAGCAAAAACCGCCGAAATAGCGGCGGTTTTTATCCTCAATCCTCCCGAGGGGGGCGGTTTTTCTGGAAATCGGCCTCGATCTTCTGACCCAGCTGTCGCGCAAACTGCTTTACCTCGTGGCGGGCGAGGGCGCCGAAGCCGGAATAAATGAAGCCCTCAATGGAGCGATATTTGACGGTGTTGGTGAACTTCACCTTGGTTTCGCAGGGTCCGATGGGGGTGAGCTCTATGCGCCAGTCGGAATAAAACAGCCAGGTTTTCATCTGGAAGGAGAAAACCTCGTTTTGCTTAACCTCCAGGGCGCGGGTGAACACGGTGCCCCGTTCCGGCTCATAATTTTCATACTGCTCCTCGCTGAGAGGGTCAACTGCCCTGCCATCGTTGCCAACGCCGATGCCGCGCCAGACAAGCTCAACGGGATAATGGTAAAAAGCGGTGCGCTTTGCCTTTGTTTTCATAAGATACTGTCTCCTTTTCAGCTGCGCTTGGCCATCTGAATGAAATAGTTGCAGCGGCGTTCTCTGTCCAGAGTGGTGGTGAACATATGACCGGGGTATACCTCGTAGTCATCGGGCAGGTCTGCCAGACGGCGGAGGGAGGCGAGCATTTTGTTGGGGTCGCTGGAAGCGAAGTCGGTGCGGCCGCAGCTATCCCGGAAAAGGGTGTCGCCGGTGAAGAGAACCTTTTCGCTTTCTCCTTCCTGGGTGCACATCAGCGTGACGGAGCCGGGGGTGTGACCCGGGGTCTCCATAACGGCAAAATAGATATCGGCAACGGATACTATGTCGCCGTCTTTATAAAAATTGGCTCCTTCGGGAGGATTATAAACATCGCCCCAGCTTCCGATGGGAACGCCGCAATCCTTTTCGCAGATATAAAGGGGTGCTCCGGTCTCCTCCATAAGGTCCTCAACGGCGCCAACATGGTCAAAGTGGGCGTGAGTGAGGAGAATGCAGTCGCAACTGAGACGGCTGCTCTCCAGATAGTCTAAAATTACAGCGGCGTCGGCGCCGGGATCTATAATGGCGCAGCGCAGGCTTTTTTCATCGGCAACGATGTAGCAGTTGGTCTCAATGGGACCCACTTCGATGGTTTTGATTATCATAAATAAGCTCCTTTCAAATGCCGTACTTGCCGGAGGTGTCAAACAAAATTGTCACAGGACCGTCGTTTACGGACTCAACCTTCATTTCCGCGCCGAATATGCCGGTTTCCACCTTGAAACCGCGCTGACGGCAAAGCTCGATGACCATTTCGTAGAGGGGGATGGCTTTTTCGGGTCGGGCTGCCTCGGTGAAGCCGGGGCGGCGGCTGCGGCAGTCGGCAAAGAGAGTGAACTGGCTGATTATCAGTATTTCCGCACCTGCGTCGGTGGGGTTCACATTCATTTTTCCGGCCTCGTCTTCGAAAATACGCAGTCCGCAAATCTTGTCGGCAATTTTTTTGGCCTCTGCTTCCGTGTCGTCCACATGGACACCCAGAAGAACAAGAAAACCCTTTCCTATTGCGCCGTTGACTTTTCCGTCAATGGTGACGGAGGCGGAGTCAACGCGGGTGAGAACAGCTCGCATAAATCAAAAATTCCTTTCAGTTGTTGCTTCTTGCAACGCCGGTGACGCTTCTTATGGCTGTCAGGCGGTTTATTATTGTTTTCAGCTCCGTGAGATCTTTAACCTCCACGGTGAGGTTGGCGCTGGCCATACCGTCGCCCAGATCCCGGGCGTTAAGGCTGCGCACCTTGGCGTTGAGAGAGTTGAGAGCGGTGGCAATATCCATAATGAGACCGCTGCGGTCACGGGCGGAAATCTGGAGGTTTGTGACGTAACTTTCGGAAATATCCTCCGCCCAGCTTACATCTATCCAGCGTCCCGCTTCCGAATCCGGGTTGAGACGTCCGGAAATATGGTTTTTGCAGTCGCTTCGGTGGATGCTGACACCGTAACCTCTTGTAATGAAGCCCACAATGTCGTCCCCGGGAACGGGGGTGCAGCAGCGGGCAAACTTAACAAGGCAGTTATCAATGCCTGCCACTATGACACCTTGAATGGCCTTTTGGGGCTTGGCGTTTTTGCTGCGTCTTTCCGCGGCGTCATTGAGCTTTTCTATGGCGGACTTGGCGCCGGTGGCTTTTTGGGCTTTTACAAGATCGTCACGAATTCGGTTTGCGGTCTTTGTGGCGGTCACTCCGCCGTAGCCTATTGCGGCGTAAAGATCATCGATGGAGGAGAAAGAGAGCTTTTTCAGGAGAGGGGATACCACATCGGCCTCGTTGGCCTCAGCCAGAGTGATGCCGTTGCGGCGCATTTCCGCGTCAAACATTTCCTTGCCGCGGATAACGTTCTCTTCCCTGCGCTCTTTCTTGAACCACTGCTTTATCTTTGTGCGGGCAGAGCCGGAGCGGGCTATGTTCAGCCAGTCGCGGCTGGGTCCCGAGGAGGCTTTTGAGGTTAGAATTTCAACAATATCGCCGTTTTGGAGCTTATGGTCAAAGGGAACTATGCGCCCGTTTACCTTGGCGCCCACCATGCGGTTGCCAACGGCGGAATGGATGTTATAGGCAAAATCTATGGGAGTTGCGTTGGCGGGAAGGTTGATAACGTCGCCTCTGGGAGAGAAAACGAAAACCTCGTCGGCAAACATATCTATCTGCAGGTCGGTGAAAAAGTCGCTGGCTTCGCTGGACTGCTGGTTTTCCAGAAGTCTGCGCACCCAGGCAAATTTCTCCTCGTCCCCTTCCTTGACGCCGCTTTCGCCGGACTTATATTTCCAGTGGGCGGCAATGCCGTATTCGGCGGCCCGGTGCATATCCCATGTGCGTATCTGAACCTCAAAGGGAATGCCCTCGGAGCCGATAACGGTGGTGTGGACGCTCTGGTAGCCGTTGGGCTTGGGGGTGGACACATAATCCTTGAAGCGTCCGGGAACCGGCTTGAACATATCGTGGATCTGACCGAGGACGTTATAGCACTCGCTCAGGTCGTTGACGATAACGCGAAGAGCGCAAAGATCGAAAATCTCCTTGAGCTCCAGCTTCTGGGTATACATCTTTCGGTAGATGCTGTGTACGTGCTTCAGGCGGTAGTTGATAGTGCTTTCAATACCCCACTCCTGAAGGCGGTAGGTGATTTTGTCCCGCATATCCTGCATGAATTTTTCCAGAACGGGACGGCGGTTATCTATGGTAGTCATAATGGCCTTGTAGGCCTCGGGGTCGAGATACTTGAGGGAGAGGTCCTCAAGCTCCCACTTTACCGCCTGCATACCAAGTCTGTGGGCTATGGGAGCGTAAATCTGCATTGTCTCCAAGGACTTGCTCCGCTGTTTTTCGGGAGACTGGTATTCCATGGTGCGCATATTGTGGAGACGGTCGGCCAGCTTGATAAGAATAACGCGGATGTCCCGGCTCATAGCCATCAGCATTTTGCGCATATTCTCCATCTGTTCGTCTTCCTTGCTGGAGAAGTTAACTCTTGTCAGCTTGGTTACGCCGTCCACTATGTCGGCAACGCCTCTGCCAAAAAGGCGAGAAACTTCATCGCAGGAAACGGAGGTATCCTCCACAACGTCGTGGAGCAGAGCGGACACCACGGAATCCTCGTCAAGGCCCATATCCACCACAATGATGGCGGCGGCAATAGGGTGAGTGATATAAGGGGAGCCGTCCTTGCGCTTTTGTCCCATATGGCTGCCTGCGGCCAGCTCAAAGGCTGCCCTTATGCGGCCGTGGTCAACGCTCATGCCGGCCTCATCTATTCTGTTTTTAAGCTGGAGAAAACACTGTTCCACAGCGGCATCGAATTCGTAAGGCATGAAAAGACTCCTTTTGTTATGCTATAATCCGCCCACATTGCCTTAAAGCCTTCCCCTTGAGGAGAAGGTGGCTGCCGAAGGCAGACGGATGAGGTGTTAATTGTCTCCGACGGCAAATCTTAAATCAACAATGTAGGGGCCGGACACTGGCCGGCCCACATCATACTGCCGTACACGCCGCGGGCGCTCAAAGCTGCGCCAGAATTGCGGAATCCTCAAGGTTCACCTTTCCGCAGTCGGGCAGGCAGTTTATGGATATATTATCCCCGTCAAAGCTCATGGAGATAAGACCCAGCTCCTGGAAAACCTTCAGACCGATTGCTATTCGGCTGTCCCACATAGAGGGAGAGAGCCGCTCAAAGAGAGCGGTTTTGTTCATACTCATACTGCTTCCCCAGTGGATTATGCTGCGCCAGAGCAGAGCGAGATCGTCACGGGAAGGGGCGGCGGTTTCGGGGCAAACGGGCAATTCGCCGCACAAAATTCTGTCGGCAAGGCCGCTGCAATGGGGACGCAGGTCGCTGATAAGCAGCTGGACGCTGCGGCGGGAGCGAAATTCGTTTATCTGGGGGAAGAAGGCCAGATCTACCCAGTCGCCAACCTGAATGCCAAGCTCTGCGGCGGTGCGGGAGAAAAAAACACACTCATAGCTGTGACCGAATTTTTCCACAAGCAGACGCAGATGGCGTCCGCCTCCGATGGGACTCATGGAGCTGAGATAAGCTCTTGTCATACAAAGCATAGGCCTTGCGTTTCCTGTGCCGCAAGGCTCCAGAAGCTCAAGGTCTTCCACGCAGTTCATTGCAAGAAGCTCGGGAAAATCCACGCAAAGGTCGATATCCAGACTCTTTTTGCCCTGACCGGGATTGGCCAGATAGTATTCGCCTATGGCTTTGGTGAAGGCGGGGATTTTGTCCCTTGTAATGGTGAGACCTGCGGCCAGAGCATGGCCTCCGAAGCCCTCCAGATGCTCACTGCAGGCGGAAAGAGCCTCGAAAAGGTTGAAGCCTCCGCAGCTGCGGCAGGAGCCCTTGCCCTTGTCGCCGTCAAGGCAGATCATAATTGCGGGCACATTGAAGGCTTCGGTGAGGCGGCTTGCGGCAATGCCTATAACACCCTGATGCCAGGTTTCGCAGGAGAGAACTATGGGAGTCTTGGGCTGGGCATCTCCTATCATATCCAAAGCCTGCTTCCATATATCCGTCTCAAGCATCTGCCTGTCCCGGTTGAGCTGGCAGAGGTCGGCGGCGCGGGAAGCGGCGGTGCGGGGGGAGTCGGTCAAAAGCAGCTCCGCTGCCATGCTTGCCTGACCCAGACGGCCGGAGGCGTTGAGTCTGGGGGCGAGAGTGAAGCCTATATTGGTGGCGGTTATGCGCTTGTCGCCAAGCCCCGCCTCCTCAATGAGAGCCCGAAGACCGGGGCGGGGAGAATTCATAAGCTTGCGCAGACCATGCTTTATGATGTAGCGGTTTTCGCCAACAAGGGGCATAACGTCGGCAATGGTGCCAACGGCCACAAGGTCGGAGTATTCCTCCAGTATGGGCTCGGCGCTTCCCTCCAGAGCGCAGAGAAGCTTGAAGGCAACGCCAACACCCGCAAGGTCGCGGCTGGGATAGTTGCAGTCAGGGCGCTTGGGGTCAACAACGGCGATAACATCGGGCAGCTCCTCCCGGCACTCGTGATGGTCGGTGACTATCATGTCTATGCCGAGATTTGAGGCGAAAGCGGCCTCCTCAACTGTGGTGACGCCGCAGTCAACGGTGATGATAAGGCTCACACCCTTGCTGCGGAGGGATTCGATGGCTGCGGTGTTGATGCCGTAGCCCTCTTCCATGCGGTCGGGTATGTAATATTCGCACTGGAGACCTTTTTTGCGGAGATAATCCGTCATCATGCAGGTGGAGGTGATGCCGTCCACATCGTAGTCGCCGTAAACGGCAACGGCCTCCCCCAGAGCGATGGCTCTTGTGATGCGCATAACGGCCTGAGGCATATCCGTCATCATAAGAGGGTCGCCCAAAAGAGTGTCGCTGCATTCGAGAAAGGCTCTTGCCTGCTCGGGGTCGCCCAAGCCGCGCACATTGAGCACCGCGGCAAGAAGGGCGGTGTAGCCCGCGTCAAGAAGCTCCCGGGGCACCACGGAGGGAGAATATGGAATTTTCCAATCAGTATAACTCATACATTGGCTTCCTTTGTTTATTATCAAAACAGTATAACATTATTTTATATTTATATCAACAAGTAAAGTCCGGCTTGTTATGATTTTTGCAATTTTTCCGCCAAATTCCGCCGTCCCACCGCAAAAAGCCGTCCCCTACGAATGCACTTTCCGTAGGGCGCGAGCCCATGGCCGCCCGGCGCGCCGCCAAAAGCCTCCCTTGTGTAAAGGGAGGTGCCGAACGAATGTGAGGCGGAGGGATTGTTGTCTCCGACGGCCATATTCTTTTTGTGCCAGCAAAAAGAATATGGAAAGAAAAACAGGCCAAAGAGGGGATGCAAAACCCCTCTTTGGAAACTCCCCAAGTGCGGAGGCAGGAAATACATTGTGCCACATAATCAGAGTCTAAACCTTAGAGTACTTCCCTCGATTTCCGCTCAGGACGCTGCTGCCCCTAGCTGCCTGTTCGGCAGCACCGAGGCTGTACCTCGTATCTTTAAAGCCTTCCCCTGGGGGAAGGTGGCACGGCGTAGCCGTGACGGATGAGAGGTCAAAGCCTCCCCCCAAAAACAAAAAAGACCGTGCCGATGGGCACGGTCTTTTTTGCAGCATAAACGCTGAAGCTTATTTGCTTTTCAGCTCTTCGAGAATCTGAGCGAGAAGCTCTTCGGTGGTGGGTGCCTTGGGCTCTGCGGCAGCGGCTGCTGCGGCGGCTTCAGCCTCAGCGGCGGCCTTGGCTTCGGCCTCGAGGCGCTTCTTTTCGCCTGCTTTGTTTGCAACCTTGATGATAAGGAAGACAACAAAGGCTATGAGGATGAAGTCCACGATTGCGGCTACAAAGGTGCCGAAGCCGATAACGATGGCGGCGGCCTCTTCAACGCCCTCTGCGTTGACAACTGCTTCCCGCACCACGATGTTCAGCGCGGTCATATCGCGGGAGCCGAAGAGAAATGCGATGAAGGGCATGATGATATTGTTGATGAGTGCGGTGGTGATTTTTCCGAAGGCGGTAGCGACAACAACGCCGACGGCCATATCAAGCACGTTGCCGCGCATGATAAAGGTCTTGAATTCTTCTGCGAACTTTTTCATTAGCTTTTCCTCCGTTTTTAGTTTATTTCCGGTTAATTTATGAACTTTTTATAGCCCTATTACTTGGAGGGGATGAGAACTTCCCTGCCGCCCATATAGCCTCTGAGTGCCTCGGGAATGGTGACGCTGCCGTCGGCCTGGAGGTGGTTTTCAAGGAAGGCGATGAGCATGCGGGGGGGAGCGACAACGGTGTTGTTGAGGGTGTGGGGCAGATACATCTTGCCGTCACTGCCCTTTACGCGCATACGCAGGCGGCGAGCCTGAGCGTCGCCAAGGTTGGAGCAGGAGCAAACCTCAAAATACTTCTGCTGGCGGGGAGACCAGGCTTCGATGTCGCAGCTCTTGACCTTCAGATCGGCAAGGTCGCCGGAGCAGCATTCCAGCTGACGGACAGGAATTTCAAGGCTCTTGAAAAGCTCAACGCTGTAGCGCCACATCTTCTCGTACCACTCCATGCTGTCCTCGGGGCGGCAGACAACAATCATCTCCTGCTTCTCGAACTGGTGGATGCGGTAAACGCCGCGCTCCTCAATGCCGTGGGCGCCCTTCTCCTTGCGGAAGCAGGGGCTATAGCTGGTGAGAGTCTGGGGGAGGCTTGCCTCGGGGATTATCTGGTCGATGAACTTGCCTATCATGGAATGCTCGCTGGTGCCGATGAGATAGAGGTCTTCGCCCTCGATTTTATACATCATAGCGTCCATGTCGTTCTGGCTCATAACGCCTTCGACAACGTTGCCGTGGATCATGAAGGGGGGGATGCAGTAGATGAAGCCCTTCTCGATCATAAAGTCACGGGCATAGGCCAGAACTGCGGAGTGGAGGCGGGCAATGTCACCCATCAGATAGTAGAAGCCGTTGCCGCTGACACGGCCTGCGGCGTCCATATCAACGCCGTTGAAGCGTTCCATAATGGCGGTATGATAGGGAACCTCGTAGTCGGGAGTAGTAGGCTCACCGAAGCGCTCCACCTCAACGTTGAACTCGTCGCTCTCGCCGATGGGGACGGAGGGATCGATGATGTTGGGGATAAGCAGCATAATGCGGCGTATGCGCTCGGCGTACTCTGCCTCCAGCTTTTCCAGCTCCTCGCGGCGGAGATCGTTGGCCTTAACGGCGGCCATATTGGCGTCGATCTGAGCCTGAATGGCGGCTTTTTCCTCGTCGGAGGCCTTCTTCAGCTTGCCGAAAAGAGGGCCGTTTGCCTTGCTGAGGGCGTTGCGGCTGGCACGAAGCTCGTTGGCCTCGTTGATGGCAGCGCGGTTGAGACGGTCCAGCTCGATGACCTCGTCAACGAGAGGGAGCTTTGCGTCCTGGAACTTTTTGCGAATATTCTCCTTAACTATTTCGGGGTTTTCTCGAACAAATTTAATATCAAGCATAGTCTTATCTTCCTTTTATTCTGTAAAATCTTAATATTTTCAATAAAAATGGGCATTTGGGGAAAAGTCTTATTTTTTCAGCTTTCCAATAAGCATCAGCTTGCTTATAAGCTCTTCCCTGTCGTCGGCGCCATAGAACTCAAGCTCTATGCGCCCCCTCTTGGGAGAGTCCACAAGCTTTATCTTGCGACCGAGAGCGTTTTCCAAGCTTCGCTCAACTTCCTTCACGTAGTCCACGACAATGTCGCCGCTTTCCGACTCCTTCTTCTGGGTGGAAGGGGCGCAAAGCTTCTTCACAAGTGTCTCTGTCTGGCGGACGGAGAGCCCCCTTGAAATGACGGCTTCCGCAACTTCAAGCTGCTGCTTTTCGTCCTTGAGGGGCAGCAGAGAGCGGGCGTGGCCTGCGGAAAGACTGCCGTTTTCCACCATTGCGCTGAGGGTTTCGCCGAGGGAGAGAAGGCGCAGGGAGTTGGCAACCGCGCTGCGGGATTTTCCCACGGAGGCGGAGGCCTGCTCCTGAGTCATGCCGTATTCCTCCATCAAAGTGCGGTAGCCTCTGGCTTCCTCGATGGGGTTGAGATCCTCGCGCTGGAGGTTTTCCACCAAGGCCAGCTCCATTGCCCTTTTGTCGTCGGCTTCGATTATTCTTACGGGAACTTCGGCAAGCCCTGCCATTCTTGCGGCGCGCCAGCGGCGCTCTCCGGCAATTATCTGATAAAAGCCACCGTCCAGCTTTCTGACGGTGATGGGCTGAATAAGACCGTACTGGCGGATTGATTCGGAAAGAGTTTCCAAAGCCTCCTCGTCAAAGCTGTATCGTGGCTGGTCAGCCCGGGGTTCAACCTTTGAGATGGGGAGGGTCAGCTCCTTCTCACTCTTTTCGCTGAGCACATCCTCTCCGAAAAGGGCGCCAAGACCGCTGCCAAGTCCTCTTTTGGGTTTTTCTGCCATTATTTCACTTCCTTACTGGCGTTTCAAAAACTCGTTTGTCATATGGAGGTAGGCTCTCGTGCCCTTGCTGAACTTATCGTAGGCTATGCAAGGCTTACCGTGGCTGGGTGCTTCGCTTAAGCGAACGTTACGGGGGATGGAGTTCTCATAAACCTTGTCTCCGAAGTGGGCGCGGAGCGCGTCCGCAACTTCTTCGCTGAGGCGGGTGCGTCCGTCATACATGGTGAGCACAAGACCCTCTATGGTCAAAGTTGGGTTAAGTCTGCCGTTTATCAGCTTTACGGTGTTTACGAGGTCGCTGAGACCCTCAAGGGCGTAAAATTCGCACTGAACGGGAACAAGCACCGTGTCTGCGGCGGTGAAAGCGTTCAGAGTGAGCAGCTCGAGGGAGGGCGGGCAGTCTATGATTATGAAATCATACTCCCCTTTCAGTGGCAGCAGCGCCTTGCGGAGGATATACTCTCTGTCCTCTGCGTCAACAAGCTCCACGTTGGCGGCAACCAGCTCTCTGTTTGAGGGGAGCACATCGCCGTATTTGGTGGAGATGACAGCCTTTTCTGCAGGGAAATCACGGAGCATCACATCGTATACACTTTTAACCTTGTTTTTGTCGACTCCCATGCCGGTTGTTGCGTTGCCCTGAGGGTCGCAGTCGCAAAGGAGGACTTTTTTGCCTCTGTGAGCCAGTGAGGCGCAAAAGTTTATTGCGGTGGTTGTTTTGCCAACTCCGCCCTTCTGATTGGCAATTGCGATGATTTTGCCCATATCTTTCTCCTTTATAGTTTCTGACTACACATTATAACACTATTTACGGATTTTTCAACATTTCATATGTTTCACGTGAAACTTTTTTGCGAATTTTGTTTCACGTGAAACAAAAAGCCGATACTTGACATGAAATCTCAAAGCTAATAGAATTAAATCAGCAAATATTTAAGGAGATGCTGAAATATGCGTTGGATTGAAGCTGCTATTGCAACAACAAGCGAGGAAATTGACCTTCTCTGCCTGCGCCTTGGAGATTTGGGCGTTGAAGGTATGTGCATAGAGGATGAGGAGGATTTCAAGAACTTCCTCGAAAACAACCATCAGTACTGGGATTATGTGGATGACGAGCTGAATAATCGCTTCAAGGGACTCAGCCGCGTTAAGTTTTATCTTTCCGACGATGAAGATGGCAAGGCGATGCTGGCGAAGATACGCAGCGAACTTGGTCTGGAGATAGACTGCGCCACTGTGGATGACAGCGACTGGGAAAATAACTGGCGGGAATTCTATAAGCCTCTGAAAATAGGCGAGAAGTTCCTTGTTGTTCCCGAATGGGAAAATCCCGAGCTTGAAGGGCGGGTTGCCCTGCGCCTTGACCCGGGTCTCATCTTCGGAACCGGAAGCCACGCCACCACAAGAATGTGCCTCCACCGCCTTGAGAAATTCGCCTGCCCCGGTAAAAAGGTTCTTGATCTGGGCTGCGGAAGCGGAATTTTGGGCATAGGTGCGGCGGTTTTGGGCTGCGAGAAGGTAGTTGGCTGCGATATAGACCCCAAAGCACCGGATGTTGCCGCGGATAATGCTGCGCTCAACGGCATCGGCGGAGAGCGCTTCAAGGTATATGCGGGAGATATTCTCTCCGATGAGGGTATGCGAAAGTTCCTTGGAAGCGGCTATGATATAGTCCTTGCCAACATAGTAAGCGATGTTATCATTCCTCTTTCAGCCTTTGTCCGCCGCTTTATGGCAGAGGATGCCGTTTTTATCTGCTCGGGAATTATTGACGGCAGAGAGAAAGAGCTGCGCTCCGTTCTGGAGGCAAACGGCTTTGAAATCCTGGAGCATTGCCACGAGGAAGAGTGGAACTGCTATGTATGCAGATAAATAAAGGGTAATTGTTTCACGTGAAACATTGAAAAAGGCTTCCCCGACAGAGGGAAGCCCTTTTTTTGCAATCCCTCCGCCCCTTCGGGGCACCTCCCTTTACACAAGGGAGGCTTTGCGGGAGGAACATTACGAGATGCGATCCCCGTGCTGCCGAACAGGCAGCTCTGTGCAGCAGCGTCCTGAGCGGCATACGAGGTATGCACTCTAAGGTTTAGGTTTTAATTTTGTGGCACAATATATTTCTCGCATCTGCACTCGGGGAGTTTCCAAAGAGGGGTTTCAACTCCCCTCTTTGGCCTGTTTTTCTTTCCATATTCTTTTTGCTGGCACAAAAAGAATATGGCCGTCGGAGACAAAACACCTCATCCGTCTGCCCTTCGGTCAGCCACCTTCCACAGGGGGAAGGCTTATAGGTGCGGGATTGCACCTCGTGATGTTATATCGCGCCCCCGTGGGGCGCAAGCCTATGGCCGCCCGGCGCGCCATCAATGCCCCTCTTAAGATAGAAACATATCTATATCCTCTATGCTGAGGTCATCGTGGAGAGCCATGTTCAGGCCGTAGCCGATAAGCTTGGATATATCCCGGACATTTTTGTCAATATCCCTTGGCGTAACTATCAGCCCCGCACCGGAAGCAAGCTGAGAAGCATCTATCTCAAGTCCCGAGTCTTTTATAAGATCATATGCCAGCGTGGCGGCATCCACCACTGTGGGAACACCCACGGCGATGACGGGAACACCCAGAGTCTCCTCGTTAAGGGCAAGCCTTGCGTTGCCAACCCCGGAGCCGGGAACTATGCCCGTATCGGAAAGCTGCACTGTGCGGCAAAGGCGCTCCGTGCAGCGTGAGGCGAGAGCATCCACGGCTATGACCGCGGCCGGCTTTACTTTCCTGCATACGGCGGCGATGATCTCTCCGCTTTCTATGCCCGTTGTGCCCAAAACCCCGCTGCAAAGACCGCAGACGCTTCTGAAAGAGCCGAAATACTCCGGCAGCGCAGAGCGCAGATGCCTAGTGACCATGAGATTATCCACGGCAATAGGCCCAACAGCATCGGGGGTTATATCCCGATTACCCAGCCCCGCCACCAGAATACTGGAAATATCTGGAAGATGCAGCAGAGAGCGCAGCTCCTCGGCAAGGAGGGCGCAGGCCTCGGCGAAGGAGTTTTCCTCCCGTCGGAGAAGGGCTCCAAGCTCAAGGGTGATATAGCGCCCCTTTGGCTTACCTACAGCCGCCTCACCCCGCTCGTCCAGCACTTCAACGGTGGATACACTGAAGCCCCGGCGCGTTTCCTCCCTGCAGCGAAGACCGGGAAGGGACTCCGGATGGGAGGGCTTTGAGCGGAAAAGAGGCTCGGCCTCTATTGCCAGGTCGGTGCGAATTCTACTACTCATTGTGCCTGACCTTTCTGAAAAATCAAGATTTTGTATTAGTATATCTTTCACAAAAAAATATATGTATTTTTTCAAAAAAAGTTAAAAAAACCCTTGATTTTTCAAGCGCTTGCTGTTACAATACCATTCGTGTGTCCATATGCGCCGTGCCGTATACAGTGCATTTGACCGCTTATACTTATAGGAGGAGGTGGCGATTGAAACATGGCCAACATTAAGTCTTCCGCGAAGAGAGACCAGCTTGCTAAGGCTCGTTATGCCAAGAACAAGGCTGAGCGCAGCGCTCTCAGAACCGCAGTCAAGAAATTCGATGCAGCCGTTGCCGAGGGCAACAAGGAAGCAGCCGTCAGCACCTATAAAGTGGCTGTCAAAGCTGTTGACAAGGCAGCAGGCAAGAACCTGATCCACAAGAACAAGGCCGCTCATAAGAAGAGCCAGATGACCCTGAAGCTCAACGACATGGCCGAGTGATTAAAATAAACACCGTTTTTTCACACCCCTCTCATGTGAAGAAGCGGTTTTATTTTTTATATAGCCCCCTTTGAGGGTGGATATAAGAAAAACCGGCGCTAAAAGCGCCGGTTTTTCTTTCGTTTTTTAATCATTCATCAGATAGCGGTCGATAAAAGTCTGGGCCGCCGGGGACAGGGGCATATATTTGCCGGTGATAACATAGGCCTTGCGCTCCATTGAGAGATCCGAAACGGGAATTTGGAACATGTTGCCCTTGTGCAGATGCCGGGCAACCTCGCTTGTGGGCAGAGTTCCTATTCCCAAATCGTTTTCCACCGCCTGAATAACCAGATCGATTGTTGTAACCTCGATATCCGGGTTGAAGCTGAGACCGCTTTGGGCAAAAAGGGAGGATATGAAGCGATTGGTGGAAGAGCCTGTGGGGGTGGAAACCATAGGGTATTCAGAAAGCTCCGCGAGAGAGCGGGGTTTTTCGCAAAGAAAACGGTATCGGGGGCCAACAACAAAGCATTCCTCAATGCTGCTTATGTATCTGAAATTCAGATCATCCCCATCTGGGAAAGGGGCATGGAGAATAGCAATGTCCGTTTCTCCCTTTCTCACCATTTCCAGAACGTCCTCCGTAAGGGCGTTGCGGCAGCGGATTTTAACCTTGGGGTGATCTGCCGTGAACTGCTGGAGCTTGGGGAGGATATAGGTGCGGTAGCTCATCTCCGTTGAAACTATGCGAAGGGAGCCGCCCTCCAGAGCTTTGGACTGCTCCAGCTCCTGCTCGGCTGAAAGGATGAGATGAAAAGCGGGTTCAATACGCTGCCAGAGCATTAAACCCTCGTGAGTAAGGCTGACACCTTTTTTGTGCCGCAGAAACAATGTGACATTAAGCTGCTCCTCCAAGCGCCGTATGGCACCTGTTACCGTGGGCTGGGTCAGACAAAGCTCCCGGGCGGCAGCGGTTATGGATTTATGCTTGGCCGCGTAGTAAAAAGCGCGGTAATACTCAAGATTGGCTGTGATATGAGGTTTATTCATAGATATTTACTATCCTTAACATTTGAATAATTGATTTTACTTATGTTTATATGGGCAGTATACTGTAATCAGAGCCCATATGCAAGAGGGATAAGAGCATATTCCCGAACTTGGAGAGGAGAATTGGTGTGAGTCTAAAAGAAAATGAATTTCGCGCTGCGTGCCGCGGCTGCCATGGCGGCTGCGTCCATATTCTCACTGTGGAGAACGGAAAGGTGGTCAAGGTGCGTCCCGACCCGGATGCTCCCCTGAATATGGGGCGGGGCTGCGAGAAGGGGCTGACCATTATAGAGCAGATGTATCACCCCTATCGTCTTCTCCATCCTCTCAAGCGAAACGGCCCCCGGGGAAGCGGCAAATGGGTGCAGATAAGCTGGGATGAAGCTCTGGACTCCATTGCGGGGCGGCTCAGCCTGCTGCGGGATAAATACGGTCCGGAGTGCATTTCCGCCATAACGGGTACGGGACGGCATGTTGTGCCCTATCTCTGGCGCTTCACCTCTGCCCTTGGAACTCCCAATATAACCTCCTCCGGCGCGCTTATATGCCTCGGACCACGGAAAAACGCGGGCTTTTCCACCTCCGGCACCTATGGCTGCGTGGATTACTACGGGGAGAAAAAGCCCAAATGCCTTGTTGTTTGGGGGGCAAACCCCGCCGTCAGCGGTGCGGATGGCGAGCTGCAGTGGCATCCCAAAGACTGCGCCAAAAACGGCACAAAGCTCATCGTCATTGACCCTGTGAAAACGGAGATGGCGGAGCATGCCGACCTTTGGCTGCGCATCCGCCCCGGAACGGACGGCGCGCTGGCAATGGCAATAATAAATGTTATCATCCACGAGGATCTCTATGACCACGATTTTGTGGAAAACTGGAGCTACGGCTTCGAGGAACTGGCTCGTCGCGCCGAGGAATACGAGGTGCGAAAGGTCAGCGAGATTACCTGGGTGCCCACAAAGGACATAATCCGCGCCGCCCGGATGATGGCGGAAAACACCCCTATGGCGCTGGAGTGGGGCTGCGCCTTTGAGCACGGCTTCAACGCCACCCATACAAGCCGGGCGATATACTTTCTTCCCGCTCTGCTTGGCAGCTATGATGTGCCCGGCGGCTTTGTGGAGAGCAAAAAGATAGTACCCACAAAGCGAGCCCCTAAAGTTCCCGATGAAAAGCTTATCAACAGCTATCCTTACAGAAAGCTGAAGCCATACGCCAATCCCCATCAGGTGCTGGACGCCATAAGAATGGAGTATCCCTATAAAATAAGGGCGATGCTTAGCTTTGCGAATAACACCCTCATCTCTCTTCCCGACAGCGCAAGAGTGCGGGAATGCCTGATGGATTTGGACTTTTTCGTTGTAACGGATATGTTTATGACCCCCACCGCGGCAATGGCGGATATAGTTTTGCCTGCCGCCATGTGGCCTGAGGTGGACAGCGTTTTCTGCATGCCCGAATTTGCCGAGCATACCGTGCTGTGCCAGCAGAAGCTGGTGCAGGTGGGTGAGGCGCGCCCCGACGAGGATATCTATATCGATATATTAAAGCGTATGGGACTGGACTATGGCGCCGAAACCCAGAAGGAGCTTCTTGAGAGGGAACTGAAGGAAATGGCGCTGCACTATCCCGAGATGGAGGGATTGAGCTTCGACCGTTTGAAGGAACTGGGATGGTATACCCCCAAGCGGCAGTATTTGGGCTATAAAACCCGCGGCGGCTTCCCCACTCCAACAGGCAAATATGAGTTCTGGTCGAAGGAGCTGGAGGCGGTGGGCGGCGACCCGCTCCCCTTCTGGAAAGAGCCTCCTGTAACACCCGTCAGCCGCCCGGATCTCTCCAGAGAATTTCCCTATATTCTGAGTATAGGCGGCAGAAGGATGCAGTATTTCATCTCCAACAACCGCCAGATACGCTCCCTGCGCCGCCAGTACCCCTTCCCCAGAGTGGCTATACACCCCGATACGGCGAAAGAGCGCGGGATACAAGATGGTGACTGGGTATGGATTCGCACCTTCCGCGGACGCATAACCCAGAAGGCAAAGCTGGACGCAAGTCTTGACCCCCGGGTAATCCACTGCGACTTTGGCTGGTGGTATCCCGAAGCGGGCGCTCCCGATTATGGCTGGCGGGAGTCCAACGCCAATATACTCACAAGCTGCGACGATGGCTGCGATCCCTATATGGGTTCTTATCAGCTCCGCAGCCTCCTCTGCAACATATACAAGAACAATAACTGCAAGATTGAGGAAAGATATTATAATTCCCCCCTCTATTTTTCCCAGAGCGCGGATGAGAGCTCTCCCTGCGTGGTCATAGACCCGGAAAAATGCATACTCTGCGGAGAATGCGTCCGCACCTGCCATAGTCTGCAGGGGGTGGGCGCCCTTGAGATGGTCTTCGAAAAGGGCATAACCCACGTTCGCGCCAAAGGGGAAACCTTGGCTGATACCGCCTGCGTTGGCTGCGGCCAGTGCCACGCCAACTGCCCCACGGGAGCGCTGCGCATAAAGAGCAGTGTGGAAATGGTAAGGGAAGCCATTGCCGACCCGGATACTCTGGTGGTGGCCCAGATTGCGCCCTCTGTCCGTGTAGGAGTTGGCGAACTTCTGGGCTTTGGCGCGGAGGAAAACTCTATGGCGAAAATAGTGGGCGGGCTGAAAAAACTGGGTTTTGATAAAGTTCACGACACGGTGTATGCCGCGGACCTTACCGCTATGGAGGAGGGAGAGGAATTTCTGGAGCGGCTGAAAAATGGGGAAAAACTGCCCCTTCTCACAAGCTGCTGTCCCGCCTGGGTGAAATATTGCGAGGAAAAGCTGCCCCGGTTTAAGAAAAATATATCCTCCTGCCGCTCTCCCCAGCAGATGCTGGGCGCGGTGCTGCGCAGGCATTATGAGAAAAGCGGAGAAGGCGAGGGCAAAAGGCTTGTATCCGTATCTATTATGCCCTGCACCGCCAAAAAGGCGGAAATTCTCCGGGAGGAGTCCCATACCAATGGAAAGCGGGATATAGATTTCTCCCTGACAACATCGGAACTTCTGGACTGGATGGACTCGGAGGGTCTGGATGCCGCGAACTGCCCCGAAAGCGAGGCGGACGCGCCCTTCCGTATGGGCTCCGGCGGGGGAACCCTCTTCGGCGTCAGCGGCGGCGTGGCGGAAGCTGTGCTGCGTTTTATGTCCCCCGAAAAGCTTGTCCGCGTCGAAGTGAAGAGCAAAGACGGCGAAACGGTGGGCGAGTGCGTTGAGGCGGAGATGGAAGGGGAGAGAGTGCGCATAGCTGTTGTCAGCGGACTTAAAAACGCCAAAGAGCTGCTTGAGAGGGTGGAAAAGGGCGAGGAAAGCTTCCATCTTATCGAGGTGATGGCCTGCCCCGGCGGCTGCCTTATGGGCGGCGGTCAGCCGGTGGATGCCTACCGCAGCGTTTTCCGCAAAAATGCGCGGCATAAGACCCTTTGCGGCATGGATGAAAGGGCAAAAATCAAAGCGCCGCAGGAAAACGAATTCGCAAAGCGTCTTCGTGAAGAGCTTCTCGCGGAAGGCGAGCGAGCTTTGCTCCACCGAAATGGGCATTGACAAACAGAAAATCCGACCTATAAACATAGGCCGGATTTTTGTTTTTTTAAAGCCTTCCCCTTGGGGGGAAAGGCTTTAAAGCGGGCGGGCATTGCCCGCCCCTACAGTGGGTGCGGCGCGCCGAGTCGTTGCGCCATACGAGGTGCGCATGACAGGGGAGGCTTTGAGCACCTCATCCGTCATTTGCTTTGCAAATGCCACTTTCCCCTCAAGGGGAAGGCTTTAAAAGTGGGAGCGTTACGAGGTGAAATCCACGTGGCGCCGGGCAGGCGCCTTGGCGCAGCAGCGTCCAGAGCGGAAAACGTGGGAAGCACACTAAAGTTTGGATTTTGATTATGTGGCACTGCGCCCTTTCTTGCTATGCATCGGGGAGTTCGTCAAGAGGGCACCCCCTCTTGACCCTGTTTTTCTTTCCATATTCTTTTTGCTGGCACAAAAAGAATATGGCCTCCGGAGGAAAATCAATCCCGACCTCACAGTAGGGGCGACCATTGGTCGCCCGCGGGCGGGCAATGCCCGCCCCTACAGTGGGTGCGAAAAGAATATGGCCGTCGGAGACATATAAAGACAAAACCCCTCCGTCACGTTTTTGACACCTCATCCGTCATTTGCTCCGCAAATGCCACCTTCCCCCCAAGGGGAAGGCTTTAAATCCCGCCGCAAATATCCTGCATAGCAAAACAAAAGGCCCCGACGGCTCGTCAGGGTCTTTTTAATCTTATTCGATAGGTATCCACGCCTCAAAGTAGCCCGTGAGAACGCCGTCCTCCATTACGGAGCAGAGCAAAACGCCGTGAATGGGACCGAAAACGGTTATGCCTTCCTTTTGGGCAAAATCAAGGGCGTAATTCAGGAGGGAAGGAGAAAACCCGCCTTTACCACCGCTGTTTTTGAACACGGTGTGTATGCATTTTCTGGAGGGGAAGCGAATGATAGGGGGGGATACCTGAAAGCCCAGCGCCTCAACATACTCGGCGCTGAGGCTGTAGCCCCAGCGGTAATCGTCCTCCTGTCCGGGCAAAACCGCCTCGCCGGGCATCTCAAAATAGCGGTTATTGAAGGGGAGAACCTCCAGCCATTTTTTGGCGGTTTCATTAGTGAGGGGGTCGGTCATATAGCTGCTGCCCACCCTGTCGATAAAGCGCACGAACTCGGGGCTTTCGGCAATTTCGCACTTATAGAGAAGCCGCTCTATCATTTCGAGAGAAGCCCGATGCTCGGCGCTGCGGCGCAGAAGCAGCTGGCAGCGGCTGATATGGGCGCGAAGCTCTTCTTCCTTCATAAGAAAAAGCTCGCTCAGCTCGCCGGCGGTGGGGATGCGCACCATATCGGCGATCTGTTCTATGGAAAAACCGTAGTTTTTGAACCAAAGGCAGTCCATAAGAAAATTTATGTGCCAGGAGTCATAATAGCGGTAGTCGTTGTTGATATCCTTCTCGGGGGTGACCACGCCTTTGCGCTCATAATAGCGGAGTATATCTGTGGAAACACCGAGAATTCGGGCAACATCTCCTATTTTGTATTTCACGCGGTCACTTCCTTTCGTCCTTAGAAAAAGGATATTGAATAGCTCAATAATATATACGCATTATAGCGGTTTTCCGCAGATATTGCAAGGTTTTTTACTTGACTTTGGAATAATTCCAAGGTTTACAATGTGGGGAGCAAAAAACAAATAAATTCTCAGGAGGAAAAGCATTATGGCATACATGCCCCTTAGAAAAGAAGAACTTTATCTCGAGACCGAGAAGATGCCCAAGATTTGGGACCTCTCCATGCCTTGGGGCTGGGATACCCCCCTGTGGCCCTTCCCCGGCGCACGCAGCGACCTGAACTTCCCCCGCGGCCAGTATCTCGAGCGTTTCCACAAGAGAACCTGCACTTACACCGGTACTCTTCATGCCGGTACCCATTGCGACGCTCCCAACCACACCCTCCACGAGGAAGAGGTTGACCGCGCACGTTACGGCTACACTCTCGCTGAGCTCCCCCTGAACCACTGCATCGGCTCCGGCGTTATCGTAGACCTTCGCTGGATGGCAGAAGAGTTTGAGAAGGCTTTCAACGCTGCAGAAGGCGATCCCGCACGCATGGGCGAATGGGCTGAGACTCCCGACAAGAAGGGCGTTATCTGGCACATCATCACTCCCGAAGATGTTCAGGCTGCTCTCGATAAGGACGGCCTTGAGATCCGCCCCAACGACTGGGTCATTCTCAACACCGGTTTCCATCACTATTGGAGAAAGAACAACGATAAGTACTACAACTACTATGCCGGTAACGGTCCCGAGCTGGCAAAGTGGCTGATGTTCGAAAAGAAGATCAAGGGTATCTCCGGTACCTACGGCGCATCCGACTCCGTCGTATGGCATTGCCCCGCCAAGGAGCAGATGCCCTGGCTGGCCAACAACTACAAGCTGGCTACCGGCCGCGACATCGACGTTGACTACCCCGACTATGAGCCCTGCCACAGACTCTATGGCCAGCACGGTGTTATCGCTGTTGAAAACGCCGGCGGTGACATCGATGAGATCACCGGCAAGCGCATGACCATCGCTGCATTCCCCTTCCGCTGCGAAGCTGCTGACGGCGGTTTCGTCCGTCTCGTTGCTTGGGAAGAGGGCACCCAGTGGTAAGTTAA
>SVKK01000014.1 GCA_015068425.1 Oscillospiraceae bacterium | reverse complement strand
GATAACCTCCTTAAGCTGGACGAGCTGGGTCACGATGACCCCACTATGATCCGTATGCTGGAGGATATGACCGGAGTGGACGCAAAGCGCATCCCGCTTGATGACCCGGAGACTATGGAAATTTTCCGCAGTCCGTCTCCTCTTGGGCTCCCCGATGATGACCCCGTCATCGGCAAAACCGGCAGCATAGGCATCCCCGAATTCGGCACGGGTTTTACCCGCCAGATGCTTGTGGACACTCAGCCCGAGGGCTTTGATATTCTGGTGCGCCTTTCCGGCTTCAGCCATGGTACCGATGTTTGGCTGGGAAACGCCAAGGATCTTATCACCAGCGGCACCGCCTCCGTTAAAGAGACAGTGGGCTGCCGCGACGATATAATGCTCTATCTCATCGAAAAGGGCATGGAGCCAAAGATGGCCTTCAAGATTATGGAGGCCGTCCGCAAAGGCAAAGTCAAAAAAGGCGGCTTCAGCGAGGGCTGGAGAGAGAAGATGGAGGAGTTGGGTGTGCCCGAATGGTACATAGAGTCTCTTGCAAAGATAGCCTATCTTTTCCCCAAGGCTCACGCAGTTGCCTATGTTATGATGGCTTTCCGCATTGCCTATTTTAAGGTTCACCATCCCCAGGCCTTCTACAGCGCCTATTTCTATCGCCGCAGTCAGAAAAACACCTTTGACGCAGAGAGTATGACTCAGGGGCTCGACACGGTGAAGAAGAAAATGCAGGAGATTAAAAATAATCCCAAGCCCACCGCCAACGAGGAAGACCTCTATACAACGCTGGAAGCGGTCTACGAGTTTTATATGCGCGGTCTCAGCTTTGCGCCAATTGACCTCTATGAGTCGGACGCCACAAAGTTCCTCCCCGTGGGAGATAAACAGCTTCGCGCTCCCTTTGTCTCAATTTCGGGACTGGGCGAAACTGCGGCAAGAGATCTTGCGGCCTGCACAAAGAAGGGACTGAGCTTTGTTTCTGTTGAGGATGTTTTTGCCGCCTGCCCAAAGGTCAGCCAGACTCATATTGAAACTCTTAAAAATCTCGGGGCTCTTGGTGATATGCCCGAAACAAGCCAGATGAGCTTGTTTTAATCCAAATAATAAAAAGGAGTCCGCCTAAGGCGAACTCCTTTTTATATTCGACAGGTTTTGATATAAGCTTTTATTTATCGACAGAAAATGTCGATAAATAGACTTATGCGGAATGTTGTAAAACACTGGGAATATATGCTAAAATGCAAGCATAATTCATTTGAGTTATGGAGTGAAAAGAAATGGAAAAGCAAATCAGCGTCATTATTGCCGATTCATCGGAAGGCTTCAGAAAAATGCTGAGCGAACTAATTGACGCTGAAGAAGATATGCGCGTTGTCGCAGCTGTGGATAACGGAAGGGAAGCTTCCGAACTCATATTGCGGAATGCGCCGGATGTTTTGATTGCAGACCTGCTCCTGAGAGAAATGGAGGGGCTGAGCCTTGTCGACCAACTCAGAAATAAAGGAAAGCTGCCCTACACCATTTTCTGTTCCGGATTTTTTAACGACTTTGTGGCGGAGAAAGCAAGTGCGCTTGGTGTTGTCCGCTTTTTTCCGAAACCCTGCAGAATAACGGCATTGATAGAATCAATCCGTGGGTGCAGCGGACGGGACAAGAGCGAGGAAATGCTTAAACAGTGCCGCTTTAAGGAAGAACTGGAGCGGGATATTGACGAAATTCTTTTGAAAATCGGAATAATGCCGCATCTGATGGGTTATAGCTATCTCAAAGCTGCTTTGTCTATGACCTATGAAGATAGGGAGCTTTTGCTCGGAGTGACAAAAGTGCTTTATCCCGAGCTTGCAAAACGCTTTGACACCAGCCCTGCCAATCTTGAACGGTGCATAAGAAGCGCCATCGAAATAGCTTGGAAAGAGGGAGGAAGGAGAAAACGCGATGAATATTTCAGCGATGAAATCTGGATTTCTCCTGACAAAAAGCCCGGCAACACCCGCTTTATGAGAATGGTACTGGAGATAATAGACAGAAAAAGAAAATAAGAAAATTCGGCATCGCCGCGGCAGTGGTCGCGGCGATGCTTTTTTACCCGGAAGTTTTATATATCGAAAAAAAAGTTTAAATTAATTGACGAAAGGTGTTGCAATTTGCTGCGGGGGTATTATAATAAGTCTTGTTTAGTGATAGAAGACAAAAAGTTTAGTAAACAGAAACGGAGGGCTGCTTTGTGGACATCGGAAGCAGGATAAAACATCTTCGAAAACAAAAAGGGCTTACTCTTGAGGAGCTCGCAAGCCGAAGCGAATTGAGCAAGGGCTTTCTTTCCCAGCTTGAGCGCAATCTGACCTCACCCTCCATTGCAACGCTGGACGATATTCTTGAAGCTCTCGGCAGCAGCCTTTCCGAGTTTTTCAGAGAGGATAAGGACGAGCGATATATTTTCCGCAAGGCGGATTTCTATGTGGACGAGAGGGAAACCCACACGGTGAACTGGATAGTTCCCAACTCCCAGCGCCACCGTATGGAGCCGGTGCTTATTGAGCTTCCCGCAGGGGGAAAGAGCTTTGAAATGGCTCCACATGACGGCGAAGAGTTTGCCTATGTCCTTGAGGGCAGCGTAACGCTCTGCTGCGACGGAAAGCATTATCCTGTAAAGAAGGGTGAAACCTTCTATCTGCAGGGCAAGAGCTTCCACTATATTCTGAATGAACGAAAAAATCCCGCGAAGGTGCTGTGGGTATCCACACCGCCTCTGTTTTAGAGCCAAACTTCATTTTATAACTAATGGAGGAAAATGAATTGGAAGAGAGAAAAAAGCTTATACAGCTTAAAAATATAACCAAGAGCTGGGAGGACGGTCAGGTCGTTCTGGACGATATCTCCCTTGATATTTATGATAACGAGTTTATAACGCTGCTGGGACCCTCCGGCTGCGGCAAGACCACAACTTTGCGCCTTATCGGCGGTTTTGAGCAGCCCAACGAAGGCGATATTGTCTTTATGGGTAAGCGTATAAACGATGTACCTCCCCATAAGCGCAACGTAAACACCGTTTTTCAGAAGTACGCCCTGTTCCCCCATCTCAGCGTTTTTGAAAATGTTGCCTTCCCTCTTAGGGAGAGAAAGCTGCCGAAGGCTGAGATAGAAGAAAAGGTAAACGAGATGCTGCGCCTTGTTATGCTGACAGGCTTTGAAAACCGCAGTGTCACCCGTCTCTCCGGCGGACAGCAGCAGCGCGTTGCCATCGCCCGCGCCCTTGTCAACCATCCCAAGGTGCTGCTTCTGGATGAGCCTCTCGGTGCGCTGGATCTTAAGCTGCGCAAGGATATGCAGCAGGAGCTGAAGAAAATCCAGAAGGCAACGGGCATAACCTTCGTTTTCGTCACCCATGACCAGGAAGAGGCTCTCAGTATGTCCGATACCATCGTGGTTATGAGCGAAGGCCGCATCCAGCAGATAGGCACCCCCACGGATATTTATAACGAACCCGAGAACGCCTTCGTTGCCGACTTTATCGGCGAGAGTAATATCGTTGACGGAATTATGCTCTCTGACTATAAGGTCTCCTTCTCCGGCCATACCTTTGACTGCGTTGACGCGGGCTTTGGCCGCAGAGAGAGCGTTGATGTTGTTGTCCGCCCCGAGGATGTGGATATTGTACCTCTTGAAAAGGGTATGCTTCAGGGTGTTGTAAGCTCTGTCACCTTTATGGGCGTGCATTATGAAATAATCGTTGATATAAACGGCTTCAAGTGGATGATTCAGACAACCGATTACTGCGGCGTTGATGAGCATATCGGCATCTATATCGAGCCCGAAGCCATCCATGTTATGAAAAAGAGTGAATACTCCGGAATGTTCGGCGACTACTCCTCCTTCTCCAACGAGCTGGATGAGCTTTCAGACGCAGAAAGCGAGATTGAAGAATGAGGAGAAGACGAACAGAAAGGGAGATAAGGGAGTTTCGGGCACGCCACGGCCTTCTGGCTCCCTATACCCTCTGGTCGGCACTTTTTATTTTAGTGCCCCTTATTTTCGTGGCATATTATGCCTTCACGGATAATAACTTCAACTTCACAACGGATAATATCACCCGCTTCTTCACTGCCACAAGTCAGGTTGCCAATGCTGACGGAAGCATGAGCGAGGTACGCACCTATATAGTTATTTTCCTGCGAAGCCTGAAGCTTGCCATAATCTCCACCCTGATATGCCTCCTGCTTGGCTATCCCGCGGCTTATATTATGGCACGCGCCCCCGAGAAGGCACAGAAAACAATGATGACCCTTATTATGATCCCTATGTGGATGAACTTCCTAATCCGTACCTACGCATGGATGACCATTCTGCAGGATACCGGCATTCTCAACGGTATTCTCGGCTATCTGGGACTGGGTCAGGTTCATATCATAGGCACCGAGGCGGCGGTAGTCATCGGTATGGTCTATGACTATTTCCCGTATATGATACTGCCCATCTATTCCATTATGGCCAAGATGGATATCAAGCTCATCGAGGCTGCCCGTGACTTGGGCTGCAGCGGTGTCAGCGTACTGAGAAGGGTCATATGGCCCTTGAGCCTTCCCGGCGTTATCTCCGGCGTTACCATGGTTCTAATTCCCTCCATCAGCACCTTCTATATCTCCCAAAAGCTTGGTAATGGCAAGTTCTTCCTGATAGGTGACGCAATCGAGGGACAGTATGTGGCAAATAATCTCCATTTTGCCGCTGCAATCGCTTTCATACTGATGATAATACTCCTTGTGGGCATGGCCATTATGAAGTATTTCGTCAATAAGAAGACTTATGGAGGTGCAAGATGAAAACAGCCTCCAGAATTTACACCGCAATAATTTTCATTTTCCTCTTCGCGCCAATCGCCATACTGCTGGTGTTCTCCTTCAATGAAGCCAAGAGCCTTTCCGTTTTCTCCGGCTTTTCCCTGAAATGGTATCAGGAGCTTTTCCGTGACAGCGAAACTCTGGGCGCGGTAAAAAACACCCTCATTCTGGCAACAAGCGCCGCCCTTATCTCCACAGTTATGGGCACCGCTGCCAGCGTGGGTATCAACAAGCTCCGCAGCCGCTGGTACAGAGCGGCTCTGGATCAGGTCACCAATATCCCCATGATAAACCCGGAGATAATCACCGGTATCAGCCTTATGCTGATGTTCGTTTTCGTGGGACGCATTTTTGGTGCGACCACATCTCTCAGCTTCTGGACTATGCTCATAGCCCATATAACCTTCTGCCTGCCCTATGTGATATTACAGGTGCTGCCGAAGCTGCAGCAGATGGACCCTTCTCTGCCCGAAGCGGCTATGGACCTGGGCTGCACTCCCATAAGAGCCTTCTTCAAGGTGGAGCTGCCTGAAATAATGCCCGGCGTTGTCACCGGTATGATTATGGCCTTTACCATGAGCCTTGATGACTTCGTCATAAGCTATTTCACCTCCGGCAACGGCTTCCAGACCCTCCCCATAAGCATCTATAATATGACCAAGAAAACGGTCACGCCCAAAATGTATGCCCTTGCAACCCTTATCTTCTTTGTGATTTTGGCTCTGCTGCTTCTCAGCAACCTGTCGGATAACGACGATGCGAGAGCTGCAAGAGCGATCCGCCGCAGCCAGCGCGCCGCAAGAAAGGCGGAGAGAATGGTGCGCAAGAGCCGCGAACCCGTTGAAAACCCCGTCCGCAAGATAGTCCTCCCCATAATCGGCTTTGTCGCCATTGCCGCAATCGCCGTAAATGCATTTGTTGGAAGAGACACTCTGGAGCTTAATGTGTATAACTGGGGCGAATATATCTCCGACGGCAGCGAGGGCAGTTTTGACACCATTGATGAGTTCGAGGATTGGTATAAGGAGACCTACGGACAGAAGATAAAGGTGAATTACACCACCTTTGCCTCCAACGAGGATATGTACAATAAGATTTCCTCCGGCGCTGTCAGCTATGATGTTATCATTCCCTCGGACTATATGATTCAGCGTATGATAAATGAGGATATGCTCCTGCCTATAGATTACAGCAATATCCCCAATTATCAGTATATTGACGAAAGCTTCCGCGGTCTCTATTATGACCCGGATAACCTCTATACCGTTCCCTATGCCTACGGCATTATCGGCATTATCTATGATGCCAATGTGGTGGATGAGGCGGATACCGGCTCCTGGGATCTGCTCTGGAACGAAAAGTACGCAAATCAGATTTTGCAGTTCAATAATGCCCGCGATGCCTTCGGCACCGCTATGTATAAGCTGAACGCGGATGTTAACACCACGGACCACGCCGTCTGGGATGCGGCCTTTGAGGAGCTGAGAACCCAGCTGCCTCTGGTGAAGAGCCGTGTTATGGACGAAATCTATAATATGATGGAGTCCGGCGAGGCTTCCGTTGCTGCCTACTATGCAGGTGACTACTTCACCATGAAGGACGCCCAGGCGGACAATGTGGATCTGCGCTTCTATTATCCCGAACCCACCAACTACTATATAGACGCAATGTGCATTCCCACCTGCTGCGAGAATAAGGAGCTTGCGGAGATATTCATAAACTATATGCTCTCCGAAGAGCCTGCAGTGGCAAATGCGGAGTATACCTGTTATGCTTCCCCCAACCGCCTTGTTTATGAGAGCGAGACCTATATAGAGGATATGGGCGAGGAGGCAATGGCTGTGCTCTATCCCGAGATGGAGGATTTCTCCGAGCTTTATAACAAATATGCTTATCGCAATATGAGCACGGAGATGCTCCACTATCTCAACACCCTCTGGGAAAATCTCAAAGTAAACTAAACTCTCAGGGGCGGCATTTATGCCGCCCCTGAAACGGAGAGAGAACAATGCAAATCCTCTATTATGATAATCTCATAGCGGTCTGTGTCAAAGATGTCGGACTGGATTCTGAGCACGAAATCCCGCAGGCTCTGAAAAATCAGTTGGGTGGGGAGATATATACCCTCCACCGCCTTGATAAAAATGTGGGCGGCGTGATGGTTTATGCCCGCACGAAGAGCGCCGCAGCCCTCTTTTCCCGAATGATTCAAAATGGGGAAATGGTGAAGGAATATGTGGCTCTTGTCCACGGCTGCCCTCCCGAAGAAGGAGACTGGGAGGATCTTTTGTGGAAGGACTCCCGGAAAAACAAGGTTTTTGTTGTGAAGCGGGAACGTGGAGGAGTTAAAAAAGCTCGGCTGGAGTTCAAAACCATAAGCGCAGGAGAAAAAAGCCTTGTGCGCATTCGCCTTCATACGGGGCGCAGCCACCAGATAAGAGTTCAGTTTTCCTCCCGGGGATTTCCCCTTGTGGGCGACCATAAATATGGCTCCAGAGATGAAGCGGAAAGCCCCTTCCTTTTCTCCTGCTGCCTGAGCTTTCCATATAATGGTGAGCTGAGAAGCTTTGAGGTACTGCCCGAATGGGCGCAATAAGATTTTGAGGTGTGCTATGAAACGTGGAATAACAAGAAGAGAAAGAGAAGTTACCGATATGTCCGAAATTCTCGGCATTCTGGAAAGAGCCAAGGTGGCCCATATCGGAATGATAGACGGGGCTAAGCCCTATGTTGTGCCTATGAATTATGGCTACAGAATAGAGGATGATGCTTTGGTGCTTTATCTTCACGGTGCCACTAAAGGCCGCAAGCTGGATATTTTGCGGGAAAATCCCAATGTTTTCGTGGAGATAGATACGGATGTTGTCCCCTTTGAAGGGGCTGTTGCCTGCCAGTACGGTGTGTGCTACTCCTCCGTTATGGGAGAGGGCGTGGCGGAAATCATTGAAGACGCGGAGGGCAAAATGGAAGCCCTCACATATCTGATGAAGACCCAGACCGGAAGAGATTTTGAATTCACCGATAAGATGGTGGGCGGAGTTACCGCCATCAAAATCCGTGTGCCGGAGTTCACCGCCAAAAAGCGTCCCATGCCCAAGCGGGGATAAAAAATGTCGTGTATCGAATGTGATACACGACATTTTTATTAATCAGCTATTTCCGGTAACTTCCCAGACTACAAGCTCGCCGTTTCTGCCGCTTTGGCCGATGGCGAAAATGCGTTCCATGCCGTATTCATCAATGAAGGAAAGTCCGTAGGTGGTGAAGTCGCCGCTGAAGTAAAGCTCGGTGACGAAGGCCTGGAGCGGCTCAAGACCGCCGAGATAGCAATACTCCTCATACACCGTGTAATCCAAAGGCTCAAGCATCAGCAGTTTCACATCGGTAACGGGGGCGGTAACTCTGATGTCAACGAGAATACCCCAGTCATAACGCTCAGCGGGATAAAACGCCTCAAAGGGCTCTTCGATGCGGTTGAGATCCGCAAAATTTGCGGTTACAAGGGGAACTTTGCCGTCGAAAGAATATATGCTGTCCAGATCGACCCAGCCTGCGCCGGATTTCAGCTTGCCCCAGAGTATGCCCTCGTCATCGGTGGCTTCGTCCACAATGGTGTAGACCGTGGCGGTGATTACCATGCCCACCTTGGCGCTGTCATAGGAGGGCTCTTTATATATGCCCTGAGCGGGGTTATCTATTCTTAACGTATAGGGGAACTTGCTGACGGGAGCCTCTGGAGTGGGTGAGGGCTGCTCCACCATAGGCACCGCCGTCTCTTCGGGCTGAGGAGCAACGGAAGACTCTGCGTTCTCAGTGGGAGGAGTGGGCATGGGGCGGTCGATATAAAGCTCGTCGCCGCCTTCCACGGGATAAGTCATAGTGTTGTCGGGGTTGGGAGTGGGGGAATTGGCCGGTTCACCGCCTGCCGCATCTCCGCAGGCGCAAAGGGAAAGGGCAAAGCAGATAATTAGTGTAATGAAAATAATACGCCTCATCTTCTTGTTCTCCTTATCCGAAGTATTTGTTTACAAAATCGATGTCCGTAACTTCAAACTCCCTGCCGCGGAGATAATTGAGAATTCCAGCGTCGGTGGGGAAGTCGAAGCGGAGCTTATAGGAATAAAGAGCTTGCCCCTCCGTCTCGCCGAAGGATTTATTTTTTCTCTCGCTGCCGTACTTGCCGTCACCCAAAAGAGGCCAGCCCGCATGGGACATCTGGGCGCGAATCTGGTGGGTGCGTCCTGTGTGGAGAGTGCACTCCACAAGGCTGAGACCGTTGGCGCTTTTTATAAGCTTATAGTCCGTAACGGCGGTTTTGGCACCGGGCTCGGGGCGATCTTTCACATAAACCTGATTTTTCTTGGCGTCCTTGAAAATATAGCCCTCCAGCCTGCCTTCGGCGGGCTTGGGTCTGCCGTGAACTATACAGAGGTAGCGCTTATCAATCTCCCGGTCGCGGATTTTGTCGTTGAGGATGCGCAGCGCTTCGGCATTCTTCGCAGCGATAACAATGCCGCCGGTGTTGCGGTCAATACGGTTGCAGAGAGCCGGAGCGAAGCTATGCTCCTCTCTTGGTCTCCATTCGCCCTTCTGGTAGGCGTAGGCCTGAATGTTGGCGATGAGGGTGTTGTAGTCCCATTTTCCCGCGCTGTGGCAGAGAACTCCGGGCTTTTTGTCCGCAAGGAGAATGTTCTCATCCTCGTATACGATGTTAAGTCGGGGAGTGGAAACTTTCAGGTAAGAATTTTCCTCTTTGGGCTTTTCAAAAAACTCATCGTTGATGTATAATTGCAGTGTGTCACCCAAGGCAAGACGGGTATCCCGTTTCGCGCCCTT
Organism: Oscillospiraceae bacterium; assembly: GCA_015068425.1. Taxonomy (GTDB): domain Bacteria; phylum Bacillota; class Clostridia; order Oscillospirales; family Oscillospiraceae; genus SIG459. The sequence continues at coordinate 39,165 of SVKK01000014.1, read as the reverse complement.
GCCGTTGAGCTTTATACGCTTGAGACGGATATATTTCTGCAGCAAGGATTCAGGCAGCAGAGGCACAGCCTTGCCTACAAAACGGTCAAGACGCTGACCTGCGTCATTTTGTTTTATAATAAGTTCTTTCATATACTTTTTACCCCTTTTATGCCTTTATTATCTGTGAAATGTACAGAAATGTCAATGATTTTTGTATTGACAATAGCTTCCGGATAATCTATAATATTCAAGCGACTGTGTGAGGTGCGATATGTGGCTTGATTTGATAAACATCATAGATATGCCCGGTTCCCGCAAGGCATTCGAGTGCGAACTGGATGTTGCGGCTCTGGACTTTCCCTCTGTGGAGGAATTCAAGTCTGCCCCTAAAGCAAAGGGCGAGGTGGTAAACACCGCCGGACTCATCACCCTCGTCGGAGAGATTGAAGCAGAAATGATCTGCGTGTGCGACCGCTGCGGAAAGCAGTTTGAAAGCACCAAGATTCAGGAAGTGGAGCTCACCCTTGCGGATAATCCCGAGGATGAAGAAAACCCCGATATCTATGTTATCGAGGGCAACGGAATCAACGTGAGCGAAATTCTTGAAACAAGCTTTATTCTCGATATGGAAACCAAGTTCCTCTGCACCGAGGACTGCAAAGGTCTTTGCGGTATCTGCGGAAAGGACTTGAACGAGGGGCCTTGCAACTGCAGCAAACCAATAGATCCAAGATTGGCTGTATTAGGACAGCTTTTGGATATAGAATAAACGCTGTTCTAACCAGCTGTTAACGTAGGAGGTGTCACCATGGCAGTACCCAAGAGAAAAACTTCTAAGGCAAGACGCGATAAGAGACGTTCCAACGTTTGGAAGCTCGAGACCCCCGGCATCGTTGCCTGCCCCAACTGCGGAGCATACCATCTGCCCCACCGTGCATGCAAGGCTTGCGGCATGTACAACGGTCGTCAGGTGCTCAAGGTCGAGGAAGAGAAGTAATCGAGAAAAACAGGAGGCGTATTTTGCCTCCTGTTTTTTATTATCAACCCATTGAAAGGGAAAGAAACTATGGCAGAGAGAAATGTGATCAGCAAAGTTGAATACACAAGCCCCCTCTACGGAAAGGTGAAGGTGGGAGATGTGCTTTTGAGCATAAACGACCACCCCATAAAGGATGTGCTTGATTATAAGTATTATGGCTATGACCACCGTCTCAGCCTGCAGATACTCACAGCCGAGGGCAAAACCAAAAAGCTCCGTGTGAGAAAGTCCGAGGGAGAGGATTTGGGTCTGGAGTTTGCAACCTATCTTATGGATGCACCCAGAAGCTGCGCAAACCGCTGCGTTTTCTGCTTCATAGACCAGAATCCCCCGGGGATGAGAAAAAGCATATATTTCAAGGATGATGATTCCCGTTTGAGCTTTCTCATGGGCTGCTATATCACTCTCACAAATCTTTCGCAGCGGGAAATTCAGAGGATAATCGACCTCCATATTTCCCCGGTCAACATCTCCGTCCATACCACCGACCCGGTGCTGAGAGTGGAAATGCTCCGCAGCAAAAGAGCTGGAGAGATTATGGATGTTATGAAACGCTTTGCTGAGGCAGGCATTGAGATGAATTGCCAGATTGTCTGCTGCCCCGGCATAAATGACGGTGCGGCGCTGCAGAGAAGCATGGAGGATCTGCGCTCTCTCTATCCCGCTGTAAACAGTGTTTCCGTGGTGCCTCTGGGGCTCACAAAGCACAGAGAGGGACTTCACAAGCTGGAGGCCTTCACTCCCGAGCACGCGGAGGAAACTATAGCTCAAGTTGAGGCCTACGCGGAAAAATGCCTTGCCGAAACGGGCACGAGGCTTTTCTTCTGCTCCGATGAGCTTTATCTAAAAGCGGGCAGAAGTCTCCCCGAGGATGAGTTTTATGAGGCTCACACACAGCTTGATAACGGCGTGGGAATGATAAGACTTCTTGAGCGGGAGTTTGAGCTTGCTCTCAAATGCTCCGAAAGTGCCGATGGAGTGGAATTTTCTGTGGCAACGGGTACAGATTTCGCCCCATTTATTGAAAATCTGCTCTGTACGGCAGCAAAAAAGTATGATAATATAAAAGGACAGGTATATTCTGTTAAGAATAATTTCTTCGGTGAAAGCGTATCTGTGGCAGGTCTTATAACAGGAAGAGACCTCATTGAGCAGCTTCGCGGAAAAAAACTTGGTCAGCGTCTTCTCATCTCTGCAAATATGCTTAGGCAGGAGGAAATGGACTTCCTCGACGACGTAACTCTGGCTGAGGCGGAGCGTGAGCTGGGAGTTAAGATTTATCCCATCTCTCAGGATGGCGGTGAGCTTTGCGATGCTTTTCTGGGAATACTCCCCGATGTAAAAAAGCCCAACACCGACACGGAGGATACCGAATACTACCGATATAACCATAAGTAAAAGGAGGCTTTGAGAGAATGTCCAGACCTCTTGTAGCCATAGTAGGCCGCCCCAATGTGGGCAAAAGTCTGCTGTTCAACCGTCTTGTGGGTCAGCGCCTTTCCATAGTTGAGGATACCCCCGGCGTAACCCGCGACAGACTCTATGCCGAGTGCGAATGGAACGGCAGAACATTTGATATAGTCGATACAGGCGGAATTGAACCCACCACGGATAATGAGATTTTGCTCTTTATGCGTGAACAGGCCAACATAGCCATAAATGCAGCGGATGTTATCGTACTGGTGACAGATATCACCACGGGCGTTACCGCAGCGGATAAGGATGTTGCCAATATGCTGCTGCGCAGCAAAAAGCCCGTTGTCCTTTGCGTAAACAAGGTGGATAACCCCTCCCGCGTGGATACCGTCATTTATGAGTTCTATTCTCTGGGTCTCGGTGACCCCATTCCCATCTCCGCTGTCCACGGCCACGGTACCGGTGATATGCTGGATGCGTGTATGGAGTTTTTCCCCGAGGAAGACGAGGATGAGGGCGACCCTGACCGCATCAATGTTGCCATCATAGGCAAGCCCAATGTGGGCAAGAGCTCTCTCACAAACCTTATTGCAGGTGAGCAGAGAGTCATAGTCAGCAATGTTGCCGGCACCACCCGTGACGCTGTTGACACCAAGATCGACAACGAGTTCGGCAAATATAATTTCATAGATACCGCCGGAATCCGCCGCAAGAGCAAGGTGGATGACCGCATAGAGAAATTCTCCGTAATGCGCGCCCAGCTTGCCATTGAGCGTGCCGATGTCTGCCTCATCATGATTGATGCCCGTGAAGGCGTCACCGATCAGGACACCAAGATTGCGGGTTTGGCCCACGAGGCTGGCAAGGCAAGCATCATCATAGTGAATAAATGGGACCTTGTTGAAAAGGAAACCGGCACTATGGAGAAAATGCGTAAGGATGTTATGCGTGATCTCAGCTTTATGACATACGCTCCTGTGCTCTTTATCTCCGCCATGACGGGACAGAGAGTTCAGCGCATATTCGAGCTTATCAACTATGTAAACGACCAGAGCGCAATGCGCATCACCACCGGTATGCTCAACAACGTTCTGGCTGATGCTCAGGCAAGAGTGCAGCCTCCCACGGACAAGGGACGCCGTCTGAAGATTTACTACATGACTCAGACGGGCATCAAGCCCCCCAACTTTGTTGTATTCTGCAACAGCCGCGAGCTTTTCCACTTCTCTTATCAGCGCTATCTCGAGAACCAGATCCGTGCAACATTCGGCCTGGAGGGTACACCCGTCCGTATGGTCATACGCCAGAAAGGAGATAAAGAAGAATGAAAGTTTTGCTTCTTATCGTAATCGCAATCATCGGCTATATCCTCGGCGGCTTCAACGGCGCCATTTTGACCTCTCAGTATGTTTTCCACGATGACATTCGCAAGCACGGCAGCGGAAACGCAGGTCTCACCAACTTTTTCCGTACCTACGGTCTTAAGGGCTTTGTATGGGTTCTGGGAATTGATGCTATCAAGACCATTATCGCAGTGCTTCTCGGCGGCTGGCTTATGAACATAATCGGTGAAAAAGCTGTCGGTCAGCTTTTTGCAGGCTTCTGTGTCATTATGGGTCATGTTGCACCCGTCCTCCATCTTTTCAAGGGCGGCAAGGGCGTTTTGTGCGCAGGCGTTATGATCCTTATGGTGGATCCCATTGTCGGCTTGTGCTGCTGGGCAATTTTTGCGGTTATAGTTCTTTTCACCCGCTATGTTTCTCTGGCATCCTGCGTTGCCTGCCTTATGGGCGCTGTGTTTATGGCAATATTCAAAAACGGCGGCCTGGAGGTTATGCTGACTTTCCTTTGCGCCATCGTTGTTGTTGTCAGACACTATGACAATATTCTGCGTCTTATCAAAGGAGAAGAGAGCAAAATCAATTTCAGCAGAGCGCAGCAGAACTGAAGAACAAATTAAAATAAGTATTATGCAAGGGGTGTTTTCATACCCCTTGCAGCTATAATAAGAAGGTTTTTGAATATGAAAGTGGATATTCTCACTCTCTTCCCCGAAAATATGAATGCATTTCTCCATGAAAGCATTATCGGTCGGGCTGCCGCAAAGGGCATATTGGACATCAACTGCGTGCAGATCCGTGATTATACGGAGAATAAGCAGCGTCAGGTGGATGATTATCCCTATGGCGGCGGTTGGGGCTGCGTTATGATGGCTCAACCGCTGAAGAGCTGCCTTGACGATGTTTTGAGCAAGGCGGAGGGAAGAAAAAGCAGAGTTATATATATGAGTCCTCAGGGACGCACCTTCGACCAGCAGAGAGCCAAGGAACTCGTGCGTGATTATGACCATCTTGTTCTTGTATGCGGTCACTATGAGGGCGTTGACGAGCGTTTTATAGAAAAATGCGTGGATGAGGAGATTTCCATAGGAAATTTTGTGCTTACCGGCGGAGAACTTGCCGCAATGGTGGTGACGGATTGTGTCTGCCGAATGGTGCCCGGTGTGCTCAGCGATGAGGAGTGCTTCACAGGTGAGAGCCATTGGGACGGCCTTTTGGAATATCCTCAGTATACCCGACCCGAAGTCTGGGAGGGCATGGAGGTACCTGAGGTGCTCCGAGGAGGAAACCACGCAGACATAGAGCGCTGGAGACGGAAGCAGATGATACTTCGCACCCGCAATAAGCGCCCGGATATGTTTGAAAAGCTTAGCCTCAGCGAATCTGACGAGAAGCTTCTCTCGGAGATAAAGCGGGACGAAAGCCGAATGAAGCTTACTCAGCCCATTGCCTGCCGCAAGGCTGTTGCGGAAGATATGGATAATATTCTCCTGACTGTCCGTCAAGGCAAGAACTACCTGAAAAAGCATAGGGTGGATCAGTGGCAAAGCGATTACCCCACGGAGGAGCTTTTTGAGAAGGATATTCAGCGGGGTGAAGGCTATGTAATCACCTATGGCGGACGCTTCGCCGGGTACTTTGCCTTCAGTACAAGACCCGAACCGGACTATGACGACCTCACCGACGGCAAGTGGCGCAGCGAGGAACCCTACTGCGTTCTCCACAGAGCAGCCGTTATGGCAGAATATAGGGGCAGCGGTCTTAGCCATCACTTGATGAGCTTTGTTGAGGAACTTGCCCGTACCGCCGGACGGAGCTATATCCGCATCGATACCCACAAAAAGAACAAGGCAATGACTGCTCTTTTGAGGGAGCACGGTTATGAATATCGGGGCAATATCCTTGTATTCTGCGAGCCTTACCACGATCCACGCCGCCAGGCCTTTGATAAGATTTTGTGAGGGTGAAAATGAGACTTACCGATATAAACGAAATAAAGGCTCTTCTTGCCCGCCACGGTTTTCATTTCTCAAAGAGCCTCGGCCAAAACTTCCTTTGCGCACAGTGGGTGCCGGAGGATATAGCCGCCGGCAGCGGAGCGGACAAAACCACCGGCGTTCTGGAAGTGGGTGCAGGCGTTGGCTGCCTCACAGTGGAGCTCAGCGCCCTTGCCAAAAAGGTGGTCTGTGTGGAGCTGGATGAGAGCCTCAAGCCCGTGCTGGCGGAAACTCTTGCCGAATGCAATAATGTGGAGATAGTCTACGGCGACATTATGAAGACCAATATCCCCGCGCTTGTGAAGGAGAAATTCTCCGACTGTGAGAGGGTCGTTGTCTGTGCCAACCTGCCCTATAACATAACCTCCCCGGTGCTCACCGCTTTTGTTGAGAGCGGCTGCTTCGATGCCATTACGGTTATGATTCAAAAGGAAGTTGCAAAGCGCATCTGTGCCCGGGAAAATACCGCCGATTACGGTGCCTTCAGCCTGCTCATGCAGTGGCATACGGAGCCTAAAATACTTTTCGACGTGTCTCCCGGCTGCTTCATTCCAGCACCTAAGGTGACCTCATCTGTCGTGCATATGAAGGTGCGCAGCGCAGCTCCCGTGAGCGTGAAGAACGAAAAGCTGTTTTTCTCAATAGTCCGCGCCGCCTTTAACCAGCGCCGCAAGACCTTGAGCAACGCTCTGGGTAACAGCCTTGGCGGACACTTTGGCAAGGAGAAAATCGTATCTGCCATAGCCGCATGCGGTTTCGATGAGCACATAAGGGGAGAGGCTTTGAGCCTTGCTCAGTTTGCTGCCCTCAGCGACGCTTTGTCGGAGGAGTGAGATTTATGGCTGCTTTTTACCCAACATACGCCGCCCTGCTCCTGATGTTCATTGTAATTTATATGGAGCGGAGAAGACACAAAAATGCCGCGGTTATAAGGAAAATCATAGAAAAAAGGAGAAACGGAGAAATGACAATTCTTTTGAACGGCTTCGAAGGCAAGGAAGTTACTCTTTATACCCTCAATGATTCTGTCACCGGACGCATCGTGGAGATAAACGAGGGCTGGGTAAAGATAGATTCAGGAAAAGAAATCAGCACCGTGAATCTTGACTATGTAATCCGTGTTCGTGAAAGATTTGCAAAAAAGAAGGATTGAATAAAAGCATTTGCGTCCCTTTTGATGAGGGGCGCAAATTTTTTTCGCTTTTCTTTCCGTTTCGAATTGATTTTGCAGTCAATTAGAGCTAAAATCAGGATATTAAGCATAAGCATCAGGAGGGTTTTAGGAATGCTTACTGAAAACAAGCACATTGTAAACTGGGTCAACGAGATGGCGCAGCTTTGCTGCCCCGATAATATAGTCTGGATTGACGGAAGCGAGAGCCAGCTTCAGTCTCTCCGTGAAGAGGGATTTGCAACCGGCGAGCTTATCAAGCTCAATGATGAGCTTCTCCCCGGCTGCGTTTACCACCGCTCCGCTGTGAACGATGTGGCCCGTGTTGAAGGCCGCACCTATATCTGCTGCGAGAAGGAAGAGGACGCAGGCCCCACCAATAACTGGATGGCTCCCGATGAGATGTATGCCAAGCTGAAGGAAATTTATAAGGGCAGCATGGCGGGACGCACCATGTATGTCATCCCTTATTCCATGGGTGTGGTAGGCTCTCCCTTTGCCAAGTACGGCATCGAGCTCACCGACAGCATCTATGTTGTGGTCTCAATGGCCATTATGACAAGAGTTGGCACCGATGTATATAAGGCTCTGGGCGATAGTCCCGACTTTATAAAGGGTCTCCATTCCAAGGCCGAGCTTGATGCTGAAAAGCGTTATATCGTCCACTTCCCCCAGGATAATACCATTATGTCCGTTAACTCCGGCTATGGCGGAAACGTCCTTCTGGGCAAAAAGTGCTTTGCTCTGCGCATCGCCTCCTGCCTTGGCCGCGATGAAGGCTGGCTTGCCGAGCATATGCTGATTTTGGGCGTTGAAAATCCCAAGGGTGAGGTGCGCTATGTATGCGGTGCATTTCCCTCCGCCTGCGGAAAGACCAATCTTGCCATGCTCATTCCTCCCGAGGGCTATCGCAAGGACGGCTGGAAGTGCTGGTGCGTGGGCGATGATATCGCCTGGCTCCGCCCCGGTCCCGACGGCAGACTTTGGGCGGTCAACCCTGAGAACGGCTTTTTCGGCGTTGCCCCCGGAACAAGCAGCAAGACCAACCCCAACGCTCTTGCCAGCGCTATGAAAAACTCCATCTTCACCAATGTGGTGCTGAAGGAAGACGGCGGCGTCTGGTGGGAGGGTATGGATAAAAATCCCCCCAAGAACGCTCTGGACTGGAAGGGCAATCCCTGGGATAGCGCCTCCGGTGTTCCCGGCGCTCACCCCAACAGCCGCTTCACCGCCCCCGCAAAGAACTGCCCCTGCATTTCTCCCGAGTTTGAAAACCCTGCAGGTGTTCCCATCTCCGCAATAGTATTCGGCGGACGCCGCGCAAAGACCGCTCCTCTGGTTTACCAGTCCAGAGACTGGGATCACGGTGTGTTTGTAGGCAGCATTATGGCCAGCGAGAAAACCGCTGCCGCCGAAGGCAAGGTGGGTGAGACCCGAAGAGATCCTATGGCTATGCTGCCTTTCTGCGGCTACCATATGGCCGACTATTGGCAGCATTGGCTGGATATGGGCAAAAAAATCACAAATCCTCCCGTGATTGCCAATGTCAACTGGTTCCGCACCGATGACGAGGGCCACTTCCTCTGGCCCGGCTTCGGTGATAACCTCCGCGTCATCCGCTGGGTGCTTGAGCGCGCCTTTGGCGAGGTTGAGGCAAGAGAGAGCGAGATCGGCTTCCTCCCCAATGTGGAGGATATCGACCTGAGCGGCCTTGATATGAGCGCCGATGAGCTCGGCGAGCTTCTCAGCGTGGATAAGGAGCTTTGGCTTGCCGAGTGCGAAGGCATCCGTGAGTTCTATGGCAAGTTCGGCGAAAAACTCCCCGCAAAGCTTATGGAAGAGCTTGAAAAGCTGGAAGGCAATCTGAAATAAAATAAACAGTAGACCCCTCCGTTTCAACCAACAAAACGGAGGGGCATTCCTTTTATAGCCTTCCCCTTGAGGGGAGGTGGCATTTGCGGAGTAAATGACGGATGAGGTGTTTTAAAGCCTCCCTTGCAAAGGGAGGTGGATTTTGCCGCAGGCAAAAGACGGTGGGATTGATTTTTTATGGGTCGGTCGGGTGTCTCGCCCCTACGGCAGATACGGAGAGCGTTGCCCGCCCTGTCCGCGCCACGCAAAGCCTCCCCTTGTGCCCAAAGGGGAGGTGTCTCGTGTATGCGAGACGGAGGGGATGGAAGGCTTGGCTCTCCCTTTGGGAGAGCTGGCTGCGAAGCAGACTGAGAGGGTATGTCTCCGACGGCCAAATTCTTTTTGCACCTGCAAAAAGAATTTGGAAAGAAAAACAGGCCAAAGAGGGGCGCGCAATGCCCCTCTTTGGAAACACCCTCGGTGCGCAGCGAGAAACCGCATTGCGCCACATAATCAATATCCAATACTTAGTGTGCGAACCTCGACATCCGCTTAGCCGCTGCTGCCTTGAGGCGCCTGCTCGGCGCCACGGGAATTTCTCCTCGTTATATTTTCGGCGGGAGCAAGCCCCGCCCTACGCTTGGAGCGCGAAATTACATATTCCCACTCGTAGGGGACGGCGTCCCCAACGTCCCGTGGGCGATGCAGTGAACTTTGTGTAGGGAGTGACGAGCTCGGCACGCCGCCCTCAGGTGACGCCACATCGCACCGCAAAGAGCTTTCAAATAATTTGTCAAAATAGTTGTTGACTTTTTCAAAGCAAGATGCTATTATATTCAAGCGCCAAGATGCGCGAGTGGTGGAATTGGCAGACTCGCTAGATTCAGGTTCTAGTGCTCACTCCGGGCGTGCGGGTTCAAGTCCCGCCTCGCGCACCAAAACAAAACCCCGAAACCGAAAGGTTCCGGGGTTTTTATTTTGGTGAATGGGGCAACTCGATTTTAAGCCGAACATAGGGACCCCCGTTGCGAGCCCAGCGCAGCGGGTCGCAACGGGAAAAGGCAGAACAGACGAAATACAATGTGCTTTTGGAAAGACACAAAAGCACAAATATGCAGACTGTTCTGCCGCCGTCCCGCCTCGCGCTCCCCAAGAAAACATCGCATAACCCCCGTTGCTCCCACAACCGACGCTGTGATATAATCTTTTCATAAACACCGAAGGGAGGATACTTATGGACTTTGCAGAGCATAGCCGCATCGCGAGAGAGCGATGGAACGCTATCCACGCTGACTATAAGCTTGAGCAAATTCTCTATGACGACTGGCTTGAGATGTTCTCTTCGGAGCTTGAAAGCTGCGTTTGCCCTATAATTGATTTGGGCTGCGGCAGCGGAAACGATACAAAATATCTCCTTGAGCGGGGCAAAAAGGTGATTGCCTGCGATTATTCTCCTGCGGCGATTGAGAATATCCGCAGAAACTTTCCTGAGGTAGTTGCGGCGGAATGCTTTGATATGACGGAGGGACTTCCCTTTGCTGATGACTCAGCTGATTTAGTTATTGCCGATCTTTCACTTCATTATTTCAGCAAGCAAACAAGCGATTATGTTTTGAGGGAGATAAAGCGCGTTCTTAAAAAGGATGGAATTATGCTTGCCCGCGTCAACTCCGTCAATGATTTCAAGCACGGGGCAGGAGAAGGGGGGGAAATTGAGCGCCATCTTTTCCGCACACCCGACGGACGGCTGAAACGATTTTTCGATAAAGAGGATATTGAACTTTTATTCGCGGACTGGGACATAACTTATGCCGCCGAGAGCACCATGCTTCGCTACGCTTTTCCCAAAGTGCTTTGGACAGTCGCCTGCAGAAATAAATAAAAAATCCGAACCAAAGGTTCGGATTTTTTATTTATTCAAACCAACGCATGGAGGGGAGAGGCTTTCTCTCTCCGTCGCGGGTGGTGAGAGGGATTTTGGGATAACCAACGCTGAGAGCGTCGAAGGCATAGTCTTCCTCGCTGTCAAGACCCAACAGGGTGCAAAGAGCGGCCTTATCCCTGATATCGGCGATGCCAGAGGAGGGCTTTGCTCCAAGTTCAAGCTCAGTGGCTTTAAGCCACATATTCTCCATAACGTGACCGAGGCAAACCTGCTCCCGCTGGGGTACGCCTGCCTGCTCGGCGATAATGATGAGCCAGGGGGCAGCGGCCATATCGTCGGCGCTCTTTCTGTAGAGCATATCAAGCACCTTCACCATCTCAGGCCAACGCTCGTCCATTCCCGCGGCATGAGCTTCGTCAACGATCTCTACGCGGCTTTCCTCAACCAGTTTCATTATAGGCTGCATTATGGGATTTTCCCTTGAAACGGCGAAAAAATGGCGGAAGGAATCCCGGCGCTGCTGAACAATGCCCGCATAGGGGGCAAGGCGACCCGCCTCAACGATTTGTTCAATTAATTCCTTTGTTGGCACTTCATCGGTGAAAACGCGGGTACTCTGGCGCTGCATAATGATATTATCAAGAGTTTTCATGTTATCCCTCCGCAGTTTCATTTAATAAAACCAGTCTATATTCTTTTTCTCACGCTGTCAAATGTTCTTGCGAATCCTTTCTAAAAAGTCTATACTGAAGTTATAGAGGAAAGGGAGTGAGCAGATGGATTTTTGCCCTCATTGCGGAACAGGCGTTCTGGACGGTATGAAGCGATGCCCCGAATGCAGAAGACCCGTTTCAGGTGCACGCAAAAGCGGCGTTGCTGAAGAAATGCCGAGCTCGGAAATTAAAAAGCAGCCAGGAGTCTTCGATTCTGAGGCCTCAAAGGGAAAAAACCGCAGCGTAGCAACAAAAAAAGACAAAAAGGGCATCAGAAAATGGCTGAGAGCAGCCATAGCCCTTGTGGTTATTGTCTCGTCTATATTCAGCAGTTTAGCTGAAAAGGATGAGGAGGATATTTCGGAAGCTCCCGAATACAGCAGCGCAATAAATGCTGCCGATGAACAGTATTTCTTCGATTGCACTGCCCCCGTAGAGAGCGTATATGCTGACATAGTTTCCATTTTCCCTGCCTATAAAATATATGAAGAGGAAAATGTATATACCCACTTTGCCTGCGAGTGCGTCAGTTCATCGGGAGAGACACTTTGGCTTTATATCACAATATCCGACTATGTGGCGTTTTTCGACAGTGAAGCCTGGGACAGCATACATAGCGACTATGCCGATGAAATAAGCTTCCCGGCGCGAAAAATCCACGGCTTTACACAGTATGCTGACGACTTGATTGATGACTTCTCCAAAGATATAGGTTCCGATATGCTCATTGAATTTGTTTCCGCCGAATAAAAAGAGAGACCCATAGGGTCTCTCTTTTTATATAATCGTACGTTTCCCCAAGGTGAACATCCTTGCTTCAAGGGCTGAGGATGCTTTCACCGACAGGGAAACCTTTTTTTTGTCTACGCCAAAGACCATTGCGGCTGATGTTTTAAGATCGGGAACAATGGCTTCATCACTTACAAGAGCCTCAATGTTTACTGTTTCCTCTGAAATGCCGATGCTGTAATCGAGAAGCTCTCTAACGGTACATAGCTTCTCCTGAAGAGCATAGAAGGCACTGGGGGCAGAGATGCGTCCGTAAACTCCTTCAATGCAGTTTGGAAATTCTTTTGAAAGGCGGGCATAATCCCCCGTGCGGTATCTTATAAGGGGCATTGCTTCTCTTCTGAGCGTGGTGAGAACAAGCTCACCAATTTCACCCCGGGGAAGGCTCCTGCCGCTTTCCGGGTCAATTATCTCGGCGTAAAGCTCATCGCGGCGGAGGTACATTCCCCGGTGAAGCATAGACTCCACAGCGCAGCCGAAGCAGGTTTCCGTCATTCCAAAGTGGCTCAGTACCCGGCAGCCCCATATATCCTCCAAAAGAGGATATATACTCTCAGGCACATAGTCGGCGGAGAGTAAAACGGCTTTGGGCCTTAGTGAGGGCAGAGCAAGGGCAAGAAGTCTTATCTGCCACGGCATACCCACAAGCACGGCGGGCTTTTCTTCCATAAGAGTCTCGCCAAGCAAAGCGGGGCTTTCCGCAAGACCCAGCCGGAGGGGCTGGGCACCAAGTTTTTCGAGACCCCGGGCGAGAAGGTCGCCCACTCCGTCTGGCACGGAGCAGGGGAGCAATATACCCACGCAGTCGCCCTTTTCGCACATCCAGCCCATGCCCTCGGCGAAAAAATCCACAGTGTGCTGCAGGTCTCCGCTGCTGAAATAAAGCCGCTTCGGCTCACGTGAAGTTCCCGAGGTCTGCAGGCTGACAATGCGCTGAATTTGGGATGCGCTGACACATAGCATCTCTTTACCGCGGCGCAGGATATCTTCCGCTCTCATAAGAGGCAGGGAAGAAAGCTCATCAAGGGAAGAAAGGGGAAGTCTGTCCGCTAAATGGGCGTAAAAAGAGCTCCGGGAAGAAGCATACTCCAGCTGCTCATTCAAAGCGCGGAGCATGCTCTCCTCGGAAACATCAACAAAGGAAGCGTTTTTTATTTTTTCGGAGTAAGTATCCATATCCTGTCACTTATCTTCCAGCAGCACCTCAACCTCGGCCATTCGACCCTCAGCAAGGTCACGGGAAATGTAGGCCTTGCCGCAGCGGGGACATACGGGAACAGCGTGACCAAAGCTGCGGCGCATATAAGAGAACATCACCTGACGTTCGGTGAGCTCAACATCGCATTTTGCGCATTTGAGAACTCGTTTTTCGCTCATTTTCCGTCCTCCCCAATATGCATTCTGTGGCAGTAGGCGTTTTCCAGAAGATATCCTCCGTCCTCGGTCTGACGGTAGTCGGCCCAGAAGGTGAGAACTTCCTTCATAAGGCAGGCGCTGCGCAATCCGCTGCCGTCTTCAAAATAATCCCTTTCGGCTTCGACGGTGTAGATAAGCTCTTTCATCTCGCTTTCAGTGATGAGTTTATCTTCCATATTTGCCTGAGCCTCGGCGCTTATCTCAAGAGGCAGGCTGTCCCAAGGCTCGGAGGAGGGGACGAAGCTCTTGTTATCGATTTCCTGCATAAGCTCACCTTTCAAACGGAGAGAATTTGCCTTTTTCTGGGCAAGAGTGGGGGTAACAGAGGAAGCGGAGGGGAAGAGCGCGTCAAGAATATGGACGCAGTCCTTGCCCTTGGAGCGGAAAACCTCAAGGCAGTTGGCGCAGTAAACGATATATGGAAGAGAGCTTTCCTTGACGCGGTTATCCGTTATTTCTTTATAAAGCTCGGGGTTTGCAAGACGCATATGTCCGCCGTAGCCGCAGCACTTGCCGCCGTCATCCAACTTTTCGATGCTGCAGAGAGCCTTTTCCGCAATGGAGGCAACACTGCTGTGGACTTTTTCATCCTTCGCGGCGGAGCAGGGGTCAAAGACTGCGGCTTCTGCAAAGGGGAGAGAGTGGACTGGGGCATCCAGCTCGTGGAGCAGCTCATAAAGGCTGCGCACTTCAGCCTCGGGCAGGAGAGTTTTCAGCATGTCGCTGCAGGTGGCGCAGGCACATATGATGGCGGGACGCTCCATAGCCTCCCAGTGGGAGCGGATGAGGGCGGTGTTTTTCTCTCTGCGGTCAATGTCACCGGCCCAAACAGCGGGAGCACCGCAGCAGCCCAGCATTATTCCAATATCCAGTTTATCTCCGAGATAATTCCATACGTCCTTCACCTGCTGAGGTGAGGAGGCGCTGAGCTGGCAGCCGGGAAAGAAAAGGTGAGTGCATTTTTTGCCGCTGCAGTAAAAACCCTCATCACCGTTGAAGTCCAGTTCTCTGAGCCAGTAGTCGTGGAGACCGGGAACCCATTTTTTTTGCTTCCAGCGGTCTTCCCGGGAGAAGCGGAAAAGCTTGCCCATATCAACGCCCTCGGGGCAGATGTTGGAGCAATGGGAGCACATATTGCAGGAATAGGTCTGGCGGGTGGCCTCGCAGTTGGAGAAGGGGGGCATAGTGTGGGAGTCTCCGCAGATATCGGCGGCAAGCTTATAGGGACTCTTGCGGTAATGAGCCATAAGCTCACATTCCTTGAGACAGCGGTCGCATACGCACTGCATACAGCGTGCGGCCTCGGCTTTGGCTTCGTCCTTTGTGTATCCATTTTCGGGATCTGCGGGGAAGATGATAGCCTTTTTCTCCTCGCCGGGATGCTCCATCATATGACCTTCGCAATATTCATCCTCGTTTTCGACGATAAGCTCTGCGCGGCCGGTTTTGAGATAAGCCTCCATAAGCTGGGAGAGCTTTCCGCCGCAGGCAATGCTCTCCATAAGGGACATGCCCACAACGCCGCCTCCCATAAAGAAGCCGGCTTTTTCCGTTGTGAAATTTTTGCTGTTCCAGCTTTTGCCGAGTCCAAAGTCACAGCCCCCATCGCCGCTTGCGATGTAAACCGTGTCAAAGCTTTGCAAAAGCTCAAAATCTGCCTCTGTGCCGAAGCGGAAGTCTACGCTCTGGGGCGCGAACTGCTTGGAAAAATCTGCGTCAAAAAGTGCAAAACGGGGGTGGGAGCGCAGATGTCCGCCCCACCCCTGTTCCTTTTCAAAAACGGTGACAGCATATTTTTTTCTTGCCAGACCAATGGCGCAGGCCAGTCCGGCAGGTCCGGCACCTACCACAGCAACGGTCTCTTCCTTGGGTGGAAGACGGAAGTCAGCTGCTTCCCCGGTGGCAAAGCGTATGCAGGCTTTTTCCAGCTCGGCCATATTCAGAGCTTCGTCGCCAAGGCTTTCGCGTTGGCAGCGGGAGCGGCAGGGCTGGGGGCAAAGCTCCGCGGCAATGGAGGGGAAGAGTATCGCCGTGCTCAAATCGCGGTAGGCGGCCGGCCACCTGCCCTTTGCCACCTTTTTCAGAAAGCCTCTGATATCAAGATGGAAGGGACAGGCGCAGGCACAGGAGGCGGATTCATCATGGAAGCAGTTTTGCACAAAGGCTTTGGAATCCTGCAATTCCATTTATAATCACCTCATATGGAAGTTTTTAAGATTTAGATGGGTTCGTTGCGGATGTCTTCAAGCATATCCTCAAAGTCCTTGCCAAGGTAGTACTTGGCGGGCTTGAGGTCCTGACCGGCCTGCTTTGCAGCCCATGCTGCCTTGACCTTTGCGGGACGTGCGGGCAGGTCGTAGATGCGGACACCGCAGGCATTGTTGATAGCGTTGATAACTGCCATGTGGCCGGAGCTCTGGAAGCACTCGGAAGCACCGGAGGAGCCGTAAGGACCGTTGGGTCTGGGAGTTTCGATATAGTCGACCTGCAGGTCATCGGGAATATCCAGGATGGTGGGGATACCGCAGATGGCCATATTCTTGTCCTTCTTGATGTCGAAGAAGTCCTCGCTGAGGGCGAAGCCGATGGAGTGGCTCAGTCCGCCGAAGGCCTGACCGTCAACGGCGAGCTTGTTACCGATGGTACCAACGTCGGCGAGGGTGTAGTAGCGCTTAACAGTGGTCTTGCCGGTCTTGACATCAACATCAACAAGAGCAACGTTGACGGCATACATGAAGGCGGCGTCCTTGTCACCTTCGCCAGAGTTGGGATCAAGTCCGGGAGGTATGCCGAGGTTCATCTGGTCATAGTGACCCATATACTTGGTGGGACGGCCTTCTGCAACCATTTCGTCATAGCTTCTCCAACTGCCGTCTTCCTTGCGCATTGCATCCATCAGCTTGTTGCAGCCGTCGATGGTAGCGTTGCCCACCATATAGTGGCTGCGGCTTGCTGCTGCAACGCCGGAGTCGGGGCAGATAAGGCTGTCGTTCATAACGAGGCGGATCTGCTCGGGTTTCACACCCATAGGCTCAAGAGCCTTGACAGCGTGGGTAAGGGAGCCGATATCGCCGCCCTGACCAAGATCCTCCCAAGTGTTGTAGAAGGTGAAGGTGTTGTCGGGATTGAGTTCGATTGCAACGTCGCAGCTATCGAACATACCGATGGTGCAGAGGAAGCCGCCGAGGCTGATACCAACACCGGTATGGCGGCCTTCGGCCTTACCCTTTTCGGCTTCTGCCTTGTATTCATCGTAGATGGGCTTGATCTTTTCGAGCATATCCACATAGACATACTCCTTGTAGGGGCGGCTGTTCATGGTGGTGTCGCCGGGACGGGCTGCGTTGATATAGCGGAACTCCCAGGGATCCATGCCCAGCTTTTCGGCTGCCATATCAATGAGAGCCTCGGTGGTGGTGTAAACCTGAGGTGCGCCGAAGCCGCGGTAGGGGCAGCAGAATGCGTGGTTAGTGGCAACGCCGCGGGCGAGAGCTTTTACATTGGGAACATTGTAGCCGTGGAAGCCGACGGATACCATGTTGTTGAATATCTTGCTGGCGGTCATGGCGTATGCGCCGTGGTCGAGACCAAGGTCATACTCTGCGGCGGTGATTTTGCCGTCGGGAGAGCAGGCCATGCGGGCGTTGACATAGGTGGCGGAACGCTTGCCGGTCATAAACATGAACTCTTCATAGCTGAGGGTCATGGTGCAGGGGATGCCCAGAGCCTGAACAGCGGTGATAACAACGCCGAAGGTGGTGGCGTTAACGGGATAGCCGAATGCGCCGCCGGCGGGGTTCATAATGATGCGGAGTTTATCGAACTCAACGCCGCAGGCGGGAGCAAGAGCGTCTCGGCATTCGCCGATGGCCTGGCACTTGCACTGGAGGGTCATGTTGCCTTCCTCATCGTAGTAACCCTGAACAACGTCGGGCTCGATGGGGAGATGGGGTTCGTGCTGAGAATAAAAGCTGCCTTCAACAACGATGTCGCTGTTATCGATTATCTCGCTGGCATCTTCGCCCTTGTAAACGGGCTGGAACATAAACTCATTGGGCTGATCGTCATAAAGCTGGATTGCATCGGGCATAACTGCCTCGGGAAGAGTCATGTATGCGGGGAGAACCTCCAGATCATACTTAACGGCCTTTGCGGCTGCGCGTGCATGCTCTTCGGTGTCAGCGGCAACAACGGCAACAACATCGCCCTTGTGGCGGATCTTGTCGCCTTCAGCAACGATGACGGGGCAGGGAGTAATACCTGCGCCCTTCTTGCGGGGGATAACTACAGGAATTTCAAGGTTGTTGCTTCCCTGAACATCGGCGCCGGTGAGAACCTTGTAAACGCCGGGCATAGCCTCAGCCTCGGAGAAGTCCACCTTCTTGACGATGGCGTGGGCAACATCGGGGATAACAACTGCCAGATGGGCAACGCCTTCGGGCATCTTCAGCTTGATATCGTCGCCGTAGTCGGTGAGACCGGTGACCTTGCCCAAAGCGGTGGGACGGGGACGGTTAGAGCCGTAGATATCTTCGCCCTGATCTTTATAGGTGATGTCTTCCATGGTTTTCTCGCCGCGGATAACCTCAGCTGCTGCCATAACAGCATCAACGAGGGGCTTGTAGCCGGTGCAGCGGCAGACATTGTGGTGCTTCTGGAACCACTGTCTTACTTCCTCACGGGTGGGGGCATTGTTCTTTTCCAGCAGAGCGGATGCGGAAACGATGAAGCCGGGGGTGCAGAAACCGCACTGGGCTGCGCCGTAGGTTATCCAGGCCTGCTGCAGGGGGTGGAGGTGCTGGGGAGTGCCGATACCTTCAATGGTGATGATTTCGCTGTGCTCGGGGATGTTCTTCATCTTCTTGGTGCAGGAACGCACAACCTCACCGTTGAGAATAACGGAGCAGGCGCCGCAGGCACCGATGCCGCAGCCGACTTTGGTGCCGGTGAGGCCGAGACGGCGGATAGCGGTTGCGAGGGTATCCTTCTGGAGATCGCAAAGAACGGGTCTTTCAACGCCGTTGATGATGAGCTTAACACGGGTAAGTCTCATTTCTGCCATGTTGTTTTCCTCCTGATAGATGTATCTTAGTTTTCTGTTATTTCTTCGAGAATTTCAAGTGCGCCGCGGACAAAATCGGGACAGCGCTCTATGGTCGCGCCTGCCGCAAAGGCCTTGTCCCTTTCACCGGGAACGGAGAAGTCGTAGCCCAGAAGCTCGCGGCAGTAGATGCTGCCGAAGCGCTTGGTGAAAGCGTCTATAAATGCGTGAACCTTTTCGTGAACGGCCTCATCGCACTGTTCGTCGCAGCTGCCGCCGTATGCCATGCCGATAGCAAGCAGCGCGCCAACAACGGTGCCGCAGGTGTCGCCCCGGAACATACCGCCGCCAAAGGAATGGGCTATGCGATGGAGCTCCTCAATGTCGTAGCCAAGCTCATCTGCAAACTGACCGAGAACGCACTGACTGCAGTTAAGACCGGATTCAAACATGGCGCCAACTTCAGCCTTAGTGGGCTTTATTGCTTTCATATAAATGCCTCCTTGTTAATTCTACAACATACAGCGTTATTGTAGCATATGTTTTATTAAAACTCAACAAACTTTTGATTTATAATGATTGAATTGGACCCGCCTGCCTTCGTTGACAAAAGGTGGCTGTGTGATATAATTTAGCTATTAAATTTGTTGGTTTGATTTTATGAAAATTATTAGAAAAACACGTTCCCTTTGCCCGCAATGTCTCCGGGGAGTGGAGGCGGTGCTTGTGGCCGAGGAAGAAAATATAAAACTGAAAAAAAGCTGCCCGAACCACGGTGAGTTTTCCGTAACGGTATGGAGAGGCCTTTCGGATTTTGAGCTTTGGCGGACCGGCGCGGCGGAGCTTAAAGAGAACGAGGGAATTTTATGCCCGAAAAACTGCGGAATATGCGCTGAGCATATTCAGGGAAGCTGCTGCGTGCTGCTGGAAGTTACACGCCGATGCAACCTTAATTGCAGCTTCTGCTTCGCGGCGGGCGGAATGGCGGAGCCCTCCCTGGAGGAGCTTAAAACGGCGGTGGACACCATCCTTGGCGCGGGGAAACCTCTCATTCAGCTTTCGGGGGGAGAACCCAGCCTGCGCTCTGATCTTCCCGAGCTTATCCGCTATATCCGCGGAAAGGGAGTGGACTATGTTCAGCTCAACAGCAATGGGCTTCGCCTTGCCGGAGATGAGGAATATGTGAAAAGCCTTGCTGAGGCAGGCCTTTCCTTCGTGTTTTTGCAATTTGACGGCGTAAGCGATGATATATACGAAAAGCTTAGAGGGAAAGCACTTCTGGAAACCAAGAAAAAAGCCATTGAGCTTTGCGGAAAATACGGTCTTGGTGTGACTCTTGTACCCACACTTGTGAAAGGCGTGAATGAGCATCAGGTGGGGGATATTATCCGTTTTGGCGCGGCTCTTTCCCCGGTGGTGCGGGGAGTTCATTTCCAACCCGTCAGCTATTTCGGAAGATATCCGGAAAGTCCCGATGACGGAGAGCGCTATACTCTCGATGAGCTTATATATGCGCTGGGTGTTCAGGCGGGGATAAAGGAGGAAAA
Organism: Oscillospiraceae bacterium; assembly: GCA_015068425.1. GTDB lineage: Bacteria > Bacillota > Clostridia > Oscillospirales > Oscillospiraceae > SIG459. The sequence goes on along the minus strand of SVKK01000014.1, from coordinate 18,978 downwards.
CATTGCTCCATCCCGCTGCGATCATCCCTCCTGCGGAGCTCACGCAAGCTTTGTTGTAATGAAAAACGGCGCCTTGATGCCCTTGACGTTTCGAAGAAATGCTCAGAAAATGAGCAGCGCCTCTCAAAACAGAGAGTATATAGGCTCAAGATGGGCAAGAGATACCGAAAAGGAACAAAGCCACCGCGGAGACGACCTCAACGATATGGACGCCTTCGTGGAGCGGGTGAAAAGCCACGGCTTCACCGTGACGGCTATGGCCTTTCAGGATGCTATGAATATTGATATTGAACGGCTCAGAAGATGCTCCCTCCATGTTTACAGTGAGGGAAAGCTTAAACCCTTCTGCGCCGCTTATCTGACGGGAATTGGTGAGTAAAATTGTCCTACGGAGAAAAAATGCAGCGCCTTAGCCCCTGCAGCGATGAGCTCATATGCGCAGAGATAGACGCGCTTATGCCAAAAGTGAAGAGCCTGCTTGATGTGGGCTGCGGGAGAGGAGAGCGTATGAAGGCTCTCAAGGATGCATTTCCTGAAACGGAAGTGTTCGGCGTGGATATAGATGAGGATATGCTGAGCTTGGCAAAGGGCACAGAAAATGTTTTTCTTGCCTCGGCTGAAAAACTGCCCTTTGAAAATAAAAGCTTTGGAATTGCCCTGTGCGAATGCAGTCTTTCCCTTTTCGACAATGGGGAGAAGGCATTGGAGGAGATGGCAAGAGTGCTGAAAAATGAGGGAATTCTCATTTTGGGAGAGCTCTTTGCTTTCCTTGGCGGAGAGGATTTCATCTCTGCCCCCGATGGTAATACGATTCGTAAGATATACTCCCGGGAGAAAATCGATCTTTTGGCACAAAGCGCGGGTTTTCAGATTTTGAAGTTTTCCGATCGCAGCGAAGACCTTGCGGCAATGGCGGCGCAGATGCTGCTTGACGGCAGCTTCTGCCAGTGCATAGGGATGGAGACCGCCCTGCTATTGCGCAGGATAAAGGCGCGCTACGGTCTTTGGATTTTCAAAAAGGAAGAGAAACAGTATGAATGCTGAAAAGCCCCTGCCTTTGGCAGGACTTATAAGTGCCGCAGGACTTTCGAGCCGAATGGGGGCCTTCAAGCCTCTTCTGCCCTTCGAAAATGGCACGATAATCTCCCGCTGCGTTGAAAATATGCGCTTTGCGGGAGCGGAAAAAGTGCTTATAGTGACGGGTCACAGAGCAGATGAAATAAAAGCTCATAGCGCACTTAAAGGCTGCAGTTTTGTCCATAACCCGGATTATGCAAAAAATCAGATGTTCGACTCTCTCTGCATAGGGCTCAAAGAACTGGAAGGCAAGTGCTCAAGAGTTATAATAAGTCCTGTGGATGTGCCCGCGGTGAAAGCGGAGACCCTGAGAGCTCTTATCGCGGAAAATGCGGATGTGGTTCGACCCATGTATGAGGGAAAGAGCGGCCACCCAATTGTTCTGGACGCAGAGTGCATAAGCGCAGTGCTTTCCCACAGCGGGGAAGGCGGACTTCGGGGGGCGATTGAAAAGCTTGGCCTTGAAGTTAAGGAAATTGAATGTGATGATGCGGGAGTCTGCATTGACGCGGATAGACCCGAGGACTATGAATTATTAAAAAAGCTTGGTGAATTATTATGAGAAAAATCTATCTTTTCAGACACGCCGAACCTGATTTTGGAGGAAAGCAGCATGTATGTCTTGGCTGCCGCACCGATGCGCCACTTTCCAGATATGGAATTGAGCAGGCTGAGGCACTGGCGAAATTTTTCCCCGACGATAAAAAATTCTGCGTTTATTCCAGCTTTATGCTCCGCGCCAAGCAAACGGCGGAGGCAATCTCCAAGGGCAGATGGGATGTTTTGGAGCTTCCCGGTATCGAGGAGCAGGACTGCGGAGTTTGGGACGGACTCAGCTTTGACGAGATAAAAGAGCGCTGGCCCAAGGAGTATGCCTCTCGGGGCGAGGGCTATGAGCTTCTTCCTCCCGGCGGTGAAGGTCTTCAGGACTGCGCCGAGAGAGGTCTTGTTGCCATAAGCGGCATACTGGACGATGCGGAAGATGATATAATAATCGTTGCCCATTCGGGCATAAACCGTGCCATGATAAGTGTGCTGCTGGATATTCCCATGTCCCGCAGCCGCAGTATGCCCCAGGCTTATGTTTCTCTCAATATCATTGAGTGGGACGGAGAGAGCCTGAAGCCTACCCATATCGGTTTGGACGCGGCGGAGTATTTTTCCAAGGAGAGCATCTGATGAGAGAACTTTTCAGAAAACTCAATAATGCCATGAACGAGGGAGCCGACAGCGTTCTTGTAACTACCGTTGCCAGCAGCGGCTCAACTCCCAGAGGCAGCGGAGCGAGGATGCTCATAACTGCCGAAGGCAGACTTGCGGGCACAATCGGCGGCGGTGCCGTGGAATACCGAAGCCAGCAAATGGCGGCAGAGGTGCTGAAAAACAAATGCTCCTTTGTGGAAAGTTTTCGCCTGCAAAGCGGAGATGTTGCCAATTTGGGTATGATATGCGGCGGAGCCGTGGATGTGTATTTCCGCTATATATCTTCTGAGGATAAAACTGTTTACAGGGTCACGGAGAAAATAGAGGAGCTGTATGCCCGGGGCGAGCAGTGCTGGCTCATCTGCGGCCTTGACGAGGCAAGCGGCGGAAAAATGGCTGTTTACGGCAAAACTTCCGGACTTTTCGGAGACACAATTCCCGAGGAAATTCTCGAAGATCTCCCCGCCCGCCCCACCCAGAAGCAGGCCAAGGACGGCACATATTACACCGAGGAGCTTCTCAAACAGGGAAAGGTGTTCATCTTCGGCGGCGGTCATGTGGCGCAGGAGCTTGTGCCCGCCCTTGCAAGAGTGGGCTTTCGCTGCGTAGTGCTGGAGGATAGACCCGATTTTGCCCGCACCGAGCTTTTCCACGGAGTGGAGGAGACGAAAATTGTGGATACTGCAAATCTGGGCAGCCTTACCGATGAGATAAGCGAAGATGACTATGTATGCATAATGACAAGAGGTCATAAGGATGATTTCGAGATCCAGCGCCAGATTCTGGCAACTCCCGCCAGATATATTGGCGTTATAGGCAGCCCCGCAAAGAAAAAAGCGGTGTTTGACCGCCTTCGTGCCTTCGGATATACAGATAAGGACTTTGAGCGAATCACCGCGCCCATAGGTCTGGACATCGGAGGGGAAACTCCCGCCGAGATTGCTGTGAGCATCACCGCTCAGCTGATTATGGTGCGCGCGGGAAGAGCGGCAACATCCTGGGGGGTATAAAAAGTGTGGGAGCTTTATGATAAGCTGATAGAGGCTATTCCCGAAAATATATTTGTGGAGGAAGTTGTCTGCGGGAAAACCTGGACGGCTGTGCTCTCGTCCGAGGGCAGCATAGGCCTTGCCATGACAACTCCCGTGGAAACTCTGCCCCAAAGCGGGGAAGAGCCGGTGGGGATGAGTCTTAGACGGGCTGCGGAAAAGGTGAAAAGCTGGAACTTCATCGAAGCGGGAATAGGAATGGCGGCCATCAATGCCTTTTATAATTCTACCGAGCGTATGAGCCGCTATAAAACCGAGCAGGGCGATACGCGCTTTTGCACCTATGAGCTGCCTATAGATGGCAGAAAAATGTGTATGATAGGCGCGCTGCGCTATCCTCCGGAGCTTTTTAAAAACGCGGAGAGACTTGTGGTGCTGGAACGCAATCTTGTGGACGGCACTTATCCGGACAGCGCCTGCGAATATTTTGTGCCCGAGTCCGATCTTGTGCTCATAACGGGCAGCGCATTTATCAACAAGACTATACCCAGACTTTTGGAGCTTGCCAAGGATGCGGATGTTATAATAACGGGACCCAGCGCACCTATGAGCTTTGAGCTTTTGAAATACGGTGTGCGCCGCGTTGCGGGACTTGTTATAACGGATAACAAAGCCTGTCTGGACTTCGTTGCCTCGGGAGAATTTGGAACCCCTTATAGATTTGGGGAGAGATACATAGTGGAATAAAAAAGAGCATCCCATCGGAATGCTCTTTTTTCGTGTTTGAAGAAATTTTTCAGCAGGAGAGGATGTAGCCGCCGTCGATAACCTGAACGGTGCCGGTGACCTGAGCGGAAGCGGGAGCGGCAAGGTAAACTGCCAGTGCGCCAACCTCGATGGGCTCGCCGAAACGGCCGAGGGGCATCTGGTTGTTGATGTAGTCAAACTGATCCTTGGGGATGAACTTGCTCAGCTCGGTGTTGAAGAAGCCGGGAGCGATAGCGTTCACGCGGATGTTATACTTGCCCAGCTCGCAGGCCATGCAGTGGGTGAAGTGGTTGACAGCGGCCTTGGAAGAAGAGTAGGGGCTCATAGGCTGAGTCTTGTTGACTATCATGGAGGCGTTGGAGGAGATGTTGATAATGCTGCCGCCCTTACCGGAGTCACGCATAAGCTTGCCGAAAACATAGGTCATATGTACGGTGCCGTTAAGGTCGGTGTTGAGGACATTGTACCAGTCGCTGAGCTGCTCATCCATGTTGAGGAGCTCGTTGAAGCAGGAAACGCCAGCGTTGTTGACGAGGATGTCCACATCGCCGAACTGCTCGCTTACCTGCTTTGCGGCGGCGCGGACGCTGTCAAGATTGGTGATGTCGCAGTCAAAGCTCATATATTTTCCGCCGTACTGCTGAAGCTCGGCGATTGCCTCGGCGGCCTTTGCCTTGTCACGGCACAAAATGGCTATGTTGGCGCCGCTCTGAGCCATAGCGGTGGCGATGCCGAGACCGAGACCGCGGTTGCCGCCGGTGATAACAGCGTTCATCCCGCTAAGGGAAAAGGCGTCTTTCATATTGGTGATGGGTTTTATCATTTTGTTATCTCCCTTCAAAATTGTTCTCCATAAATCGGTTTAGAAAAACCAAATTAAATCGGAGACGCTTGCATATTGATTTTAGTTAGTCTATAATATAACAAATCGCGGCGTTGCAAAACAGATTTTTTGCCATATTTGACTATTATTAAAGCACAGAGCTTGGGATATTTCAATATCTTTATAAGGAGGATTTATGAAGGAAGATTATTCTGTTCTTTCAACATTGGGTCTTGAACTGCCTCCCATAGGCGTGCGATATGACTTTTTCCGTCCCGAGGGAATAGCTCTTCTTGAAGAGGATGTAAAAATGTCCCTTTGCGAGCTTTTGCGGGAGAGCCAGAGGAGGGAAGAGCCTTTCTGCTTCTCGAAGGCCAACGCGGAGACCTGCGTAGGCAAAAAAATTCTCGGCATGGAAAGCTGGGATGGCTTTGAGCAGAGCGGCCAGATAGGTCCCGGACTGGGAGTTTTTGACGAGGCACGCTGCAACGGCAGACTCTATAGATATGTTCAGCATCTGACGGAGGGCAGCGTAAACTATGTTTCCTTCGCCCGCTACGACAAGATGAATTTCAATCCCGACCTGCTTATAATCGCGGCGCCCCCTTCCAAGGGCGAGCTTATAATGCGCGCCGCAACCTACTCCACCGGAGAGCTTTATACCAGCGTCTGCACTCCGGTTATAGGCTGCTCATGGATATTCGCCTACCCCTATAATGAGGATAAGATAAACTATATTCTTCCCGCCCTTGTCCACGGCCCCCACGGCAGACAGCTTTATGGCGAGAACACTATGCTTATTGCTGTGCCCTACAGATGGATACCCACTGTCCTGACAAACCTTGCAAAGATGGAGCATCATCTCCACGGTCATGAAGGTCTGGAGGCCTACCATGAGGAGTTTGAAGGCATAGTCAAAGCTCTCGGCGAGAGAGTGGAAAAAGAATTGATGTAAAATAATTTAATACATAAAGGAGAAATGGAAATGTTTACTTACAATCAGTTGGCACCTGTTGTTTTCGGCAACGGAGCAGTCAGCGTAGTTGGCGAAAAGACCAAGGAACTTGGCTGCAAAAAGGTCATCTGCGTTTATGACGCAGGCGTAAAGGCCGCCGGCGTTATGGACAAGGTTATCCCCAGCCTCGAGGCTGCAGGAATTGAATATGTCCTTTTTGGTGACATTCAGTCCGACCCCGCTTGCGAAATCGTTGACGCAGCCGGCGCTCTCGCCTGCGCAGAAAAGGTAGACGGAGTTATCGGCATCGGCGGCGGCTCCTCCATGGACGCCGCAAAGGCTGTTGCCCTCCTGCTGGATAATCCCGCACCCATCGCTCAGTACCTGACCCTTCCTCCCACCGAGATGAAGTCCCGCGTCCCCATCGTTCTCATCCCCACCACCTCCGGCACCGGCTCCGAGGTTACCCATTGCGGCGTTTATTCCGACACTGTCCGCAACCTGAAGCTCTCCATCTTCGTTCACGGCCATATGGCCATTGTTGACCCCGAGCTGACCCTCACCGTGCCCCCCTATGTAACCGCTTATACCGGCATCGATGCCTTCACTCATGCTGTTGAGTCCATCACCGCTCTCAAGTGGAATCCTCAGGCTCAGCTTCTTGCAAGCGCTGCAATCTCCAAAATCTGCAAGTATCTCCCCGTCGCTGTTAAAGACGGCAGCAATCTGGAAGCCCGCTATGAACTCTCTCTGGCCTCCAACTGGGCAGGCATCGCCTTCACCCAGACTGACGTTCACTTTGGCCACGGCCTTGCAGACGGCATCTCCTGCCGCTTCCATACTCCCCACGGCACCAACTGCGGCTGGGCTTGCCCCGAGCTCATGAAGTTCATCGCCCCCAATGCCGCTGATCAGGTCAAGATGGTTGGCGAAGCAATGGGTCTCAGCTTCTGCGGCTGCGAAAGCGCAGAGGAAATCGGCGAGAAGACTGCTGAGGCTATCAGAAACCTGATGCGCAGCATCGGTATCGAAAGCCCCGCAGAGCGCGGCTTTACCCGCGAGGAAATGCTGGAGTGCACCGAGGTCGGCTTTGCCTCCGGTCTGCGTTTCAACTGCCCCACCCCCGTAACTGAGGAAAACACCAGAGAACTCTATGGCAAAATCTGGGATAACTATCAGTAAGACTGTAAAATGAAAAAGAACCCGACTTTTGTCGGGTTCTTTTTTTATGTTGAGCGAAAATCAGTCGTCCATATCGCTCCAGTTCCACTCTCTTCCGCCCAGGAAAACGCTGGAGTTCATATCGTTGCTGAGGAAGATGAGAACAGAGGTGGGGAAGCGCATGCACATATTATAGAAAAATTCCTTCATATCGCTGGTCTTGGCCAGCTCTTCTTCGGTGGCGCGAAGATACTCCTTGGTATAGGTGAAGGTGCGCTCGTCAAAAGGGGTGCCGGGCTTTACGTGACCGGGGATGACAACCTCGGCTCCCAGCTTTTCAAGCTCCTCGATTTCGGCATACCACTTTGCGCGGCCCTTTGCGCTGACTTCGCAGGTGAAAGGATGAGCATCGCTGAAGAGAATATCGCTGCCGATAAGGGTCTTGATGGAGGGAACCCAAACGGCGGTGTTGTACTTCAGGTCGCCCCAGAGCTTGGGGAGAATCTGAATTTCTTCGCCTTCAAGCTCGATGATGTTGTTCTCGGGCAGTGGCTCTATAACAGGCAACTCGCGGCAGAGGTTGACCTTGCCGATAACCTCTTCCCAATGCTCGGTCTTGTCGTGGAACTGAGCGTTGATTACAGGAATATCCTCGGGACGGGCGTAGAGCTTTGCCTGAGGGAAGGCCTGCGCTATGTATCCGATGCCCCAGTAATGGTCGGGATGAGCGTGGGTTGCATATACGGCGGTGAGGTTCAGGTTGGTCTCGGCTATCTCGGCGATAACGCGGTAAGCATTGGAACGGGTCCACTGGCAGTCCACAAGGACGCAGTCCTTCTCGCCCATAATGAGAACGCTGGTGACGCAGAAGCCGCCTTCATCGGCGACCATGGTTCTGGTGCTGAGTTTTCCGGGACCATGAGTGTGAGTTCTGACTTCCATCATAATGAAATTGCTCCTTTCGGCAAACAATATATCTGTTTGATTAAATCTTTTTGTATTATAAAGCATTTATGTGCAAAATGTAAAGTAATATCCGTCAAAATTGTTCAGATTTTTGGCGTTTTGAGCAGATTTTACGTTGACTATCATTTAACAAAATGATATAATCCGTCCATAGGGTTAAATGGGTGAGTGTATGTTCATCAAGCCCATATGCCCGCAATTATGGGGAAACTGGGTTACCCATTATCAATAAAAGGAGGACAATCCAAAATGAAGAAAATCATTGCTCTCGCTCTTGTTCTCGTCATGGTTCTTGCTCTTGCAGCATGCGGCGACAAGGCTCCCGAAACCCCCGCAGCCGACGGTGCTAAGACTTACACCATCGGTATCAACACCTGGGGCTCCGGCGTTCCCGTTCTCGATATGTTCGGCGACGCTAAGGAGTACACCCTCACCACTCTCGGCCACAAGGTCAATCGCATGAGCGACGACTTCACTGCCGACAAGGAACTCCAGAACATCCAGAACATGTGCGCAGCAGGCGTTGACGGCGTTGTATTCCAGGCCGCAGCCGTTTCCACCGTTCCCCAGATCGGTGTTGAGTGCGCAAATGCAAAGATCCCCTTCGCTTTCGACGTTTTCGTTGGCGAAAATCCTGACCTCGAGAAGCTGGCAGAGTCCAATGAGTACTACTGCGGCGCTATCGACCTCGACATGGTAGCTGACGGCGCTGCTATCGCTGAGATGGCATACGCCAACGGCGCTCGTACCGCTGTTATGATCGGCGGCAACATCGGCGACAACAACATGGACCAGCGTTCTGAAGGCTTCACCAAGAAGTTCACTGAGCTGGGCGGCACTGTTCTCGGCGAAGCTCGCTGCACCGATAACTCCGAGTGCCTTGCAAAGGCTACCGACCTTCTCTCCGCAAACAAGGAAGTTGACGCTCTCTACGCTTTCGTTGGCGACTATATCGAAGGCTCCCTGACCGCTATTGAGAACCTCGGTCTCGATGTTCAGGTTTACGTTTCCTGCGTTGACGCCGGTACCGCTCAGTACATCATGGACGGCAAGGTTGTTGGCGGCAACGACGGTATCTCCCTGGCAAGCTACATCTCCTCCACTCTCGTTATCAACTACCTCAACGGCAACAAGATCGTTGACGAGAACGGCAAGGCTCCCCGCCTCAGCACCTCTCCCTTCAGAGTTGACCAGAATAACGTTGAGAACTACGTAAAGGTCTTCTTCTCTGAGGAGTATGCTCCCTTCACCAAGGCTATGCTCGATGAGATGACTGCTCCCGGTGTCACCTATCAGTACTATGTTGACCTGGTCAACAACATCAACCTGGACTACATGCTCGAGTCCAACGGCCTCAAGTAAGCTATATAAGTACATATAGTCAGAAACCTTAAAGCATTAGCAGAAAAGGGTCTGCCGGAAACGACAGACCCTTTTCGTGGCGTTTTTCATAGCACCTGTATTTCCGAATCCCTGACACATAGAAATGAGGTATAAACCTATGCCGACGATTTCCGCGGACAAGAAAACAAACAAATGGCTCTTCGCCCTTGTTTTTGTTGTCGTGATCGCTGCCGTTTTGGGTGTTTTCCATCTTATTTCCGGCGGCATTTTCCTTGAGTGGTCCAACCTCAAGGGTATAATTGCCCACATTGCGTATCCTTCCTTCATCGCATGGGGCTTCTGCTTCCTTTTTGCCTGCGGCTACACCGATATGTCTATAGGCGGTGTTATAGTGCTGGGCTCCTTTGCCGCAAACTTCCTTGGCAACGCCATGGGTGTGCCCGGCGTCATTATAGGCGGACTTGTAACCGGTCTCGTCCTTATCATGGTAAACTTCCTTATATTCACCTACACCGGCATTCCCTCTTGGATAGCCGGTATCAGCCTTGCCCTCATTTATGAGGCAATCGCACTTGCTATCAAGTTCAGCGATAACGGCGCCCTTTTCACCAACGCCCTCAACAGAGAATACCGCATCCTGGGTCAGCTGCCCTGGTGCGTGGTTATCCTTGCTATTGGCCTTCTGGTGATTTACTTCCTCTATAACCGCACCACTATCGGTCTGAACATCCGTTCTCTGGGCGGCAACAAGGAAGTCAGCAAGGCTCTCGGTATTAATGTGAACAAAACTCTGCTGGCTGTCGGTCTCATCAGCGGCCTTCTCATCGGCATCGCCTGCTTTATGCAGCAGAGCTACGCCGGTCAGACAACTGTTAAAACCGGTCTTACCAGTATCAACCTTATATTCCAGCCCCTGGCTATCTATCTGCTTGCTCAGATCATTCAGAAGAAAATCAACATCATCATCGGCGTTCCCATCTGCGCCTTTGTTCTCTACGCTGTGTTTAACATCCTGACCATAATGGGCGTTCCCTCCGGCACTCTGCAGGAGGCCTGCCTTGGCGCATTTATTATAATCTTCGCCATCATTGGACAGAGAAATGTGAAGGGGGTCATAAAATGAGAGACGAGTTTGTTCTTGAAATTCGTGGCCTTAACAAACGCTTTGGCCCTACCCACGCCAATAAGGATATTGACTTCACCCTTAAACGCGGCGAGATTCGCGGTCTCATCGGTGAAAACGGATCCGGTAAGTCCACTCTCATCTCCCAGATTGCCGGCATTCACATGCGCGACAGCGGTGAGATGTTCGTAAACGGTGAGCCCTATGATCCCCATAACCCCCTGGATGCCAACAAGGCAAAGATATCCATGGTTATGCAGGAACTGGGTGTTGTCGGCAATCTTTCTGCCGGCGTAAACGTATTCCTTGGCAGAACCAAGCAGTTCTCCCGCTTCGGAATTGTCAATATGAAGAAGATGAATAAGGCTGCTCAGGCTGAGTTCGAAAAGTGGAACCTCACCATGCCCCATCTCAACGAGATGACCGGCGATATGATGATAGAGTCCCGCAAGATGATCGAGCTTGCCCGTGCTCTCAGCGTTGACCCCGACATTCTTCTTCTGGACGAGGTGACCCAGTCCCTCTCCCTCAATAACCGCAGCAAGCTCTATGACCTCATCAAGAAGTTCCGCGATATGGGACGCAGCATCATTGTCATCACCCATGACATCGAGGAGATGGTTGAAATCACCGATACCATCACCGTTCTGCGTGACGGCGAGGTTGTCGGCAATGTCAACTCCCGCGAGACCACTCCCGATGAGATTCGACTGATGATGGTCGGCCGTGAGATAAACGGCGATTATTACCGCGCTGATATGACTCCCACCAGCTCCGACGAGGTAGTCCTTGAAGTCAATAACCTCACTGTTCCCCACGAGATCACCGATGTATCCTTCAAGGTTCATGCGGGTGAAATTCTCGGTTTCTGCGGTCTTAGTGACTCCGGCATCCACTCAGTTGGCAAGGCTGTTTACGGTCTTTCCAAGCCCAGCGCTGGCAATGTCCACCTTAAGGCAAAGGATATCAACATCACCAAGCCTATGACTGCCCTCAGCAACAATGTGGGCTATGTTCCCAAGGACCGCGACAATGAAGCTCTTATGATAAACGCATCCATAAGAGATAACTTCTGCCTCCCCTCTCTCACCGAGCTGGAAGGCAAGGTTTGGTTCCTTAACCCCGGAAAGCTTGCAAAGCTTTCCTCCGAAATGGTTGAAAGCCTCTCCGTCAAGTGCACCGGCATTGACCAGAGAATGAACGCTCTTTCCGGCGGCAATAAGCAGAAGGTCAACTTCGGCCGCTGGCTGGCAAAGGATCTCAAGCTCCTGATTCTCGACTGTCCCACCAGAGGTGTTGACGTTGGTGTCAAGGCTTATATTTACCAGCTGATGAAAGAAGCTAAGGAAAACAACATCGCTATTATCCTCATTTCCGACGAGCTTACCGAGGTCCTCGGTATGGCTGACCGCCTCCTTGTTATGAAGGACGGTTGCATCACCAAGGAAATCCGCAGAGATGAGGACTTTACTGAGCAGTCTGTAATAGGGGTGATGATCTGATGAAGAATTTTATTAAGAAAATCAAAATATCCGATCTGGTGCCCTTCATCGCTTTTGTGGTGCTCTTCGTGTTTTTCACCGTCGCCAGCGAAGGCAGAATGCTCAGCGCCTACTCCCTGAAGCTTCTGCTTGAACAGTCCATCCTCACCATTGTTGCAGGCTGCGGCGTTCTCTTCGTTGTTGCCCAGGGCTCCATCGACCTTTCTGTTGGCGTTAACCTTGCTCTCGCAGGCGTCACCGGCATGTGGGTCGCAACCGCAACCGGCATTGGCTGGCTTATGATTCCCGTGGCAATGGCTGTTGGCATCCTCCTTGGCTTTATCAACGGTATTATCGTTGCGAAGTGCAAGGTTCCTTCCTTCACTCTCTCCATTGCAATGCTCATCAGCGTTCGCGGTATCGTAAACTATATCCAGACCATTATCGGCGTTCAGTACATACCTGATTCTATGCGTTTTCTCACCGGTTCCGGTGTTAAAATCGCAGCCTTCATCGTGGTTGTTATCATTATCGGCTATCTCTTCGAGTTCACCCGCCTTGGCCGTTACAGCCAGGCAATAGGTGAGAACGAGACCACCTCCAAGTTTGTCGGTGTTCCCGTAAGCAAGATGAAGATTGCAGTGTTTACTCTTTCCGGACTTATGGCCGGTGTAGGCGCAATCTTCTCCATTGCAAGCGTCGGCGGCACCAGTATGCAGATGGGTGTTTTCCTTGAGATGAAGGTCGCTATGGCAATCTTCTTCGGCGGCGTTCTTGTTACCGGCGGTACCTCCGCTAAGTTCTACAAGATTATCCTCGGCTCTCTCTCTATCACCATTATCGTTAACGGTCTTGCCCTTATCGGTATGTCTGATAGCCAGATCACCGAGTCCGTTGAAGGCGTGCTGCTGCTCCTCATTCTCTTTATCACCATTATCACCAGCAAGAACAAGAAGCAGAAGAAATCTGCAAAGCTCAACGCTGCTGCAGCTGAAGAAGCTGCTGTTCAATAAGAAAATGATGGCGGCATTGCCGCCATCATTTCATTTGAAAGGAACTAAGTATGAAAATTGCGGTAATGTCCAGCCTCCCCAATTTGGAAGGCATTGTACCGGAGCGTTTTGAAACCTCTCCCGCCCTTTTGATAATCGAGACCGATGACGGGAGCATCTGCGAGGTTTTGGAAAGCAGTGAGCCTATGGACTATGTGGATAAGATCATAGAAACATGGTGCGAGGCTGTTGTTTGCGGAGAGCATATAGGTCAGCGCTGCTTTGATCCCATAGCCGATGAGAGCATAACCCGCTATGACGGCGCAGGGGAAAATGTCCTCATAGCAGCCAGGAAGGCGGATAGAGGTCTTCTGCCCATCATTCCCGAATATGAGGGCGGCCCCGGCTGCGGCGGGGGAGGCGGAAGCTGCGACGAAGCCCATTGCCACGAGCATTAAATAAACAAAAATCGCATCCCCAAAAGGGATGCGATTTTTTTATTTGCTGATATGTTCGCCCAGAACATATCCGAAGGTCAAAGCTGTGCCGTGGCTGTTGCCCGGGATAACCATGGGATAGTCCACGCCATAGCGACCGCCGGCTGCGTTGCCGATAGCATAAAGTCCTTCAACAGCATCGCTGTTTTCGTCAAGAACTGCCATGTTTCCGTCAACTCTCAGTCCTCCAACAATGGCGAGAACGGCGCTGCCGAACTTCAAAGCGTAATAGGGAGGCTTATCAAGCGGAATGAGAAGTTCGCTTCTTTTGCCGAAGTCGCCGTCTCTTCCCGCAGCGCAGGCTGCGTTATATTTTGCGGCACTTGCGGCAAAGCTTTCCACATCTACGCCCATTTTTTCCCCAAGAGCTTCAAAGCTATCGGCCATAACTGCCGTGCCTGCCTTGAGACCTCGCTCAAGCATACCGGCAAACTTTTCTGTGGGGAACTGGGTGTCGTCGGGACCGTGGTCAATATCCCAGAAAATGCCGCCTCCGTAGGGGAGCGTGGCGGGGATTTTTTCGGCCCAGGCAGAGTCCATTATGGACCAGGCATAGTCCATATTTTTGCTGAGCAGAGCGTTGCATTTGCCCTGAATATAGTTATCCTCGTTCATAAATCGGCGGCCCTTTTTATCCACAAAGAGAAAGCAAAGGCTGGAGAAAAAATAAGCCTGAGGATGAAGCATAAGGGGAAATGGCTGCGCTTCAAAGCTGCCGCCTGCCCAAAGACCGAGACGGTGACCGTCGCCGGTATTTTGACCTACGGGGGTATAGATCTTGGGGCAGCGGTTGGCAAGAGGAGCAAGGTCGGCGCACATTTCATCGTTGCCGCTTATGTCACCGGTGGCGATGACAACGCCCTTGGAGGCATTGACGCGGACATATCCATCGGGAGATGAGCCAATAGCGGCTGTTACCCGGCCGCTTTCCTTGATGAGTCGGCAGGCGCTGCAGTTGAAGCGAAACTCAACTCCCAGCTTCAGCGCCTCGCAGTACATGGCGTGCACTGCGTCTGCCGCGCCGGGACGCAGTCCTTTTTTTGCCATAGGTCCGTCAAAAATGCGGTGAGAGCCCATGTGCTCGCGATAGGTTTCTCCCCGGTAGATGCAAGATTGAAGCTCGGGTCTTGCGCCGTATTCAGGGGCGGTCACTATATCAAGGAGCCAGTCCATAGCGTCGCTGCTACGGGTAAAGTAAAGACGCACCAGCTCCTCGCTGCAGCGGCTGCCGCAGCGCTTTATCCACTCTCTGCTAAGAGCGTCAATGTCGTTTTCGTAGCCAAGACTCTTCATATACTTTGAGCCTGCAACGCCTATATTGCCGCCTCGGGCTGACCATTTCGCGCCCTTTTCCATAACGGTGACCTTTGCCCCGCCCTGAGCCGCGCGGAGGGCGCAGCTCATTCCGGATATACCGGCGCCGAGAATAAGAACATCGCAGCTATGGGTGGAAACAATATCTTCTTCGGCAATGGGGGAGGGCTCTTTTGCCCAAGAGCCCCAGCGCTTATCGATGTTTGACATTAGTGTGCCTTCTTTCTCAGATAATGAGTGCGGTGCCGAAGCCCTCGCGGATGGCATCGCCTATCATGCGGGGACGGAGACAGTCGCCGATGACATAAACCTCGGTTTCGGGAATGGCGTGGCGAAGGGCGTTAACGGTATCCTTGCGACTTTTGAGACCTGCTGCCATAAGCACGGTATCGCAGGGATAAATTTCTTCATCACCGCTTTGAGTGTTGAGGCATACAACATGGTCGGGGTGGATGGAAAGGAGCTTTCTGCCCGTTTTAACAGCTCCTCCGGAATCCTCAATAATCTGGCAAAGCTCCTTGTCGGCGCGGACAACGCCCTTGGGAAGCTGGGGAAGCATTTCAATAATGGTAACCTTTTTGCCGTAGGCGGCCTGAGCAGCTCCGCCTTCAAGGCCAACGCTGCCTCCGCCGATTATCACTATCTCGTCGCCCACAGGACATTTGCCCATATCCGCATCGCCGCACCAATGAACGTGGGGCAGATCAAAGCCGGGAACTTTTACAATAACCGGGTCTGCACCGGCGGCAATTACCATAGCGTCAGGTGCAATTTCTTTAACAAGCTCTGCTGTAGCCTCGGTGGAGGTGCGAATCTCCGCACCGCAGCTAAGGAACTTGCGGATAAGCCAGTCTCTGTAAATGGGCATATCCTCCTTGAGATGCATTGCGGCAGCGGTGACAAGATTTCCGCCCACGTTCTCGCATTTTTCCAAAACGACAACATCGTGTCCACGCTCTTTGAGCGTGAGAGTCGCCTGCATGCCCGCAGGTCCGGAACCGACAACGAGAACCTTTTTCTTTTTGCGGGCGAGGGGAACTTCACCGTGGTCAAGCTCAAGCTCGCGTCCCAGCTTGGGATTTACGCCGCAGGCAACGGTCTTGGTTTCCCGAACCCGCTTGCCGCAGAAATTGCATCGGATGCAGGGGCGAACCTCCTCCGGCATATTAAAAGCATATTTTCTGGGCATTTCGGGGTCTGCCATAAGAGGACGGGCCATAAGAACGAAATCCGCCCAACCTTCGGAGAGTATCTTTTCTGCGCTTTTAAGATTGTCAATTCCCGCAACGGTGCTGACCTTGCTTTTGAGAAGCTTTTTAAGCTCGGCAGCGTACTTGACGTTTATCATCTTGCCCATAAACATATGGGGAGACCAGTATTTGAAATAGTTGATGTCGGTGTGCATACCTGCGGAAACGTTGACGATGTCGAACATTCCGTCCATCATCTGAAGCCAGCGCTTTGTCTCCTCAAAATGCATACCGTCGGGATGAATTTCATCCGCGGAAACACGCATTTCTATAACAAAATCATCGCCGCACTTTTTGCGTATTCCCTCAAGGATCTCCATGCAAAATCTTGCGCGGTTTTCAAGGCTTCCGCCGTACTCATCGTTTCTGCGGTTATAGAGGGGGCTGGAAAACTGAGCGATAAGGTTGGTGTGTCCCGCGTGGAGGAAGCAGGAGCGCATACCCGCTCTCTTGCAGCGGAAAGCGGCGTCTATGTATTTCTGCTCTATTTCCTTTATCTGGGCTATGCTCATTTCTTCTGCGGCAACGGGGACGCGGCCTTTGGCGGCAGCGCGCATTATCTCGTTGGGCATAAGCTGGGCGGTGGGACCCAGACCGGGAGAAAGGTTCAGGTCATAGTTGGAGTCAAGACCGGAATGATTTATCTCGCACTGACCAACAACGCCGTACTGGTCGAACATATCCACAAGGCGGGTGAGACCGGGGATATAGTGGTCGTTATCCAGCGCAACCTGTCTGGGTTCATCCTGAAATTTCTCTATATCCACCGTGCAGTTTCCAAGGGTGATTATTCCGGCGCCGCCTTTTGCGATGGGACGGAAATACTCGATATGCTCTGTGGTCATAAAACCCTTATAATCAGTGAATTTGGGAGATGTGGGAGCCATATGTATGCGGTTTTTGTATTCAAGACCCCTTATCTCAATGGGTGAAAAAACATGAGTAAAATCGCTTCCCATAATAAATCTCCTTATACGATATTGTATTAACAATAACAATTATCTGCCTGCCCGTCAAGATGTCGGGGCCTTCCCTGCATAAAAGGAACATGTAAAATTCAAGAGCAGGGGAGTAAGAAAAATAATACTGCCCATATTTAACAAATTTTTGGGATGTAATATACCGCCGATAAGGATTTGTCGGTAAAAGAGTTATAAAAAAGAGCTTTGCGCAGCGTAAAAATGGATGAGAGAAAATTAAAAATGCGCATAGACTTCTGTCCTTCCTACAAGGACAGAAAAAGTGAATAAGTCCAAAGCAGATTATTCAAATTGGGGTGCTTAGGAGGCAGAAAAGGACAATTATTGAAACTTTGGCAACCCTTGGCTGCATTTTGCAAATATGCAGGAATAAGGGATGAAAGTTACGAAAGAAAACTTGCAAAAACTTTATTTCATTAGAAAATTTGGGCAAAATAACCATATGGCAATATTGACGGTTGATAAAAATGCTTGATTTCCTGCAAAAAGAGAATATACTGAGTTTGAGAGATGGCGCTTGACGCCACAGAAAATTGTCCAGATTTTGAAAGGAGATACTGCGATGCTTGTTGCTTTCGGAACTTTCGGAGCTATTTATCTGGCCGGAATGATCGCAATGACTGTCCGTGGCATGAAGGCCTGATCCTTGTTGATAAAAAAAGATGTGCTGTGTCGAAGGACACAGCACATCTTTTTTATTTCTTTTCCATTGGGATGTCGCCGAGACTGACACAGTCACCGATGGTGCTGATGTTGTCAATGTTAACATCCTTATAGCCTTTGGCGGTTATAACAAGGCTGAATTTGCCCTCGGGGAGATCCTTGAACCAGAAGTCGCCGAAATCGTCGCTGTAGTCAATCCAGGTCTTGCCGCCGCTGAGAAGGCGGCATTTTGCGCCTTCAATAATTTCCTCTTCTTCGGGGTCATACACAGTTCCTCCAATGAACTGACCGGGGAGGTGGCGGTAATATACCTGAGGGGCGAGACCAAGCTCGGGACGGAGAACGGCGGCGCCTGCGAGCTCTTCCTTGAGCTCGCTCTCTTCGCCGAAGATGATTGCATCGGTGGGGCAGGCTTCCACGCAGCGGGGAACGGCGGTGCCGTTATCCAACAGATGGGCGCAGCCGGTGCATTTCTGAGGAAGGCTGAGAGCCTCGTTCCAGTAGATTGCGCCGTAGGGGCAGGCTTCCACAAGCTGCTTCTGACCTGCTGCCTTTTCGGGGTCAATGATGATAAGACCGTCATCTCTGCGGTAAACAGCGCCATTTTCGGCAGCTGCAAGGCAGGGGGCGTTTTTGCAGTGGTTGCAGAAGGTGGGGGTGTAGTTGACCTTTACCTTGGGTATGCTGCCCACAGTTTTTTGCTCAACCTTTGCCCAGAAGTGGCCGGTCATAGGCTGGGGCTTTGCGTAGGGGCTCCAGTCGTTGCCGCAGTGCTCGTCCTTGCAGACCAGCTGGCAGTTGTAGCAGCCGGTGCAGCGGGCTATATCAACTATAAATACTTTGCTCATATAATGTTGCCCTCCTTGTCTCCGCCGATGAGCCAGCCGTCAAGGCAGACACCTGCGTCGGGGTGAACCTTGCGGGCGAAAGCTTCGGGATAATCCCGCTTCCAGAGTTCCATTTCCTCGTCGCTGACCTTTTCAACTTCCACAAGGAAGCCGCTGGTGGCCATGCCGGTGCAGTTTTTACTGGTCATTCCGGTGGGGGTGATGGAGTTTATGCAGCCGCCGCGGTCAAGCCAGCCGGGAATGATGGGATCAAGGCGGCTGCCGTGGTCAATGTAGCAAACCTGAGGCATAAGTCTTTCGGTGACATATGCGCCGGCAAGAACTATGCCGCGCTCGTTGAAGATTTTGACGATGTCGCCGTGGGCGATGCCGCGTTTTTCCGCCTCAACGGGGTTGATCCACACGGGCTCATACTGGTAGCCGTCCTTGGCGCGGATTTTCATTGTCTCAACCTCGCGGTTCCAGACAATATCGTCGCACTGGGCGTGTACGCGCCAGCGTCCGTGGTTGGACATACAGAGAAGAGGATATTTCTTGGCTCTTT
>SVKK01000039.1 GCA_015068425.1 Oscillospiraceae bacterium | reverse complement strand
CAAATTCCTCCCGCTCCTCGGCGGGTACCTGCAGCAGGGCAACGGCCTTGGAGTAAGTCAAATTCCCAAGCGTTTGGGATTTTGCCTCCCCGAAAAGCGAGGCCTGATCCGCCCCGTACTCCCGGAAAATGTTCATCATGTTGTTGGCTGTGCTCTGGGAAAATTCCGCCTCATCACGCAGCCATGCGCCCCACTCCCCGTGGGGAAGAAGCTCCTTCGCCTCCACCAGACGGCGGCCCAGCTCTATGTAGCTGTTCAGAAGGAGATAGCCCACGCTCTGCTTGATGGTGCGGATTTCCGCCGTGATGGAGTTGATGTCCCGGTATGTTGCTATAACTTCGCTCATGCTGCTTTTGTTTTCCTCCTTTTCTTTTTCTCTGTTTCGGATTGACTTTGATTCTTTCGCTGTTCGATATGCCAGGGCTGAAGAACTTCCCGCTCCCAACGAACAACAAAGGCCTCGACCTCCTGCGGTATCTTCAGTCTCTTGCCATGAGCCCATTCGTTGCCGTAGCCATGCAACTGTATTCGTTTGGGTAGCTCTCCGCTGAGATTTTCGTTGAGGGTAAAATAACTTCGCAATGGTGTGCGATACTTTCGCACGAAAAACACCGGTGAACCGTTGCAGTGCTTGTCGCCGTAACCACCTACGCAATGTCGGAGCTTGTTCCCTTCTTCGACAAGTTCCTTGTTGCTTGCGGGAACAACGATGCGGTAAACGCCATCCGTCCACTCCAACGGAGCATATAACTGTTTGATTTCCTTGAATTTAATCGACAGCTCATCTTTCCTGTCTATTTCAATGCTCGTTGCCAGTCTGTCGTGCGCGGCGCGCAGATCGGGCGGCCACAGGAGTATGTTGTCCGGGGCTGCCTCTGCGCACTGGATGTCCAGCATCTCCCGGTAGTCAATAAAGGTTTGGGCCCGGGTGTGCAGCGGAAGGCTCTCCTGCTTATCCAGATACCTCATCACCTTGTACAGGTCGAATTCTTCCCAGCCGTCAATCTCCATTCCCTGTAAAAGCTGAACGTCCTGTAGGCCGTGCCTTATTGTCCAGTCCTGAAAAACTATTGCGCTGGCTCTTGCGCCGTAGAGACGTTCAAAGTCCATCCACGCCGTCACTGCCCTCTCGTTCCAATGGTATGCCGCTGCCATCTGAAACTCCTGCTTGCCCATGCGCAGCATCCGATTGGGCTTGCGTTCCTCCCAATCTACGTCCTCGATATCGCAACTGAGTGCACGGCCGCCGTATTGGAGCGCGGAGTAAACCCTGCTGCCGACTGCGTCGGATATAAAACTGGTCCATCCTGCCTTCACAAGATTTTCCACATTCGGGTGAGCCTTCCAGAGTCCAAGATATACTGCGGGATACTCCCCGCCTGCTTTAACGTATTCTGCAAGTCCGGTTTTTTCCCCTGTGCTCCCGCTCAGGTCTGGCACTACGTCATACCAGTAAGCACCTACCGTATTGCGTGCTGGACCTGAGCCCCACGAATAAAACTTCATCTGCTCAGGATCATCGAAGTTGCGGTGCTCCCATTTATCCGTGGGTTTCTCGCAAAATTCTCTCAATTTGCTGTGAGAAAAGCGCCAGCGGTTGCCGCGCGCGTCCAGAACCACTGCCATACGGGGTCGGATGCTTACATCCTCGATTCCGTACTCATCAAGCCGCCGCCGCATAAGCCAGTACACGAGGGCCGTGTACTCCCCCGCAGGACCTATCCTTTCAACCGAAGCAATCTGCGCAGCATACGTCCTTCCATTTCTCAGTTTTCCGCTGTGAATGAGCCTCGTCTCCTTGTTGCACCATGGGCAAGGAAACCTTTCTTCTTCCGCCCATATCTGCACATCGTCCATGCCAGCCTCGCACCATCCGTCGTATGTTGCTCCGTCTTCGCCGGTCAGCACAAATATGGCGTACTCCCGGCCCGCGCTCCCGCCCCAGCCGGTAAAAAAATCCTCGCCGCATGCAGTGCAGTGGCAGCTGGCAGCCCAGACCTTGCGGGTTGCTTTGGCTCTTCGTTCCCGATCTTCCGGGCCCATTAGTATTCCAATTTCTGGCGCGACCTCCACTCTTTCCCTTTGGAAAATCGTAAAGTCCCCGCCCAGATCTTCCCATGCAATTCTACGTGCCCACCTTGTCAGGGGCTCCGCTGCTGTTTCCGGCAGAAGGCTGCAAATCATTTTTTTATCCATGCGGCATCCTCACAGAAAGTCCGAAAGATTCAGCCTCTGCCCGTTTTTTTGCGGTACGGCTGTCGGCTCTGCAGGACAACGGCTCGTTTCTTCCAGCCCGTAAAACTCGCGGATGATTTTCTCTGCCTCTGCTGGACTCACGCATACGCAGTTGCCTTTGTTCTTTTTGTGCTGCTCGTCGGCGTAGGCCTTCAGCTTTTTTTCGCATTCCTCAAGGCTCATTGATTTATGATCTAAATCAATGTCCACCAGCTCTTCGCTGTGAGGTTCTGCTCTGCAAATATTCTTCAGCTGCTCGCCAATCATCCAGGCGGGGCTGTGTTCCTTGCCCTTCTGTTGGGCTTCAATCTTTTCTATTGCTCCCATCTCATCTTCCTTTCCTTCACACCACGCCGGGCGCAGTATCGCCGGCGTCTCTATCTCCGCCGGGAAGGGATTGCCCACTACCCGGCCAAACCACTTGCCCCGCAGCACGTTCATGCAGCGGCACACCTTCATGTTTTTCGGCCAGAGTTCTACTGCGATACAGGCGCAGCCCGTGCAAGTTGCCACGCAAGCCCCTCCCGTCTTATCCAGTCCTCGACCGTCCGTTCCTTGCAGCCCAGTTCCTCCGCTATCAGCCGGGGCGTGGCTCCGGCCTCCAGCAGCTCTTTACCCCGCAGCCAGTCAATACCCGGCCGGGCAAGGCCCTCTCTGTGCTTCCACGCGGTAACGGCGTTTACACTGCAGCCCAGAGCCGCCGCTATGGCGACGCTGGTGCTGCCCTCGGAAAGCATGTGCCGGGCCAGTTCCCAGTCAAAGCAGCTTTTGCGTTTATTCTTTGGGTTGGAAAGCCCTTCTCTGCTTCGCCACATATGCACCGCGCTCTCGCTGCAGCCCAAGGCCTTCGCTATGGCTGAGGCGCTGGCACCTTCCTCGTGAAGATCTCTGGCCTTGGCCCAGTCATACTCCGGCTTGTGCCGGGGCGCCTTGGGCTTGGCGTGGGGTATGCTGCCCGGTAAAACCACGCTGTCCACCTTTACCTTCGCCCGGGGCCCCGGCTCGAAAAACATGCAGTTGCGCGGATCCAGAAGCCGCCGCGTCTCCTCTGTAGGGTGGTCTACTCCACACATTTCGTACACCTGTATGGTGCGGGTGCGGTTATGGTGGTATGCGTAGTTGCACTCTGTATCCCTGAGCCTCTTGCCCGTGGCATAGGCGCACCTTGCGCACTTTTTCTTTGCCATTTTTTCCTCTCTCTTTCCGTGTGTCTCGTAGGGGCGGATATTATCCGCCCGCTCACTGGCACATTTTCTTTGCCAGCACCAGGGCATCAATGCCCTTCTTCGGGTCTATCTGGTAACACCTCTGCACCGTCCGCCGGTCCCGGCCCTCGAACCGCGCCACCTCTGACACGCTCAAGCGCCGCCGTCCTCCGGTAAACTTCAGTATGTCCTCCATCAGATCCCGGCAGAACTCAGGTTCCTTCGGCATGGCTTTTCTCCCCGGCGCGCCGCCTTTCCCGCTCCCTGTCCTCTTCCACGATTTCCACATATACCCGGTAGAAAAAGGGAGCCAGCATCCCCTTGAAGATATCCTTCCAAGCTTCCAGCTCTTTCTGATAAAAAAACTCTATCCGGTCTGCTATCCTCCCGGCCATATTGTTGGTGGGGTCTATGAAGGTATAGTCCTTTTCCAGAAGCTCCTTTATCTGTTGGCGCCTGTTGTCCCGCTCCTTCAGAGCGAGCATCGCTTCTCCAAAAAGCGCTCCGGTCCGAAATGCTTGGGCCTGCCTGTCCTGCTCTCCGCTGCAGTGTCCGCCGCGGCCTCCCGCGCCGGGAGCTGTGCCGTAGGGGAGGCTGAATCCCTCGCAAGCCTCCGGCTTCAGCCGTTCCGCGGCTTCCTCTGCCGTTTTGGGGTAGTCTGCGAAAATGGGCTGATTTCCCGCAATCTCTTTCCATCTGACCGCCGCGTCGAGGGAGATAGGCGTGCCCCCGAAAATCGGCCCCGGTATTCTGAGCTTCTCCTCCAGCTCCTTTTCAGTGAAAGGCAGAGGCTCGACCTGTACTCTCTCGAATTCTTTCTTCCTGGCTTCAAACTCGGCAAAGCGCGCGTCCAATACCTGATCTTCCAATATTTTGGCCTTGAGCTGCGCCGCTATTTCGTCTATGCTTACTTCTTTGGTCCAGTCCATTTTCATCTCTCCTTCCGTGTTTCTTTCTTGGTGGCAGCCGCCGGAATTGCACCGACCCAGAGTGCCGTGCCTAAAGGCTCCCTTGTGTAATACCCGCAGGGCACTTAGGGAGCTGTCAGCCGTCAGGCTGACTGAGGGATTGACTCTCTTGCCCTATCGCCGCCGTGTCTGCTCCCTCAGTCCTCTGAGGGAGCGTTTGCCTGCGCCTGTGCCGCCAGCGCCATGCCGGTGGCCACGTCGCTGAGCCTCTGCAGCATGCCGCTTCTCATGTCCTCCGGCATCTGCTCGATTTTGCCGCCAATGCTCTCAAGCACGTTTTTCTCTTTCTCGCTCATTTTCTTCACCTCCGTGTAATGTTGAAAAAATTTGACAAATCAAACCCGGATTTTATATACTGCTCTTACCTTGTATAAAGGAGCTGATGCTGCCTATGAAGGCACTTATGCGTCTCACTGCTCAAATGCTGGTACATAAAATCCGGGAATAATGTCGTCCGTATGGCTCACGGGCGGCATTATTTTTTTACGTTGACCGAAGCGGGATTTTTTGTTACTATCTCATCAGCCTTTGAGGCAAGCGGAAAGGAGTTGGTCGCGTTGGCCAAGTTTTTGAGTTTGCCAGCCTCCCTGCCCGGGTTCATTACCCAGGCGCTTGAAGCGAAGGGCTGTACAAAGCGGGTCCCGCGCCGCTGAAGAGATAGCACAGCAAGCCTTTTTGTGCAGCCGTAATGCAGTTCCAGTGCATCACGTTATAACTTAGGGAGGTAACGGCTTGCTGAAAGGGAGTAAGAGTCGGGGAATGGGTCCCGCTGCCACCGCACGGCAGTGGGGCCCGTTTGCTTCTCCCGCTCCGGTCTGTGACTTGATTTTTATCTCAAGTCACTTGAAATATAACACAAGTGACTTGAATTGTCAACCTCATTTTTTCAAGTGACTTGATTATTTTTCTTGACTTATTAAAGCAACTGTGTTATTTTCAAGTCGTAGGGGCGGATACCACCGCCCAAAGGCTCCCCTTTTAAGGGGAGCTGTCACGGCTCCGCCGTGACTGAGAGGTAAAAAAGAAAGGAGATGGAAACTTATTGTCTACAATTAACCAGCGCATTGCCCAGGTAGTCGAACACAGCGGCCTCACTAAAACGGCATTTGCGGAGCGAATCGGTGTGTCTGCTTCATTTGTTTCTCTTATTTGCAAAGGCGGGTCTAATGTGAGCGACCGAACACTCAACGACATCTGCCGGGAGTTCTCCGTGGATCCTCTCTGGCTTCGCACCGGCGAGGGCGAGATGATCCGCCCCATGTCCCGTGAGCTTCAGATCCACGCCTATCTTACCGAGCTGATGGGCGGCTCCCGCACAGCGGCGGAGGAGGCCTTTATCTCCACCATGGCGCGCCTGCCCTCTCAGTTCTGGCCCATGGTAGAGCAGGCTCTGGACACCCTTCTTGAGGAATACTCCAAATCAAAAAAGGACAAGGAATAATTTCCTTGTCCTTTTAATTTTTTATAAACTCATGTCAAATAATATTGACATGAGTTTTCATTTGTGATATTTATTAGCCAACAGGCATATAATGTCTGTGCATGATGAATGATTTCGTTCGTCTGCGTTCCCAAGCGGAAAGCCCGTGCCGTAAGTCGGGACTTAAAAAAGGAGATGGCCCCTTGTCCGTCTCCTTTTCTTGTTCGGGAGAGATATGGAAGAGCTGAGAATTTACAGGGTAGAGGTGTTGAAGAAATGAAAAAAATAATTTCCATGGTATTATTTATGACCTTATTGTTTTCTTTCTGCCCCGCATATGCCGAGGTTCAAATAGGGCAGGGACAAATGGCAAGCACGGATATGGCACAAACCGAAAATAGTGAGCCTGCTATAGCAAACCAAACTGCTAATCTCATAGAAATATTTAATGATGAAAATTGCACTATATATTTCTACAAGGTAGAAGAAGAAAAAAACAGAATGAATGTTTATTTTCGCGTTAACAATAAAACCGGGCGAACACTGACCTTCCAGTCTAATTGCATTTCTATCAACGGCGAAAGTACAAATAACATTATAATGAGTGATGAAATATCTCCTAATAGTAACGGCACTATTAGTATGAGTTTAAAAAATTACGATAAAGAATACTTTGATTTTAAAAATATTTCTTCCCTAAGTTGCAACTTTAAAATCCTCGATTTTAACGACACCAACTTTTACGATGGGAAAAGTAGTTACTCTGTCACAATAGACACCGTACAAATCCCGTGTGAAAATGATCCGATAACTTCTGGTGTTGATGGTATTCAGTTTTACGATGATGAAAGAATTTCTATTGCCTACTTAAACACGGAACAGGATGATGAGGATATACAGGTCTACTTTAGGGTCACAAACAAAACCTCTGATGTATTGACGATCCAATGTAAATCACTTGGACTTAATGGCGAAGCAGTATCTAATATAATAGCCAGTGAGGCAGTTGCACCGCATTCAACTGGTAATGTTTCTGTGAAATGCAAGGTTGACTTAAATTTCGTAGATATAGAAAATATTACATCGCTGACAGGTTCTCTGCGAATTATTGCCTTTGATAATCCGGAATTATATAACGGCAAAAACAGTTATGACATAATATTCTAATGAACAAGAAGCCGCCGGCTCTCGCCGACGGCTTCTTGCTTTTTACAAAAGGGGATAGAAAAGATAGAGACGAAAAAAAGGCGTTCCATAGGAGTACACTTGCATTGTATCTTATCTTTGTGTGAGCTTCAATGGGGCCGCGCACGTTATTTTATAACGCTGTCGGCCCACAGCAGTATGATGCTCAGTTCTCTTTCTCCCGCTCTGTCTATCTTATCGTGGAGATATTTTCTGGCTTTTTCCACTTTATTTCTCCTTTTTTCTTTACTTTCAGCTTTCTTTATGATATTGTGAATTTAATTTTATTACTGCAAAATGTCCTTTTCCTTGCGCCTGCATCTGAGCATGGCCTTGCGTCTGGGGCAGCAGCCGTAGCAGGGGCAGAGTATGCAGCAGCTCTGATAGCCGTTCACCGCCTGTCGGTGCCGGTCTCCGCTGTCCTGTCTCAGCATCTTTCTCCCTCCCTGCTCATGTGCTCGAGCGGCCTTGTATCAGGAGGCACACCCAAAAGCCCCAAAGGGCTGTCTATACGCTCGTTAATAGTATGCGGCTTATTCAATTTCTTTTCCATGGGCGCAACATCCTTTCATTATT
Source organism: Oscillospiraceae bacterium (assembly GCA_015068425.1). Lineage (GTDB taxonomy): Bacteria > Bacillota > Clostridia > Oscillospirales > Oscillospiraceae > SIG459. The sequence goes on along the minus strand of SVKK01000039.1, from coordinate 4,425 downwards.
TTCGTGCAAATATCTTAACGGTTTATTATTATCGTAACGGCGGGGGCCGTCACCACAACAGTCTCCCCGCCGAACCACTTGGGTTGAGCATATAGTAGCAGACACTGTTATATCAATCAATCTTCAAATTCTTTTCAAAGATTGACAGTTCTTTTCTTTTTTGCTCAGCCCTGAAATTTAAAGGGGGAACACTATGCAGTCAGAGAAAAGGAAAGAACTCACCAAGCAAATTGTTATCCGTCTCAAAGAAGTTATTCAGGATATGAGCGACGCAGAGGTCATGCAGAAAATGGCCGAGGCCGGGGAACAGACATCCATCGCCACTATCCGCCGCATCCGTGCCGCAGGCTCTGAAGACTCTGGGTTTAATTACAATCTCACTGTCAAGCCCTTTGCCCGAGTGTTTCTTGAGCTCAGCTCCAAGCCTATCGACGTTGAGTCTCTTACCACCGAGGAAGAGAAGGACCGCGCCACCCTGGATAATACCATTCAGATGAAGAACCTTGAGATCGACGGCTTGCAGACCGAGCTTGCCACCAGTCGGCGATCTATCGAGTTTCTTAAGGAGCAAGTTGCAATTAAGGACAAGCAGCTGGATGACCGCAAGGATTTTGTTCTTCGTCTCGAAAAAGAAAAGAACGCCCTTCGCCGGGAGAACAATATGAAAACTCTTTTGATTTTCGTTGTGCTCATTCTTGCTCTGGTCTTCTCTGCTACCGATTCGCTCTGGGCCCTGTTCTGAGGGATAGCCTATGCACCAGAGAAAAGATGGAAGATGGGAAGATACCGTTACAATTAACGGTAAGCGTAAGCACTTCTATGGAGTTACCAAGGCCGAGGTAAAGCGGAAGATCGCCGCCTATACCGAGGAGGCGGAGAAGGGCAAGCCCTTTCGCCTCATGGCCGACGAGTGGGACACAGCTCACCGGCTACAGGTCACGCCCAATGCCCACGGCACATACCTTGCCCCGCTCCGCAGAGCAGTGGAATTTTTCGGTGATACTCCGGCCTCGGAAATCACCGCCGCTCAGGTCTCCGCATTCATCCGGAAGATGGCAGACCAGGGCTTTTCTCGCCGCTCTGTGCAGCTGCACCGGGATATGCTCAATATGATTTTCAATCATTGCATTGCCCAGCCCGGCAGCTCCATCAAGTATAATCCGGTCTCTGCCGTGAAGCTGCCCAAGGGTCTGCCGGCTGCCCGCCGGGAGCCACCGGAGGATGAGCAGCTTATCAACATTGTTCCCTCGGCAGATGATCCCATGTCTCTCTTCGCCTGGTTCCTGCTTTACACCGGCCTGCGCCGGGCAGAGCTGCTGGCTCTCCGCTGGGATGACATAGACAGAGAGGATGCCCTTATCCATATCCGCCGCGAGATAGTCTATGAGAGCAACCAACCCATAGTGGTAGACCGCACTAAGACTCCCGCCGGCGTCCGCGACGTGGATCTTCTGGACAAGCTTGCCGCTGTTCTTCCCGATGGTGGCAGCGGTTACATCTTCGGCGGAGATAAGCCCCTGAGCAAGACGCAGTTCCGGAAAGAGTGGGGGAAGTATTGCACGTCTATCGGGCAGGGTGAGCAGGTCAAGGAGAAGAAAACCAAGGCTGACGGCAGCACATACTGGAACGTGGACTATAAAGCCTACATGACGCCGCATCAATTCCGCCACGCCTACGCCTCAATGCTGGACGATGCCGGTATAGATGAGATGGCCGCCAAGACCATGCTCGGCCACAAATCCATAGTCACTACCAAGGATGTGTATACCCATATCCGAAAGAACAAAAGAGAGCGCGCCGCCGCTGCTCTCAATCAGTATCTGTCTCAGGAAAAATGACTTTTTGTGCCGCTTATTTTTGACGCAGAATTACGACACTTTATGTGTAAAAATACGCTAAAATATGTAAAAGTTTGCGCGGCGCAAAAATATTATAAAAAGCTCAAACCCCTTGAAAACACAGTGTTTTCAAGGGGTTTTCCTTGGTGCTCCAGCGGAGATTCGAACTCCGGACACCCTGCTTAAAAGGCTTGATTTAGTGTAGATATACCAAGATACATATAAATACATGACGCAAAATTACGACACAAGCAAAAGAAGCCGCAGGATCTTGTCTGCGGCTTCTCTCTTAATGCCTTACGACATAAAGATAGTAAGCTGATTCTTTGTTTTTAACGGCATCCTTATCATTAAGCCATCGAGCAATTGCTGCATCAAGATAGTATTCAGGCCGGTCTACGCCATATTTTTTATTTACCATGTACATATCCGAAAACTCTGCGTTCATTCCAACCCATACGTGAATAGGGTCTCCCTGAATACCTTTCTGCTGCATCAGCTGTTTGACCTGCTCAAGCGTCCAGTGCGGGCCCACAGTGCCGTCCTCGTTCTTGATAGAGGCCATCCATTCCTCAGCCATTTCGCGCGTCATGGGCGGGATCATCTGAGACTGGGAGTAGCCACGCTCGGCAGCGCCTCCGCGCCAGCCCATCTCGGCCTCACGGCTGGGCCCCTGATAATTGGCCTGCGGGCCACGGTCCCCGGCCATCATGCCGAAGCCGTAGATCCTGCGCATGCCATCATCGTTCATCTCACCCCTGTACTGGGGTGCAGGCCATTCTCCTTGAGAGCGCATAGGCGCGTTCCTGTTTTCAATAATGGTCCACTTTCGGCGGTATTCTTCCTCATCGTCACCCATGCGGGGGCTGTCGTACCCGCCGCCGTAGGTGCCGGAGCTGCCGCCTTCGTAGGCGGAGCGCATGGGGGCGAAGCGTCCATTATCGTAGTGCTCCCGGCCGCTGCGGTCTCTGAAGCGATCCTCAATAGGCTCATATGCAGAGCGCATGGGCTCATGCTCCCTGTCGTACTCGGAGCGGTAGTCCCCGCCCCGGCCTTCGCTGCGGGTGTACTCTCTCCCCCGCTCTCGGCCACGATCGCCGTCGCCACCGAGCATCCTGACCTTCATCATAGCATTCATGCGCCGTCACCTCCTGCGGCAGCTGCGACTGCATCGTTAAGTGCGGCAAGAGCAACGCGATCAACGTCAGGCAGGCAGCGCAGAATAATAAGATTGCCTCCAACTGCTGTAGTGGCAACTCTAAAGGGATACCGCTGACGAGAACTAAGCTGCTGCGCGACAACAGGTGCGCCGCAGCGAGTGAGCAAGGGAAACTGAACCGTTCCGTCGCCCACGACAACAGACACGGGCGTGTCTATAGGAATGCCTGCAGGCAACGCTGTGCCAAGGATAAAGCAATATTTGCAGCCGTTAGAATATCGCTGGGTATCGGGCAAGGTGAGCACGAGCACGCCACCGGTCAACGCTGCGGTTGACACAACGACTTTGTAAGGGCATTCGGAACAATTACTGCAACAATTCATAATAATTCTCCTTTCTCAGGGGAGGGCGCAGGCCCTCCCCGAATTCATAGCTCTCAGCAGCCGCAGCCACAGCCGCAGCCGGAGCTGCCGTTGTAGCCGTAGCCCACGCCCGTGGGATTGCCGTAGCAGCAGTTGGGGTTAGGAACGACAAAGGCGGGGACAGGGCAGTCTCTGCCCAGTCTGCGGATGAGTTCTGCGGTCTGGGCCTCCTGATTTGCCGTAATAAATGCGTTCTGGTTTGCCTGAGATGCCGCAAACTTGAGAGTCTGGTTCTCGTCTCTGAGAGCCTGGAGCTGGTTATTAACCATGAAGTCCATCAGACCTCTGTAATTTGCGTTCTGGTTGTCGATGATGTCTCTTGTGGTGTTCTGAATGGTGTTGCTGAGATTACAGAAACCAGTGGCCATGTCATACTTGACAGAGTCAATGTTTCTGTTGGTAGTGCAGCAGCAGTCAGATATCTGGTGGCCGATGTCGCAGATGCTGCGGTCAACGCCGTAGAAGCCGGAGTTGATGGCATTGTTGAGGGCATAGGTGCTGTCGCAGATGCCCTGCTGCACGCCACGGACCGCGCCGTCAATGTTCTGCATGGCGAAGCCGTCATAAAGCTCGGCGCGGGTCAGTGCGCCGTTGACGAAGCCACCGCCGCCGGAGCCACCAAAGCCGCCCCAGCCTCCGCCGAAGCCCAGCATAGCCAGAATAATAATGGCCCACAGACCATCCCCCCACATGCCGCCGAAGCCGCCGCCATTGTTGCAGCTGCCCTCAGATCTGCCGAGAGAATAGCCGGAGGCAAAATCGGAATTGTCACCCATAATTAAAATTCTCCTTTCAGTTTAAAAAAATGTTGATAAAATCTATCCACATCGGGCCGCGCGCTCCCGCTGTGCTTATACGGGGGCGGTTTTTGTCAAGACCCGCTCAAAACTGAAAAGAGAAATGCTTTGTATTAACTTGTCAGCGCAGGCCCAGCCGCCTTATAAAGCCTTCCGGGGAAAGCCCCCGCTGCTGGAGCATGTCCAGGGCCACGCGCTTGAGTTGCTGT